>CANFST010000014.1 GCA_947449695.1 Chitinophagales bacterium
CGGTTGTTAGCCACTATGCCCACACTCCATCCATCAATACGGGCATAACCACAGATAATTGTTTTGCCATAATTTTCTTTGTATTCATCCAACTCACTATTATCCACCATTCGCTCGATGATTTCTCTCATGTCATAAGGTTTGCCATCAGTTGGGAACAAACCATAAATTTCTTTTTCATCTTTCAACGGTTTTACACTTTCAATACGGTCGAATCCTGCATTGCCTTTACGTCCCATTTTACTAACCAGACTACGAATCTGTTTCAAACATTCGTCATCGTTTTTCATTTTGTAATCTGTAACACCGCTTATTTCAGTTGTGGTAGTAGCACCACCTAATGTTTCTACATCAATGTTTTCGCCGATTGCAGCTTTTACTAAAAACGGACCAGCCAAGAAAATACTTCCTGTGCCTTCTACAATCAATGCTTCATCACTCATAATTGGTAAGTAAGCACCACCAGCCACACATGCCCCCATGATAGCAGAAATCTGAGGAATGCCTTTGCTACTCATCACTGCGTTGTTTCTAAACATTCTGCCAAAGTGTTCTTTATCAGCAAAAATATCTTCTTGTAAGGGCAAATAAATTCCTGCGCTATCCACCAGATAAATAATCGGGATATGATTTTCCATTGCAATTTCCTGCGCTCTTAAATTCTTTTTACCTGTAATTGGAAACCATGCGCCACTTTTAACTGTAGCATCATTTGCTACCACCATACATTGACGACCAGCGATATAACCCAACACCACAACAACACCACCAGCAGGGCATCCACCATGTTCGGGATACATTTCATAACCCACAAAAGCACCCATTTCAAACTGTGGTTTGTTTTTATCGAGCAATGCTTCAATGCGTTCACGAGCAGTGAGTTTGCCTTTTTCGTGCAATTTGTCAATGCTTTTTTGTCCGCCACCTAATTGAATTTTTTCAAATCTTCTTTTTGCTTCGCTAATCAGCAAACGCATCGCATCGTCGTTTTTATTGAAAGTTAAATCGGTCATTTATTTAAGAAAGTTATTAGTTACTTGTTATTGGTTATTAGGAAAATGAGATGCAAAAGTAAGGAAATGAAATTCACATTTTTGTTAGCTTGATAATTCGATTAACTTTGAATTGTGAATCACGAATACAAATTAATTAGAGCTGTTACGATATACAGTAACTCGACAGAAAAATTTATTCGAGAGTATATTTTGGAAGAAATTTCTGACGAATTTCTTTTGACAATTGTTGCAGGAAAAGAAGACGACCCTTTGCTTTTCGACCCTTATCCACTTGATGAAAAAGCAATTGACGAGTTGAACAATTTGTTAGAGAATAAAATTTCTTTTGAGCCAGATTTATTTGCATATTTTCTAGAAACCTATTCTGCGAAATAATTTATTGGTTAAAAAAAACAGTGTGCTTATTTTGCAGCCATGAACAAAATCATTTTTATCACAGGAGCTACATCAGGTTTTGGAAAAGCCATTGCTGAAAAATTTGCAGCAGGCGGTTACAACATCATCGCTTGTGGCAGAAGAGTAGAGCGTTTGCAGGATTTGCAAAAAAATTTAGAAACAAAATTTGGCATCAAAGTTTTGATTTCTGCTTTTGATATTCAAAACAGAAAAGCCGTAGAAACTGCTTTGGAAGACATTCCTACAGCATGGAGAGCGATTGATATTTTAGTCAACAATGCAGGATTAGCTGCTGGCTTGAGCGAAATTCAAACTGGCAACATTGATGATTGGGAACAAATGATTGATACCAATTTGAAAGGGTTGTTGTATGTAACTCGAACCATTTCGCCTTGGATGATTGAACGCAAACAAGGTCATATTTTCAACATCGGTTCCATTGCAGCCAAATATGTTTACCCTCGGGGAAATGTGTATTGTGCTACCAAACATGCGGTGGGCGCATTAAATGAAGCGATGCGAATTGATATGTTGCCATTCAATATTAAAGTTACAGCCATTCATCCAGGTGCTGCCGAAACAGAATTTTCATTAGTACGTTTCAAAGGTGATGAAGAAAAAGCGAAATCAATTTATGCAGGATTTACGCCACTTTATGCTGAAAATATTGCAAACATTGCTTGGTTTTGCAGTCAGCAACCGGCTGCGGTTTGCATCAATGATTTGGTGGTAACACCTGTTACACAAGCCGATTCACATTATTCAAGAAAGAGTAGTTAAGATGATAATCGACATTCTTTTTTGCTTGTTTATTTTGTACTGTTTTTACCGAGGCTACTCAAAAGGCTTGGTGATGGCAGTTTTTGGGTTGATTGGTTACATCGCTGCCATTTTAGCTACGATGTATTTTACCAAACAATTTATTCAGTGGGTCAATTGGAAAAGTGTTTATGCACCCATTGTTTGCTACATTTTATTATTCATTGCTGTGATCGCATTGTTTCGATTAATTGGGAAATTGATTGAAAGTTTGTTGGAGTTAGCACAAATAAATTTCATCAACAAGTTGATAGGTGGTGCAATAGGAATGTTAGTTGGCTTAATAATTTTCAGCAGCATCACTTGGTTGCTGATGCAAGTGAACATCATCAAACCTCCTGCTATGGCTGAATCGCAGGTTTTAAAATTCATTCAACCAGTCGGACATTTTGTGGTTGAAAATTTTGGAAAAATAATTCCACCAATAAAAACTTGGTGGATGGAATTGAGAAATTATCTCCAAAATTTGAGTAAATGATTATAACACATTCAACAATTGCTCTTTAATTTTCTCCGCATCTTCTTTCATTTGAACTACTAATTTTTGCATAACAGCATCATTGGCTTTGCTGCCTGTGGTATTTATTTCACGAACCATTTCCTGCGCAATAAAACCTAATTTTTTCCCTTTTGAAATATCTGCATTGTGCAATATTTCCTCAAAATAACTGCAGTGATTTTGCAAGCGAACACACTCTTCATTGATGTCTAATTTTTCAATGTAGTAAAGCAATTCTTGCTCTAATCGGTTTTTGTCTAATTGTTCATTGATGCCTAAATCATTTAGCTTTTTAAGCAATTCTTCTTTTTGTTTTTCGTTACGAATTGGTGCAATTTTTTTTATTTCAGCTAAATTGGTTTGAATATTTTTTACACTATTCAATAAATCTTTTTTCAATGATTCACCTTCTTGTTCACGGAAATTAGTGAGCTGCAAAGCCGCTTCATCTAAGGCTTTTAACACACCCTTTTTTTCTGTTTCTTCTAAAATGCTGCTATTATTTTGCATGGCATCAGGCAATCGAATTAAAGCTGAAAGCAAATAATTTTTGTCAACAGCTGATTGCGGCGCAATATCATTTAATTCATTTAAAATTCGTTCTAAAAATGGTTTGTTAATTTGCAATTGCGACACACGAGTATCTTGCCGAGTGATTAAAACATTCACTGAACCACGAACCAACAATTCTTGTACACGGCTTCGGATAAGCATTTCAAGCTCATTATAAATTTGCGGTGATTTTAAAAACAAATCTAAATTCTTTCCATTAACCGATTTGATTTCAACTTGCACATTCAATCCTTCCATTTGAAATGTACCTCTACCAAAACCTGTGAGTGATAAAATTTTCATGTTGTAAATGTATAAAAATGATTGAAGCAATTTTTTCAATTGCATTTGTACTTAAAATTTATTTATCAAAACAATATTTTTGGAAAATATTCTTTAGGAAATAAAATCCTTTACATTTATAGCAACATTAAAAGCACTTTGGAGAAATCAAATCCCATCAACATGTTAGCTTCCGAAATTCAATCGTTGCTTAATCTTTCACTTCATTGGGTATGCGTATGTATGCCTTCAAAAGAAAATTTTGAAATCATTTTTCTAAATACAAAACTGATAGAAGATTTAAAAATTGATGAGCATGCATTTCTAAATCAATCTTTTGATAATATTTTTCCTTCGCTTGCTAAACTGAATAGGGATTTAAAATTTGTTTTCAAAACCGGAAAAACCAAATTGGTTGATACTAATGAAACCGAAATTTTAAGCTTTGGAAATCTGATTTTTGAAATTGAAATCAAAAAATATGATGAATTTTTGATTTTAGAAATGAGGAACAAAGCAGAACAAAAGAAATCAGAATTGGAATGGAAAGAAAAGGAACAAATGTTAGATGAATCGAATAGAATGTTGGATATGGCAGTTTGGACTTTGGATATGCAAACTGGCAAAATAACTTCTACTATTGATTTACAAAGCTTTTTTGAATTACCTGCTGATAAAACAGAAATTGATTTGAATGATTATTACAAATTTTTAGTGAGTGATGATATTGAAAAATCAAAGGCAACATTTCAAGAAGCAATAAAAAAAGGCGTAACATTTAGTCACGAACGAAAAATGGTAACTTGCAAAGGGAATGAAAAATTTATTGAAGTTTCCTGCAAGCCAATTTTTGAAAATAGCAATTGTATAAAAGTAGTGGGAACAGTTCGTGATATTACTAACCGTAAAAAACAGGAACAAAAACTAATCGAATCTGAATTTCAGCTAAAAGAAAATGCAGCCATGATTAAAGTGGCTCACGACCTTTTATCAATGGGCACTTATGCGCTCCACTTGAAGGAAAACCGAATAATAATTTCCGAAAAAATTACCGAAATTTTAGACTTACCAATTTCAACAAAGGAAATTTCAGTTGCAGAATATGCCGACACGATTCAGTTTGAAAATAATCAAGAATCATTTGATTTGGTGATAAAAAATGTACTCAAAAAAAATATGCCTTATCATTTGGAGCGAAAGATTAAAACAAAAAAAGGGAACATAAAATATGTTGAAAATACTGGTCAACCAATTTTTGAAAATACTGGAGAAGTGAAATTTGTAGGCACTTTAAGAGATATTACAAAAAGAAAAGAAGAAGAAAACTTATTGAAAGAAACGCAGCGAAAATTGAATGAAAATGCTTTGTTGTTGCAACAAACTCATGAACGTTTGAAAATGGGGACTTATGAAATGGATGTAAACTCTGGAAAAATTGAAACAACTTTTAATCTTTCAAAATTTTTGGAATTAGCTAATAAAAGAACAGAATTTACAATTGATGAATTCTATGGTTTTGTAGATGAAGAAGAACGACATTCATCTAAACTAAATGTTCGACATGCAATTGCCAAGGGTTATTCCTACGTGAAAGAAAGAAAAATTATTACCGAGCCTGGCTCTATAAAGTATTTAGAAATTACAGGACAGCCTGTTTTTGAGAATGGAAAGTGTGTTAAGTTGTTTGGCACTTTTAGGGATATATCTGAACGAAGAAAAGCTGAAATCAAATTGCAATTGTCTGATTTGAAAGTCAAAGAAAATGTTGAACGATTGATGACAGCGCATCGTTTGTTACGAACCGGAACCTGGAGTTTGAATTTAGAAAACAATCATCTTTCATTATCGGATGAAGTGTTAGAAATAACTCAGCATAGAATTCCTAAAGAGTTACCATTGCTCGATTTCTTTAATTTTGTTCCTCAGCAATTTCAGGCAGGATACATGGAAACATTAATGCTATCGCTCAACACTTTTGTACCAGTAACAGAAGTAATGAAATTGCAATTTGATGATGGTACTCACATTTATGTAGATGTAATTGGACAATTTTCAGACAATAAAAAAACGCTCAACGGCACCTTCAGAGATATAACCGAAGAGCATGAAAAGGATTTGGCAATTGTGAAAAGCGAAGAGCGAATGAGAGAACTATTTGATGGTACGCCTTCGATGTACTTTATAATGAATAGCGATGGCTTAATTGAGGATGTAAATCAATTTGGAAGCGATTATTTAGGCTTCCGAAAAGAAGAATTGATTGGTCACCATCATGATATTTTGTTTCATGCAGAAGATAAAGCAACTGTTTTAAAAAATTTAGAATTGTTAAAAAACTCTGCTGATAATTTTTTGCAATGGGAAGTTAGAAAAAGAAAAAAAACAGGTGAAATAATTTGGGTAAAAGAAACAGCCCGTTTATCAACTAATAAATCTGGCGAAAAAATATTTCTGATTGTATGTGAGGATATTACTAATGAAATTATCAACCGAACATTGGTAAGAAAAAAACAAGAAGAATTGATTTATGCAAAAGAGAAAGCCGAAGATGCAGCACGGGCTAAACAACAATTTGCAAGTATAATGAGTCATGAAATAAGAACACCACTCAATGCAGTAATAGGCATGACCAATTTATTGTTAATGGAAAATCCTCGTGAAAATCAAATCAATGAATTAAATACGTTGAAGTTTTCCGCCGAAAATTTATTGTTGTTGGTAAATGATATTTTAGATTTTAGTAAAATTGAAGCAGGCAAAGTGGTGTTAGAAAAAATTGAATTTGAGCCACGTAAAATGATTCATAATTTAAAAAACAGTTATCAGTTTAAAGCAGATGAAAAAGGAATTTTTATCAACACTTTTATTGATGAAGATATTCCAATGTATTTGTTTGCTGACACAACGAGACTTTCTCAAATATTGAACAATTTGGTCTCAAATGCCATAAAATTTACTGAAAAGGGAATTGTCGAAATTTCACTTCGGCAATTACCTCATTTAAATCATCAAGAATCAAAAATTCGTTTTGAAATTTCAGATACTGGGATTGGTATTCCAAAGGAAAAAATAAATACAATATTTGAAAGTTTTTCGCAAGCCAACACCGATACAACACGTAAATATGGAGGCTCTGGTTTAGGATTAACAATTACTCAAAAATTGATTGAGCTACACAGAAGCAATATTTTTGTAGAGAGCGAAGTTGGCAAAGGCACTACATTTTATTTCGATTTGATACTCCCAATCGGACATATAAACAAAAATGTAGATGAAGAACAATCAGTGTATGAAGAAAAGAAATTTGACTCTAAAAAAATCTTGCTAGTAGAAGATAATCCACTTAATCAAATTATTGCTTGTCGATTTTTAGAAAAATGGGGAGTTGAAGTAGATATCGCTGACAATGGAATAAAGGCTTTAGAAATATTGAACAATAGGAATTATGATTTAATTTTAATGGATATACACATGCCCGAAATGAATGGTATTGAAGCTACAAAAATTATTAGAACACATGAAAATAAATTGTTGCATAACATTCCAATTATTGCCATCACAGCCGCTGCTATGGAAAACGACAAAGAAAAATTATTAAGCTATGGATTAAATGATTATGTAAGCAAGCCTTTTAATCCAGAAGATTTACAGAAAAAATTAGCCGATTATTTGTCATGATTGCCAGTTGAAGTGTCACAAATGTTAAAATACGTCTGATCAAAATCATACCTAATTAATCATTACAAAAAACTACTTTTGATAAAATTATTTCCATGAATTTACACAACTTGCGAATTGAATATAAAAACCACTCTTTAAATAAAGATGAAGTTAATAAAAATCCTATTCATCAATTTCAAAAGTGGATGCAACAAGCTTTGGAAGCCAATATTGCAGATGCCAACGCATTTGCATTAGCCACTGTTGACGAAAACACTCGTCCGGCTGTAAGAATAGTTTTATTGAAAGAAGTGAATGATTATGGTTTTGTTTTTTTTACAAATTACCAAAGTAACAAAGGCAAACAAATAACCGAAAATCCTTTTGTATCAATTAATTTTCATTGGAAGGAGTTGGAACGACAAGTAAGGATTGAGGGCAAAGCCGAAAAAATATTAGATGAAGAAAGCGATGATTATTTTCAAAGCCGCCCACGTGAAAGCCAAATAGGAGCTTGGGCTTCACCACAATCAAGTATTATTCATAATCGCCCAGTATTGGATTCAAGAGTAGAATTTTTTACCGAAAAATTTAAAAACAAAACTATCCCCCGACCACCACAATGGGGAGGTTATATTGTTAAGCCCGATACCATTGAATTTTGGCAAGGCAGAGCTTCCAGATTGCACGATAGATTACTATACCAATGGCATGATGGTCATTGGATTGTAGAACGATTAGCGCCTTAATTCCTCTGTTTATTTAATAGGCTTAAAGCTATTGCTTTTAGCTTATCCTTTTTTCTCACTTTAGGTGTTTTTACTAATTAAAATGCGGCAATGAGCTGATATTTTGTTAAATCAATGCAACATTTCTTTGTGCCATGCAACATTTAGCTGGTTTATGTCATCTATGTATAAGAAGCATTCATACAAAATCCTTTTAATTGTTGTGTAACTAAACTAAACAAAAAAAACACATCAAAATGCTGAAACAAATTTTATCATCAAACCAAATTGTAAAACTATGAGACAAATTAAAATTACCACACAAATTACCAATCGCGACAGTCAGTCGATTGAAAAGTATTTACATGAAATTTCAAAACTTGAAATGGTAACACCTGAACAGGAAGCCATTCTATCTCGAAAGATTAAAGAAGGTGATACAGAAGCCTTAGACAAATTAGTGAATGCTAATTTACGATTCGTTGTGTCTGTTGCAAAACAATACCAACATCAGGGCTTACCACTGAGCGATTTAATTAATGAGGGAAATTTAGGATTAATTAAAGCTGCCCAACGTTTTGATGAAACAAAGGGCTTCAAATTTATTTCTTATGCAGTATGGTGGATTCGTCAATCCATTTTACAATCGTTGTTAGAACAAAGCAGACTGGTAAGGTTACCATTAAATAAAATTGGAAACTATTCAAAAATCAACAGAGCTATGTTGCAATTTGAACAAGAAAACGAACGTGAACCGCAGGTAGCCGAAATAGCAAACATGTTAGAGATAAGCGAAAATGATGTAAACTCATTATTAAACGAAGGCAGTCGTAAACATATGAGTACTGATGCACCTCTAGCAGATGGTGAAGATTTAACTTATGGTGATATGATGGCTGATAATGGCTTGCCTTCGCCAGATAAATCATTATTGCAAGAATCATTACAAAGCGAAATAAAAAGTGTATTATCTACCTTACCAACTCGTGAAGCTGGCATTGTAGCTTATTTTTTTGGATTAAATGGTCAAGCTCTTTCATTAGATGAAATTGCCGAAAAAGAGCATCTGACTCGTGAAAGAGTGCGCCAGATAAAAGAAAAGGCAATTAAAAAATTACGTCGCGATTCATTTAGCAGAACATTAAAAACGTACTTGGATTAATTTTTATCATGGTTTATTTTTAATTTTAAAAGCGGAAAACAAATTCTATTGCAGAAAATTGTTTTCCGCTTTTTTATTTTTTTTGTTACATTTGGAACAACAAAATTTTATATAAAATGAAAAAAATATCTACACTTTTTTTAATCGTATTTTCTTTTATCATGGTTGCAAAAGCGCAACTTTTTACTGTTACTAGTATTTCTCCAACATCGGCTGCTCCTGGAGCAAATGTAACAATGACTATAACCGGAGGAGCTGGCGTAACTTTTAATACTACAGCAGCAGGATGTAATTGTTCAAGTAAATGTGTTGCTGTTAATACCGGAACATTTTACGGCGTAGCTATGGCATCTGGAACTAATGTAATCAGTACTACTTATAATTTAAGTGTGGTAAGTGGTGGGAATACATGCACAGTAAATTTTACCGTTCCTCCAACTCAAGCAGCAGGAGTTTATAATTTTTCCTTTACAGGATTAAACACATGTGCTGCGATTTTGACAAATGCATTTACAGTAACAGGTGGTACAACTGGTATTTCATCTATTGAAAATTCCAATTTTAATATTTTCCCAAATCCATCAAAAGGAATTTTTGATGTACAATTGAATAATTTTACTGCTACAAATTATGCTGATGTATTTGATTTGTTGGGCAGAAAAGTAGAATCATTTACTTTGACTTCTGAGAAAACACAAATTGACGCAAGCCGCTTCGGCAAAGGTGTTTACTTTATCTGTGTAAGAAACGAAAACGGGATTATCGGACGTCAGAAGTTAGTAATTGAATAAATGATTTCTTTATATAAATTAAAAAAGCCTGTACAGCTGATTAGCTGTACAGGCTTTTTTAATTTTGATCATTTTTTATTGAATTATTTTTGTTGTAACAATTCTTTCAATTTGTCTTTCAAAATAAATTCATCACCTTCTACATATCCTTGATGCGTATAAACTATTTTTCCATTTTGGTCAAACACAATGGTATAGGGAACGCTGGGGAAATTTAATTTTTGTTTCAAATCTTGATTAGGGTCAATCAAAGTTGGAAAATCCCATTTCATGGTGTTAACATATGATTTCACTTTTGCAATATTTCGTGTGTCATCAATTGAAACAGTTACAAAATCAAAATCCATATTTTTTTTCCACTCGGGCATCACTTCGCTGATGTTGTTGATTTCCTTTTTGCAAGGAACACACCATGTAGCCCAAAAACTTACCACAGTAATTCTTCCTTTTTTGATAACATCGGAAAAATTTACACTTTCACCTTTTACATTTTTCACCAAAACATTTGGTACATCTTGCGCTTTTGTTGCAAAAGCAGCAACTAATAACATTACAACTACGATTATTTTTTTCATTTTAAAATTTTATTTTCAATTTGTTTATCCAAATTCGATACCAAACTACATTCTTTTAGGAAAACAAAAAAAATATTTTTACAAATCCAACACCAATGCGCCTTGCAAGGCGGTGTTCCAAATCGGAATTTTTAGTTTACTAGCTTCATCCGTCCATTTTTTTGCTTTGTAGATTGAATTGGAAGAATCAAAAACCAACATTTTCGGATGTAAATTTTCAACTAATGAATCCACGTTTCCAATAGCATTGTGTGCAACAATAACAATTGTGTTTGTTGAATTTTTTTCTAGCGTAATCTCACTATTTACTTTGCCGAGATAAATAATTTTGTTGTTGTTAAAAGTAAATTCATTTGATTGTGTTGAATGATTACTAATTGATTTCTCATTGGCTAAACCAAATAAAATTCTTGCAGGTTTTAAGTGAAAATTTTGAGTGATGTGATTGGATTGCACCAACGAATCTTTAAACGAACTATAATTTTTCCCTTCTACAAAATCAATAGCAGAACCATGCGGAATGGCGTACACAATTATTTTTTTCTGTCGAATTATTTCTATCTCATCAAATATTTTCCAACTCAAAAACAACAAAACTAATCCCAATGCTATTTTTAGGTGATTGGATTTTTTATAAAGAAACCATACTATAAAATAAATGATAACTACGTACAATAAAACAATTTGAAAAATGTTGAATTGCAATCCGTTCCAAACTGCACCTGGTAAATTATCAACCCACTCAATCCCTTTATTCATCAACATTATCAGCCAATAATTAATTATGCCAGCCATTTTTGCTAAATAATTCAATTGCAATACCGATAAAAAAATCATGCCCAATTCAGCATATAAAATAATGGTGGAAAGTGGAATGGCAATCAAATTGGCTAATAAAAAATAATTGGGTAATTGATGAAAATAAAATAAACAAATTGGGAAAGCCACTATTTCTGCAGCAATGGAGATAGCAATTAAATTATCCCAAACTTTTTTGAAATAAAAAAAATCAACCGTTACCCAGTTTTTTATAAATTTTTGCAAAGAAACAATTCCGATAACAGCAATATAAGAAAGCTGAAAACCGACATCAGCGGCGATATACGGGTCAATCACCAAAATGAATAAAGCGGAAGCTGCTAGCGAATTGTAAATAGAAGTTTTATGTTTTAACAAAGTAGATAATTGCAGAAAACTAAACATCACAGCTGCTCGAATTACCGAACCCGATGAGCCTGTGAGCAAAGAAAACAGCCAGATAATAGCTAACACAATGATGGATTTTAGAATTTTTGTTTTTCTTTTTTTATCTAAAAACGAAAAGAAAAAATTGAGCATACCAAATATCAAAGCCAAGTGCATTCCGCTGATAGCAAGTATGTGTACAATTCCTGTATCGGAATAAGCTTGTTGTAAATCTTTATCTAAATTATCGCGATAACCAATTAACAAAGCTTGTGCAACGCCTACTTCTCTTTCATGCACAATACTTTTTTCGAGTATGGAAAGTGTTGAATCTCTTACTTGCCAAAGCTTTTTCCAGAAAGGGTTTGAGCGATTACCAAATTTCTCACATTCAGTTTCATGCAAAAATATTTGGTAGGTGATGCCTTGTGTGAGACACGAAAATTTATAATTAAAACAGCCAGGATTGCCAGAGTTTTTTATTTCAGTAAAATGGTTTGGAATTAACAATTCATCTCCATATTCAAATTGACTATTGTAGCTTTTTTTATCAAAATATACAATCGTTTTTCCTAAACTTTTTTCATTGCCAATGTTATTCACTTCGGCTAAAGCTTTGTAACTGCCAACCTTTTCAATTGGATTTTCTAATAACCGAATCGTAGCGACAGTGGAATGATTGATTAAATTTTTGTAGTAGTTCTTTTGTTGTGTTTCATCATTGAATTGTGTGATGATTAAACCTAACAAAAATAAAGTGCACTGTACAAAAAAACCGTTTATCCAATAAAATTGAACTATTTTTTTAAATGAAAATTGTTGAAACAAAAAATAAGCAATTGCTGTAAAACCCAATAATATAAGCGAATACAAAAAATTGTTAAACTCGAAATGCAGTTGAAAAAAAATTCCACTCAATATTGGAATTAAAACCCTAACGAGTGGTGCTTCATGAAAAAATAATTGAGTTTTTGAAAGCAATCGCATAACTACTTTCTAAAAAAGATTTAGAATAAGCCGTTCAGTTCAGCATTCACTTTGTTGATTACTTTGCTTAGATCTTCTTTCTTTTCCGCAAAATTCAAAGTGTCAACTTCAATCACAAGCAACTTACCCATTTTGTAATTCTTTGCCCAATTGTCGTAATGTTCATTTAGTCGTTTCAAATAATCGAGGCGAATATTGTCTTCATATTCTCTGCCGCGTTTTTCAATTTGATTCACCAACGTGCCAATACTTGCTTTTAAATAAATCATCAAATCGGGTTGTGGTACCATTGAATGCAAAGTGGTAAACAAAGATTGATAATTTTGAAAATCACGAGCTGACATCAAACCCATTTCATGTAAGTTGGGAGCAAAAATAAATGCGTCTTCATAAATAGAGCGGTCTTGAATAACTGTTTCCGAACCCTTGTGAATATTGATGATTTGGCTGAAACGACTATTTAAAAAATAGATTTGCAAATTAAAACTCCAGCGCACCATATCTTCATAAAAATCATTTAGATAAGGGTTGTTTTCAACGTCTTCGTAATGTGGTGTCCATCCGAAGTTTTTTGCTAAAAGCTTAGTTAATGTAGTTTTGCCTGCGCCGATGTTGCCTGCAATGGCAATGTGTTTTACTGGTTTTCTGGTAGAGGATTTCTTAGCCACGGGTGATTGAATTTTTAAAAACGAGTTCCGAAAATACAACTAAAATGAATAATTCAAACAAAAGAATTTTTTATTCGGAAAAAATAAAAACAGGAAAGAATGATAGAATTAATTTAAACGAACCAATTCAGGGTTTGGATTTTCATGCACCCATACACATGAGGCTTCTTCTTTTCTTAAGCTCAATTCATAGCCTGAAACTATTATTGCCATTGGGTCGCCGAGTGGTGCAATTTTTACAACACGAATCAATTCGCCAGGCAAACACCCCATTTCCATCAATTTGGTAGAAACAGTTTCATCTGTAAATCGGCTTACAACGCCGATTTCGCCTACTTTTAAATTTGATAATTGTTTCATTTTTTTTCGTGTTACTTACTTTGTAAAGGTAACACTGCTTTCAACGAAATAAAATACGTTTAACGACGTATGTAACGTTTGTCAGTTCTGAATTTTGTTGGTGTAGCTGCATCTTTATGCCCCCAAACACTTGATGAATGACATGATGCAAAGAATAAACCTACTATAGCAACAATTAAAATAGATGAAAGTTTGTTTTTCATGATGCAAAATTATTTGTTGTTGATTTTACTTGAGAAAACTTTGGACAGGTTTGACAACGGTGTGAACCTTTACCACCACTGCATGATGCAATTGTAATGCTAATCGTTACTACCAATATTATTAGTTTTAAAATTTTCATATGATTTTTATTTTGGTAAAAATACGTAAAAAATGAAAATTTGTTTTACGTAAATTGATTTTGAGTTGAAAAGGAAATGGTAAAACCTTATTATTCCCACTCAATTGTAGCAGGCGGTTTGCTGCTGATATCATATACCACACGATTTATACCTTTCACCCGATTAATAATTGCATTGCTGATTTGCGCTAAAATTTCATAAGGTAAATGTACCCAATCAGCAGTCATGCCATCCACACTTGTAACTGCACGAAGTGCTAATACAAATTCATAAGTACGTTCATCGCCCATTACACCTACTGTTTGAACACTGGTAAGAATTGCACCAGCCTGCCAGATTTTATTATACCAACCTGTTTGTCTCAAAATATCAATGTAAATAGCATCGGCTTCCTGCAACAATTTTATTTTTTCCTCGGTAATTGCTCCTATGATTCTGATAGCCAAACCTGGCCCTGGAAAAGGATGACGACCTAAAATATTTTCATCAATCTGCAATGAACGACCAACTCTTCTTACTTCATCTTTAAACAACATTCTCAATGGCTCCACAATTTTCAGATTCAACTTTTCAGGCAAACCTCCAACATTATGATGTGATTTAATTGTCTGTGACGGACCACCATGAACACTTACACTTTCAATTACATCAGGATAAATTGTGCCCTGAGCCAACCATTTAGCATTGGTTAATCGTTTTGCTTCACGTTCAAACACATCGATAAAAGTTCCGCCGATTGCTTTACGCTTTCTTTCTGGGTCACTTTCATTATTCAATTTAGCATAAAAATCTTTTGAAGCATCCACACCAACAATGTTCAATCCCATTGTTTCATAAGTTTTCAAAACCTGTTCGTATTCTCCCTTCCGCAATAATCCATTATCTACAAATACGCAATGCAGATTTTTCCCAATCGCTTTATGCAATAAAACAGCAGCTACAGTTGAATCAACCCCACCGCTTAAAGCCAATATCACTTCATCATTTCCAATTTGTTCTTTTAAGGAATCAACTGTTGAATCAATGTAAGCATCGGGTGTCCAATCGCCTTTGCAACCACAAACATCAAATAAAAACTGCCCAATAAATTCCTTGCCTTTTTCACTATGTGTTACCTCAGGATGAAACTGCACACCCCAAACTGGTTGGGCATATGCATCTTTTTTACTCTGATAAAATGCAACTGGGATGTGGTCGGTAGTCCCTTTTATTTCAAATGTTTCAGGCAATTTCAAAATGGAATCGCCATGACTCATCCAAATCTGGCTATTGTTTAATTCATGCAAATGAATGTGCTCATCAGCTATTCTTAAACGTGCTCTGCCATATTCACGTGATGCAGATTTTGCAACTTCACCACCTAATATTTTTGCCATTAATTGTGCACCGTAACAAATGCCAAGCACTGGTATTTTACCTAATATTTTTTGTAAATCAATTTGAGGAGCATCAGCATCATTAACGCTGCAAGGACTACCACCTAAAATAATTCCTTTAAGATTTGAGGTTAATTCAAACTTGGAATTATAAGGTAAAATTTCGCAGTAAACATTGTGTTCACGAATTCTACGAGCAATTAACTGAGTGTATTGCGAACCAAAATCGAGGATGATTATTTTTTCCATTTGTGGTGCAAAAGTAAAAAAACTAATGATGCGATTTTTGTTGAAAAAAATTATTACAAATTATGAGCTGCAATGAGCCTTTGATAGGTTCTTAAAATTTCTTGATGAATAAATTCAACATTATAAAACTTTTTGATTTCTATATTCAAATTGTCTGACATGCCTTTCATTTTTTTAAGATTGGCGATTGCAAATTCAATCTTTTCCATCAAATCATTTTCGTTTTTTTGTTCAAAAAGAAGACCGGTTTTTTCGTGTTCAATTATATCAATATTGCCCGGAATATTAGAGCAAATAATCGGGCAATTCATTGCCCCTGCTTGCAATAAAACGTTTGGAAATCCTTCGCGATGGCTTGCATGAATCATTAAGTTGGCTAACGCAAAATAATATTCCACTTCATTAGTCCAATTAATTTTTATGATGGCTTTATGGTTTTCAATTTCATTTTTTGTGTCGATAGGTAACGGATCTAATTCGTCTTCAAAATCGCCCAACAGCAATAGCTTCAAGTTGCTATTTGTTTTTTGTAACACATTAAATGCATTGATTAATTCTACAATTCCTTTGTCCTTTACAATTCGCCCAACAGCGATTAAGTAAAAATTATTTTCGTTAAAATCAATTGCTGTTTTAATTTCCGTCAATCGTTTTTCAGACAAATTATTTTTTGAAAAACGCTGTAAATTTATTCCATTGGATGAGCCTTTGCCTAAAATTTTTATTTTAGAAAGTTCACAAAAATTATTTTCGACAATAAATTTTTTTAGCGATTCGGCGTTTGGATAAATTTCATTTGCACATTTATAAGTAACAATTTCACACCATTCTAAAATTTTTCTTTTAATACCAATGGTACTCAATAAAGGCATGCCAGCAACCGTGTGCAGACGAATAGGCACACCAGTAAATTTTGCAGCCATCATGCCAAGCAAACCTGCCTTGGGTGTATGTGTGTGAACAATTTGTGGTTTTTCTTTTTTGAAAAACTGATACAATTTCCACAAACAAATTAAATCTTGGAGCGGTGTAATTTGTCGAGTAAATGGGATAATAACATGTGGCACATCTTCTTGTTGTATTGCTTCATTTCGTTCTTTTCCATCGGCACTTATCATCGTTACTTCAAAACCATTTTGCTTCATAAATCGTATTTGATTTTGCAACAAAAGTTTTAATGAGATTGGTACTGTTGTGATGCGAATTAATTTCATGAATCGGGTGATAGTGCTTGCAATAGTGAGTTTACAAAGTTTTTAGGATTCAATTTTTGTAAAAAAAATTTCTTATTTTCGAGTTCATTTTTTTCAAAATTATTTCCATCCAGCATTGCTTCAATGGCTTTGCTTAATTCAACAGCTACATGATTATTTACAATTTTTAAGGTAGGAATTTCTTGCAACACATCGCAATTATTAGTTGAAATACAGTTGTTGTTTAATACCAACATTTGTAATAAAGAATTTGGAAACCCTTCATGCCGTGAGGTTAAAACACATATATCTGCTTGCTTCATCAATGGGTAAGGGTTAGTAGCATAACCAAACAAAAATACTTTTTGACTCAGTCCTAAATCATCAATTTGTTTTTGTAAATTATTTCTTTCTGTGCCATCTCCTACAATTAGCAGATTTGTTTTTTTATTGAGTAATAATTGATAAGCATCAATCAACATCGAAATTTGTTTTTCTGAAATCAAGCGACCAACACTTAAGATGAAAGGCTTAAATCTTTCAATACCTTCAATTGTTTCAGATGCTCCAAGTTCAATTTTTTTTATGTTCAAAGGATTATAAATCACTACACATTTTTTGGTTAGCGATGAGATATTTGTGGTTAAACTTTTTTTCATGCCTTCAGTCTGGCAAATAACTTTATCGACAAATGGATAACCCAACCAATAACGCATTTTGTAATTTAGTTTTTTCCAAAAACCAAAACGCTCAAAGATAACTGTGGACTCACGAGCTATTAAAAAATCAGTTTTTAAAAACCCCAAAAATTTTGCAATACCAAGAGATGCATTGATATGAATATTGGATGACAGGCTGAAATAAAATTGTTGTCGGAAGAATTTTTTTCTTAAAAATAATAGTAAACTAAAAATACCACCATTGTATGTTTTGGCATTCAAACAATGAGTAAAAACATTACCTGGTAAGTTTTTCCAGCCTTTACCATTCAATTGCTTCAAATAAATTACTTCAACTCTTTCAAATCGTTTGCTACATTCTATTGCAATTTCTTCCAAAACATAATCAGAGCCATCACCTAAATTGTTAGGTGATACAATTAGTACACTATGTTGTTGATGTCCTTTCAAGAATTAGTAGGTGCAATTGTTATAAAGCGAAACTGAGTTTTCATTTCTGATAATAACTTTTGAGTTGAAATCAGTTTCACTGCAAATAAAATTATTTGGATTTAGTTTAACAACATTATTGGTTATTTCGCCTTCATTCGATCTCAAAAATTTTACATAAACAATACCTTTAGCATAATTGATAAAAGTATTTCGGGATATGTTTAATTTTGAAACACCTGTAAAAAAAATTGCAGGATAGCTATTGGCATTAACATTGCTACTATTCGTAACTTCGTTATTTGTTATAGAAATTTCATCAATACTTCCATTTGTTTTATCAACTTGATAAATGAATCCGTAATTTTCATAGGCAAAAAGATTGGCTTTGTTGTTGATAATTTCAATATGTTTCATCTTATATTCATTGTTAGTCCAAATCAAAAATCCCTTATTGCAATTTCGGATTTCGTTCTCATAATATTTTACGTTTTCTTGGTCAAAGGCCAACGCTACAACATTGAATGCAATATTGTAATTATTGATGGAATTATGAAAAACATTACTATTTGAAAGATGACATTCAATGGCTGTAGAAAAAGTACTTGGCGCACCGCCACATAATAAGTTGTTATTAAAAATCTCTACAGAATCAGCCATTACATAAATTGAACTATGGTCGTTTTGTTTTACTTCATGTTGGAAGCAATCACCAATATTTTCAATTACACAATTTGAAATTACAACATTTTTTACCAAACGAATATTGTCCTTTGCAACATTCCCAATGCTAATGCATTGCCTGCCTATACTATTTCTGATTGTAATACTATCAATTTTTATTTTTCTTCCTCTGGTTAAACAAAAGGCTGCATTTTTAGTTTTTTGCAAACATTTTTCATCCGTAAGCATATTTTCTGAACCGTTTAAATCAAATGTAAGCCTGTGAATAAAAAAATTATTGATTGATTGCACTGCGTAAATAATGTTGAATGATTGACATGGTAAATCGCGATTCAATTTTTCGCCAGCTATTAAAATTGAATGACGATTCCCTACCAATTCTAAATTTGAATAAATATTCAATAAAGAATTGTAAGGGTTATTAATTTTATTTTTTAAAACAGGATGAGTAAACTCAGTAGGAATATCTTTCAAGCAATATTTTCCATTGGGAAAATAAACTACTGTTCTTTCATTATTGTGTGACATGCTGTAAACCACTGCATTATCAATAGCGGTTTGAATTGCAACCCTATCATTGGTTTTTCCGTTTCCAATTGCGCCATATTCTTTTACATTAAAATCTTTACAAAAGGCTTTATTACTTAAAATTGTAATTAAAATTAGAAGAGCCAATTTTAACTTTTGCATTGATGATTAATTTTAGGAAAGTTATGTTTAAACGCCTAATTTTGCTTTTTTGAGAATCATTTTTAACATTTTATTCAACTTTCCATTTAAGTTTTTCATGAAGCGGATTTTCAATCTATTTTATCGTCTCCTTTTAATTAGCACTTTAGGTTGCGAAGGATATGCAAAAAAAATCGGTGTAAAAATTGGTAAAAATTGCAGAATCTATATTTCTCAATTTGGCACCGAACCTTTTTTAATTGAAATTGGAAATAATGTAACCATCACGAGTGGTGTAAAAATTATTACGCATGATGGTTCAACTTGGTTGATTAATGATGAAAAGGGTCGAAGATTTTTATACAAAAAAGTGATTATTCGCAATAATGTTTTTATTGGTGTAAACTCAATTATTTTGCCAGGTGTTATTATTGAGGACAATGTGATTATAGCAGCAGGAAGCGTTGTCACAAAGTCGATTCCTAGTGGTGTTATAGTTGGTGGCAACCCAGCAAAAATAATAGGAAGTTATTCTGAGTTTAAAAAACAAGCTATCGAAAATAATTTCTCGAAAAAGGATTGGGATAGCTCTAAAGATTATAGAACTAATATTTTGCAAATGCTTGACAAAACTCCTAAACCTTACTTGGAAAATAAATTTTTGTAAAGCTCAAAAATCTTTTCAATTTCAAATTTCTCAATGCATTCGTGTTTTATCTGAAGCTTATTCCAGTTTTTTGTAGTTAATTTTCTGATAGTATTTAAAAGCGAAGTTTCATCGCCTTGTTCAATCACAAATCCATTATTATCATTTATCATTTCATCAACTCCACTAACTTGGTATGCAATTACAGGTGTACCTACAGATAGCGACTCTAACACAACATTTGGAAACCCTTCTGTAAAGGATGTTAGTATTAGGGCATCATAATCAATCAAAGTTTCTTTAGCATTTTTACTTTGCCCACAAATTTTTACTCTTTGCTCTAAATTTAATTCTTTAATTTTTTCGAGAAGTACGTTTTCTAAATGACCAGAACCATAGATGTCTAAAGAAAAGTTATTAGAAAGTTTTGCCATTGCTTCAATTAATCTGATATGACCTTTTTCAGGTGAAAATCTTCCAATTGTAACTAGTTTAATTGTTTCATTTGGTTGCCTAGTATTTATTAAAGAGGTATATTGAATTGGGTTAGAAATAATTGTAAGTTTATTTTCAAGTAAACCATAATGATTCATCATCGAGTTTTTCATTCCGATGGATTGACAAATGATTTTATCAAATTTAGGGTAGATAAATTTAATTAAACTCAATACAACTTTTGCTCTGAAATAATGCTTTGTTAAGTGCATCTTCATTTGATTTGTAATGCTTGATTCACGAGCAAATAGCTGAGTTGGTTTAATAAAGAATGATAATAAACCTATCCAAATATTTAAATGAGTTCCAGTTACAAAAATTGCATCTGGTTGAATTTGCCTAATCGTTGTTAACAATTTAAACAACCCTTTGGAGGCTCTTGGTGCGTTTAGATGTATTATTTTTAATTCCTCCTCAAAATCGTTAAAAAATGCATTATCAGAATTAATGACGACCAAAGTAGTTTCAAAATGTTTAGCAAAATAGTTGCTGATTAACCAAAAAACTCTTTCAGAACCACCAGCTTTTAAACTATTTAAAACAAATACTATTTTTTTAGGATTACCCATTTTAAGATTTGTTTTTTATCCAATTTATCATCACTAATAAATTCCAGATTACGGCAGAGTGATTATATTTTCCACTTTGATGTTCTTTTAGTTTTTGCTTCACCACATCAGAATTAATACCCTCAATTAAATTTAGATTTTCTTTGGTTAGGGTGTCATTTAAATACTCTTTAAGTTCTTTTCTAAACCAATTATCTAAAGGGACACCAAAACCTTTTTTAGGCCTGTCGAAAAGTTCTCTCGGAGCGTATTTATACAATAAATCCTTTAGTATTCTTTTCTTATTTCCTTTTTGATATCTGTATTCAATTGGCAAAGTACGTGCAAATTCAATTACTCTGTAATCTAAAAATGGACTACGAACCTCTAATGAAGCACTCATTGAAGCTCTGTCAACCTTTACATTGCTATCGTTAGCTAACCAAAAGTTTATGTTATAATCGGAGGCTTTTTGTAAGTAATGGTTATTATTAATCAAAATGTCTTTTTCAAATATTGGTACATTGTTTTTTGGTGTATAAAATTCAGATTTTAACCGATAAATGTTAGTTATAAAATCATCCAGGCTTTTTTGTTTTAGTTGATTTGCAATTTTCTGTAACCTATCATTTGGTAAAGAATTGAGCATAATGGCAAGTGGTTGCCTTAAGCCATAAGGAATATTAAAAACTGAGTGAGCTTTATAAATCCAATCGTAAAAATTATATCCAAGAAAACCTTCGTCACCGCCATCACCGCTTAAAGCAACAGTTACTTTTGTTTTAGTAGCCATTGCCAAAAGAACAGATGGTATGGCGGAAGAATCTGCAAATGGCTCATCATAATATTTATTCAAGGATTCTATTACTGCTATGCCGTCAGTTATTTTACAGGGTATATTAGTATGATTAGTTTTTAAATAGCCTGCAGTATTTGTTGCATAAGGGCTTTCGTCATAATCTTCTAAATCGAACTTCACAGAGAATGTTTTTAGTTGTTCTGCTGAGTTTCTGGATGCTAATGCTGCAATTGTACTTGAATCAATGCCTCCAGATAGAAAACAACCCAAGGGTACATCAGCTAACATTCTCAATTTTATAGCATCGGTTAACAAATCTTCCAATTCCTCTAAAGCTTCACTATAAGATCCTTTGTATGTTTCAGAATTGTTGGGCAAATGATAGTATTTCTCTATAATAAATTCTCTATTATTTAAATTAAAAGAAAAACAACACCCAGCCCCAAGTTTACTGATTTCGTCATAAATACATAAAGGTTCTGGAATGTATCTGTAAGTAAAAAATGCTTCAACGGCTTGTTCTGAAATTTTAAATTGATTTCCGATTGCAATTTGCGATGGTTGTGATGCACACTCTAATTCATTATTAACTAATGAGAAGTACAGAGGTTTTTTACCAAACCTATCACGTGCCCCAAAAATTGTCTTTGATGCCGAATCATAAATTACAAAGGCAAACATTCCATTTAGTTTGGATAAACATGCTTTGCCGTATTTGTGATAAAGAGCACATAAAACTTCAGTATCAGAATTTGTTGTAAAGGAATATCCAAGCTTCGATAATTCTGATTTTAAGGTTTTGTAATTATAAATTTCACCATTAAATACAATATGTAAATTAAGATAAGAAAATGGTTGGTTTGAACGTTCATCTAAATCAATAATTGCAAGCCTATTGTGCCCTAATATAACTTGATTATCAATTCGAATAAATTTAGAAAAATCCGGACCTCTGAAATTTATTTTTTCTAATTTAACTTTAACAAGATCTGCTGAATATAACTTTGTACTGAAATAAATTCCACACATATTTTTTTGTTTGTTATCAAAAGTATTGTTTTCCTATTTTCTGTGTATTATCTAACAAAATCATTTTAAAAAAATACAGCAAAATTTTGCACTAAAATCAATTCATTTGTTTGGCCTCATTTTTAGTAAAAGTATTATACAATAAGGCTGTAATTAGTGCTGTGGAAAAAAGCAAAGCTACTCTTTTTTGAATTTCAATTTGAGTAAGTAAATCATTCCGGTGTGAATAAAAAC
This sequence comes from Chitinophagales bacterium, assembly GCA_947449695.1. Classification (GTDB taxonomy): domain Bacteria; phylum Bacteroidota; class Bacteroidia; order Chitinophagales; family CAIODY01; genus CAIODY01. The sequence goes on from CANFST010000014.1 coordinate 23,056, forward strand.
AGAAATAAACAAAGGATACTATTAAAAATGATTTTAAAATTTTACCAGAATTATAGAGTAATAAATTTCCAATAAGTACAATTCCAAAAAAAATAAACACAAAAATAATTAAACCTGCCCAACCTTCTGATGCAAATACAAATGCCCAAATATTATTTCCTGCACCATAAGTGAGTTTGGGATAAACCAAGTTTTGATTAAAATAAACTAATTTTTGGTCTTGAAAATCAACTTTATTGAACAAAAACCCAAAACTCTTTACAATAGAACGTAAAGCAATAGGGTCGGTTTTTACTTTTTGGCGAATCACCTCATTTAAATTTGTTTGAATTATAAATGGTTCTGCTTGAGTGATAGCAGTTGTATAAACATTTATGTTTGTTGCACTTTTAATAATAAAATCCATTCTAAAATTTCTGATTTGATTGGCAAATTGTTTGTAAAGGAAGAAGAAATAAATAGTTGCCAAAATCCCAAAATTGATAGCGATGTATTTTAATCGAAAAAAATAAATCAACAACTTTTGTTTTCCCATGCTATACATATAATATATAATAACTGTAATAGCCGAAAAAGCAGCAGCAGATCTGTGACCTACAAACAAATGAAGTAATAGCAATAAAATGCCGAAAGTAAAATGAATTTTTTTCTTATTGATATAAGATAAGATGATTACAAAAATGCTTGACAATCCCCAAATCAACTCCCAATATGTTCCATTTTGTTTTTCTAATAATTCAGTTTTTGAAATACCAGCAAAAACATCTCGACCGAAAAGATAAAAAAAGGCAACACTACCTATTATACCAATAACAACAAACACTTTTTCTAAATTAGGAATTATAACTTCCTTGGAAGTATATTTTATAACGATTTTTGAAAAAACAAAGTCAAAAATTAAAGTATAAAAAAGTATAGTAAAAAAAATAATGGCATAAATCAAGTAAGCTTCTGGCTGAATATCGTATAGGGGTGCGTAGGTTGTAGGTAAAGTATAATACCCAAAAAAAGCTGGTAAAAAGTAAACAACTGAACTAATAAAACTTAGAAGAAAAAAATCAACTTTTCTGTTTTTTATTAAAAAATAAAAAAGATTGACAAAAAAAGAAAATAAAAATAAATCTCTCATTACTCTGCCTTTTTTATTCTGCTTCGAAGCACCTCAAGTGCCATGCTTGAAGTTTCTTTGATAGTTTTGATGCCAAACCAATTCCAATTGAAAAATAAAAATAAATAACTTGCACTAACGAATATAGAAAGTATGATTTGTTCAATGTCTTGATGATCGCCTATATTAGTTAATAGATAAGAAAAAATAAAAAAAGTAATTTCGCTTAAGAAGAAAAACATAATTGGTGTATAAAAAATAGTCGCTATTTTTTTCCAAGATACTTTTAATTGATTTACGGCAATGATTAGCATTGCTATTAAATGGATAAAGCTAGAAAGCATTATAGCCATTGAAGCATAGTTGATGCCTTTGTGAGCCGCTAACCAGGTGAATACTACTATTGAAATAAGATACACAGCTTTTGCATAAATATTATTTGTTAAACTGCCTGTTGACCTTGAAAGGGTATCAATGAATCGTGGAATTACATTAAATAAAAAAGTTATAGACAAAACAACGAATAATAATGCATAACCATTCCATTTATTGCCTAACAGAATATGCATTATAAAAGTAGAATTATTTATCAATAAAAAAATACCAACCGTTAAAAAAAATAACATTACCTCTAAAAAATGTAAAAATATTTTTTGAGTAGCAACTGTATCTTTTTGTGTTTTTGCCAAAGATGAAAACAATACACTATCGAAAGCGCTGCCTAACATTTTTAAAACATTATCAAACAGATATTGTATTCTTTCAAATATTCCAACAGAATAAAGTCCGCAGATTTTACCTATAATTATCTTATCAATTTTTACTGAAATAATACTTAATGTATTTACCAAAGTTAATCTGCCACCGTAGTGAAAAATCTCTTTCAGATATTTTTTTTCAGTTAAAATTCCATAGTGAAATTTTGCCGAATAACTCATCATCAAAAATGCAACAATACCACAAATTAATTGGGTAATAATTAATGCTAATAAACCATATCCTAGATAAACCAAACCTATAGAAAAAAATAAATTAATGAATACAATGATATTATCAATAATTGCTATTTTTTTAAATCCAAATTGTCTTATTAATAACGAACGAGGAATCATTGAGTAAGTGCGAAAAACAAAAATTAACATTAGGTAGATTTTGAATTTTTCAAAATCTATATCAATAAATCCATTGATTTGCTGATGTAATAAAAGAATAAGCAAAACAATTATCAGGCAAACGATTGAGCTGATTAATGTAGTGGCATTTATTTTTTTCTGATTGATTTCGATGGAGTGAATTAAAGAAGAACCAAAGCCGAATTCAGCAAGAGAACATAAAAAACCAACCATTACCATAGCAATAGCATATTGCCCTAATATGTAAGGAGAAACATGACGAGATAAAAAGTAAAACAAAATAAATCCCGAAAAAACGCTAATGAAAATGGAAAATATTTGCCAAAAAATACCGGTAAAAAAGTGATGTTTTATTGTTGCTTTTTCCATTTATAAACAAATAAATTTAGCTTTAAATTACTATCAAGATGATAAATGTAATTCAGTATTTATTTTTACTATAATTAAATAACCAACAAATAGTAAAAATGAGAAAAACAATGTTAAGAAAATCATCAACACAGGTTTTAACTGCATAGGTTCTAATGGTAAATGTGGTTTATCAATTAATTGAAAAATTGGAGTTTCGCTTTCAATTTCAAATTTTACTTTATCTAAATTTTGTGCAGTTTCATTATACATTATTCCTAATATAGATAGCTCACGTTTTAAAACATTTTGGTCAAAGGTGCCGGCTTGTCTGATATTAAGTTTTGTAGCGTCAATATTTTTATTAAAAAGTATTTCTTTATCGAAAAGAACCTGACGTAATGAATCGAATCTGTTTTGAACTAGTTGGTATAAAACTTTATTCTTCTCAATTTTTTTGTTGATATAAAAATTGCTAGCATGACTAACTAATTGTTCGCACAAAATCTTGCTCGATAGTTGGTTGGTTGTGGTTATTGCACATTCAATTATTTCGGATTTATTTATTTTTATGTTCAAAAATTTTTCTCTTATAGTTGAACAAAGCCAGTTTATTACTCTTATTTCTTTGGCGTCCATATTGTCTAGATTGTCATTTTTGAAACGAAAATCGACATCGGTTTTTAAATATTTTTTAATTCGTTTTTGTAAATGAAGGCTATCAATAAGTTCATTAGCGATTAACTGATTGTTTGATGTTTTTGATAGTAAAGAAGCAGAAATAATAGATTGAGATTGTATTAAATCCTGAACTTTATCGCCCGTAATTTCCGACTCGGGCATTCCGATTCCAATTTGCGAAGCAAAATTTAATATGGAATTTAATCCTTGTCCCCCTGTTTCATTTATCATGAAAGTAATTGTAGCATCATATTTGGGTTGGTTAAAGAAAAAGCAATAACCTAAGCCAATTCCGCTACAAACAATTAGAATAAAAAAAAATACCTTTATTCTTTTTTTTGCATCCCAATAAATTGCTTTAAAAGATTTTAGCAATTGTTTTAGTGTGTATTCTTGTTCTTCCAATGGTAGTGGTGTATTTAATTTTAAGCAGAAAATGAAATTGCAAATCAAATTTTCTAAAGATTGCAAATATAATTAATATATGTCAATTTTTTTTGACCGAAAAGGCTTTATGGCAGAACAAAGTCAAGTTATTTGCTGTTGTAAAGGCTCTATTATCATAATGATATTAAAAAGTTTTTCAAATCGTTTGAATAATTCGAATCTAATTACTACTTTCACCTTATCGTTGAAAAAGTGAAGAAAAGAACAAATTAATATGCCAACATCTGTAAAAAAAGCTGCCCCAAAAAAAGCAGCAAAGGAAAAACAACCGCCTAAAAAATCTTTACCTAAAAAAGAAGCTTACGAAAAACAAGGTTCTGTTTATAAAAGCATTGGAAAATCAGCAGCTTTAAATCCAAAAATGGGCGAAGCTTTGCACAAATATTTTGGTTTTGATTCTTTTAAAGGAAATCAGGAAGCTATTATTGAAGCTGTTTTAAACGGGAAAGATAGTTTGGTGATTATGCCTACAGGCGGTGGAAAATCAATGTGCTACCAATTGCCTGCGTTGATGAGCGAAGGCACTGCAATAATTGTATCGCCATTAATTGCATTAATGAAAAACCAAGTAGATGCAATTCGCAGTTATGGCGAAAACGATTCTGTAGCGCATTTTTTAAATTCATCCCTCAATAAAACGCAATCGAAAAAAGTTAAAGAAGATATTAAAAAGGGGCACACAAAATTATTGTACATAGCCCCTGAAACTTTAACGAAGGAAGATAATGTTGAGTTTTTTAAAGGAATTAAAGTATCCTTTGTTGCTGTTGATGAAGCGCATTGTATCAGTGAGTGGGGACATGATTTCCGACCAGAATATCGCCGCATAAAAGAAATGATAAAAGCCTTCGACCAAAAAATTCCTTTAATGGCTTTAACCGCAACTGCAACTCCAAAAGTGCAAAGTGATATTTTGAAAAATTTGGGAATGCACAAACCTGAAATTTTTATTTCTTCGTTCAATCGTCCAAATTTATTTTATGAAGTATTACCGAAAAGAAAAAAGGAAGACACTATAAAAGAAATCATTCGTTTCATCCGCAAACACCAAGGAAAATCAGGCATTATATATACTTTGAGTAGAAAAATGGCTGAAGAAATTGCACAAATTTTATCCGTTAACGGGGTAAAAGCTGTTGCTTATCATGCTGGTTTAGAAGCTGCTGTTCGTAGCCAAAGGCAAGATTGGTTTTTGATGCAAGAAACTGATGTAATAGTAGCTACCATTGCATTTGGAATGGGTATTGATAAACCTGATGTAAGGTTTGTTATTCACTATAACTTCCCGAAAAGTTTAGAAAATTATTATCAAGAAACAGGTAGAAGTGGACGTGATGGCTTGGAAGGAATCTGTAGAAGTTATTATTCATATAATGATTTATTGAAACTGGAAAAATTCATGAGAGATAAGCCCATGGCCGAACGTGAGTTGGGTGGGCAATTGCTGATGGAAATGGAAGCATTTGCTGAAACATCGGTTTGCCGTAGAAAATTTATCTTGCATTATTTCGGCGAAAGGTATGAAGACAAAAATTGTGGCATGTGCGACAATTGTGTGAACCCAAAAGAAGCCATTGAAGGAAAAGATTACATAAATACTGTATTGAAAATTGTAAAAGCGGTTGGCGAAAATTATGGCATTGATTACATCGTAAAAATTGTGACTGGCAAAAAAGACCAGCAATTAGTGATGTTTGGACACGATAAGTTGAAAGAATTTGGTACTGGAATAAAACAAGGCGACCATTTTTGGAATTCAGTTGTTCGCCAAGCACTCATCAATAATTTTGTAAAAAAAGATATTGAGCAATATGGTTTGTTGAAATTAACCGATGAAGGAAAAGAATTTTTGAAAAAGCCAGTTTCCCTCAAAATCACCATGAATCACAATTACGAGGTGGTGGAAGATACTGATGATGATGATGTGATTACCAACACTTCAAGTTCAAGTTCTGGGGCTTTGGATAATACACTAATGAAAATGCTGAAAGATTTGGTGAAAAAAGTAGCACAAGAAAAGAAGCTACCACCATTTGTAATTTTCCAAGACCCGTCATTGAATGATATGGCAACTATTTATCCAACCACTTTAGAAGAGTTGGAAAATTGCCAAGGGGTTAGTAAAGGAAAAGCTGTACGGTACGGAAAACCTTTCGTAGAGCTGATTGCAAAGTATGTGGAAGACAATAACATCGAGCGTCCGTTGGATATGTTGATTAAAACAATCGCTAACAAATCAGCTAACAAAGTGCAAATTATTCAAAACGTTGACAAGAAAATTCCGTTAGATGAAATTGCTCGTCAACGAAATTTGAGTATGGTTGATTTGATGACTGAATTGGAAACTATTGTTGCCAGTGGAACAAAATTAAATTTGAGTTATTACATCGACCAACACATTGATGAATATACACAGCAAGATATTTTTGATTACTTCAAACATGCCGCTACCGATGATATTGCGACGGCTGTGAATGAATTAGGAAAAGAAGATTTTGATTACGAACAGGTGCAATTAATGCGTATAAAATTCATGAGTGAATTAGGAAATTAAAATCGTTCAATAAAATTAAACTTTACAAAAAACGCCATTCAACTGAATGGCGTTTTTTCGTTAAAACAACATTGGCTGTTTTTGCCAGTTAAATGTTTTTCGATGAAATTTCGTTACGCCATATTTTGTCATCATCGCTCTGTGGTGAGCCGTGGGATAGCCTTTGTTCAAATGCCAATCATACTGTGGATGTTCTTTTGCAATTTTCTCCATGTATTCATCTCGATAAGTTTTTGCTAAAATAGATGCCGCCGCTATGCTCATAAATATTGAGTCTCCTTTCACTACACATTTATGCGGAATGTTTGGATAAGCATTAAAACGATTGCCATCGATCAACAAAAGCTGTGGTGTGTTTTTTAATTTCAAAACTGCTTTGTGCATGGCTTTGAACGATGCGTTGAGAATATTGATTTTATCAATTTCATGATTATCAATGGAAGCAACTGCAAAATCAATGGCTTCGTTTTCAATGATTTTTCGCAAATCATTTCTTACTGATTCCGACAATTTTTTGCTGTCGTTCAGCATTTCGTTTTTATAATTTTTAGGCAAAATTACAGCGGCTGCAAACACAGGTCCGGCAAGGCATCCACGACCAGCTTCATCGCAACCAGCTTCAATAAGTTTCGTTTGAAAATGTGATTTAAGCACTACTTCACTAAATTTTGAATCTTCTCAATCAAAATATTTATGGCAAATGGTTTTGAGATATAATCATTCATACCAACCTCAAAACACTTGTCCATTTCGCTTTTCATTACATTGGCTGTTTGTGCTAAAATCGGAATTTGATTAATTGGTTCAGGCATTTGCTTGCGAATAAAAGTGGCAGTTTCATAACCGTTCATCACAGGCATTTGAATATCCATCAATACAATGTTGTAAATATTTTTATTCAAAAACTCAATTGCCATCATGCCATTTTCAGCCACATCCACCGTGGCTTTTGGTAATGCAATAGCAATTGATTTAGATGCTAATTTTTGATTAAACAAATTATCTTCTACCAACAAAATTCTTATTTCACGATTCAATAATCGTTCATCAATTGTTTTTTCTCTTTTTGGTTTTTCAATTTGATTAGCTCTTTTTAATGGCAGGCTCAAATAAAAAGTTGTTCCTTTTTTCAATTCGCTCGTAACCGAAATTGTGCCGTGCATCATTTCAGTTAATTTTTTACAAATATTCAAACCCAATCCAGTTCCACCATACAGCTTGTTAGTAACAAAACTTGCAGGATTAAATGTTTCAAAAATTTGTGGTAAATGTTCGGGCGAAATTCCAATGCCGTGGTCAATTATTTTAAATTGCAAATCATACACTGGCGCTCGATAACCTTTAGAAATCACTTCAATTTCAACAGGCGAATTCATCGAAAATTTCACAGCGTTGTTACACAAGTTTACTAAAATTTGTTTCAAATGACTTACATCACCACGAATGCTAGAAGGCACATCATCAGCTATTTTATAAACAAAAGTCAAATTATTTTGCTGACATTTTAACGACAACATTTGTTTGATTTCTTCTAACAAATCAGCCAAGTTAAAATCGCGTTCTTCTAATTGTTCGTTGCCAGTAGAAATTTTTGTAAGCTGCAAAACATCTTCAATAATATCCAAAATAGTGATGGTTGATTTGCCAATAACCGATACATATTCGTTTTGCTCTTCGTCTAATTTTGTTCGTTGTAATAATTGTAAAAATCCATGAATGGAATTCATCGGTGTACGAATTTCATGACTCAAATTGAGCATGATGTGCTCCTTCATTTCCACCGCTTCTTCCGCTGCCGATTTGGCTTTTACGGCTTCTTCAAATTTATATTGCAACTCTAAAGCTTGAACATTGTACAAACTTTCTTCGCCAACATTTTTTGTTTTTAGTTCGTAATATTTTTTCCAAAATGATAAGCTGTTTTGAAAATCATTTCTCGATTCGTAAATACTTGCCAACTCATGTAGCGATTCAATTTGCAACACCATCACTTTTTCCTTTTCGCTCAATTGCAATACTTCTAAAAAAGTTTGAATCGCCAAATTAAAATCCTTAGAAAGCTTGTAATAGCTGCCTTTCAGCATCAGCAAATTTATTTTTGAAAAAGCGTCTTCTTTGTCAATTAAAAATCGGTCGGCTTTATCTAAATAAATTTTTGCTTTATCTAATTGATGTTGCTCTAAATGCAAATAAGCCATTCCTCTTATGGGCATCAAATAATCTGAAATCGAAAAATCATTTTTCAATTCGCTGTATGCCGAAATGAAATGGTCAGCAGCCCTATCAAACAAACGCATTCTGGTATAGGCGTTGCCCAAAAAACAATTGGTTCTCATTTGCAACAAATCATCTTTAATGGCATTTATTTTTATCAATGATTTTGATTCTAAAAAATGTTTGATGCTATTATCGTAATTAAACATTCTCCCATGCAACAAACCTAAATTGTTGTGTGCCCGTATTTGCCAATGAATATTGTTTAAATGTTCGGCTATTTGTAAAGCCTTCATCAAATGATTCAGCGCCATGGCGTATTTACCAAGGTTTGCCATAATGCGACCTAAATGAATATTACATAAATATCCTCGTTCGGTATCGCCAACTTGATTATAAAAAGCATTACATTCTTTTAAATGCCTTAATTCGCGATGCTGATTTTTTTGTTGCCTAAATATTTCTGCTAATTGATAATGTACGTTAGCTTTTTCTGCATTAGAAATTTCTTTTTTATGTTTACTTAAAATATCTTCTAATTGCAATGCAGCTTCAGTAGGCTGACTAACAGACAATTGCAAAGCACTGTTGATTAATTCGAGAATATGATTAAGGGTGGCATTTTCTTCCATTTGCAAATAAATCTGATTTACAAATTAAAGAAAAAATCAATTACCAAAGTTATTTAGATGAGAGGTATTAAAAAATAATTGCTTTTATTTTTCACAAATGGACTACTATTATAAAGCGCTATGCATAGCTTCAGCATAGCTTGGCACATCATGATAGTGCCATTTTTTTATTACTGTTCCGTTTTTTAAAAGCATAATACCTGGGTTGCAACGAATCATAGTTTTTACAAATTTATCATCACCAGCTGTGTAAAAAGGAAATGCAGCTTGTACCTCGTGCCTGAATGATTCGGCGGCTTTATATTCACTGTGGGTAATACCCAAAACAGGAATATGTTGCGCATCACAATTTTTAACTAAGTCATTAATTTTTGTCCAACATTTTTTATCAGCATTTTCAACATCATACACTATTATCCAAAATGAATAAGTGGGCACATTCAATAAGCTATCTTGAACAGCATTGTTATTTTCATCTAAAATTACGAAGTCGTGAATAGCAGGTTTATCACCTTCTACAATCACCTTTTCTTTTCTATCCATATAGTCATAATCCTGAAATTTCTTTGCATAATCATTGCTTGACAGTTCTTCAACAGCACCACTTTTTTTGTTTTTGCAAATCAATACGATTGAGATACTATCACGTTTAGAGCCTTCAGACAATTTCATCCGCTCTTTAATATTATTTCCAGGCTTGTAAGCTAACATATCAATGAATGGCAAGTGGGCATAAGCCCAAAATGGAACAAAGAATGAACCTGCAACAAGTAAAAACAAAATAAAATTATTCAGTTTGCCTGAAAACAATGGTTTGATAGCATCTCTGCCTAATAACAAAATTAAAGTAAGCACCAATAGTGCAATGTCTTTATAAAAAGAAGTCAAAGGTTTTAAATGAATAAATTCACCAAAGCAGCCACAATCAGTTACTTTACCGGTTATAGCGGAATAGCCTGTTAACCAAGTGAAGAAAATTATTAAACCCGTCAAAAACAAAGTGGTAATACGACTAAAAGCACCAATCAACAATGCAAAACCCAATGCTACTTCTAACCCACAAAATATAATTGATAGATAATCAGTGAAGCCATTAAGCCACGACATATGAAATACTGTGAAATATTCTTGCAACTTGTAACTAGTGCCCATAGGGTCATTAGCTTTTATTAAACCCGAAAAAACAAATAAACCACCAACTAAAATTCTACATACACCTATAATATATTTCATAACTAAATTTATTTTGGATAGTGCAAGATACTGAAGACACAAGAATGAAATAGCAAAATTAGATAGCTAATTTTTTAACGTTTGGTTAAATCAAATCTCATTTCAACAAATCTGGTCTTCTTTCCTCCGTCCTTTTTAAAGATTGTTCTTCTTTCCATTGATTGATAATTTTCGGGTCGCCCGAAAGCAGCACTGGAGGAACTTTCCAGCCATTGTATTCAGCAGGACGAGTATAAATGGGGTACGATAATAAATCATCTTGAAATGAATCAAACAACGCTGAGCTTTCATCATTCAATACACCCGGAATCAATCTGCCAATTGCATCAACAACCATCGCAGCAGCCAATTCGCCACCACTCAAAACATAATCACCAATCGAAATTTCCATTGTTATAAAATGTTCACGAAGCCTTTCATCAATGCCTTTATAATGTCCGCAAAGAATAATTAAATTTTCTTTCAAAGATAAATGATTCGCCATTTTTTGGTTGAAGGTTTTCCCATCAGGCGTCATGTAAATTACTTCATCATATTTTTTCTTCGTCTTCAAATCGTTGATGCAATTGGCAATTGGCTCAATCATCATCACCATTCCTGCTTCGCCGCCAAACGCTTTATCATCAACTTGTTTTGATTTTCCTAAGCCATAATTTCGCAAATTAATTACATTTACGTTCAGCAAACCTTTATCAGCAGCACGTTTCATAATAGAATGCTGAAATGGAGATTGCAATAAATCAGGCACTACGGTGATGATATCAATTTGCATGAATAAGATTTTTTGTTTTAAAAAAATCTAAAGAATAAATCCTGTCTGAATTCAATTGTACTTTCAATTCTTCCAATCCGTTGAATTTTTTTTCTTCACGAATGCGTTCATGAAAAAATATTTTTGCCGTTTCGTCATAAATATTTTTATCAAAATCAAACAAGTTAACTTCAATCGTTCTGTTCGTTCCACCCACTGTTGGGCGATTGCCAATATTCATCATCCCCTTGTGTAATCCAGTACCAATCAATACTTCAACTACGTAAACACCATCAGTAGGAATTAATTTGTGTTCATTCAATACTTCAATATTTGCAGTTGGAAAACCAATTGTTCGACCCAACTTTTTTCCTTCAACCACTTTTCCCATCATCAAATATTCACGACCTAATAATTTATTGGCTTCTGAAATATTTCCTTCTAACAAAAAATTTCTAATCGCGGTTGAACTGATTGTGATTTCATCTTCCATCTGTTTTTCCATTTCAATCACCTCGAAATCGTCCTTCAGTCCTGCATTTCGGAGCATTGTTAAATTTCCTACACGATTATTTCCAAAATGATGATTAAAGCCAACAACAATTTTTTTTGGATGAAAATTGTTAACCAAAAATTGTTCGATATAATCTGTTGCTGAAATTTTAGCAAAATCAAAAGTGAATGGAACAATCACCAAATGCTGAATACCACAGTCTTTTAGCAATTCAATTTTTTCTTCCACAGTGCTTAATAATTGTAAATCACTTTGCGAAGACTGCAACACATGTTTCGGATGCGGATGAAAAGTAACCAACACACTTTCGCCATTTATTTCATTGGCTAATATGGCTAATTGTTGTAAAATTTTTTTGTGTGCGGCATGAACGCCATCAAAAGTGCCAACCGTAATTACACTTTTTGAAAAATTTGGAAGCTGCTGAAATCCTTGATGTATCTGCATTGCGAAGGCGAATATAGTACGCAATATTTTTGTGGCGAAAAATATTTTTCAAAAAAACTTGCAAATCAAATTTTGTTACGCATATCTTTGCATCACGTTCTGAAATTATTTTCTTATCCAGAAAGACAGAGGGAATTGACCCGATGAAGTCTTGACAACCTACTTTGATTTATCAAAGAAAGGTGCCAAATTCAACTCAGCAGCAATGTTGAGGTAGATAAGTTAGAAACAAAGCAATTAATATACTGCAGATATTAAAAGCTCTTCTGACTTGTCGGAAGAGCTTTTTTCATTTAAGCACTTCCGCAAGATGTTCTGAATAAGAAAAATTTTCCTGAACAAAATTTTTCTTAACAATCAAAATTCAAAACATCATGCAAGAGCAAACAAAAATTATTCATTCCATTCCAGTTGACGAATTAACAGGAGCCATCGCAGTTCCGATTTATCAAACCTCCACATTTGTACAAGAAAGTCCGGGCGTTAACAAAGGGTTCGATTATGCCCGAAGTAACAATCCTACCAGAAAAGCATTGGAAGATATTGTTGCAAAATTAGAAAACGGAAGCGGCGGATATGCCTTCGCCAGTGGTTTAGCGGCGATTGATGCTGTTGTGAAATTATTAGAAAGCGGCGACGAAATTTTAGCAGTAGATGATATTTACGGTGGTGCATTTCGCTTGTTCACACACATTTATCAAAAGTTTGGCATCAGCATAAAATACGTTGATACGACTGATGCAGCGAATGTTGCCGAAGCAATTTCACCAAAAACAAAGTTGATTTGGTTAGAAAGTCCGACCAATCCAACGTTGAAAATTTCTGACATTGAAGCGATTGCAAAAATTGCAAAAGCCAACAACTGCTTGCTCTGCATTGACAACACTTTCGCTTCGCCAGCTTCGCAGAAACCAATTGACTTGGGAGCTGATTTAGTCATTCATTCTGCAACAAAATATTTGGGCGGACACAGTGATTTAATTGCTGGTGTGGTGATTACAAAAACTGTTGAATTAGGTGAAAAAATAAAATTCATTCAAAACGCAACAGGAAGTATCCTAGCACCATTTGATAGTTTTTTGGTGATTCGTGGTATTGAAACTCTAGCACTTCGAGTGAAACAACATTCAGAAAATGCACAACGAGTTGCAGAGTTTTTGCAAAGCTGTGATTTCATCAACAACGTTTATTATCCAGGTTTATCAACGCATCACAATCATCACATTGCGAAGCAACAACAAAAGTATTTTGGTGGCGTAATTGCTTTCGATTTGAAAATTGATGAAAAAGAAATTGCAAAACAAATTGTGAGTAATACAAAATTATTCAAGCTGGCTGAAAGTTTGGGCGGTGTAAAAAGTTTGATTTGTTTGCCTTGCGAAATGACACACAAATCAATTCCTGCAGAAAAACGCCACCAGAGTGGTGTTACTGATAGTTTAATCAGATTGTCAGTTGGATTAGAAGATGCAGATGATTTGATTGAAGATTTAAAACAGACTTTTGAATTAGCATTTAGTAATCATGAACAAAAATATTTTATTGACCTTTTAAAAAATTTATAAGCATGACAAAGAAAAATTTAACAATCGGTCTATTCGGCTTTGGGTGTGTTGGCTATGGCTTGCACGAAGTGTTGCAACGAACACCAACTTTAAAAACATCCATCAAAAAAATTTGTGTGAAAGACAAAAATAAAGCACGACAAATTTCAGCAGAGCATTTCACTTTCGACAAAAATGAAATTCTGAATGATGAAGAAATAAATGTAGTTGTAGAGTTAATTGATGATGCTAATGCAGCATTTGAGATAGTTTCAGCCGCTTTGAAAAAAGGAAAAGCAGTTGTAACTGCCAATAAAAAAATGATTGCCGAACATTTTAATGAGTTATTGGAATTGCAAAAGATTTATCAAGTGCCTTTATTGTACGAAGCTGCATGTTGCGCCAGCATTCCGATTATCAGAAATCTGGAAGAATATTATGACAATGATTTATTGGAATCTATCGAAGGAATTGTGAACGGTTCAACGAATTATATTCTTACAAAAACTTCCACTGATAAAATTTCTTACGCCGATGCATTGCTCGATGCACAACAAAAAGGTTATGCCGAAAGCAATCCAACGCTTGATACTGGCGGATTTGACGCTAAATATAAATTGCTGATTCTGATTGCACATGCTTTTGGTTTAGTTTTGCAGCCTGATGAAATTTATAATCAAGGCATTGATAAATTGGGCGAATTAGAATTGAATTATGCTCGTGAAAAAGGTTTTAAAATAAAGCTGATTGCGCATGCGCATAAAACCAACGATGGAAAAATTGAATCGTATGTGTTGCCAAAATTTATTTCAACTGATGATAAATTATTTTCGGTGGATGATGTTTTTAATGGCGTAAAAACCAAATCGTGTTTCAGTGATTCGCAATTTTTTGCAGGTAAGGGCGCAGGCGCACATCCAACGGCATCAGCGGTTTTGAGCGATATTTCTGCATTGAGTTATGATTACAAATACGAGTACAAAAAATTAAATCAATCGGCTGTCGAATTGAAAAATGATTTTTCTGTGAAAGTTTTTTTGCGACACAAAAAAGAAGAACAACAATTTTTGCAAAGCAAATTTAGCAGCATTGATGAATCATTTTTAAATCATAATTCGGGTTATATCATTGGCAATATTACTTTGGAAAATTTAAAACAACTTTCTGAAACACCTGATTTATCAATTGTTCTGGCGAATTAAAAATTATTTAACCAATCAAAATGAAAATAAAAACATCGGCATATATCTTTGCAACCGAAATGAAAAAACAACTTTCTATTTTATCAAAGCACACTTGCAACTGTAAACGTTGTAAGCATGCTATTGTGTAAAACAGGAAAGTGTAAAAAATATTTTTCAATACGAAAAGGCTTTCCGACTATGTTGGAGAGCCTTTTTTATTTTAAACAAAACAACATGAAATTAATTAGTAAGAAAATTTGTATGACTCGTGATATTGGAATCCACGGCAATTTATTTGGTGGAATTTTAATGGCTTGGATTGATGAAGCTGCCGCTGCATTTGCAACTGAATATTGCTACACACCCAATATGGTAACAGTAAAAGTGGGTGAACTGCTTTTCAAAAAGCCTGTAAAATCTGGCAATCACATTCGTATTTACGGTGAAGTGGCGCATTTGGGAAATACTTCTATCACATTGAATATTGAAGTAAAAAAATACAGTTTGTATAGCGCAGAAGAAACATCGGTTTGCAGTACAAATATTACATTTGTGCGTATTGATGATGATGGAAGCCCAACACCAATTGGTGAAACTGTTCGAAAAAATCATACAAATAATTTACAGCAACCTTTGGCAATTCTATAAACAACAACATCCAAAAAAATGAAATTGAAAGTTTTAAAATTTGGTGGAACATCGGTGGGGAGTGCATTACGGATGCACAAGTTGGTTGAACTCATTAATAATGATGAGCCAAAAATTGTGGTGCTTTCTGCGATGTCAGGCACAACGAATGCTTTGGTTGAAATTTCCAACGCTTATCACAAAAAAGATTTTTCAAGAGCGAATGATTTGATTACAACTTTTGAAAACAATTATAAAAATGTCATCAAAGAATTATTTGGAACAGAAATTTCATTGAGCAAAGCAGAAAAGTTTTTACAAGAAAAATTTGACCTATTAAATTCATTTTCAAAAAAAGAATTTTCAACTGGTGATGAATGCTGCATTTTGGCACAAGGCGAATTAATTTCCACTGCGCTGTTTCATTATTATTTAGAAGAAACAAAAATTGAATCAGTGTTGTTACCTGCTTTAGAATTCATGCGAATTGATGCGAATGAAGAACCCGACATGAAGCAAATTGAAAAATTGATTGCGGAAGAATTGAAAAAATATCCTTCGCAAAAATTATTTATCACACAAGGTTATATCTGCAAAAATGCAAAAGATGAAATTGATAATTTAAAACGGGGCGGAAGCGATTACACAGCCACAATTATAGGCGCAGCAATTGATTCAAGCGAAATTCAAATTTGGACTGACATTGATGGAATGCATAACAATGACCCACGAGTGGTGAAAAACACTCATCCCATTGCTCAACTTTCATTTAATGAAGCGGCTGAGTTGGCTTATTTCGGTGCAAAAATTTTACACCCAACTTGCATTTTGCCTGCGAAGGATAAAAAAATTCCAGTTCGATTATTGAACACGATGCAACCCGAAGCGGCCGGAACATTGATTACAGAAGCATCTCAAGGTGATAACATAAAAGCTGTTGCGGCAAAAGATGGAATCACCGCAATCAAAATCAAATCAGGGAGAATGTTGTTGGCGTATGGTTTTTTGAGTACGGTATTTGAAATTTTCGAACGCAACAAAACTTCGATTGACATGATTACAACATCAGAAGTTGCGGTTTCTTTAACGATTGACAACACAAAAAATTTAGAAAAAATTTTAGTGGAATTAAAAGAATTCGGAACAGTTGAAGTGGATGAAAATCAAACCATCATCTGCATTGTAGGCGACTTTGAAGCCGATAAACAAGGCTATGCGGTGAAGGTTTTTGATTCGTTGAAAAACATTCCAATCCGTATGATTTCGTATGGCGGAAGTGAAAATAATATTTCTATTTTAGTAAATTCTGAATTCAAAAATCAAGCATTGGTTGCTTTAAATGAAGGATTATTTTGAGTAAAATATATTCACATATTACAAAAGTTTTTGAAAAATTGAACATCGAATGTTCGACTGAAAAAAGCGACGAACAAAATATTGCAGTTCAACTTTTTTCATACAATAATCCTGATGGAACAATTCGTTGGATTTTTCCTGCAAGTTCCAAAAGCCCATTAATGTTGAAGTTTTATGGAGTGATTGGTTGGAAATCAAAATTATTTTCAACGGCAATAAAAATTTTGTTTGCCGTTCGATTTAAAAAATTAATTGCAAAAAGCTGCGAAGAAATTTTTTTTTCGGAAACAGAATTTGAAAAATACATAACTCAATTAGGTACTGAATGGGCTTTATTTACTGGCACTCCAGGTAAATTGCGAAAGGCGTTGATTTATGTTTCGAAATCAACAGAAAAATATTTTTTGAAAATTCCTTTGACGGAAGCGGCAAAAGAAATTGTAAATCACGAAGCAAAATTCTTAAAACAACTCAACCAATTTAATTTTCACTACACAAAAATTCCGAAAGAAAAATTCACAGAAAATTATTTGCAGCAATCTGATTTGAGCGTTGAATGTAACAACAGAAGCGATGTTTGGATTTCAACTCATCAACAATCATTGGAAGAAATATTTTCGTTTACGAAAAAGAAAAAGAAAATTTCGGAAACAGATTTTTGGAAAAAAGTGGAACGGAATTTTTCGGAATTAAAAAATCACAAATCACATTCCTCAATTTCTGATTGGAATTTGATTCTTGAAAAATTGCTTTTGCTCAAAAATAAAATTGATGCAGAGCAACAAATTTCTTCATCCATAGCCCACACAGATTTAACACCGTGGAATTGTTTTTGCGATAATAAAAAATTATACATTTACGATTGGGAGCTGGCAGTGCTTGATGCACCTGCATTGTACGACTTCTTTCATTTTCATTTACAAGGAAACTGTTTGTTGGGCAATCAACCTTATGAAATGATAAATCAAAAATTGCAAACCACAATTCAGCAAAAATCAATTCAACATTTCGTTGCTGATAATTCGATTAACATGGCTTTGCATTTGAAATTATATTTGTTGTATCATGTGAGTACATCCTTGTGTTGGTATGCGGTGCAACCCAATTTGCATTTGCAAGTGCATTGGTTGATGAAACTCTGGAATGATTATTTAGACGAAATTTTACATAGCAATTGAGAAAAGAATTTTTAAATACCGTTCAAAATGTTTTAGCCAACTACACTTATGCTGTGGTAAAGCCATCGGCTGCAAACCTTGATGAATGGAGCGAATTCAGCGATATTGACATAGTAATTGATGAACCTTCGGCGATAAAAATTTGGGAGCAATTAGAGAAAAATGAATCGGTAAAAAAAGTGAGAGCGGCTGATAAATCATTCATGTTTCAGCTCTATTTCATTTTGAAAGATGATTCGATTGTTGCTATTGATTTTATTTTTCAGCACAAACATTTGCGTAAGCATTTAATGACTTTAGAAGAAATGCTACATCATAGAAAGCAGACTGAAAGAGGTTTGTGGGTGATGGATGAAATGGTAGAGTTTGAATTTATCTGGTTATTTTATATGCTAAACAAAAGCGAATTGCCAGAAAAGTATATTCAACAATTTAATGCCTTCAATGATGATTTGAAATACAATATCATTCAACAATTGAAAGCTAAATATGAAACTGTTGTAGTGAAATTTGAAGAGTTATTTGCATTGCAAAATTTCAGAAAAATTGTTCTGAAAAACATTTTTAAAAAGCCTAAAAACAGAGGATTGAAAAGACTTTCAAACCGAATTGATTATTATTTGGATTTAGGAAATGAATTCTTTTTAGCCGATGGTTTGATGATTACTTTTTCGGGCGTTGATGGCGCTGGAAAGTCAACAGTGATTGAAAATTTAAAACACAAAATCGACAAACAATTAAGAAGAAGAGTGGTAGTGATTCGTCATCGTCCATCTGTGCTGCCGATTATTAATGCCTGGTTTGTAGGTAAAAAAAAGGCGGAAGAGTTAACTGTTCAAAAATTACCTCGACAAGGGGAAAACAAAAACACCATTTCTTCTTTCATTCGTTTCGTTTACTATTTTATAGATTATTTCTTTGGACAGTTTTGGGTTGAATTGATTTATGTCAGCCGGGGTTACATTGTGTTGTACGACCGTTATTATTTTGATTTTATCAACGACAGCAAACGCAGTAATATTCAGCTATCCAAAGGTTTTACAAAATGGTTTTACAAATTTTTGATTAAACCCGATTTGAATTATTTCTTAACAGCTCCTGCAGATGAAATTTTAAAACGCAAGCAAGAATTATCTGCTGAAACGATTAATGAATTGACAAGCGAATACAAAATTTTGTTTGGTGAATTGCAATCAAAAACATCTAAAGTAAAATATGAAATCGTGAATAACATTGTGTTAGAAGAAACAATTGAAAATATTTTCCAAGAAGTAAAACATAAAACGTTGGATTAGCCACGAATGAAATCAATCATCGAAAAAATATTACGGCTCCGAAATCCAAACTTTTCCTTTCATGAAAAAGTAGATGGAAGAATGTTGACGAATTTGCTATATTCCTTATTTATTGGGCATTTGCGGAGCTATAAATTTTTATTGAAAGGTTCAATGCCATCGCAATCAGCAATTGGAAAAAGATGCAAAACACAATATCAACACAAAATAAAATGGGGAAAAAAATTAAAACTGGGCAATGATGTATTGTTGAGTGCATTAGGAACTGAAGGAATTATTTTAGGCGATAACATTGGCATTGGTTCTTATAGTTGTATAGTTGTTTCAACCACTTTCAACAATTTGGGTTCGTTTATAAAAATTGGGAACAACGTGGGAATGGGCGAATTTACTTACTTGGGCGGAGCAGGTGGTTTGGAAATCGGCGATGATTGCATCATTGGTGAATATTTAAGTTGTCATCCTGAAAATCATAATTATGCGGATTTAGAAACGCCAATTCGATTGCAAGGTGTGAACAGAAAAGGAATCAAAATTGGAAAAAACTGTTGGATTGGAAGTAAAGTAACAATTTTGGATGGTGTCGAAATCGGCAATGGGTGCATATTAGCGGCTGGTACTGTGGTTACAAAAAGTTTCCCACCGAATTCTATCATTGGTGGTGTGCCAGCAAAATTGATAAAAGAAAGAAAATAAATTCCTTTGAAAACCATCCTCATCGCTGCTTATGCCATCAATCCTTATCAAGGCTCGGAAGACGCCATGGGATGGAATTTTGTGATGCAAGCCGCACGTTTTCAAAATGTGATTGCTGTTACTCGAAAAAATAATCGAGCCGATATTGAAAAATTTATCGCTGAAAATCCTTCACTTAAAAGCCAAACTGACCGCATTCGATTTTTGTATTACGATTGGAATAAAGCTTTGCTGTATTGGAAGAAAGGACCGATTTTAAGTTTGATTTATTTTTATTTCTGGTCATTTTGTGTTGCCCTTTTTTTGAAAAGGGAAAAATTAAATTTTGATATTGCCCATCACTTAAATTTTCATAACGACTGGACACCAACTTTTTTGTGGCTGCTCGGAAAGCCTTTTGTATGGGGACCTGTAGGGCATCATCCCAAAATCAAAAATATTTTTTTAAGTGAGTATGATTTTTCAGCAAAAGCACTAGATAGATTTTTATGGATACTGAAAAATATTTTTTGGAAGTTAGACCCGTTCTTAAAAATTGCTCGAAACAAAGCTGCTTGCATTTGGTATATGCATCATGGTTCGGTTGAAAAATTAAAACCGAAAAATAATTTTTTTATCTCACCATCTATCGCTGCGGAAGAAGTTGATTTCAAATGCAAACAATCAGATGACTTTGTAATCCTCTCCATTGGAAGGTTTGTGGCTTTGAAAGGATTTGATGTTACTATAAAATCATTTGCAAAATTCTATCACAATCTTTCATCTGAAGAAAAATTAAAAACAAAATTGGTGATTGTGGGCACTGGAAAATACAAATTAAAAGTGCGGCAATGGATTGCAGAAAATAATATTGAAAATGCCGTAGAAGTGCATGAATGGATGCCTCGAGAGCAGTTGAAAAATATTTACAAGCAAGCGGCTTTGTTCTTTTTTCCTTCACACGAAGGTGCAGGCATGGTGGTAGCAGAAGCGATGAGTGCTGATATGCCTGTGTTGTGTTGGAATAATTTCGGGCCTGGCGAAATCACACATCCTGATTCAAAATTGAAAGTTGATTATCCAGAAAATTATCAAACAGGAATTGATGCTTTCGCAGAAAAATTGCATCAAATTTTTTCTGACAAAAATTTTTATCAAGCCGAACAAATACTTGCACATCAACGCTTTCAAAGTTTATTGAAATGGAATGTGAGAGGTGAGCAGTTGAAGGAGATGTATGAGAGTGTTAATAAATGATTTCAATTTTTAGTGCCAAAATTCCACTTCATGTAACGTACTGTATTTCTGCATTAACACATTGTTTGCATTTGTCAGCCAATTTAAAATAAACCTTTGGCGTTAAAACTGCGTCTATGTTATAATTAGTTTAAAAACCAAAAATCATTTATGAAAAAGAAATTTTTATTACTCGTTATTTTAATTGGGTTTGTGGCTATAGGTTCAGTTAATGCTCAAAATCAAAAGCCAGCACAAGCACCGCAAAGTCAAGTAGACAAAAGAGATCAAAAGGATATGGATAAAACATTTAAAGATCGCAAAAAAGGAGGTCATCATAAACACCATAAAAGTCATCACGGACATCAGGGTGGGAATCAAGCACCTCACTAAGAAATATATTGCTGTTTAGTTACAGCTTAAATTAAGAGGATTGGGTTTTTAGGTTTTATTTTAAGGCAAGCTCCAGTTTTTTAGGTTTTAACTGGGGCTTTGCTTTTTTTAGGAATGAGAGATTCAAAATACCAACAACATCATTTTTCCCAAATAAAAAACGCAGACAAATAATCATTATAATTTTTTCATCTGCATCATTCATGTTTATCTTTTTAAATCAATAATCACCCAAAGTTTCTGGTAATTGCGCTAATGCTTTTGCTAATTGTTCGTCATTAGGTGCAACACCATGCCAATTATGGTCATTCGTCATGAAGTCAACACCAAAGCCCATAGCGGTTTTCATTAAAATCATTTGCGGCTTACCATCACCAATATTTTGTTTGCAACGCTCCAGAATGTTAACCACATCATTCATGTCATTACCATTCATATGAATTACGGTCCAACCAAATGCTTTAAACTTAGCTTCTAAATCGCCGTTTGCCATCACTTTTTCAGTTGGTCCATCAATTTGTTGCAAATTCCAATCAACAATTGAAATCAAATTATCCAACTTATGATGTGCAGCAAATTGCGCAGCTTCCCAAATTTGTCCTTCTTGCAATTCGCCATCGCCGTGCAAACTAAAAACCAAATTTTTATCACCATTCATGCGTTTGCTAAAAGCAGCTCCGCAAGCCACACTCAATCCTTGCCCCAATGAGCCAGAGGCAATACGAATACCAGGTAAATGTTCATGTGTTGTTGGATGCCCTTGTAATCTTGTGTTTAATTTTCTGAAAGTGTTTAATTCTTTTACCGGAAAATAGCCTGCTCGAGCCAATACACTATACATGACTGGTGATATATGTCCATTACTTAAAAAGAAAATGTCCTCGTTTTTTCCATCCATATTAAAGGATGGATTATGCTCCATTATTTTGAAATACAGAGCAGTTAATACGTCGGCGCAACCTAAAGACCCACCTGGATGACCACTTTTTGCACCGTGCACCTGACGTAAAATATCTCGACGAACCTGCGTTGCAGTTTTTTCTAGTTGATTAATAGTTATCATTATTTAATGAAAAATTGAAATACAAAAAAACGAATCTATTTGTTAGCAATACATTTTTGTTTTCAACTTGTTGTGTATTGTTTTTTATTTTTTTCTGAAAACAAATGCAGTGGTGTAGTAATCTGCAAATTGTGGTTTACGTTCAATCAGTAAACTCTCTATAAAAATCAGAAATGGTAAAGAATTATTGGGCAACCAACTATTCTTTTTCCAAAAATTCATGGTGTAAGCAGGCATACGAATAACATGTTCAACATGTTCTATTTCAAATCCAAATTGTTCAAATATTTTTTTGTATGAATCAATCGAACGTTTGATATGGCTATCACCTTCTAATAAATCTTGCTGAACTGTTTGTTCGAGCATAATAAATTTTCCATTCGGTTTTAAAAAAATTTGTAATGTTTTCAAATTTTCTATTAGCAGTTTATCGCTGATTGATGCTAGCACCCAGCAACTAATTATTTTATCAAATTTTTGATGCCAATCTTCTCGTTTAACAAACTCAGAAAAAAGTACATATTGAATATTGAAAACTCTTTTTTCTTTAGCAATTTCAAGCATTTTAGTGGATACATCTACACCAACAATTTTATTCACTTTAGGCGAAAAAAAATTACTCAACCTACCTACGCCAGTCCCAAAATCTAAAATAAAATCATTCGCATGGGGCTTTAAAAATTTTGCCATATATTTTTTTAAAGCAAAATCAAACCAAAGATTTCCACGTTTTGAAAATTCATTATCTGATGCATCTAATACAGCATGAAAGCTTCCATGCTTTAGTGCTTTATTTTCATAAATCTCTAAAATTTTTTTATCGTCCATTTTAATCTTTGATTTCAAAAGTTGAATCTGAAACTTTTTTACAAATGTAATTAATGAGATAACAAATATTAAAAATTTGCCCTCATGTGCAAAAACAACCCTGTTTCACCAGTTTTTTTTCTGCTGATTTCGCAGCGCAATAATAAGTCGTAAGCTGTTACAAAATCAACGCCAGCGCCATAACTAACTAACCAGCTATTGTTGAGCGGATTGTTGATGTAATAAAATTTATCAACCACATAACCTGCATCAATAAAGGCTTTCAAATAAATTTGGAAAGGAAGGTTCTCGAGATACTTATAATGAACTGGAAATTTTTTGTTGAAAATTTTTCGTTTGATTTCATTTCGGTTCAACACAAAATGTTGCCCATCAATTACATCGTATTCATAACCTCTTACAAATTCATAACCATAACCCAAACCACTTTGCAAATAATAAGGTTGATGGGTTGGAAACGAAAGCTGACCTTTTATTGAATGATACAAATACCATTGATGCGGCAAAGCAAAATATTTACTCAACAGCAAATTAAATTCATTCATTTTCACGTTATCACTTTGTAATAAGCCATATTGAGTGGCATTGAACATGATTAAAAAACCTTTTAACGGGTAAGCTTTCACATCACGATGGTCGTATTCAAATTGATATTTCAAGAAGAAAAAATGTTGTTCGGTTTTTCCATTCAAAAAATAATTGGGATTGAATTTTGCCAAAGAATCTTCAATCGAACTTTTAGTGAAATTCAACTCAAAGGTGTGGCGTATAAATATTTTTGGGCGATACCGAAACATTCCACCAGCAATACGTTTTCGGCGAATGAACTGATTGTCATCTCTGATAAAAATTTGTTTGTTTTCAAATGTGATGGCTGCAGCTTCCTTGTTGCCATAAACATTGGCATATAACACCAATCCTTTAGTGAGTTTTTTATCAATGAATGGAAACTCATATTGGATGCCTAATTGACGGGTATAACCTACTTGCGCTGTGATAGTCATGGTTTCATTTCGCCCACGAATATTACGTTGTAGCAAATTTCCGCCAATATTTAATCGTTGTAAATCATGATGTTTTTCAACCCACCATACGTTAAAATTTCTATCAGCAATTTCCATCGAAGGAATAATAAAAGTGTAGAAACGCTCTTGCAGCAATACTTTTAATGACAATGAATTTGTAGTGCTATCAAAAACTTCAAATTTTATTTCGTTGAATAAAAAAGAGTTGTACAAATTTTTTCTACTCTGCTCTAATCTGTTTTTTAGTTCGGTATAATTCATCGTGTCTCCTGGTTGCACATACATTTCACGAAGAATAATATGCTGCTTAGTTTTTTTATTACCCAAAATTTCAATTTTATTGATTTGAAAAACTTGTGCATTTACTAATTGCGAAAGCAATAGCAAAAGTATTATGGTTCCACATTTTAATAAAGTGGTGAATTGATGAAAAGGTTTTGAAGTTTTATTTTTCAATGAGATGCAAAGAAAGAGAAATTTGAAATAGCTTTTGTTTTCATTACTAACTTTGCCCATAAATTTTTCAAAAATGGCGGAAGCAAAATCTTTCACGTGTTTGATATACACGGTTGAAAACAATGTAGCATATATCACTTTGAATCGCCCTGATGTGTTTAATGCTTTTAATGATGAAATGAGTTATGAATTGCAAGATGCCCTGAAAATGGCTACCAATGATGCTTTAGTGCGTTGTGTTGTATTGACTGGAAGCGGAAAAGCATTTTGCAGCGGACAAGATTTGAAAGCAATAAAAGAAGTGGCAGGCAAACGTGATTTGAGTGAATCGTTGCATAAGCGTTATAATCCAATCATCAGAGCGATGCGCAATATGCCTAAGCCAATTATTGGCAGAATAAACGGTGTGGCGGCTGGAGCAGGTTGTAGCTTAGCCTTAGCTTGCGATATTGTAGTGGCTGCCGAAAATGCCAGTTTTATTGAAGTGTTTGTGAATGTAGGATTGGTTTTGGATAGCGGTTCATCGTTCTTTTTACCACGAGCTGTGGGCAGCATGAAGGCATTTGAAATGAGT
Source organism: Chitinophagales bacterium (assembly GCA_947449695.1). GTDB lineage: Bacteria > Bacteroidota > Bacteroidia > Chitinophagales > CAIODY01 > CAIODY01. The sequence continues at coordinate 48,552 of CANFST010000014.1, forward strand.
ACAATGGGCAGCAAAGTGACAGCCGAAGAAGCCTTACAGATAGGCATTGCGAACAAAGTTGTGACGTTGGAACAAATTGATGAAGCGATAAAAACTTACACCGATTATTATGCACAAGCACCAACCAAAGCAATCGGCATGATGAAAAAAATGTTGAACAAATCGTTCAATTCAAACTTAGATGAAATGCTGGAGTACGAAGCCTATTGCCAGCAAATTGCAGGTAATACTTACGACAATGCCGAAGGTGTGAAAGCATTTAATGAAAAAAGAAAACCTGTATTTAAGGGGGAATAATTATTTTTTATTCACAAAATCAAATCCTGAATTCAGCCTAAATGCTGCATTTTTGCAACCCAAAATTTTCTGATGGCAATTTTTAGTAAGAATAAAAGCGACCACAATAATATGAGTTTCTTTGAGCATATTGATGCTTTAAGAGGTCATTTGTTTCGCAGCGCCATTGCAATTGTAACTATTGCAGTTATTATTTTTCTAAATAAAAAATTTGTTTTCGATACGCTACTATTCGGACCTAAAAAACAAGATTTTGTAACCTACAGATGGATGTGCATGCTTAGTGAAAAATTACATATGCCTGATTTATGTGTACATGTTCCTGATTTTAAAGTAATCAGCACAACTTTGGCTGGGCAGTTTATGGCGCATATCACCATTTCATTTATGGTTGGTTTGTTGCTGGCTATTCCATATTTGTTTTGGGAAATCTGGCGATTTGTTGCACCTGCATTGCATGAGAAAGAACGTAAAGCTGCCCGTGGTGTAGTGGGCTATGCATCACTATTGTTCTTAATAGGTGCTGCGTTTGGTTATTATTTTATAACGCCGTTTTCTATTGCATTTTTAGCTGATTATAATGTATCAACTGAAGTAACTGTAATGCCGACATTAGATGAATATGTAGATTTTGTAACTTCGATGGTATTGATGACAGGCTTAGCTTTTGAATTGCCTATGGTGATGTTTTTTTTAGGACGGATTGGTATTGTAAGCAGCACTATGCTTCGCAAACAACGCCGCTATGCTATTGTTGCAGTTTTATTTTTATCGGCTATTATCACACCATCAGTTGATATGTTTACTCAAACATTGGTAGCTGTGCCACTTTATGGTTTATATGAATTGAGTATTATTGTAGTAGCTCGTGTTGAGAAGCGTAAAAAAATTGAAGAGGAGGAATTCTATAATTCTTAATTTTTCATCTCAGTATATTTTTTCAAATACCAATCTAAAGTTTTTTTTAAGCCTTCTTTTAAATTTATTTTTGCTTCAAAACCAGTTAGCTCTTTTAGCTTGGTAGTATCTGGGCATCTACGATTAACGCTGCCTTCGGGCGCAGGTTGAATATCAAAATCGCATTTGTAATCAGCCACAGTAAATAATTTTTCAGCTAATTCTTTAATTGTAATTTCTTCCTTGCTATTGCCGACATGAATTACTTCGGTATTGCATTTTTCGCTACGCATCACAGCCACTGTAGCTTCTACGGCATCGTCCACATAGCAAAAAGCACGAGTTTCGGTACCGCCGAAAATTTTAAATGGATTTTCTTTATTGGCAATACGTTTGCAAAATTCGGGCAACACATGTTCAAAGCCCATTCTGCCTGCATAAATATTGTGATAGCGAATGATAGAGAACGGAACTTTTTTGGTGCGTAAATAATTTACAGTTAATAATTCGCCAATCAATTTGCTCCCACCATAAGAAAATCTAGCATTAAAAACATCATCAATAGTTAAAGGAATATCTTCTTTGGAAGGCATGAAATTCTTGTATTCACCAAAGCATTTTACAGTGCCTGCATATGCTTCAGATGAGCTGGTGAATACTAATTTTCCTGTGTTTTCAGGGGTGCTCCATTCTAACAAATTCATCAAGGATAAAATATTTACACGTAAAACTTCTTGCGGTTTTTCGTAAAAATATTTAGTACCGTTGATAGCTGCTAAATGATAAATTTCATCATAATGATTATCTAATTGAGAATAAAAAATAGTGTTGGTCATGTCAGCTTCAATAAAGCGGACATTAGGCTTGGTCAAGAATTCGCTGAATTCAGCATCGTGTCTGCCACGAGATAAATTATCAATCACCGTTACTTTATCTGTAGTGTTATCTGCTAAAAATTTGGCTAAATAAAATGCAACAAAACCTGCACCACCTGTAACTAAAATATTTTTATTCATAGTTTTTGAACTTATTATTATCATTAAAAAACAAAAACCTTGTAAAGTTTAATTTTACAAGGTTTCTTAAACGCCGCGGAGAGAGAGAGATTCGAACTCTCGGTACAAGTTTAAGCTCGTACAACGGTTTAGCAAACCGGCCCTTTCGGCCACTCAGGCATCTCTCCTTTTTCGGACGTCAAATATACAAATCTTACTTCATTTCACAAATCAGAAATCAAAAATTTTATCTCAAAATATTTTGTTCGTCGCTAAATTGACGATATGAAAAAATCACTGCTAACGAACCATAAACAAGCAGTGAAGCGAATGTAAGCCACCAATAAATACCTACATTATCTCCAGCCACCATATTTTTTGTACATAATGCAACATTTGTAATCGGAATTAAGGAGGTAATTAAATTCAGTTTTACTCCAGGCATCATTGCTATCATGGCAGGAAAAATTACCAAGAAATTAAATGGTGCAATAATGCTAGTTGCTTCACGATAATTTTTAGCGTAAGTAGCCACAGGCACTAAAATACCTGAAAAGAAAACAGTTAATGGCAACAACATGATAATGACTTTTGCAATAAAAATGGGTGTAAAAATTTGTCCAATTACTTTTATCATTTCTACCGGAATATCACTACTTCCAAATAATTTTACAAATAATAATATGCCCGAAATGGACAAAATAGCAGTTAAAGTGGCACCAGTTACTGCCACACCAATTTTACCAAACATAATCTGCAAGCGGTTTACAGGGCTGGTTAATAATGTTTCAATCGTGCCTCGTTCTTTTTCACCAGTAAATAAATCTACGGTCAACATCATGCAACCCATGAAAGAATACAAGATAAAAATGTAGGGTAAAAAGCCACCAAAATATTTTCCAAACATTTCTTGAGTGGATGCAATATCATGCTCTTCAATTTTAAATGGTGTAATTTTTTCTTCGCTCAAATTCAATCGCACCAAACGTTGCTGAACCAAAGGCATTTTTATAATTTCCAATTTTGAAATCAATCTGTTTTTAAAAACATCATCTTTCGAGTTGTAAAAAATAGAAACTTTAGATGTTAAATTGCTATCCATTCTAGAACTAAAATCAGCACTTGTAAATAAGCCTGCATCAGCTTTTTCAGCTTTTATGCTGTCTTTTATTTGTTGAATGTTATTGCAATATTTTATCTTAATCATCGAATCGTTTTGCAAACTTTTTTCCAACACATTGCCTTTATTATCGTTGAGCCAGAACAGCCTCATCACTTTTTGGTCGTTATGTTCGCCCACTAACACCTGCACTTTTATTATCACAAAAAGTATAAATGGCATCAACAAAGTTGGAATCAAAATAGTGGTTCGCAAAGTGCGTTTATCCCGAAGCACATCCAACAATTCTTTCCTGTAAACGATAAATATTTTTTTCATTTTCTGATTTTGTAAATGTTGTTTTAATTTTTTTGTACCGTTTCAATAAATGCTTCAGTAAGGCTGTGAGAGCCATGTTCGGCTCTGAATTTTTCCATTGTATCGTTAAACAAAATTTTTCCATTGTGCATAATTGCTAAATCATCACATAGTAAATTCACCTCTTCCATGATATGTGATGAAAAAATTACAGTTTTATTTTGTGCTTTACAATGCCTTATTAATTCGATAATGTTTGCTGCCGTAATCACATCCAATCCTGATGTAGGCTCATCAAACACCACTACTTCTGGGTTGTGAATCATGGTACGCACAATCGAAACTTTTTGTTTCATGCCCGTGCTTAACGTGCCAATGCGCTTGTTGGCAAATTCATGAACACCCAATAAGGTGAATAATTCATTTTTCCTATTTTTAAATGTAGCATCATCTAATCCATTTAGGTCAGCAAAATATTTCACCATTTCATTGGCTGTTAATCGAGCATACAAACCTGTAGAACCAGTTAAGAAGCCAATTTTGCTGCGTACTTGGGTCGGAAATTCTTCTACATCTAAATTGGCAACAATGATTTTTCCGCTGCTAGGTTTTAGTAAAGTTGAAATCATTCGCAGAGCGGTTGTTTTGCCTGCTCCATTAGGCCCGAGTAAAGAAAAAATCCTGCCTGGCTTACATTCAAAACTAATATTGTCAACCGAATTAGCTCTACTAAGCATTTCCGCTGTTTCTGATTTTTTTTTGAAAAAGAAATTATTTTTTGCAGGAAAAATTTTCGTAAGACTTTGAACTGAAATCATTTTTCTTAAAATTTAGATACGGAAAAATAGAAAAAAAATGTGAGCTATGCTATAATATTTGAAAATAGCTGTCATTGTTAGCTCAATGAAACTACTTGGTATAATAGCCTTTGAGAGACAAACCTAAACCTGTGATAGTTAAAATTTTATTGGCTATTGTTTTAATGAATTTTAATAGACTATTGCTATTTAATGTTTCGCGAAGCTTTTCGTCGCTGGTGTTTTTTGCAACCACTTCGGTTTTTTTTCCTTTTGATTGTTGAAATCGGGTTATGCTAATGCCTGTAGTTAATGTTTTTATTTTTTTAAACCCATTTCTTTTCATTACATCGTTCAGTGTTGTTGGTGAGTAATAGGATAAATGTTCGGGATAATGTATAACACTAAATTTATCTTTTACCTGATAGCGCAAATAACAATTGAAATTAGGTGTAGTTAAATAAAATAATCCGCCTTTGCGAAGCAGTGAATAAATATTTTTTAATTCTTGATGAGGTGTGTTAATGTGTTCGATTACTTCGATGGAAACAATTACATCCATTTCAAGCCCTTTGAAATCAGAAGGATTTAAAACTCCCTGAAACATATTTATACCACGTGCTTTGCAGTTGTTTACAGCCGTTTCGGAGTATTCAGTGCCATATACATTCCAACCTCTTTTTTTTGCAGCATCTAAAAACCATCCCTGTCCGCAACCTACATCTAGCAAGTTATTAGTGTGTCGGTATTTTTCCATTTCATCTAACCAGGAATTGTATGAAGCTATAGTTAGCGGAGACAAATATTGTTCTTTGCCGTATGAATAAACAGAGTAATAATCTGCTAATTCTTGTTGAGTAGGAATTCGTAACATAAATACAAAACCACAATCGTTACATTTGCCCAACTGATGAACATCGTAGCCTTTCATGGCTCCGATGTTTGAACTATTGCAAACTAAACAATTGTTGTGGTATTTATTGTTTTCCAAAAGGTTGCTTAATTATAATTTTGCATTCAATTTTGCAATTTCAGCAATTCTTTTTTCAGCCAACATCAATGCTGCTTTGTGAGAGGTAATATTTTCTGATTCTGATGTACTGAAAATATCCATAGTCAAGCCATAAACTTTATCAGCTTTGCCCATTGCTCGTTCGCGATTATAGCCTAACATTTCAGTATAAACATTTATCAATCCACCCGAATTGATTAAAAAATCAGGCGCATACAACATGCCCATTTGTTTTACAGTGTTGCCATGCAATACCTCATCTTCTAATTGATTGTTTGCACAACCTGCTATGATGGCGCATTTCAAGCGTTTTAAAGTGCCGTCATTCACTGTTGCGCCCATTGCACAAGGTGCATATACATCCATTTTTACATCATAAATTGCATCAGGTTCAACGACTTGAATACCCGAAAATTTATTTTGTAAAGCTTTCACTTTATCAGTTGCAATATCTGTTACATAAACCGTTGCGCCATCTTTCACCAACATTTCAATTAAATAACCAGCCACATGTCCGGCGCCTTGTACAGCAATAGTTTTACCGCTTAATGAATCGTTGCCATAAGCTTTTTTGGCTGCTGCTTTCATTCCTAAAAAAGTTGTATAAGCTGTAACAGGCGATGGGTCGCCACTTCCACCCATGTATTCAGGAATGCCTGTAACATGTTTGGTTTCCATAGCAATATATTCCATGTCAGCTGTGTTGGTTCCAACATCTTCAGCAGTGATATATTTTCCATTTAAGCTATTTACAAATTTGCCGTATCTGCGCCACAATGCTTCACTTTTATCAGTTGCCGAATTGCCTATGATAACAGCTTTCCCACCACCTAAATTCAAACCGCTGATAGCAGCTTTGTAAGTCATACCTCTTGACAAACGTAATACATCTTTTATGGCGTCAGCGTCATTGGCATAATTCCAAAAACGTGTGCCACCTAATGCAGGCCCTAAAGTTGTGTTATGAATAGCGATGATTGATTTTAAGCCAGAAGCTTTATCGTTGCAAAACACCACTTGTTCGTGGTCATTAGCAGAAATTTGTTCAAATAATTGCATAGTATTTTGTGCTGGTGAAATAATTGTTGTATCCATTTGTTTGTTAGTCTTTATCTCAAAATTCGGCGCAAAGGTATTTATTTTTTGCTATTTTCAAGGTTACGATAGTTTTTCGTAATCATTCAGTTTATCTAATTCCATATATGGTTTATCCGCATCGGAATAATTAAGTGCTTGAACAAACTTTGCATTCCATACCACTTCATAATATTTAAACGAAAAACGACTATGAACTGTTTGAGAGAATATTTCATCGTAGGCTCTTAGCATTACCAAAAACTCCATATCCAATTTTTCAAAATCATCTTCAGTTAAGCCATACAAAGGACTTTCAGCATCAATTGGGTGTACTATTGTCCATAATGAAGGCAACATCGTAATCTTTGTTCGTTCTAAATTTAATGTCGAAAATTTTCTTACCTGTGGATTTTCTTTATCTAAATATGCCAAAGTGATTTGTGCTTCGGTATCAATTAAAGTATGTTTCAATCGGTTTGCCATACGAAACATAAAAGCTTGCCCAGTTGGCGCATACGGAGCAATTAGAGCATTTTTACTATAAATAATATTCGATTTTGGTTTGGCAAATCGACCATATAATAAACCTGTTGCTACCGCAAAAGCTAACAACCCCACAAACGATTCGATAGATGCTAAAACATTAGCACCAAAGCCTTGTGGACTTATTCGGCCATAACCAACTGTGGTAAAAGTTTGTGTGCTGAAAAAAAAAGCTTCGATAAAATCTTCTACAAATGTTTTTGGGGCAGCACCAGCTAAGTGTTCTACACCGATAAACACATAACCTAAAGCAAATGCCAAGTTCATTAAAAAATAACCCAACAGCATGACCAGCAAAAATTTCCAAAGATTCACTTCTATCAAAAAGTGATACATGCTGAATGAATCAAATCGATTCAATCCACGACGTTCAACCGTGAATGAACCATCCTGATTCATCAATCTAGTTTTTTGAGAACCAGTTTTAGTTCCAAACCCTAAGTCATTAAATTTTTCTTTCAACATGATTTGAAAAATATTATTTCAACATAGTTTCGTTGTTTATAAAATGAATTCCTGATAATGTTGAATTGGCTTGTTTAATCATGCTTTCAGCTACTTTATAGGATTCAGTTCCGGCGTATTTTTTCAAACGCCCAACAAATAAAAATGAAAGAAAGCGAAATATTTTCTGCGAAACACTTTCTAAAAATCTCTTTTCATTTCTATCACCTAATAAAATCGAAGGCTGAAAAATAAAAATGCTGGCAAATGGTAATAGTTGAACTGCTTGTTCCAACTCACCTTTTACTTTTGAATAAAAAAATAAAGATTTTACGGAAGCACCCAATGCAGAAATCAACAATAATTTTTTCATTTTGTTTTGCGATGCAATGGTTGCAATTCGAAGTGGCAAATCAAAATCAATAGCCCTGAAAGCTTCCTTAGAGCCTGCTTTTTTCATAGTGCTTCCTGTGCAGATGAATAAATCATCACCCTGCAAACAATTTTGCAATTCATTTTCATTTTCATTCTCAAAATCAATCTCAATTACTTTTAATTTTGGATGATGGATAAGCAATGGTTTTCGAACTAATGCAATAACATTTTTATAATTATCATTTGCCAGCATTTTACCTAACAAACTGTTGCCAATTAAACCTGTAGAACCAATTATTACTGCTGTTTTTAGCATAGTTGATGATTAAGCCATTGCAGCTGGTCCGCCAAAATTCATGGGCAACGGCGTTGGCATTTCAGTGTCTTTTATCACACCATGTTGTGCTTCAAATTTTTTGATATTATCAGTTAAAGCCAACATTAATCGTTTTGCATGTTGCGGTGTAAGAATAATTCTTGATTTCACTTTTGCTTTTGGCATGCCTGGGACAATTTTTACAAAATCAACCACAAATTCGCTGTGGCTATGGGTTATAATGGCCAAATTGCTGTAAATTCCTTCAGCAATTTCTTCGCTTAATTCAATATTCAATTCGCCATTTTGTTCAGGACCTGGTTGGTTATTCATTTTTATGATAGATTATTTGTTTAAAATTAATGTTGCTTTTTCGGGTAAAAATAATTTTGCATCACCACCACTTTTAATAATTTCTCTTACGATGGTTGATGAAACAGAAGCATGTTCGGCGGTGCAATTCAAGAAAATTGTTTCAATAGTGGGCGCCATTTTTTTGTTCATTTCTGCAATCGCTTTTTCATATTCATAATCCATTTGATTGCGTAAACCACGAACAATGAATTGGCAATTTTCTTGCTTAGCAAAATCAACGGTTAAGCCTTCATAGGTTTTTATTTGTATTTTTTTTTCGGAAGAAAATGTTTGTTGAATCAGTTGCATTCTTTTTTCTAATGAAAATAAATATTGCTTATTTGTGTTAAAGCCAATGGCAATAATAATTTCATCAAACAACGGCAAAGCCCTGCGAATAATTTCTTCGTGCCCGATTGTAAATGGGTCGAAGCTGCCAGGAAAAATTGCTTTTTTCATAGTGTGAAATTAATTTTTCTTTTGAGATTTTTTTCTCATTCGCATATTCAACAATTCAACTACAAATGAAAATGCCATTGCAAAATAAACGTAGGCTTTTTCAACATGCACATGAAAAGCTTCAGCAACTAATAAAACGCCAATCATCATCAAAAACGAAAGCGCTAACATTTTTATTGAAGGATGTTTATTTACAAAGTTGGCAATTGCACCACTAAAAATCATCATCAAAATCATGCTGGCAATTACTGAACCTATCATGATAATGTTTCTTGCATTAATGTCGTGAATATCATTAACCAAGCCTACTGCCGTTAAAATAGAATCGAATGAAAAAACCATATTCAGCAAAGTGATTTGAATAATTCCATTCAACAAGCTCACACTTTTTTCTTTTCCGTTTTCACCATCCTCTTCGCCCTCCATTTTGTTGTGAATTTCTACGGTAGTTTTATACATCAGGAAAATTCCCCCAGCCAACAATATTAAATCTCTGCCTGATAATCCAAAACCAAACAGTGTAATGATTGGTTTTTCTAAACTCACAATCCAGTTGATGGCAAACAACAAAGCAATGCGTAATAACATGGCTAACGCCAGACCAACATTTCTACCAAATGCTTGCTTGTTCTTAGGTAATCGAGAGCTTGCGATGGAAATGAAAATGATGTTGTCAATTCCTAAAACCAGCTCTAAAACAGTTAATACTAAAAATCCTGTGATATAAGTGGAAAGCATGTTTTAGCTATTTTTCTTCAATAAAACTTCTTCTAATTTCTTGCTCAATTCTTCGCCACGTAAATCACGGGCAACAATAATTCCATCAGGATTAATCAAAAAATTGGTTGGAATTTGATTGATGTAATAATCCTTGCAAACCTTGCTATCCCAGCCCTTCAACTCACTTACATGGTTAGGCCATTCCAAGTGGTCAGCTTTTGCAGCATCAAACCATTTACCTTCGTTATCATCTAAGGACACACTGAAAACTGTAAAATTTTTTGATTTATATTTTTTATAAGCAGCCACTACATTTGGATTTTCACGGCGACACGGACCACACCAACTTGCCCAAAAATCTAATAACACCCATTTGTTTTTTATTGAAGAAAGTTTAAGATATTTTTTCTCGAAGCCTGGCAATTCAATTTCTTTGAAATGCTTACCTACCAAGTCTTCCACAATGTTTCCATAATGTTTGATATAAGCTTTTGTGTATTTTGAATCAGGTGATTTTTTTTGTAATCGCTCACTCAATTTGTTCACAATTTCTACATCTTTTTCAGGGTTTAATAAACTTACTGCAAAAATGGCTGCGATGTTGTAATGTGTAGTGTCGATAAAATTTTTGATTTGATTCATAAATCCATCCACTTTGGCATCTGCGTTTTTCTTGAAGGCTGTTATGGCCGAATCGCCTGCATTTTGTTTTTGCAGATTAATATATTCAGTTTGCAACTTGGTTAATTTCAAATTGTTTGATTGAATGCTGTCAATTAATTTTTTCAAAACTTCTGATTCTGCCGAACCACTGATTTTGTAGCTTAAAGGCATTTGAGCATCAGCCATAAATTTTATTTGCTCATTTTTGTCTAGCACAAAAAAGTAAGTCATGTTATTAGTCAAACGAATTCGATACATCGATTTTTCACGAACATTACCTTTGAAAGAAAATTCTCCATCGCCATCAGTTAAAGTAGTATCAACAGTTACAGCCGCTTCACCTAAATTTACTTCTTCTAAAAAAAGTTTTTGTTTGGCGTAATTTTTTATATCGCCTTTAATAGAAAATCCAGTTGAATTTTTATTGCTGTTGCAATTTGAAAAAAAGAAAATACCTAAGATAGAAAGTACTAAAAATATTTTTTTGTGCATGAATTTGAAACGAAGTGGTTAAAAAACTTCGCCCAAATTTACAAAAAATCCTTGAGAACCATTTTGCCCCCAACCATAATCAATGCATAAATTAGTGTCGGATAGTTTGTTGATTAGAATTCTTAATCCAGCGCCATAACCCAATTCAAAAACATGATGATTAGTTATAACAACATCTCTTGTGAAGGTTTGTGCATTAGCAAACACAACACCTCCCAACAAGCCATTGTTCAATATTCTAAAGCGATATTCAGCTTCAGCATACGACATGTTTCTACCTCTAAATCTGCCCTGAATATATCCTCTGCCTGTATTAAAAAAATCATCCCAACCTGTGCTGGGCAATAATAGATAAGGTGTTTTTTCAGCCCCCATGCCTGTTGTGAACCAATTGTAATTCCATAAAGCCAATACGTTTTTTGAATTTTGAGGAAATGTAAAATACTTTTTCAATTCAATCACCTCTGATTGCCAATGTGTGCTGCTACCCATCCAACGCAGGTTTTTGCGATAATTTGCACTTAAATAAAATCCTTTTTTAGGGTTGACTTGATTATCGCGACTATCATACAATAGTTGAAAATTGAAACCCGAAGCAGTTTCATTAGAGTGAATACCATAGCGCTGAAAACTTGTAACAGTTTTAGCTGGTGGGTCAACCTCCTTTTCGTTCCATAAATAATCATAAAAATATCCTGCGCCGCCATACAAGTTGGTTGCTATTTTTCTTAAAATTGATTCATGAAATTTTATGTACGAAAAATCAATGTAATAGCCAGTTTGCTCGGCATTGTATCGCCGTGGATTACCACTTAATCCAAAGGTTTCGGATGGATATTTCATAAACCGATTATCGGAAACGAAATTATATTTATCATGTCTTGTCCAAATATCAGCATGTACTGGAAAAATAACCTGATTGTATTGTGTATAAGCTATGTTGCCAAGCATTGTTGACACTTTAGAATCTTTAAAAGCAAACACCATATTGGCGCTCATCAACGCTGCAAAGCCAGTTTGCAAGGTATATCCAGCAGCAGGGGCAAAAGCAAATTGCGGTTTTTCGGTGGCTGCTCGAGCTAATGTGAAGTTAGATTTGGAATGTGTAATTCTTTTGTAAAAATCAGTAATGTCCCATTGTCTAGAGGTTTGTATAGAATCTGTTTTTTGCTGAATTGCAGATACTTTTTGAGCAAACGAAATTTCTATTTTTAACAATAGTATTAATAGAAAGATTAAAAAAAATTTGGATTGCAAAAAGAAAATTGATTTTATGAAAAAAAATATTGCGGAATAGACACTTTGAAATTTTAAAGGTTTATTCGCTCAAATATTTATTTACCAACTGATTCACAATTTTTGGTTCGGCTTTGCCTTTGCTCAATTTCATTACTTCGCCTACAAATAAGCCTTGCAGACTGGTTTTGCCGTTTTTGTACTCAGTCACTTTTTCAGGATATTTGGCAATGGCTTGTTTCACTAATTCTTCAATTGCTGATGCATCGCTTTCTTGCAACACATTCAATTCTTTTGCTAAATCAAGAATATTTGCCTCTGGTTTTTGAACTAAAGCTGGGAATATTTTTTGCGACGCAACAGTGTTTGAAATTTTTCCACCATCAATAGCATCAATCAATTCACTGATTTTTTTTGCTTCAACCGGGAACTCAGTTATTGAAATTGCTTTTTCGTTCAAGTAACCTTTAATGCTTACCATCAGCCAGTTAGCAGCTGATTTGTAATTCTTCTGAAAGGAAATTAATTCCAAATAATATTGAGCAATTTCTTTTTCATCAGCTAATACATTCGCATCATATTCACTCAAACCAAATTCAGTTTTGAATCGATGAATTAATTCTTCAGGCAATGCAGGCATTTCGGCTTTTGCATCGCTTATAAATTTTTCATCTAAAATTACTGGTGGCAAATCGGGTTCAGGAAAATATCTGTAATCGTTGGCTGCTTCTTTGCTTCGCATATCGAAAGTGCTGCCATCGGCTGCATTGAAGCTACGAGTCTGCATTTCAATCCATTCGCCTTTTTCCACCATTTCAATCTGACGATACATTTCGTATTCAATCGCACGTTTTACATTACGGATGGAGTTCATGTTTTTCACTTCTACTTTCGTTCCGAGTTTTTCTGCACCTTTCAATCTTACTGAAATGTTACAATCGCAACGCAATGAACCTTCTTCCATGTTGCCATCGCAAATATCCAGATAGCGAACCAGTTTTCTTATGTAAGTCAAATATTCGTAAGCATCGTCAGCGCTGCGTAAATCAGGTTCTGAAACAATTTCAATCAATGGCACACCAGCACGATTCAAGTCAATTAATGAATTGAACGGGTCTATATCATGAATACTTTTTCCAGCATCTTCTTCTAAATGTATTCGTGTAATTCCGATATATTTTTCCTCACCATTCACTTTGATTTTTATTTTTCCATCAGTGCAAATAGGCGTTGTATGTTGTGTGATTTGATAACCTTTTGGCAAATCAGCATAAAAATAATTTTTACGAGCAAATGCATTGTATTTGTTGATTGTACAATTGGTTGCCAATCCCATTTTGATTGCCAGTGTTAAGGAGCGTTCGTTCATCACAGGTAAAGTACCTGGATGGCCTAATGAAATAGGACTCACCTGCACATTCGGCGATAAGCCAAATTCTGTCCCATCACTGCAATAAGCTTTGCTATTGGTTTGTAATTGTGCATGCACTTCCAAACCAATAACCATTTCGTATTTATCTAAAACTGATTTATCCATTTTTAAAAATTCGAATTGCGAAGATATTGAATGATAAGCGATTTTTTTGATTTGCGATGAAACACAATATTTTTCAGTTCTTATCAGTTATTGCTTTCTGCAACGAAATCAAAACTGATTTCCTATCTTGCAAACCATTTTAAATCTAATAAAATTAGTTGATGAACAACCAAAACCTGAACCTATTTGATGTTTTTAAAATTTTGTGGAAATGGCGTAAAACTGTTTCGATAATTTGTGGTATTGCCATAGTAGCCGCTACTGTTGTGGCATTCATCATGCCTAATTATTATAAATCAACAGCCATTTTTTATGCTGCCAATCCTGCCATGAACGACCGACAAAATTTATTTCGTGAGCAAGCAGGCAATTTGCCTTTGGAATATTTTGGAACGGAAAGTGATGTGGATAGAGTTTTACAAATTTGTAAATCAGCTGAAGTAACGGCTTATATGATTAACAAATATCACTTGGGTAGTCATTACAAAATTGATTCAACAGCGAAATTTTATAACACCAAAGTAAGAGAAGAATTTAAAGACAACAGCAATATTCAGCGCAACGAATTGGGTGCTGTTGAAATTACCATTTGGGACACCGATGCCAAGCTGGCTGCGGAAATTGCCAATGATATTGTGCAAACTGCTGATGACCACAACAAACAATTTTTCATCAACAACAACGAAAAAAGTATTGCGTTAATGAAAAAAAATAAAGAGGAAAAACAATTAGAAGTAAATCAATTGACCGACACTTTAGCTAAGTTGCATGCACATAATGCTAACGCTGATTTGATAAATACTTTAGACATGAAAAAACAATCGGCGGTGAAAGATTTAGCATCTTTAACTAAATTGTTTGAGCAGTTTGAAGCCGCAGCCAGCAACGATTTCAGCACAGTAAATATTATTGAGAAAGCGTATTTTTCTGAAAAGAAAGACAAGCCTTTGCGTTCCCTAATTGTTATTGCAACCTTGTTGGTTACACTTTTGGTAACAACTATTGCATTGCTAATTATGGAACGTTGGAAAGTGATTAAACCCGAATTGGAGAAATAATTTTGAAAGAAAAACTTTCACATAGTTTAATTGCCAATCCTGTGCAATGGCTTTATTCATGCGCCTTTGCAAGTATTGCTTGTGTATTGGCTGGTTTTTATTTTCAAATTTATGCATTGTGTTTGTTGCCGGTTTTAGCTGCCGGATTTGTCATCACTTCAATTAACTGGAACTTCATTTATTTTTTGATGTTGGCTTCTTTACCGGTTTGTATGCCGATTTTCATTGGCAGTTTAAGTACTGATTTACCAACCGAACCTTTGATGGCAATTTTGATGTTGTGCTATTTTATTTTTCTACTTACACAAAAAAATAATTCGCAGAAAAAATATATGAATCATCCGTTTGTGCAAATTGTTTTGTTGCAATTTGTTTGGTACATCGTGGTGGCAATTTTCAGTACAGTACCCATCATTTCAATGAAATATGTGCTGGCTAAAACATGGTATATCACAGCATTTCTGCTGGTTACACCATTGGTGATGAAAGAAGTAAAGCATTTTAAAATTGCTTTTTGGTTGATTTTTTCAACGTTGTTTCCAGTGATGATTTACACTATTATCAATTCTTATTTTCATGGATTTCAGTTTGATAATTCCAATTTAATGTCTGCGCCATTTTTCAAAAATCACGTTGATTATGCCTGTGCATTGAGTATTGTTTTTCCAATGTTATTCGTGGCTACAAGTTGGTATAAACGTGGTGATTTGAAAAAAATATTACTGCAAATCAGCATTGTGATTTTTCTGTTTGCCATTTTCATTTCTTACACACGAACCGCATGGTTAGCAGCTTTGCTGTGTTTGCCTGTTTATTTTGTTTTCAAATGGAAAATGATAAAACCTGCCATTATAGCCACAGCATTAGGTTTGGCGTTGTTCGTTGGTTTTATTACCTATCAAAATCGGTTTATGGAATATGCGCCCGATTTTAAGAAAACCATCATGCACCACAATTTAGCTGACCATTTAAAAAGCACTGAAACGCTTAATGATGTGAGCAGTGCAGAGCGATTGTATCGTTGGGTGGCAGCTTGGGAAATGTTTCAGCATCGCCCAATTACAGGCTTTGGGCAAGGCGGCTTTGTGGCGAATTATAAAAATTATGCAGTGAGTTTATTCACCACTTATGTAAGCGGAAATGAAGAACGTTCAACGGTTCATAATTATTTGTTGTTCATATTGAGCGAACAAGGTGTAATTGGATTTTTACTGTTTATTATTGTTGTTATGATGGTTTTAATCAGAGGTCAAAAAATTTATCACGAAACAATGGATGCCACCGAACGAGCCATAGTAATGGGTTTACTGATTTCTTTTGTGGTGGTATTATTCGATAATATGCTCAGCGATTTGATGGAAGCAGTGAAAGTTGGTCCTTTCTTTTATTGGATAATTGCCTTGTTGGTGATTCAAGATTTGAAAAATAAAAAAAGCCAATTCATTTTTTGAATTGGCTTTTTAGGAAAAATTATTTTATCAATTATTTAGCACCTTCTACCATCACATTGATTTTGTTGTTCAATACTTCAACAAAACCACTTTTTATTTTTACCAAAGTATCCTTTCCATTTTGACGAATACGAATTTCGCCTTCTTTCAATGATGAAATCAATGGCGCATGGTCTTTCAATATTTCAAATTTTCCATCAGCGCCTGGCATTAATATACTTTCTGCTTCACCACTGAAGAATTTTTTTTCTGGAGTTAAAATTTCAACTGTCATTGCTTATTAGTTTTTAGCTGCTTCCATCATTTTTTTACCTTTCTCGATCGCATCATCAATAGTCCCTACTAGGTTGAATGCTGATTCAGGATATTGGTCAACTTCGCCATCCATAATCATATTGAAACCACGGATAGTTTCTTCAATTGGCACCAACACACCTTTCAAACCTGTAAACTGTTCGGCCACATGGAATGGTTGTGATAAGAAACGTTGAACACGACGAGCACGACTTACTACCAATTTGTCATCATCACTTAATTCATCCATACCCAAGATGGCAATGATGTCTTGCAATTCTTTATAACGTTGTAAAATTAATTTCACACGTTGAGCCGTATTATAATGTGCATCACCAACTATTTCAGGTGTTAAGATACGAGATGTAGAATCTAATGGATCAACCGCAGGATAAATACCCAACTCTGCAATTTTACGACTTAATACTGTAGTAGCATCCAAGTGAGCAAATGTTGTTGCAGGAGCCGGATCAGTCAAGTCATCCGCAGGTACATAAACCGCTTGTACAGATGTGATAGAACCACGTTTTGTTGATGTGATACGTTCTTGCATCAATCCCATTTCAGTAGCCAATGTTGGTTGGTAACCTACCGCCGAAGGCATACGACCTAATAATGCCGATACCTCAGAACCTGCTTGTGTAAAACGGAAGATATTATCTACGAAGAACAAAATGTCTTTACCTTTTGAATCGCTGCCATCACCATCACGGAAATTTTCAGCAATTGTTAAACCACTCAAAGCCACA
>CANFST010000015.1 GCA_947449695.1 Chitinophagales bacterium
CCTTTACTTTTGAAAAAATCTAAAAACTGCTGACGGATTTCGGAAGAGGTCATTTATGAATTATGAGTTATAAATTATGAATTGTCATTGGTCATAAGACATTGGTCATTGGGGAATACAAACGCTAATTGTATTTGCTAATGACTACTGACAAATGACTATTGACTTTTTCGAACGGCGAAGTTAAAAAAATGAAGGGATTGAATTAAACAGCAGTAATATTATTTTTCAATGAGTAAGAAATTTATTTACACACTGAAATTTTCTGAATAGCAATACTTTTATCAGCATTGAAAATTTTCAGAAAATAAATTCCGTTATCGAAATTGCTCACATCAATCGTAGTTTGATGATTGTTCAGCGAAATATTTCTCACTAATTGCCCAACTGAATTACTAATTTCAATTTTGTTGATTGATGAATTAGATTGAATGTAAATCTTGCTGGAAGAAGGATTGGGGAATAGCTGAACGGAATTATCAGCACTAATTTCATTTACTCCAGTTGTTCTGTTCAATGAAAAATCATCTACTAAAAATGTTGTTCTAAAATGCGCTTGCGTATTTGGAGCAGCAGTTGCCACTTCAATCATGGCCAATTTGGCTTTACTGCCACTTACTGTGTAATTAATATTTGCTGAGGCTTTTGTATAAGTGCTTGCAGCATTAGGAATCAATATTGTAGCATCGCCAATTAACATCCCTAACGAGTCAAAAATATCAACATGAGCAAATGCAGTATCGTTTCCAACTTGATTAAACTTATAATAGAAACTAAATTCATCGGGTTGTTGCGTTAGTGTAATTGAATTGGCAAAAGAGCTGTAAGCATCTGTATCATCAGCTACGGTCATTTGCCCAACAAATGTGGAGGATGCGGTGTAATCGAAAATGTTATTTAGCTGAATAGCTTTTGTGCCAGTGTGAGCATCATTTGAAATAAAATATGTTGAAGTGCTTGACAATGAATCATGGTGAGCAACACCGTTGGAATCAATAAATACAATGATTGCCAACTGCTGTGGATTCCAGTTAGACGTGTGTCCGCCAGATAAAATATTCTCAAAACTGCTGTTTGGAATTTGAGCCAATGCAATAGTTGAAATAAATAAAGCAAAAAAGATTGTAGTAATTAGTTTCATGATAGTTTGGTTTTAAAATTAAAAAAATGTTTTTAAAATAGACGACTAAAAATGTAAAATGGTTGCAAGCAAATTTTGTATTTGTTCTTTATATCTAAACATTTGGGATAAAAAGGAAAAGATTGAATTAAATGAAAAAGTTTATTTTTGGAAAATCTAAAAACAAATTTAATAGTCATGAGGAAATGCAACTTGCTTTTAATTGTATTTGCGCTTTACAGTTTGAATTTATTCGCACAAGGGAATTACATAGGTATCAATGCCAATGCAGGGTTGGTGAATGTGAATGGTGTGAATAATTCATCAAGTAAATTTCTGTTTGTTTTAAATCCAAGTTTATCATTTCAAAGTATTTCTCAAAACAATTTTTTGTTTGCAATTGATTTAATGTATGAAACAAAAGGGAATTCTTACACCCAACTAAAAACTGATCCAAACGGCGCAACACTTAATGGAACTTACACTGTGAAGTTTAGGTACAATTACATGGCGTTACCTATCAAAGTTGGTTACCATTCTGGTGGAAAACTTTTTGGAATTGTTGCCGGAGGTTTGAATCCATCGTTTTTTTTGAATGAATATTTTTATACACCAACATTTGATGCAAACAACAATCAAAATGGTTCAAAGACTATTCAAATTACTTCAAATAATAGCAGAGAAAAGATGAATGTTTTTGATTTAGCTCCTTTCGCAGAATTTGGAGGCGGAATAAAATTCAATCAAAAAATATCATTACAAAGTGTTTTCAAGTTTCAATATAGTTTGACTTCTTTCAATCAATTCAATCCTCATCATTATGGAATTTCTTTGTCAGTTGGTTTAAAATATTGTTTATCAAAAAAAGAAGCTTTACCGACAAATAAATAAGTTGTTGAATCAAATTTCAAAATGAAAAAAAACTATTTCGCTTTATTTTTTACGATTCTGATTTCTGCCAATTTATTTGCGCAGGATAGCTACAAAGAAGTTGCTTCACGAATTTTTCGTTCCACTAAATTAACCGTTACAAAAGGCAACCAACAAAAAGATTACCACATCGAAAGTCCGTTTTTTAATCTGCAATTGAAGATTTATAACGATTCGCTTTTTGTGGCAAAACTCAAGCCCAGTTGGACAACAGCCATTAAACAATTGAGTGGAAAAACCGACAAAAACTTTGGTGATGAAACCGCCAATTGTTTCTCTGTAAAAAAAAATGGCGATGAAAATTTCAAAATTAGGTTTAATAATTGCGATGATATTCCGATGAAAATCAACATCGTTATTCAACAAGATTCACTGAAATTATTTCAGCATTGGAGCAATATTGATTTCAACAATGTAACCATCAATTTTAAAGACACTTCTTCCTTTCATCAAATGAATATGGATGGATTTGATAAAACTTATTTCTTCAATAGCAGGCTGCAAATGCTGTATTCATGGGAGTTTGTAACTGTTCCTTATTTTGATGAAACGCAATCAAAGTTGCTGAACCGATACTATGAAATCAAAAAAGATACTGCTGGCAAAATTTTAGAAATGAATCAAAGCAAAGAATTGGAATGGTACGATTACATCGGCACAAAAAAGATTTCGATGAGTAAATCAGTGAAAGAAGGTGAGCAATATAAATTGGATGCAGCCGACAAAACCCGATATTATTTAGAGATTTGGAGGGACGATAAAAAGGTGAAATGATTTTAGAATGGTATTTAGAGTCTTAAGCCAATTAAAATAAATCCTTAAATTTTCGTTTAATTTTTTCTTTGTAAAAAAATTTTACTTCGAAATGCAGCATTGTTTTTAACATTCATATAGAATAAATTGATGTCGCCAATGTGATAATTTTTTATGTTTAAAAAAGGGAATGGCGATTTAATCCATAGTAGCCCCTTATTCACTTTTGCTCCGACAAATTTTGGTTTTATTTTTCCGAATGGTTTTATCACTGCACCTTCATTGAATTGTTTCCCAACATTATTTTCAACATCATTCCATGATAATGGATTTACACAATAAGCCACAGCATATTCATTGTAATTTGGTGGGTAATAATTTTCTTTAAAAGTGTACCAACTTAAATAACATTTTGTTTGCGATGAGTCTTTACATGGTAATAAAAAATTTAAAGAATCTTTAGGGATTGGCATTCCGATAATATAAGCTGCAACTAATTGTTTCATTAATGGCTGATTTGCAAAATAATCTCTCAATAACCAAAATGCATGTAATCCGCCCTGGCTGTGCGATGCAATAATAATTGGTCTGCCGTGGTTGTAGTTTTTTAAATAAAATTCAAATGATGTTTTTATGTCTTCATAAGCCAACCTTAATGCTTTTCTTTTCAATGATTTATCTGGTGTGAAAAATGCATACAGATGTGCTTGCCTGTATCGAGGTGCATAAATTTTTCCTGCACTATTAAAAGCACTTGCCTGATAAAGAATTGTACTATTGTCGGTTTTGAGATTTAACTCCACATCATTCACATCGGCATTCCAGCAAAAATTTTGTTTTGGAGCTTGCGTAAAAGTGGTTGGGTGAATCCAAAATACATCTACCATTTGCGCTATGGAGGTATCTGTTTTTCCATCAGGGCTTTGGTCGCAAGCATCGTTTCTGTTTGGCAATGCAGCCCAGTTTTTAGATTGACTATAATCAGGCGCTGGCGGTGCTTTCACTTGTTCAAATGGTTGGTGCATGAATGTTTGAGTTTGTTTAACTCTAATGCAACAACAACTTGTGAATAAAATTGAAATTAAACAAATCAGAATAAAATTTCGAAACATTTAAGCTTGTTTTTAAGGGTGCAAATTTAGTCAATGAACAACATTGTACAACTTGGCTATTCAAAATTTGTATCTTGCAAAAAAATGAAATTAAAGTGTCTGATTTTTTTCAAAATAAAGTTTTAATTATTACAGGAGCATCGTCCGGAATTGGTTTGGCAACGGCATTTGAAGCGTTTGTAAAAAATGCAAAAGTTGTTTTTGCTGCTCGTAATTTGGATGCTGTTAAAAGTGAATTACAAAAAAAAAATATTGCATCAGAAAAATATTTGTTGGTTAAAACTGATGTTGCTATAGAATCCGATTGTAAAAATTTAATTGAGCAAACAATTCAAAAATTTGGTGGTATTGATATCTTGATCAACAATGCTGGCATTTCAATGAGAGCAGCATTTGAAGATGTTGAATTGGAAGTGATAAAAAAACTGATGGATGTTAATTTTTGGGGTACTGTGTATTGCTGTAAATATGCACTGCCTTATTTAATAAAAAGTAAAGGTTCAATTGCAGGTGTTAGTTCTGTGGCTGGTTTTAAGGGATTACCTGGAAGAACTGGTTATTCTTCATCTAAATTTGCGATGAATGGTTTTTTAGAAACTTTACGATTGGAATTGTTTGAAAAAAATGTAAGTGTTTCAATTATTTGTCCTGGATATACATCTTCCAACATTCGCAATACTGCTTTGAATAAGGAAGGAAAATCACAAAATGAATCACCTTTAGAGGAATCAAAACTAATGAGTGCCGAAGCTGTTGCGAAAGAAATTTTATCAGCTATTGAAAATAAAAAAAAATTCAAAGTGTTGACGCTGATGGGTAACGCAACATTTTGGTTAAATAAATTTTTCCCAAAATTTATTGATAGACAGGCTTTGAAATTGATAAAAAAAGAGACCAAATCACCTATTTGAAAAATAGGTTATCCCATTAACCAATCTGCTGCAATCAATTCATTATTATGTTTCTCTGAATATAAAGCATAGCTGAATCCCTTTTGTAATGCATATCCTGCGGCTTCGCCTTGTTTGTTTACTGCAATAAAAGCAATTTGTTTGTCTTTTAATTTATCACCTCTTAATTTAATTGCACGTTCGATAGCGGCTTTGCAAGCGGCTTTCGGCGATTTTCCAAGACGCATTAATTCTACTACTAAATGACTTCCAGCAATTCTTATCACTTCTTCGCCATGCCCAGTTGCAGCTGCTGCACCAACTTCATTATCTACATACATACCAGCACCAATAATGGGCGAATCACCTACTCTACCTCGATATTTAAAGCCCATTCCGCTTGTAGTGCATGAGCCCGAAAGATTCTGAATGTTATCTAATGCCAGCAAAGCTATCGTGTCATGATTGAATTGTCCGTTTTCTAATTTATTTGGGGCATTGGTTTTATTGCCTATATTTTCAATATTAATCATTGGTTTATACTGCGATTTTTTTAACCATTCTTTGTAATTCTTTTCAGCATCTGGTGATAATTTTTTTGGTTTTAATTCAAATCCATTTGCCAATGCAAATTGTTGCGCACCTTGCCCAACAAGCATAACATGCGGCGATTTTTCCATTACTGCCCGTGCAACTGAAATGGGATGTTCAATTTGTTCTAATGCAGCCACACTGCCACAATCGCCTAAATGATTCATAATACTGGCATCTAAAGTTACTATACCATCTCTATCTGGGTTTCCACTTAGTCCAACACAGCAGTTTATTTCGCTTTCAGTTATCATTACGCCTTGTTCAACTGCATCAAGAGCTGATTTGCCATTTTTTAATAATTCCCATGCTTTAGCATTCGCTCTTAAACCTGCATCCCAAGTGCTTATCACTAATGGAAAATTATTTATTTTTTGATCAGCTGTTACCTTCAGAATAAATGGGAAACTACCAGCAGCCAAAGCGGTTTGAGTAATAAATTTACGACGAGTAGTCATGTTATTTTTTTTTGAAAAATAAGCATCATTTATTATTCAACAATAAAAAAAACCTTGTTTGAGTAGTTTAAGAGATGGAAATTGCACAATTAATTTCGATTTGTTTCGCCTACTACAATTTACCATTCGCCTAAAACCTTTTTGGGGCTTATATTTGCGTTCTATTTTCGCAGTCTTTTCAATTTTTATAATAAATAAACAATTATGCTTTCAAGAGTTTTTACGGTGTTGTTGGTGTGGCTTGTGTTAGATTTATATTTTTTTCAAGCAATTAAAACTGTTACATCTAATCAACGAATTTATTGGATGTATTGGGGAATAGAATGTGTGGTAATGTTAATAGCTTTTTATTTTTTTATCAGTGGAAAATTTGCAACCGCTGCTCCTAAAAATCTTAATTTGATTAGTGGATTAATGATGGTAATGGTATTGCCAAAATTATTTGTTGCGCCAGTATTGATGCTCGAAGATATTTTCAGGCTTGTGTTTTCAGGTTTTAGATGGGTAACACATTTTTTCTCATCAGATAAAAATAATGAAATTGCTTTGATGGTTTCACGACGAAAATTTATTAGTCAGGCAGCTATTTTATTAGCAGTTATTCCATTTGCAGGTTTATTATATGGAGTTGTAAAAGGAAAATATCAATATACAATTCGTCGAGTAAAACTAAAATTTAACGATTTGCCTGATGCATTTCATGGTTTTACAATCACACAATTATCAGACATACATTCGGGAAGTTTTGATGATGAAAAAGCTGTGGCAAAAGGTATTGAAATGATTAATGCACAAAAGAGTGATGTGATTTTTTTTACAGGTGATTTAGTGAATAACAAAGCGGATGAAATGCTGCCTTGGAAAAAAATGTTCAGCACATTGAATGCACCAATGGGGAAATTTTCAATTCTTGGAAATCATGATTATGGTGATTATATCGCATGGGAAAGTGAACATGCCAAAACAAATAATTTGCAACAACTTAAAAATACACATGGTGAAATTGGTTTTAAATTATTGTTGAATGAAAATGTGCGATTAGAAAAAAATGGCCAAACAATTTCTTTATTAGGAGTAGAAAATTGGGGACTTAGAGGATTTCATCAATATGGCGATTTGAAAAAAGCATTAACCAATGTGAATCAAAATGAATTTAAGATTTTGCTTTCGCACGATCCTTCTCATTGGGAAGCACAAGTATTGCAACATCCTAAACACATTCATCTTACGTTGAGCGGACATACACACGGTATGCAAATGGGTATTGAAGTACCTGGTTTCAGATGGAGCCCTGTTCAATATATTTACAAGCAATGGGCAGGTGCCTATCAGCAAAATGGGAAATATATTTATGTTAATCGTGGCTTCGGATTTTTGGGATACCCAGGCAGGGTAGGCATATTACCTGAGATTACTGTTATCACTTTAGAAAAAGCATAAAGTAATTTTATTCTTTCTCTTTTTTAGGCTCCCTTTTCGACCCTTCATATAATTCATATTCTAACAATCTACATTCGATTGTACTATTGTAGAATTCATATTTCTTATTAGCTTTTAAACCTATTTTTTTTGCCAAATTCATATTGCCTGTAAAAATATAACCCATATAGCCACCACATTTTTGTTTTAGAAAATCTCCAATGCGGCTGTAGGTGCCTTCCAAAGCTGTTGCTTCACCTAATCGTTCACCATATTCAGGATTCATGATTACAATTCCTTTTTCAGATTCTGGAATGATCGTATTTGCAAAATCACATACATCAAAATCAATCAGCATTTCAACACCAGCATTATAAGCGTTGTATTTAGCAGCTTTTACAGCCTCTTCATCTAAATCAGTAGCAATAATTTTAAAGGTTGGGGCAGAGGTTATTTTGTTTTTTAACAAAGTCATTTCGTTGAAATAAACGGATTCGTCATAGTCAACAATATGCATAAAAGCATAATTGCTACGCTGTAATCCCGGCATTCGATTGGTGGCTAAAAGTGCAGCTTCAATTGCTAATGTTCCAGCGCCACACATTGGATTAATAAAATTTGAATTGCGATTCCATTGAGTTGCTAATATGGTGGCAGCTGCTAATGATTCCATCATTGGTGCTTTACTTGGCATTTTTCGGTAGCCATGTTTTGATAAAGTTTCTCCGGAGGTATCAATAAAAATTTCAGCTTCATATTCTTTCCAAAATAGATGAATGACAGCACCGTTAAGCTCTGGTCCTGAGTTTGGACGATTGCCAGTTTTGTTGCGTAATCTATCAGCAATAGCATCTTTCACTTTTACATTAGCAAATAATGGATTATTTATTGTGTTGTTATCAATTTTTCCTGTGATTGAAAAATAGGTATTAGGGGTAATAATTTTTTCCCAGCTTATTCTGCTCAGATTGTTATATAAATCATCAGCATCAAAGGCTTTAAACTTTTTTATGCTGAATAAAATCTGACTGGCACATCGCAGGTTTAAATTCAGGTGAATGCAGTCATTCATCGTGCCATTTAATTCAATACCTGTTTGAAAAACCCTTTCAGGTTTAAATCCTAAAGCCTCAACTTCTTGTTTTAAATAAGGGGAAAGATGTTTGCTGCAAGTAATAATTATGTTACTTGGCGTAGTAAATAAATGCATGGTGCAATATTAACAAGTAATAATGAAACGGAATGTGATTGGAATAAAATGATTCAATCGTTTATTGCTCTTTCAATATTTTTATCTGGAATAATCCACATGATAGCTACAATAACAAATAATATTTCAGAAATGACAGGTGTTATAAAAGATGCTCCAATGGCTGATGTATAACCAATTAGCGAATAAATTCCTTTTCGTGTCTGTTTTTTTAGTGCTGATAAAATATTGGGCGATAATGAATGACAAGCCATAATAGTGTGCTGTAAAATAGTGTATGATACTCCACAAATATTTAATAACACTGCATAGCAAGCAACTGTTGAGGTTGCAAAATTATTTTCACCCATCCAACCCGTTGCGAATGGAACTAATGATAACCAAAACAACAAGTTTAAATTTGCCCACATAATTCCTGAGCTAACATGTTTTACAACGTGCAATAAATGATGATGATTGCCCCAGTAAATGCCTACAAAAACAAAACTCAATGCATAGCAAAAAAATGTAGGTAACATTGGTTGTAAAGCTGTAATTGAACTTTGGTGAGGCATTTTAATTTCTAACACCATAATGGTAATTATAATAGCTAATACGCCATCGCTAAAGGCTTCTAATCGGCTTTTGTTCATGATTTATTTTTTTCAAAAATACAATTTCATTTAAAAAATTATTGCTTCATTTTTTTTAAAAAGAAAAGCCCGAATGAATTTACACTCGGGCTTTTACAATTTTCTATTAACAACAAAACTATTTTTGAATCACTAATTTTTTGTTCAATTCGCCACCTTGTTTCGTAATGATTTTTACCAAATACATACCATCATTGATGTTATTTAAGTCAACTGAAAATGAACGGTTGTTTTGTGGTGCTGATTCTGTAATAACTTGTCCTTGCATGTTCAATACCATTACTTTTTCAACAATAAAATTTGATTTGTTCTCTACTTTTAAAACATTGTTCGCTGGATTAGGCCACATGTTTACATCACCATCTTTAATTACATTATTAATGCCTGTGATACCAGTAAATGTAATTTGAGCTTGATTTGTTAATGTACCGTTGTTGCTTACTAAAGTCCAAGTAGGAGCCAAACCAGTCATGCTATAGATGGCAACATTATAAGTGCCTGCAGCAATTCCATATAAACCCTGCGTACCAAAGGTTGTATCCTGGTTTAATGTCGCTAAATTTGCTATTCTAACTGTGTCCAAAAAAGTTTTATTTTGATTTATTTTTACCATTCCAACAAAGTTGCCACTATTATCAGTAATAATTGCAGCTAGATTACCTGAAAAATCGTAATGACCTAAATTTTTAAAATTAGCAGCAAAAGAAAATGCCTGACCATTATTAACAGTTTGTGTTGCTGGTGAAATTGCACTTGCCATTTGCAATGTTGGTGGAGGTGCTACACCTAATAAAGCTTCTTCATCTGCGCCATAGTTGCCAGCACCACCACCAATACCAACACCGCTTGGCACTAAATTGTGAATGCCATAATAACCATTACCTAAGCCACTCCAACCCCAATTAATATGAAACAAATCGTTGACGTCATAACCGTCAAAATCAAAGCAATGTCCTTCTTGAGAAGCAGTGTCTGCCCCAGCGTAAATAATAGGACGATGATTGTTCAATTCATTTTCTAACATACTAATCCAAAGACTATCATTTGAAGCTTCTTTATATCCTTTCAAATTACCATCATATAAAAAATATTGACGTAATGCATATTCAGCACCATATCCACCGCAATCACTTGAGTTTACGCATGCGCCGCTACCAGCAGGTCCATAACCCATATTCAAGGCTACACCACAAGCGTACATTAGTGTATCAACAGATGTGTTATTGTTAGTAACGTTATTAGGCATGTGACTATTGCCCCATAAGAAAGTGAAGTTACCAAAGTCGAAAGTTTGAGGCCCATAAGTCCAAGCACTATAGGTATGTTTACCATAACCACTTGAAGGATATTTCCAGTATCTTAATATTTGTGCCACTGCAGTAGCTACGCAACCTGTTGGACAACGTTTATTTCCAATAATTGAGTTGTTGTCAACTGGGCATAGATTATTGTAATGATTGCCCTGATCCCAGGTTGTAGTTAATAAAGGTGAAACACTATGACCAGCTTTTGCATTGCTTTTAAAACCGCCATTGTTCCATAATCCAACAACTTCAGCAGTTGCAGGCACATTATTTTCGATTACATAATTAATTTGACGAGTGTATTTATTGATGTAATAAAAAGCTGGATTTTTCGAATCGGTTACATCAAAATTGCTTTCTGTTGAATAAGCCAACACAGGTTGCACATTGTCATCAGCAGCAATAATAACAAAGCCTTTTGCGCCTTTTACATTAAAAATGTACAAAGCCTGTGGCTTTTTAGCATTTAAATCTGTTGATCGATTAGCCCATTCCAATTCAAAATTGGTATTCATTTTTTGTTGCGCAAATTGCTTGGTTAAAAAATTAGCAGCAAAAGT
Source organism: Chitinophagales bacterium (assembly GCA_947449695.1). Lineage (GTDB taxonomy): Bacteria > Bacteroidota > Bacteroidia > Chitinophagales > CAIODY01 > CAIODY01. The sequence goes on from CANFST010000015.1 coordinate 10,980, forward strand.
TTGGGCATTGCTAACAGTCACTGGCTTTGCAAATGTCAAGCTACCAAAAGCGATAGCAACTACGAGTAAAATAATCTTTTTCATTTTGTTATGCAATTTTTGTATTGATTTATTATTTTGATTTTTAAAAATTTTAGTTGTCAAATGTATATTATTTTTTTGCAAAAAGAATATTTTTTTTTAGCTGTCAAAGTCAATTATTGTTAGTCTGATTTACTCAACATTATAATTTTAACAGCAGATACGCCAAATAGTTTAAATCGGTTTTTACGACTTGGGTATTATTAATGACGAGAAACAAGCTATCTTCGTTGCATGCGAAACAAAATTTTTTTTGAAAAAGAAAAAAAAGAAAACCTGATTTATGGTAAACATCCCATCCTGTCTGCATTTGAGAGCGGTCAGACGTTGGATGTAATTTATACACAAAAAGAACTCAAAAGTGAAATTTTGGATGAAATCAGAGATTTAGCCAAAAAAAATGGGGTGCCTTTAAAGGCAGTACCAAAGGATAAATTAGATTATCTTACTTTTCGTGCAAATCATCAAGGTGTTGCGGCATTTATTGCAATTGTAAATTACTACGAAAAGGATGAGTTGCTGAAGGAGGTATTAGAAAAAAACAAAGTTCCGTTTATTTTGATTTTAGATTCTATTACTGATGTAAGAAATTTTGGCGCTATATCCCGAACTGCTTTAGGTACTGGTGTTCAATTTGTAATCACTGCTAAAAGAAACAGTGCACAAATTAACGCAGAAGCCATGAAGACCAGTGCTGGCGCATTAAATAATTTACCTGTTTGTCGTGAAGATGATTTGGTTCAAACCGTAAAATGGTGTAAACAAAATAATATAAAAGTTTTAGTAAGTGATTTGCAGGCAACAAAAAATCTGGCTGAAATAAATTTCAATGAGCCTGTTGCCATAGTTGTGGGTGAAGAAGCTGAAGGTGTGAACAGATTAATTATAAACCGAGCTGATGAAACATTCAAAATTCCGATTACAGCGCAAGTTGATTCTTATAATGTTAGCGTAGCAACAGGTATGATTTTATATGAAGCCATGAAAGGCAGAAAAAATTAATAGAACCAACCTGCAATCATCATTCCTAATATACCTAAAATATAACCACTATAAATTTCTTGCGGTTTATGTTCTTTTAAATATAATCGGGCTGTACCAACCAATCCTACCAACAAAATACAGAGTAATAATATTGAGATCATATTAGTATAGCCAATTATTGATGCTTGAACAGCAACACAAAGCAAGCATCCCATGCCTAATGCATGTAAACTTATTTTCATGATAATATTTGTGATGAAACCGAAAACCACTGCCACACAACTTCCTAGCATCATCCATAAAATGGTGTCGGGCAATTGTTGCGAACGTAAGACCATAAATGTCCAGAAGTAATAAACCATAATAGCAACAAATGGAATAAAGCGTTGCTTCTGATCTCTTAAATGCAGGTCATCAATAAAATTTAATGCTTTCATTAGCAATAACGTAATTACTGGAAAACCGAATGTTAATGGGGTAATGATAAATAAGATAGAATAATTTCCGTTTTTCAAACCACCAAACCAATATGGATTTGCCTTTATAATTAGGGCTGTACCTAAAGTGGGTAGTAATAATGGATGAAAAATAAACGATAATATTTTAGCAAAAATTTTCATTGTGAATTGTTGAAGATTATAGGTGTGAATCAGTCGTTAACTCACAATTCTTTTCTTAATCGAGCCACTGGAATATCTAATTGCTCACGATATTTTGCAACTGTTCTTCTGGCAATATTATAGCCTCGGTTGTTGAGTTCTTCCATTAAATATTCATCGCTCCATGGTTTCTTTTTATCTTCAATAGCAATTACTTCGGCTAATATTTTCTTTACTTCTTTGTTCGATACTTCTTCGCCATCATCGGTTGTCATCGCTTCGCTAAACAATGATTTTAATGCAAAAGTACCAAATTCTGTTTGTACATATTTACTGTTGGCAACCCTCGAAACTGTTGATATATCCATGTTTGTTGGCTCGGCAATATCTTTCAAAATCATGGGTTTCAAATCTGCCGCATCGCCTGTTTTAAAATATTCGTATTGTAAATTTACCATCGTTCGCATCACTTGCATTAACGTATGTTGGCGTTGTTTAATGGCATCAATAAACCATTTTGCCGAATCTAATTTTTGCTTGATGAATTGAACTGCATCTTTTTGTTGTTTATCTTTTTTATCACCTTTTTCATAATCTCTCATCATTTCTTTAAAATGGCTGCTGATGCGCAATTCAGGAGCATTTCTCGAATTTAAAGTAACCACTAATTCACCTTCATTATTCTGTACAATAAAATCAGGAATGACATAATAATCCATTTTATTGTCTTCGTTATAACCACTTCCTGGCTTTGGATTTAAATGTATAATTTGTTCTAACACTAGCTTTAATAATTCATCATCCAAATCGTATTCAGCGCAAAGTTTGTCGTAATGTTTTTTTGTAAATGCATCAAAATTTTTCTCTACAATTTTGGTTGCCAATTTTACGTAAGGATTTTTGTGTTCTTTTTTTCGCAATTGAATTAATAAACACTCTTGCAAATTCCTAGCAGCAATGCCAGGTGGGTCAAATTGCTGAATTTGTTCCAACAAATTTTCCAACTCTTCAATGGTGGTAGAAATATTTTGTGTGAATGCTAAATCGTCAATCATGGCATCTAACGGGCGACGCAGATAACCATCATCATCAATGCTTCCAATGATATAATCAGCTACAACAAACTGGTGGTCGCTTAATTCTAGCATTCCCAATTGTTGTTCTAAATAATCATGAAAACTTTTTACAATTGGAGAAGGAGTTGTTTTTTTATCGTCATCATCATCACTATAATCATCACCTTGAGTTTTATAATCAGGCACATCTAAATCATCGTCACTTAAGTATTCCTCAAGTTGAATATCCTCTTCAGTTTTTTCTTCTTTCGTTTCTTGTTCATCATTTTTCAATTGGTCTTCCACACTTTTATTGTCGAAATCATCAGTGTTGTTGCCATCTTCCAATGCTGGATTAATTTCCAATTCTTCTTTTATGCGTTCTTCCAATTGTGCGGTGGGCACTTGCAACAGCTTCATCAACTGAATTTGTTGCGGTGAAAGTTTTTGTAATTGTTTTTGTGATAAATGTTGCGAAAGCATATTTATGTTTTCTTGTTGAAACAAAAGTAGTTACACTGATACGCTTCGCAAAATGAAAATCAAAATTTATAATTCTGTTCTATAAAGTTTAACTGTAAATTATTTTTCGTAGATACCTGTAGTTATTTTATTAATTAAAGTAGCTGGCATAAAGCTTACTGCTTTTGCACTCCACCAATTTATTGCACCAGGTATGATTTCATATTTTTTATTGAACATGGCTTTCAGCCCAATTTTAGCAACATCTTGAGGTGTCATATTTACCTTGTCTGCCATTTTTCTGATTTTATCATTAAAACCGCCACGATCAATAAAACCCGTATCAGTGCCACCTGGTAGCAAACAAGTAACTGATACAGTTGGGGCATGCTTTTTTAATTCAATTTGCAATGCTTTGGTAAAACTATCTACAAATGCTTTCGAAGCGCCATAACTATTTAAATAAGGCATCGGCTGAAAAGCTGTAGTGCTGCTCACGTTCAGAATGTAAGCTTGTTTTTGCGTTTTTAAAATGGGCAATAATTGATGCGTTAATGAAAGTACCGCATGAATATTTACTTGCAACATTTTATTTTGTTCCTCCATCGATAATTCTTCAAACGTTCCCCACAAGCCATACCCAGCGTTATTAATTAAAACCGAAAGTGGAATTTTGTTTTGCAAGCAATAATCGACCACTTGCTGTGTTTGTACTGCGTCAGCTAAATCTTTTTTCAAAATAATTACCTCGATGCCAAACTCGGTTTGTAATTTTTGTTGCAAATCATTCAGGTTTTTTTCATTGCGACCAACTATAATCAAGTTGTATTTTTTTTGAGCTAATTCAAAACAGATTGCTTTGCCAATTCCGCTGCTGCCGCCTGTTACAAGTGCATAATTATTTTCCATGGTAAGTTTGAATATTGTATTTGATTGGCTGCAAAGCTAAATTGAAAATAATTTTAAATAAGTATAGTTTTTGAAATAAAACCAAAACTTATTTTAGCATTCAAAAAAAAACATTGAATCTTTACCCCACAAAAATTTTATGCTACCCGAATATAAAAAAATAATTGAACAGGCCGCAATAAAAAAAAATGAGAATCAAAAATTCTTAGAACGATTAAAAAAAATAACTCCACGTGATTTGGATAAAGTTACCAATCAATTGCACGATGAGGCTTTTGAACATATTGATTGTTTACAATGCGCAAATTGTTGTGCTACTACTGGACCACTTTTAAAAGATAAGGATATAGACCGACTAGCGGCTGCAACAAAAATGAAACCATCAATATTTACTGAAAAATATTTACGAATTGATGAAGACCACGACTATGTCTTCAAATCTCACCCTTGCCCGTTTTTAGGTAATGATAAGTATTGTTCTGTTTATGAAAATCGTCCGAAAGCTTGCGCTGATTATCCGCATACACAACAAAACAAAATTCATAACAAACTAAAAATAACATTTTTGAATTCTATGATTTGTCCTGCTGTAGCTGAAGTGGTGGAAGGTTTGAAAAAAGTTTACTGATTTTACTTTTATTAATTTCTTTTATCTTCACCCAATCCAAAAAAAATCGCATGGCTAATTCAACAGCAACACTCGAAGAAATTCAAAGTTTCAAAGGAGCTTACCCAAAGCAATTATGGTCATTGTTTTTTAGTGAAATGTGGGAGCGGTTTTGTTTTTATGGCATGAGGGGAATGCTTACGTATTTCATGGTTTATCATTTGATGATGGACGAGAAATTAGCTCAACTTCAGTATGGGGCAACTCAAGCATTTGTATACGCTTTTACTTTTATTGGGGGCTTGTTTGCTGATAAAATTTTAGGATTTCGACGTTCTCTTTTTTGGGGAGGTGCTTTGATGATTGTTGGAAGCATTTTATTAGCAATAAATCCAAAAGAACTATTCTTTCTTGGTTTAAGTTTCAATATCGTTGGTACAGGCTTTTTTAAACCAAACATTTCATCTATGGTTGGTCAGCTTTACAAAGATGGAGACCACAGAACTGATGCAGGTTTTCTTCTTTTTTATTCTGGAATTAATCTAGGGGCTTTCTTTGGTGGATTTGTAATTCAGATAGGGAAAGGAACTATGCTAAGTGATTTAATTCCTGAAGCATTGCGTTGGAATGTTGCTTTCAGCTTAGCTGCAGTAGTAATGGTAATTAGTTTAGTTACTTTTATTTTTACAAAAAACAAATTGGGCCCTATTGGTTTATCACCTCTGAATAAAAATCAGCAGATTAGTAATTCACGAAAAAAAATCTATGAGTATGCTGTTTATCTTGGCGCATTATTGGCTGTTCCATTAATCATGAAAATGGTTTCAAATACGACATACACCAACGTTTTCATGTACTGTGTCGGCCCGTTTAGTTTACTTTATTTATTTTATGAAATGACCAAATGTACTCGTGCAGAGAACTTGAAACTTATTGCCGCATTGCTCTTTATTTTATTTTCAGTAATATTTTGGGCAATCTTCGAGCAAGCAGGAGGTTCACTTTCAATATTTGCAGCAGAGCATGTAAGTGATAAGCTGTTTGGTTTTATTTCTGTTGACCCTAATGCAATTAATAACTCAGCTAATTCTTTTTTTGTAATTGCTTTTGCCCCATTAGTTGGTTTATTGTTTATTAAGCTAGCTAAAATTAAATTAGAACCAAATGGAATAATTAAATTCGGACTCGGGTTTTTGTTTTTGGGAATTGCTTTTTACACCTACTATTTTATGCGATTTGGTGCTAACGCAAATGGTATTGGCTCGGTGAATATCTTTGTGCTGGCAATTTTTATTTCGACATTGGCTGAATTATTTCTTTCTCCAATTGGTTTATCTTTAATGACAAAATTATCACCACAAAATTTGCAGGGATTTATGATGGGAATGTGGTTTTTGGCAAGTGCTTATGGTCAGTATGCTGCCGGTCTTTTTGGTGCAAGTATTTCGCCAGATAAAACTTTATCGAAAATTGAAAAAATGAACATTTATACTCAAGGGTATAAAGATTTTGCCCTGTATGCTTTGATTGCAGGTATTATATTAATTATCATTTCTCCATTAATGAAAAAATTAATGTTAGAAGTAAAGTAAGTTTTTAAAAAAGAATTATGAGTAGAATAAAAAAGTTTTTTTTAGTGATAATAATTTGCAGTTTGCAATTTGCAGTTTGCAATTTTTCTTTCGCTCAAGATGTGAAAACTGCTGGTGAAATTGATGCAGCCAATGCGGCTAAAAATTATCAGCATGGCATTGAGTTGATGAAAAAAGAAAATTACAAAGGTGCTATTGAAGCATTTAATGATGCAGTTGATTTAGATAGCAGCAAAGCCAATTATCAATTTCAGTTAGCCTTGGCAAACTACTATTCCAAGAATTTTGAAACCACTATCAAAATAACAAAAGGCTTAATGAAAAATTTTCAGCCTGATGTTCGTTATTACGATTTAATGGGCGAATGTTATACAGAAATGCGGAGCGATAAAAAAGCCCAATCGGTTTTATTAGAAGGGTTAAAATTATTTCCAACCAGCGGTAGCATTCATAGTCAGCTTGGAAAAATTGAATACGACCACAAAAATTTAAACACGGCAATTCAATATTGGGAACTTGGAATAGCTGCTGAGCCTACTTTTCCATCGAATTATTATTATGCTGCTCAAGTTTATGGCACAACATCTGAAAGAATGTGGGCAATTATTTATGGTGAAATCTTTGTGAATTTAGAAACCAATACTGGCAGAACTTATGAGATTTTGTTCAGAATGTATGATTGGTATAAACAATCAGTTATATTAAAGTCGCCAAAAGAAAAATATGCTTTATTTACTGATGAACGAATGCATATCAGCGAAGCAGAATTTAGAGATACTATGTTGTTTCATAAAAATTTTGCAATGGCTTATAATAATATTGCACAGCGATGTACAAATGTTTTTAAGGATAAATTTAATGCTGAAGATTTAATGAAATTCAGGAATAAATTTATAACTCTTTGGTACAGCAGAAATTTCCCAATTGATTTCCCAAATCCGATTTTCGACTATCAACGTACAGTAATAAGTGCTGACTTTTTTGAGTGTTATAATTACTGGCTGATCAGCAAAGGAGATGTGAAAACATTTAATGACTGGATGGAAAAAAATAAAAAAAAATATGACCAGTTTATTAAATGGTTTATGGCACATCCTCTTGAAATCACTTCTAGCAATGTAATAACTCGAACTATAACATCTCAAAAATTGCGTTAATTATCCATGTGACCAAAAGCAGTTTTTTTTGATTTGAAAATCTACATCTTTGTTGCTAAAAAAAAGTATTTTATGAAACTGAAAATATTTTCATTTCTGATAGCCATTTTATTTTTTCAAAATTTGTTTGCATCAAATAATGATTCAATTCAATATAAGCATCGTTGGTTTGCTTATTGGGGATATAATCGCGAATATTATTCTTTAAGCAATATTCATCTTAAAGGAAATTTTTACGATTTGACTTTTTATCAAGTAAAAGCAAAAGATAAGCCTTACCCTTTTAATTTAAAAAATTATGTTGACCCCACTTCTATGTGGGTGCCACAATACAACTATCGCTTAGGCTTTCAATGGAGTGAAAAAATTTCTTTTTCATTGGGATTAGACCACATGAAATACATTGCTGAACAAGGACAAATTACTAACGTGACAGGTAGCATTTCATCTCAAGCAAATTTGCCTAATCAAACAAAGTATCCGACTAATTTTAGCAGCACCCCCATGCAGTTTACGGGTGATTTTTTATTTTTAAAACATACCAATGGTTTAAATTTAATTTCATGTGATATTGAATATAAAACAAAATTGAGCAGCAAACATTTTATTAAAATTAATTTGAACAGCGGTTTTGGTTTGGCGGCAATTGTCACCAAAACACAAGTTACTTTAGAAGGCTATGGACAGGATAATAACTTTCATTTATGTGGTTATGGCGCAAGCACTTATCAAGGATTGGAATTTGTATTTGGTAAATATTTTTTCTTACGCCCACAATTTCGTTTGGGCTGGTTAAACCTAACAGGTTTTTTGATTAATGGCAAATCCGATACTGGCCGAGGGTATCAAAATTTTTCATTCACCGAAGGTATGCTGGCAGCCGGAAGTTATTTTCAATTGCACTGCCACAAGAAAAAATAAACATTCACTTTTAAAAAAATATAAACCTCTTTTTAGGTTTCATAATCGTGCATCTTATGATTCGAACATCTTGCAATGGTCTGTCGCCGGGTGCAGTTTGTACGGCAGCAATTTTATCCAATACATCCATGCCTTGTTCTACTTCACCAAACACCGTGTAGTTATTGTCTAAATGCGGTGTGCCGCCAATTGTTTTATACAAATCTTTTTGTTGTTGCGTATATTTCACACCGCTACGTTGCCCCATTTTATTCAATTCATCGTCGGTAAAAGTTTTGCCGTGTACAATATAAAACTGACAATTGCTGCTGGCTTTTTCAGGATTGCCATCTCTTGCAGCAGCTAACGCACCCTTTTTGTGAATGTATAGATCAGTTTTAAATTCAGCTGTTATGCGTCCTCCAGGTGCTTCGCCATTGCCTAGCATTTGCCCCGATTTTGCATGTTTCGATTCGGGATCGCCACCTTGAATCATAAAACTTTTGATAACGCGATGAAATAAAAGACTATCAAAAAAGTGTGCTTTTGTTTTAGCTAAAAAATTATCGCGATGCAATGGAGTTTCGTTGTAAAGTCTGATTATCATGGTTCCCATGTTGGTTTCCATTTTTATGCGATAAACTTTCTCCTTTTTTGCAAAAGCATTCAAGCTAAAAAATGTGAGTGCAATGAATAAAATTTTCTTCATAATGTTTGGTTTAATTGAGTTCGTTAAAATAATCTATTTCGATAAAATAGTTGATGATATTTTCTTTCAGTAAATTTTCTTGTTGCTGCAAATTCAATTCTGGCAATGGTTTTACAGCTTTCCAATGTGGCCAGCCATCTTGGTCGGCAAATTCTAATTCATAATAACCTTGTCGGCTCAATAATTTGCAGGTGGCAATATGCATCAGATTTTGTTTGTCTTCTTTCGAAAAATCTTCAGGCATCTTTCCCAATTCTCTTACGCCAATCAAAAATAATAAGGCATCAATATCAGGCTTCTTGCCAAATTGATTTTGCAATTGTGCCAGCAATTTTCCCCATTGAAATTCCAATTGATTCATGATTGCAAATGTATTAAAATAGAAAATTGAAAGAACTACATTTGTAAAAATTCTGCAAAATGCCTTTTCAGAAAAAAATTATTAATGACCCGGTTTATGGTTTCATCAACATTCCAAATGCTTTGGCGTTTGAAATTATTGAGCATCCATTTTTTCAGCGATTAAGAAATATCAAGCAATTGGGCTTGTCGAATTATGTTTACCCAGGCGCTAATCATACCAGGTTTCATCATGCTTTGGGGGCTATGCATTTAATGATGGAAGCCATAAAAGAATTGCGAAGCAAAGAAATTTCAATTTCAAAAGAAGAAGAGGAAGCCGCTATAGCAGCCATTTTGCTACATGATATAGGGCATGGTCCATTTTCTCATTGCTTAGAAGGTGTATTATTGCAAAACATTCATCACGAAGAGGTGAGTTTGCAAATGATGCAATCGTTGAATGAAAAATTTAATAATCAACTCCATTTAGCAATTGAAATTTTTACAGGAAAATATCCTCGAAAATTTTTGCACCAATTGGTGAGCAGCCAACTAGATGTGGATAGATTGGACTATTTAACTCGTGATAGTTTTTTTTCGGGTGTGGCTGAAGGTGTGATTAGTTATGACAGAATTATTAAAATGCTGAACGTAAAAAATGAAGAATTGGTAGTAGAAGAAAAAGGAATTTACTCTATTGAAAAATTTTTGACTAGTCGAAGATTGATGTATTGGCAAGTGTATTTACACAAAACAGTAATTGCTGCAGAGCAACTTTTAGTAAAAATATTTCAACGAGCAAGAGAGCTGCATACTGCTTCGCAATTGAGCTTTAAAACTCCATTGTTAGAATTTTTCTTAAGCGAAAAAAACAAAACTGAACCCTGGATTGATGTATTTGCACAATTGAATGATGCCGAAGTTTTAACCAACGTAAATTATTGGCAACACGAAAAAGATGCTTGCATAGCTAATTTAAGTAGAATGTTGGTGAACAGAAATTTGTATAAAATTCATTTAAGCAATGAAAAAATCTCAACAGTTGAAATCGAAAATAAACGAAAAGAATTTTCAAATAAAAACATTGTAGCTCCTGAATTGAGCCACTACTTTGTGTTTGAAGATGTGATTTCTAATTATGCGTATCGGTTGGATGTTGGGCAAATAAATATTTTAATGAAGAATGGCGAAGTGGTGGATGTATTAAAACATTTGAATCACCTTAACATTCCAATTTTTACTGAGGCAATTATAAAACATTACATTTGTTACACAATTTGAAAAAACATGGAACACGGATGACACAGATTTAAAAGATTATCACAGATTTAAAAATCGGCGAAAATCAGTTTAATCCGTTTCATCAGTGTTCTATTCAAACTAAAAATTCAATGACCATATCTGCCAATCAATTAGCTGCTTTGCTTTCAGGAATCGTTGAAGGGAACGGCGATGTACAAGTAGAAACGATCGCTAAAATTGAAGAAGCGCATCCTAAAGCATTGGCATTTTTGGGTAATCCCAAGTATGAAGAATTTGCTTATTCAACCCAAGCAGGTATTTTGATGGTGAACAAAACTTTTGTGCCTTCACAAAAAATAAATGCTACACTTTTAAAAGTAGAAGACCCTTATCAAGCGTTGGCATTTTTGTTAGAAAAATTTGGTAACGCTTCTCAAAATCCATTGACTGGTATTGATGCGAAAGCTTCAGTAAGTGATAATGCAGTACTTGGTCAGCATGTATATATTGGTGCTTGTGCAGTAGTTGAAAACAATGTAAAAATTGGTGCCAATACACAAATTCATCCGCAAGTTTATTTAGGCGAAGGCGTTGAAATTGGCGAAAACACCATAATTTTTTCTGGCGTAAAAATTTACAAAGGCTGCAAAGTGGGCTCTAATTGTATTATTCACAGCGGTGTGGTAATTGGCAGCGATGGTTTTGGATTTGCTCCGCAAGCCGATGGCACTTATCAAAAAGTAAATCATATTGGTAATGTAGAAATTGAAAATTATGTTGAAATAGGCGCAAACACTACCATTGACAGAGGCAGCATTGGTTCAACCATTATTAAAACAGGCGTTAAGCTGGATAACTTAATTCATATTGCCCATAATGTTGAGATTGGCGAAAACACCGTGATTGCTGCACAAACTGGTGTTGCAGGCAGCACCAAGATTGGAAAAAATTGTATGATTGGCGGACAAGTGGGTATTGTTGGCCATTTGAAAATCGCAGATGGCACAAAGATTAATGCTAAAAGCGGTGTGTCAAAATCTATTGAGGAACCGAATACGGCTATCAACGGAAGTCCTGCCTTCAAATACGCATCTTCATTGCGTTCGCAAGCAGTTTATCGCAAATTACCCGATTTAGAACAGCGCATAAAAGAATTGGAAGATTTGCTGAAAGCAAAATCTTAATTTGAATTAGATGAGGTTGCTGACAAAAACAACAACAATGACTGAAATTAAAAAAAAGGTATCATTTTTTTTGTTTGAACTACCTATTATCCATACTCCGTATTTTGGAAATGGATTCTGATTTTGGAATTTTTAATGAAATTTCTATAAATGCTTAACCATTTTATAAAAGCTACTGCTGATAATAATTACAGCCTGTTTTTGATAAGTTTATAGCTTTTTTTTGCGGCTGCAAAAGTAAAATGTTTTTTGAAAACATAAAAATTGATAAAAACTTGTGGATAAGTTTTTTTAACCATTGTTTTGCTGCACGATTTTATTTATATCTAACTAAAAAATAACCTCATGCGTAATCGTCCATCGTCCATCGTCCATCGTCCATCGTCCATCGTCCATCGTCCATCGTCCATTAATTTTTAGGGCTTGCAAGATAAGCCTTGTTATGATGACTATGTTTTTAACCCATGCTTTTATGAATAGTGCCAAAGCCCAAACGGCTGATAGCGCATTGGTAGTAACCGATAGTTCGGTAACTACCAGTAGCAATGTGGTAGTAACTGATAGCAGTGGCACCACCACTTTATTTGCAGGTGGGCAGCAAAGCAATTATAGCGGCATGGTGGGTGTAGGTACCAGTACCCCTGCTGTGAAGCTGCATGTGTATGATGATTATAAAGCCAACTTTCGCTTAAGCCAACGGGTGAGCCACGATAGCACCCAAGCCACTGCCCGAAGCAGCAACCACCAACATACGGCACAAAGCATGATAAGCCATACGGGCTTAATACAAGGCAATGGGCAACATTTATTTGGGCAACAAATAATGGGTAATAACGGGCAACCGATTGATAATTTTGATATTTCGATATTGAGCGAACCTTTGGGAGGAACTTATGGACGGCAAGGGGATGCAGTGCTTTCAACATTTGGTAACAATTATACAGGCATTTCTACTGTAAATGTTGCAGCATACACCATACCCAACCTTTCTACATTTTGCCCTCAATCAGCGGATGGAAGTATGCAATTTATGTCCGCCTCATTTGGCTGGCTCACTTATGAATTAGATGGCAGTGGTTGCCCTACACCTACGGCTGATGTACAAATGGTGATGGATAATGCTGGCGATTTGCAATTGGTGAATGGTTCATTTACCGTGGGCAATGATATTTTTAAAGTGAACAAACACGATAGAATTACTTATGCCCGTGAAATAAAAGTACAAGCTGCGCCTTTCCCTGCTGATTTTGTTTTTGAAAAGGAGTATAAAATGATGGGCTTACACGATTTAGAAAACTATGTAAATGCCAACCACCACTTGCCCGAAATACCTTCGGCTGATGAACAAAAGAAAGACGGTGTGAATGTAGCCGATATGCAAAACAAACTACTGCAAAAAATTGAAGAACTAACTTTGATTGTGATTGAGCAAAACAAACGCATTGACGAGTTGGAAAAACAAGCCAAGCATTAAACCAATTGCTGCCTTTTTATTCTTTAATTTTACTACAAATAGTTTGTTATGAAAAACAATATTCTTTTACTGCTTGCCTTGCTGCTTTTAGCCAGTTGCCAAAAGCAACCCACTGCTAATTTTAATACAGATAAAACCTTGTATTATGCTGGCGAAACGGTACATCTAACCGATGCCAGCACCAATGCACACCATTGGTATTGGACTATGCCCGATGGCAGCGAAAAAACTGGGCAAAATGTAGATTATGTTATTGATACCAACGATTTAGGAGGTAATGAAACTTTTGCTTTAACAGTTACTTCAAAAAATGAAAAGAAATTAAACACTATTGCAAAACCAATTTTAATTTCTCAAAAAATATTTAATACCGATTATTATGCTTTTGATCAGACACAAAATCACATCATACCTTTAATAAAATATAGCTATTTTGAAAATGGAAATTGGGTTATAGTCGTTGATAGATTGATTATTACATTTTTGGGATTAACAAATAAACCAAGTGCAGGTACTTATCAAGCTCAGTCACAAGTGACAGTTGCTCCAATATATTACAGTACCAATGCTGATACTTTTGATAATATTGTATTCAGCACGGGGAGTATAACTGTAGCAAATTTTGCCAATGGCTTGATTCAATTTTCAATACAGAATGTGAATGGCTCACATTACTCGTTCAATTTTGGAGGTACACCTCAATCTGTAAGTTTAAATGGATTAATTAATTGTTATTAATACTTAAGTTTATGAAAAAAATCATAATAACATTTTTTCTCATCATAATAACGTTAGCTATTCAAGCACAAGTTTATAATTCGAGCGCCTATATTTATAATGGGTATACCGATAAGCTATCTTATGAAACTGGTGATATTGTAACCTTTTATTTGTCAGGAAATTTACCACACCCATGGTATATTCCTTCATCATGGTGTTCTGCGCCTCGGTTCGTGTCCCCACGAACATCAATCATTTCGGTTAGTGGGGACACTAACCGAGGCAGGGGAACTAACCTTATACTTATTGCAGCAACAGAAAGATATTGATGAATTGAAAGCACAGGTAGCTAATACTAAACACTAATCCACTTCTTTATGAAAAACTTTATTCTATTGCTTATTGTAATAATAGGTTTAGGTACTATTTTTTCTTGTAAAAATTCAGGATATAAAAAAGTAAGCGGTATAAGTGATTTTGATATTAAAACGCTTTGTATTGCAAACAATATTGGCCAGTTAGTGATTAATGATATGGCTTCGTATAGGGCACTATATGGAAATCCTTATAATCTTCAACATTGTGATTCATTAGCCTATATTGATTTTTCACAGCACACACTGCTTCTTAAATATACCGAATATACAGGATGTGATGTTAAATTTAGTCATAGTCTTTTGGTAAATGATAAAGACAAAGAATATAGATTTATTATTGATATTTCCTCAAGTTCTTGTAGCTGGGGCTTGTTATCCTCAAGTTATAATTTTGTGCTAACACCCAAGTTAAATTCAAATTACCAAATTAACTTTATTGTAAACAAATAATAAAATGAATAAATATTTATTAATTCTTTTTTTTCTGCGCCTCGGTTCGTGTCCCCACGAACATCAATCATTTCGGTTAGTGGGGACACTAACCGAGGCAGGGTGGTGAGATTGTCTTTAGCTCCCTCTCCTTCGGAAAGGGCAGGGGTGAGGTCAAAATAAGGGGTTTAAAGCGGATAAGTATTGAAAATCAAACGGTTGTAAATTATAAACAAAAGTTTACAGCCTGTAACCAACTGGATATGGCTTGTAACCAGTTGGTTACAAATGATAACCAGACGGATAAGGTTTAAAACCATTTGGTTACAAAACAAAACCATTTGGATACGAACCATATCCAGTTGGTTATAAAGCAAAACCAAATGTTTACTAATTATAACCAGTTGGTTATAATTGATAACCAGACGGATAAAATGACAATAGATTTTTTTTAAATAATAATTTTTAACAATTAAAACAGCTAACAATTATGAGCACAAAAAAAGGATTTATTCCAAACCGCGATGGCGATGAAAAAACATGGGTAGTTAACCTCCGTACAGTAGCACCCAGTCAGGCAGCTACTTTGAGTATTTCGGTAGCCGATTTAGCTACCATCAACACCTCATGTAATGACATCGAAAACCAAATCAACCTGGCTATGCAGGCGCAGCAAGTAGCTAAGCAAGCCACTGCTACTAAAAAAGCAAAGGTGAAAGTGGCTGAAACCAATTTAAGAGGCGTGATAAAACGCTTAAAAAGTAGTCCTAATTATACCGATGCTATTGGCAAATTATTAGGCATTGTAGGCGAAGACCATGTGGTGGATGAAGCTAACAGTGCACCCGAATTGAAATTGCACAAAGTGCCATCGGGCTGGCAAATAGATTTTAATTTGCAAGACCATTTTGATGGGGTGAATATTTATAAAAAACTCAGCACTGCGGCTGCGGCTACTTTTTTAGCCCGTGATACGGCATCGCCTTATATTGATACCACTGCGGTTGATAATGGCACACAGTATTATGCTTATTATGTTATGCACGATGAAGAAGTAGGCTTGGTGAGCAATACAGCAGTAGTGAGTGTATAAAACATTTAGCCATTATCGGGGTTTGTTCTCTGGCAAGTGCAATGAATCGTTAGTGAACAAATGCTAACGATGGCTGAAAAGAAAAAGGCTTATCAATTATTTTGATAAGCCTTTTTTAGTTGGAATAAATCAGATTTAATTATTCAATGCCTTTCAATTCAACTTCGAATAATAATACTGAATTAGCCGGAATATCATCGCCCATAGCTTGAGGTCCGTAAGCCATGGTAGATGGAATAATTATTTTAGCTTTAGCGCCTTTATTGAGCAAAGTAAAGGCTTCATCCCAGCCTCTGATTACCTGACCTTCGCCCAATTTGAATTTGAATGGCTCAACATGATGTTTAGATGGGTCAACATTAGAGTCGAACATTTTACCATCTAACAAATAGCCAGTATAATTTACATTCACTTTTTTACCCTTTTCGGCATTTGGTCCGCTACCTTTTTGGGTGATGATGTAATACAAACCACTTTCAGTTTTCTGAACATTTTTCAATCCTTTTTCTTTGATGTAGTTTTGAATAGTTACTTCATCTTTAGCCGCTTGAATTTTAGCCAATTCCATTTGTTGTTGTTGCGCTTCCTGTTGTTTTTTTTGTGCATCGGCAGCATTAATCAAATCAGTCACTACCAAAATTGATTTCACTTTTGAATGTGCACGAATAAATGGCGGACGAGTAGCTGCATCAGGGAAAATAGAATCGGTAGGTAATGCAAACACAGCGCTATCGCCTTTTTTGAGTAACATCAACCAGGCCATAATATCGTATTTGCCTTTTGATTCACGAATAGGAATCTGAATAGCTTTTGGTGCTGCGCCATTCATGCCTTTGTGTGTATCCATAATTACAGAGTCTTTATCAGTCATGTTAATGATGTGCACTGACAATATATCGCCTACTTTGGCTGTTACTTTGCCACTGCCTTCTTTTAAAATTTTATACTCAACACCACCGGCTATTTTTTTAAAACCACCGTTTGAATTACACGATGCAATGGTGAATATTGCCACTACCGCCATGCTTAATTTAATAACGCTTTTCATTTTTTTTGTTTGATTTGTATTATATGTTTAAAAATAATTTTCGAAAATAATTTATTGCAATTGTTCTTTGATGCCAGGCAGAGTATCTAAAAATATTTGCAAGGTTTCATCTAAAGTTTTAAAACTATGTCCACCCGAAGCGTTTTTATGTCCGCCCCCTTCAAAATATTTATTGCAAATTTCATTCACTGCTATATCACCCTTGCTGCGTAAAGATAATTTTACTCTTTCAGTTCTGTCAACAATCAGGCAGGCTAATTTGATACCTTTAATGGATAATGGATAATTTACCAAGCCTTCTGTATCGCCCGTGGTAATTTGAAATTGTTTCAGTTCTTCTTTAGTAATAGTGATATAGGCTGTATTGTATTCAGGCAATACTTTCAACTTATTCAATAAGCAATAGCCAACAAATTGCAACCTGTTTAATCGGTTGGTATCGAAAATGTTTTCAAAAATATCGTAAGGCTTTACACCAATTTGCAATAAATCAGCCGTAATGTGATGCACATCAGGCGTAGTGCTATTAAATTTAAACGAACCACTATCAGTTAAAATGCCTGTGTATAAACAAGTTGCACTATCTAAATTTATTTTTTCTTTATCGCCCATTTCAACGATAAATTTAAAAATCAACTCAGCAGTAGCCACAGCCCGTGTATCGGCAAATGCAGCATCTTCAAATCCTTCAGCATTCAAATGATGATCAATCATCACTTTAATAGCTGCTGACTGGCGCACTAATTCGCCCATTTCATTAATTCTGCCTAAGTTATTAAAATCCAAACAAAAAATTAAATCAGCTTCGGTAATAGCTTGGTTGCTTGTTTCTTCTGTTTTAGGAAATTCCCAAACAGAATTATTGCCTGGTAACCACCATAAAAAATCAGGATAATCAGTAGGCGAAATCACTTGCACCTGATGGTTCAATTGAATCAAATAATGATACAAGCCAAGCGAAGAGCCCATTGCATCACCATCAGGTTTATGATGTGTGGTGATTACAATTTTTTTTGGCGAACCATGTATTAATGATTCTACAGTTGCAATATTTTTATTGTTGAGCAATGATGGATTATTTTTTCGGGCAGCAAATGTAGTGTTTCGGTATGATAATGTAGGCAGAAAAAAAACTTGATACAACAATTATTAACTAAAATGTAATAGTCTGGTTGATTTGTTCAATTGCGAATAATTGAAGAATATTTTTTTCATAACGCAGTCAGAAATATTTTGGTTGTATATCTTTGGCAAAAATAAATCAGCTATTTAAGAGTATTTTTGTTTTAAAATAAGTAGATGGACAAAACCCTTCAGCAATACAACACAGCAGTAGCCGAATGTGCCAAAATATTTTTGTTAAAAACCAAAGATTATGGCACAGCATGGCGCATACTTCGTACACCAAGCATCACTGACCAGATTTATATCAAAGCACAGCGAATCAGAACTATACAAGATACTGGTGAACAGCAAATCAGCGAAGGCATCGAATCTGAATTTATCGGTATCGTTAATTATGCTGTAATTGGATTGATGCAATTAGAATTGAAAAATGATGAGCGAATGGAATTAAATTTTGCTGAAGTAGAAAGTAAATTCAATAAAGTAATAGATGATACTCGTAATTTAATGCAACGCAAAAACCATGACTATGGAGAAGCCTGGCGTAGCATGAGAGTGAGCAGTATTACCGATTTGATTTTGATGAAAATTTATCGCATTCGCCAAATTGAAGATAATAAAGGCAAAACCTTGATAAGTGAAGGAATAGACGCATCTTATTACGACATTATTAATTATGCATTATTTGCATTAATACTGTTGAATGAAGAAAAGAAAAAATAATTTTTTCTTAACCCCATACAACCATTTGCAATTTTTTTTCGACTATGTTATTAGAATCTGCTTCTTTAAATGCTTTAGTGCTGGATGATATTCATCCAGTATTCTTGCAAGGATTGGAAGAGATGAAAATAAAAGTTCTTAAAAAATTGGATTTAAGTAGCGATGAATTAGAAAAGATAATTGCAGGCTATGAAATAATTGTGGTGAATAGCAAAACACAAGTCAATAAGAAATTAATAGATGCCGCAACGCAATTAAAATTTATTTGTCGCCCGGGCAGCGGAATGGAGAATATTGATATGCTGTACGCCGAACAAAAAAAAATTGTTTGTATCAATTCGCCCGAAGGTAATTGTGTAGCAGTAGCAGAGCATTGTTTGGCGATGCTATTATCATGGAATAGAAATATCATTAAAGCCAACAACGAAATAAAAAGAGGAGAGTGGCTGCGCAAAGAAAATACAGGCGAAGAGTTGAATGGTAAAACTATAGGAATTGTTGGATATGGACACACAGGAAGCGAATTGGCTATTAGGGCAGCTGCAATTGGGATGAAGGTATTAGCCTACGACAAATACAAAACAGGTTTTGGTAATGAGAAAATTGAAGAATGTTCTTTAGAAAAGATAAAAACTGATGCAGATATTATCAGTTTTCATTTACCACTTACAACTGAAACAAAATACATGGCGGATGCAAGTTTTTTTGAGCAGTTGGGTAAAAAAATTTTATTACTCAATACCTCTCGGGGCGAAGTGGTAAATACAAAAGATTTGATAACAGCTTTGCAGCAAAATAGAATAAAAGGTGCTTGTTTGGATGTATTGGAAAATGAAAATTTAAAATCGTATAATGAAAAAGAAAAGATGCAGTTTGATTTTTTGTTTGAACTTCCTAACGTAATAGTAACACCACATATCGCAGGTTGGACAAATGAATCGAGATACGCTATGGCGGCGGTTTTATTGCAAAAACTAAAAAAAAATTTAAAAATTAATTAACAACATATATCTTTGGCAACTTCAAATCAAAAAGTATAACCTATGCACTCTAAAAGTACAATATCATTTAGGTTTTTAATTATTGCGATTTTATTATCGTTATCGTTTTCAGTATTTGCACAAAAAGGTGAAATACATGGTACAGTAATTAATGCTGAAACCAAAAAACCACTCGATTACATTGCTGTAAAAGCAATTCAGGGCGATTTAACCAAGGGGCTTACTTATACACAAGAAGATGGTTCGTTTGTAATTAAACCTTTAGACGCAGGCGAATATGAAATCTTGATTGTTGATTTAAAATATGATACAGTTAGGATGACAAATCTACAAGTAACATCTGATGGTGCTCGTGTGATTACAGAACCAATTGAATTATTAAAGAAATCTAAAGTTATAAAAACACTTATTATTAAGTCTGAGCGCCCACCTATTAATGTAGGTGATCCATCACAAAAAACTACTTTTAGCGATAAGGATATTAAAGCAGCACCTGTTCGTAGTATTACTGACATAGCTTCTGCAGGAACAGCTAATGTTTATAAAGACAGAGATGGAAATTTGAAAATTGGTGGCGATAGAGGTTCAGGAACAAGAATATATGTAGATGGTATTGAATTAAGAGGTGATGCAGCAGTGCCAGTTGGAGCTATTTCCGAAGCCGAAATCACAACAGGTGGTTTACCTGCAAAATATGGTGATGCAATTGGGGGTGTAATTAGTGTAACCACAAAAGGAGCATCTAAAAAATTTGCTGGTGGCGGTGAAGTAGCTACTTCAAAATTATTGGATCCATATGGCTACTATTTAGGAGCAATCAACTTAACAGGTCCTTTATTATTTAAGAAAGAGGTTGGTGCTAAAAACAGAAAACCATTATTGGGTTATAATGTATCAATCGAATTTCAACACGATAAAGATCCTTCACCATCTGCAGTTGGTGCTACAAAAATAAAAGATGCTACATTAGCACAATTAGAGGCAAATCCCTTGGTATTAAATCCGAAAACTGGCTATGGATTTATTCGTAGCACAGATTTTACAACTGCAAATGATTTTGAAACTATTAAGTATCAACAAAATGTTGCTTCCAATCAATTAAGAATTGCCAGCAAATTAGATTTTAATTTAAACTCTCAAATTTCTTTATCTGTAGGTGGAAATGGATTTTATTCAAAGTATCATGAATATATTAGAGAGTACGCATTGTTTAATACGGAAAACAATCCTGAAGACAGAAAATATTCTTGGAGAGTATTTGCACGTTTCACACAACATTTAGGTAAAACAGATACAGCATCATTAAGAAGAATGCAGCAATCGGCTGTTCAAAATGCTTTCTATACAGTTCAGGTAGATTATAGTCAGGATAATTTCCGCCGCTGGTCAGATGTGAGTCATTTTGATGCATTTAATTATGGCTATGTTGGTAAGTTTCAAACTTTAAGAGAAAAGCAATTTAGACCAGGCAGAGATTCTTTAACTAATATTTCGGGAGTTATTCAAACTTTAGATAAAGACACATTGGTAGTTTATACGCCAGGTACAATTAATCCTAAAATGACCAATTATGCTACTCAGTTTTTTAATACAGTAGGTGATGGTACAAGCAACATTTATAATACGAGTATGTCTAATATTTTAGCTGGTGGCGGCTTATTAAATGGTCAACGCCCAGGCAACGTAAATGGTTTGTGGTATAATACAGGAAGAAGATATGGCGGCTACGATTTTAACCAACAAAATCAATTAAGAGTATCTGTAGATGGTTCATTCGATTTGAAATTATCTAACCGAAAAGGTGCAAAACCTCATAGTATCGAGTTTGGTTTGTTGTATGAACAACGTACTGATAGGTCTTACAATATAAGTGCTTTAAGCCTTTGGGGGTTGATGCGTTTATTAGAAAACAATCAATTAACTCAATTGGATAAACAACACCCTATCATTAAAGGGGGCTTTGGCGGTGGTTTCCAAGATACTGTGTTTTATAATTATCAATATAATAAAGCTGATCAATATAACTTTGATAAAAACGTAAGAGAAAAATTGGGTATGGCTGTAAATAGCACTCAAAAAATTGATATTGATGCTTTGGATCCATCTTTCTTCAAGTTAAGCATGTTTTCACCAGATGAATTATTGAATTCTGGCAATAGTTATGTAGGTTATTATGGTTACGATTACACAGGAAATATTTATCGTGGTACAAACCGTTTCAATGATTATTTTACAAAAAAGGATGATAATGGAAATTATTTACGTCAAGTAGGTGCTAATCGTCCAATCTACAATGCGGCTTATATTCAAGATAGATTTTATTTTAATGATTTGGTGTTCAATGTGGGCTTGCGTATAGACCGCTTTGATGCCAACACTAAAGTTTTAAAAGATCCTTATTCTTTATATGCAATTAAACCAGTAAGCGAAGTGCCTGGTGCACAGAACATTGCTAACGGCGGTAAACATCCGGGCAATATTGGAAGTGATTATGCGGTTTACATTGACCAATTATCAAATCCCCAATCGGCAAAAATTTTGGGTTATAGAAATGGAGATACTTGGTATGATGCAAACGGTGTTCAATTAACTGACCCAACTGTATTAGCTAAAGCAACTGCAACTAATAATATTTTACCTTATTTGGAAAATACAACAACAAAAATAACAGATGCTTCATTTGACCCAGCTACATCATTTAAAGATTTTAATCCGCAATTAAATTTTTCTCCACGTATTGCTTTTTCGTTCCCAATCAACAACGACCAAGCTATGTTTTATGCTCATTATGATGTAATGGTTCAACGTCCTCAGGATAGAAACTATCTTACACCCGACTACTATTTGTTCATGGACAAAATAGCTACTGATGCTACATTTCCAAATCCAAATTTACAACCTGAAAGAAAAATTGATTACCAGATTGGTTATAAACAAGCACTTACAAAACGTTCTTCTTTGAACTTAGCAGCACATTATACTGAATATAGAGATTTAATTCAGGTGACTCGATTGTTCTATTCTTATCCAGTATCTTACAGAACTTATGGCAATCGCGATTTTGCTACCAATAAAGGCTTTGATATTACTTACGAACAACAAACAACTAAAAATGTAAGATTAAGAGCAAGTTATACTTTAGCATTTGCAGATGGTAGTGGTTCGGATGATCGTTCACAAGCGGCTTTGATTGATGCAGGTGTTCCTAACTTAAGAACTATTTTACCATTAAATTACGATGTACGCCATACCGTAAGTGGTAATTTTGATTTCCATTTTTCTCAAGGTCAAGGTTATAATGGACCTGAAAAGTTAAGAAAGATATTGGAAAATTCTGGTATTAATGTTATTTTCATTGCTCGTTCTGGGGAACCATATAGCAGAATCAGTCAGGCAAGAGGCATGGGATATATTACTGCGACAGGTTTCCAGGTTTTACAAGGAACAATTAATGGGTCACGTTTACCATGGAATTATAATTTTGATATTAAATTCGATAAAAATTTCTTAATCAGCGCTAAAACAAAAGCAAATGGCAAAGCTTCTCATGCAACGTCGCTTACAGCTTATATCACTATTACAAATGCTTTAAATACCAAGAATATTGCAGCTGTTTATAATTATACTGGCAATGCAAATGATGATGGATATTTGGGAAGTCCTACTGCACAAAATGCCATTGCTAGTCAGAATAGCTCACAAGCATTTATAGACCAGTATAAAGTTAAAATAGATAATCCAAGCAATTATTTTTTACCTCGTAGAATTCGTTTTGGTTTAAGTTTCAATTTCTAAAATTTTATTCAAAAGTTATTTTATATGAAAAAAATGAAAAATATATTAACGATTTTAATCATTGCGGCGGCTTTTAAGGGATATGCTTTTGAAATTCCTTATTTACCTCATGCTCCAGTTACGCATTCGCAAGGTGGCGGTAAAAGTGCTTTATCATCTTGTGTTCAACCTACTGCTACAATAGATTTAGATATTAATAACGTACGGGCAAAATTGATGAATGGTAGCGATATGTGGTGGGACAGAGGTTTGGGGGTCGCTCGATATGAAGTCCCTAAAAGAAACTTGGCTAACGATCCTGGTATGAGGGTAAGTTCTTTATTTGCTGGTGCAATTTGGGTTGGTGGATTTGACCCTGCAGGAAATTTAAGAGTGGCGGCGCAAACTTATCGTCAAAATGGGAATGATTTTTTTGCTGGTCCTTTAGATGGCAATGCATCAGTTGATGCTACAACTTGTAGTAAATATGACAGATTCTGGAAAATAAATTTAAGTGAAATTCAAAATTTTTGGACTTATGTTGCAGCTAATGGTGCAACAGTTGGTGACCAATCTGCTCAATTTCCAAATGTTTTTGATTGGCCTTCAAAAGGTAATGTATATGCAAAAGATGCCAACGGGAGTCTGTTTGGTCCAGGTATTGTGCCTGATTTAGCACCTTATTACGATTATAATGGGAATGGTAGCTACGATCCAGACTATGGTGATTATCCAGCATTTGACCCAACTTTGCCAACAACTTTTCCTGACCAAATGATTTACTGGGTTTATAACGACAAAGGAAATGTACATACTGAAACTCAAGCTCCTGCTATTGGTTTGCAGGTGAATGCAACAGCATTTGCTTTCTCAACTAGTGATGATGTGAATAATATGACTTTTTATAGGTATGAATTGTACAATAAAGGGAATGCTATTTTGGATAGTACTTACATGACTCAATGGATTGATCCAGATTTAGGTTGTTACACAAACGACTATATAGGTTGTGATACTTCTGCAGGTTTTGGAATTTGTTATAATTCAGAAGCAAATGATGCGCCTTGTACTACTGGTTATGGTTCGCCAGGTAATTATACTTTTGGGGATGGCGTAGGTATTCCAATGGTGGGTGTTGATTTTTTTGAAGGACCAACAAATGCACAAGGAAAGCAATTGGGAATGACTGATTTCTATTATTTTATTAATGATAATTCAGTTTTAGGTAATCCGGTTGGAGCAAATGATTATTATGGATATATGACTGGTACTTGGAGAGACAGAACTCAATTTACTGCTGGAGGAAACGCTCATTTGGGTTCTAAGCGTACTCATTATGTTTTTCCTGATGCACCTAACTTAAGCGGTATTAATCCTGTTTCTGGTGATGCTTATTGGTCAATGTGTAATCCAAAGCAAACTGCTGCTGATATGAGAATGGTGTTATCTTCTGGCCCTTTTCAATTAATACCTGGCTCAAAACAGCGAATTACTGTAGGTGTTGTTTGGGTTCCAGCAATAACTTACCCATGCCCATCATTTAATAAAATTTTAGCAGCTGATAGAAAGGCTCAGGCTTTGTTTGATGCGCATTTTAAATTATTAAACGGACCGGATGCACCTGATGTTAGTATTAAAGAATATGATAAGGAATTGATTTTACAATTAACTAATAACTCTGTTACTTCAAATAATTTTCACGAGCATTATGTTGAGTTTGATAATGAAATTATGCCTTATGTCGCTTTAAATCCTAAGTCGCCTACACGTGCAGATTCATTAAAGGCATCTTTTCAATTTGAAGGGTATCAAATTTTCCAACTAAGAGATAATTCTGTGTCTGTTTCTGATTTGCATGATGTTTCTTTAGCACGTCAGATTGCTCAGGTTGACATTAAAAATGGCATTACTAAAATCGTAAACTTTACCCACGATGCAGTAACCAATGCAGATGTGCCTATTTTAGAAGTTGATGGTCAGGATAATGGAATAAAACATACATTTGATGTGAAAACGGATGCATTTGCTACAGGAAGTAATACCAATTTAGTTAATCATCAAACTTACTACTACATGGTAATAGCTTATTCTTATAACAATTACAAACAGTTTTCTTCTAATGATCCTACATCACAAAGTGCTCCTTATAAATCAAGTAGAAGAGGTGTTAAGGTTTATAGTGGTATTCCTCACATTGTTGCTCCAGAACAGGGTGGAACAGTTCTCCATTCTAAATTTGGGGATCAGCCTCAAATTACTAGAGTTGAAGGTTTTGGTTCGGGCACTAATTTGTTAAATATTACTCAGACATCAGTTGATCAAATTTTGCAAAATGGTCATTTGGACCAGTTGGTATATGATTCAATGGGTGGTCCAATTGCTATATCAGTTTTCGACCCTAAAATGGTAAAACCAAGTGATTATGAAGTATATTTGATTGATTCAGTTTATTCAGCCGCAAATAATAATAACGATAGTATTAATAAAAATGCTTACTGGAAAATTGTTAATAAAACGACAGGAGAGACGAGGTATTCATTAAATGATATATCAGTTTCTTCAGAACAAGTTTTTGAAGATTGGGGTTTTTCGGTAAACATTGCTCAAAATGCTTTTCCAGGTACAAAAACTATTTCTAATGGACCAACCAATATTGTTGAGTATGCACCTAATAACGGATTTCTAGGTTGGGATTATAAAGTGAATTCTCAAATTAATTTTTGGTACAATTATACAACACCTGGAACTGCAGATGGTGAAGGAGATGTTCCAAACAATTGGATTCGTTCAGGTACTTATTTACCATCATTAGCAACCCATGCAATTTATGGCGATTATACTTATCATGCTGCGACTCAAACTACCCCAGCTTATTGTGATCCATTAGATAAGAATGAAGACTTTGAAAAAATAGCTGGAAGAACTTGGGCTCCATACAGATTATGTCAATATGATATTTTTACTACGCCAACAGATTCGGAAGCATTATACGAACAGGCAATTATACCAGGTTATAGCGCTAATTCTGTTAATACTCATAAATTAGCAGATGTGTTTAGTGTAGACATTGTTTTCACAAGCGATAAATCAAAATGGACGCGTTCTGCTGTTGTAGAAACTAATCCAAGAATGAAATATAGTAATACAAGTGCAACTTTAAATAAAAGATTGAGAGGTAGATCACATGCATCTTGGATAGATAAATATGCAGTTAACCCTGATGGTTCGCCTCAGTACGACCAAAGTGGCAGTACAGGCTTAAGTTGGTTCCCTGGCTATGCAATTAATGTCGAAACTGGCCAAAGATTAAATATTATTTTTGGAGAGGATAGTCACTTACCTACGAATAATGGCGATGATATGCTTTGGAACCCTACTGATAGTATATTCAATACTGTATTTTCTAGACTTGTTTATGGAGGAAGGCATTACATTTATGTATTAAATTCAGAATATCAAGAAGATTTAGGCTACCAACAATCTTACGTAGCTGATGTTTTGGCTAACAATAGTTCCACGGGTTTGAGTCCTATTGATATTTTTAACTCAGCAATTTGGGTAGGTGTGCCAATGACTCAAATACCAATGAAATCTGCAAAAGATGGTATTATTCCAGCAGATTTTACTTTGAAATTAAGAGTTGCAAAACCCTATTGTAAGGCTAATTATGGTAATAACAGCGATTATCCAACTTATCCAAAATACACTTTTAGTATGAAAGGATTAGCAGCTGAAACAAATGTTATTGATACAGCAAAGTCAGCATTAGATTTAATCAATGTAGTTCCAAATCCTTATTATGCCTTTTCAAATTACGAAACAGGAATGTTGGATACAAAAGTTAAGATAACCAATCTACCACGTAAATGTACTATTACCATTTATGCTGTGGATGGCACGTTAATTCGTCAGTTCAATCGAGATACAGAATTACCTACTTATCAAGAATGGGACTTGAAAAATACAGCAAACGTTCCAATATCCAGTGGATTATATTTGATTCATATTTCTGCTACAGGATTAGGAAAAAATCAAAACGAATCTGCACAAAAGGTAATTAAATGGTTTGGCGTTATGCGACAAGTGGACTTAAATACTTTTTAATTTTTTATAAAAACTATTAATTAAAATTCAATCTTTCAACATGATAAATATTAAAAGATTTTTATTTACTGCGATATTAGCCAACGTTGTTTTGGTAAGCGGCACTGTATTTGCAGGTAACCCTGATAGAGCAGGTCAAGCAGGTGCTTACGAGTTGCTTATAAATCCATTTGCTAAAAGTTCTGGTTGGGGTGGTGTTAATTATGCAAATGTTACTGGAATAGAAGCTATGCGACTTAATGTAGCTGGATTGTCTGCCACCGAAAATACTGAAATCAGTTTCAATAAAGATGTATGGTTACAATTAAAGGGTTCAAATTTGGGCGTAAGTAACATTGGATTTGCTCAAAAGATGGGCAAAAATGGTGGTGTGTTGGGGATCAACTTATTAGGAATGTCATTTGGTGATATCCCTATTACAACCACAGGTGTTCCTGATGTGGTAAATGGTCAGGCAACTTTAGGCACTTATGCGCCACATTATTATAACTTATCTTTATGTTATGCTAAGAAAGTGTCACAATCTATTCAAGGTGGAGTAGGAGTTACGGCTATTTCAGAGCAAATTCCAAATGCCAAAGCACAAGGTTTCGCATTAGATGCAGGCATTCAATACACTCCTGTTGCCGAGCCTCAAATTCATATAGGTATTGCGTTGAGAAATGTAGGCGTTGGTAGCCATTTCACAGGTGATGGTTTATCATTTTCAGGCACATCACAAAATAGCAATTACTCAATGACGCAAGAAATGCGCTCAGCTCAATTTGAATTACCATCTCAATTAAATATTGGAGCTGCATACGATCTGAAGTTTAATAAAATTGACGAAAATTATTATTTACACAAAATAATAATTGCAGGGGCATTTGTATCCAACTCTTACTCAGCAGATCAATTTGGTCTTGGCGTTGAATACTGTTATCGTGAAATGTTTATGTTGCATACAGGATATCGTTATCAGGCAGGAATGTTAAGCAATACGCAAGTTCACACCAACGTTTATACTGGTTTAAGTTTTGGATTTTCATTTTTGTTGCCATTAAAAAAAGATGGCCCAAAAATGGGTATTGATTATTCGTATAGAACGACAAATCCTTTTTATGGTACACACTCAATTGGTGTTAATATAGCTTTATAATTTTTATCTCAAATATTAATTTGATTATGAACAAAAAATACTTTTTAGCAGTAGTTATCTTTATAGTGGCTTCCAAATTATCAATGGCCCAATGCGTTGCCTCATTTACAATAAGCAACGGAGCAAAAGACACAACGATCTTTAACTCAACATCTACGGGAACTAATTTGTTATATAATTGGAACTTTGGCGACCATAATAGTTCAGACACATTAAGTAGTTTGAAAAAACCAAAACATTATTTTTCTGTAAAATGCAAGAAATATAATGTTTGCCTAACAATTACAGATCCAGTTAATTCGTGCATAAATACTTATTGTGATTCAGTTTATATCTCAACACCATCATTATCTGCCAATTTTAGTTATGTAATTAATGGTAGAAATGTAATTGCAACTAACGCATCGGGTGGTAGTTTTTCAAAAAGCTATTGGAATTGGGGTGATGGACATATTGACTCTGTTATTAATGCAAGCCATTTATATAGTTCAACCTATGCAAAAGATTCTTTAACGCTTGCAGTAAAAAATATTTATGGTTGTGTTTCCTCTACAAAAAAATACTTTTATACTGGATGTAAAGATAGTTTTGCTTATGTTATGACTAACAATAG
The DNA here is from genome assembly GCA_947449695.1 of Chitinophagales bacterium. Taxonomy (GTDB): domain Bacteria; phylum Bacteroidota; class Bacteroidia; order Chitinophagales; family CAIODY01; genus CAIODY01. Next base: position 40,422 of record CANFST010000015.1, read on the forward strand.
CACTATTGATTCTTTTACATTTACACCATGGAGTAATCAAACCATCTCACATTTTACTTGGACAATTAATGGTGGAAGTATTTTAACTAATTCAAATCAAAATCCTTTAGTGGTTGCACTTACAGCGGCTGTGACTTATAATGTTTGTTTGAAAACTACTGACAACCATAATTGCATCACTACATGGTGTAAAACGATTGATTTATCAACAGGAATTAGCAATATCGATTTTGTAGATAACTTCAATGTTTTCCCGAATCCTACCGGTGATAAAATTAATATTAATTTTAATCTAAATAAATCAGATAAAATAGATTTTACAATTTACGATGTAACGGGAAAAAAATTATTTAATACATCAAGAGCTTATAATAATGATGGATTGAAAGAAGAAATCATTGATCTATCTAAATATAATAGTGGCTTATATTTGTTAGAAATGAAAAATCAAACAAAGTCAATCATCTTCAAAAAGATTGTAGTTTCAAAAAACTAATTTAAAATTTACTAATTTTGCGACCAACAGGGCGTATCGTTAAAAGATATGCCCTGTTTATTTTTTTTAAAACATAACAAATTAATTTTAATGGCTTATACATATTTAACTGCAGAAGGATTTGAGAATTTGAAAAAAGAAGTAAACGAATTAAAAACAAAAGGCAGAGCTGAAATGGCTCGGCAAATTGCAGAGGCAAGGGATAAAGGCGATTTGAGTGAAAATGCTGAATATGATGCTGCTAAAGAAGCTCAAGGTCATTTGGAAGCAAAAATTGCAAAATTGGAAGCAATGCTTTCTGTTGCTCGTGTAATGGACGCCAGCACAATCGATATTTCGAAAGTGTCAGTAATGTGTAATGTGAAACTAAAAAATTTGAAAGATAAAAAAACCATCAAATATCAATTGGTTAGTGAAAAAGAAGCAGATTTGAAAACTGGAAAAATATCTGTTAACTCCCCAATTGGCAAAGGTTTATTAGGTAAGCAGGTTGGTGAAGTGGCTGAAATCACTGTACCAGCAGGGCAATTAAAATTTGAGGTCTTGGAAATCAGTATTTGATTTTAAGCAAAATAATTTTCTAAAATCTTTATCAGCGAAGGATAAGAGGCAGTAGTATGATTTTTTAAATCGGCTTTGCTAACCCATTTGGCAGCTGTAATTTGTTCATCAGCCTGTGGCGTTAAAGCATCTGCTGAATTGCCTTTCATCTCGAACCAATAATTTACTTTAATAAATTTTTCTTCTTCATGATAAGTGTGGTACGATGTAGCCAATGCTTTTGTAATCGAAATATTTTGCAAGCCGGTTTCTTCTCTCACTTCTCTTAAAGCAGTTTGTTCGTGGGTTTCACCCTTTTCGGCTTTGCCTTTTGGTAAATCCCATTTGCCTTTTCGTTCAATCAACAACACTTCATCTTTTTCGTTCAACACCACACCACCTGCGGCTTCTACTTCGGTAAAATGCGTCCAAACCATTGCTTTCAACGCATCCATTGACGAATGAAACAACATCGCAATTTCTAACTTTTCATCCTTTTCGCAAATGTTGATAATGCGTAAAGTATCATCTTCGGTTTTTGCTTTGCAATATACATAACTCTTGTAATGCACTGCTGGTGGGGTATAGTAGGTTTCTTCTTCATCAGTTAAGATGAGCGGTTTTTGATTTACATATACCGTCAGTTGTGCCATAGATTCAGTTTTAATTTTTTAAAAGAAGTTCGAGATTTTCCCATTGAAACAGATTATTTTTGGCAAATGATATACAATGAAACTGTTGCCAAACAACTAGCAGAAAATCTCTTACAAATAAACGCAATCAAACTGAAACCGCAAACGCCATTCACTTGGGCAAGCGGTTGGAAATCCCCAATCTACTGTGATAACAGGCTTACTTTGTCCTATCCATTAGTCAGAAATTTGATAAAACAACAATTTGCCGATTGTTTGAAAAAACATTTTCCCGATGCTCAATGCATTTCGGGTGTTGCCACCGCAGGCATTGCGCATGGTGCGTTATTAGCAGATGCAGTTAATTTGCCATTTTCTTATGTACGCAGCGCTCCCAAGCAACATGGTTTGAGTAATCAAATTGAAGGAAAAATTTCGGCTGGCGATAAAGTGGTGGTGATTGAAGATTTAATTTCTACCGGCAAAAGCAGTTTGGAAGTGGTACAAGCCTTACGTAGCACAGGTGCAGAAGTTTTGGGCATGATGGCTATTTTTACTTATGGTTTTGCAAATGCCGACGAAGCCTTTGCTGAAGCCAATTGCAGGTTGATTACTTTAAGTGATTACGAACATTTAATTCCGCAAGCCATCGAAAAAAATTATGTGTCGGCAAATGATTTAGAAACTTTAATGCAGTGGCGAAAAGCACCTGAAAGCTGGGGAAAATAAAATTCAATTTCTATTTTGGTTTTGAATAATCGTGATTTGTTGCTAAACCATTATCAGTAAAGGTTTTCAGCAAGGCAACAATATCAGCTACATCTTGCGCTGAAAGTTGGTTGTATTTTCTTTTCAAAATTAATGGGTCGGCTGAAAGCGGTTTGTGAAAACCTGTGTTGTAAAAATTTACCACATCTTCTAAAGTTCTGAATCTGCCATCGTGCATGTAAGGCGCAGTGAGTGCGATGTTTCGAAGCGATGGTGTTTTAAATTTCCCAATATCAGCATTGTTTAAAGTAATTCTGTATCGCCCCGAATCAGCTGGAATAGAATCTAAGCCATTATTTTTATAAGCAAAATCTGTCATCGTGCTGCCCACAGAATGACAATGAAAGCAATCACCAGCTTCAGAAGTGTATAGATTTAAACCCCGGAGTTCGCTGGCAGTAAGCGTTGCCTGACCACGTTGATACAAATCAAATTTCGAATTGCCCGATAAAATTGTTCGCTCAAATTGTGCAATAGCTTTCATAAGCATCGAAGTAGTGATAGGTAATTTGCCAAAAACTTTTTTAAATTCATTGGTGTAATACCCATCAGCATTGAGTTTAAGAATTACATTTTGCAAATCGCTGTGCAATTCAATCGGATTTTTGATGGGGCCAATCACTTGGTCTTCGAGGCTGGCAGCACCACCGTCCCAAAAAAATTGTTGCGCATAAGCCACATTAAAAAGTGGCATCGCACTTCGTGTTCCATGAATGCCATCAATCCCAAAACTAAATCTGCCTGTATCAGCAAATGCATAATTTTGCAAATGACAACTTCCGCAATTCATTGTTCCATTTGCCGACAAAATATTATCGTAAAATAATTTTTTTCCCAATGCCACTCCTTCTACACTCATCGGATTATTATCTGGTATATGAATAGGGGGTAAACCTGCAGGAATATTGAAAATGTAAGGCGTTAAGGCTGGAGAAATATTTGTATAAACTGCTGCATCTTTTTTGCAAGACGTCAAGCTTAATAAAGACACAACAATAAAAAAAAAGATTTTCTTCACAGCAAATTATTCGGTTCTGTCAAAAGAAAAAGTGTTGGCAAAATTGGCTTTTAATTTTACAATCCAAATTGAATCGGCTTGTGTAGTTGATTGCTGATAATTGTATTGATTAAAGTTTATCTGATGGGGTGATTTATATAAATTATTTAAATTGAATTTTAAATAAACAGTTTTAGTGTTTCCTTCAACATCAACACTGATAGGTACTTGAACTATGGCTAAAGCATTATCTGTTCCATAGTGAAATACCAAAGCTTGTGAAACACCATTTGTGTCTTTATACAGACCTTCGTGCTTGAAAAAGATATAACCAGTATTCCAAGTCCATATCATGTTGTACATAGGGTCTAAATCTCCATCTTGAACACCGCTGTGGTTGCGACTTAGGGGAACGCCAATAAAAAATTTTGCATTATTATAAATGCCATTAGGCACATTGTTGATTGTAAAACTTTGTTTGTTTGCATCAGCGGCATCTATCAAAGTATAATTATTTGCCGAAAAAATAGAGCCATTCGATTTTGTTAAAATAAAACTGTTAAGATAATATTTTAGCAGACTAACTGAATATTGATTGCCAGCGGCATTGGTGTAATTTAGGCCTGTCATTGCAATGTTTTGACCATCTACCTGATTTTCTATTTTTACAACAATTGTACCTGTGGTTGCTATAGAATTATTACTGCTTTCTTTTTTCTTACAAGCATAAAAAGTAAAACCAAGAGTACAAAAAAGCAAAAGCAAAGTTTTATTCATTTCTCTTTTTTTATAAAAGTAAAATTACAAAAAAATATTGATAGCAAATTTTCCGTTGTATAATAAACTTTAAAAAGTGAGAGAAGTTTAATTTTACAGCAATACTTTATGCGATTTTTATTATTTATGTTTTTACCTGTTTTAAATATTGCTGCTTTTGGGCAACAAAAAAATGATTCATTGAAAATATTAGCCATGATTATACAAGGAGATACTTTCCCTTCTAAATACCTAAGAACTCTTTATATAAAAGATTTTCGGGGTATTGCAGATTATAGTCAAAGGCGATTATATGATTATCTGAAAAGTGATGTGGCCATTGTGTATCCGTACGCAAAAAAAACTTCAGCATTGCTTTTGGAAATCAATCTGCATTTGGCCTCCCTTAAAAATCGGCATGAGCGAAAAGAATATATTAAATCAAAAGAAGATGAATTGAATAAACAATTTAAAAATCAATTAGTCAATATGACAACAAGACAAGGCAGAATATTGATATTATTGATTAACAGAGAAACTGGCAGCACATGTTATGAATTGGTGAAAGAATTTAAAGGTGGTTTTAAATCATGGGTGTATAACACCATGATGACTACATATGATGATGATTTAAATATGAAAAGAAAATACAACGCTCAAGAACAATTCCTGCTCGAACGTGCTATTTTTGAAATCGAAAACTCAAAACAAAAAAAATGAAATTAGATATTTTAGCTATTGGCGTACATCCAGATGACATTGAATTATCATGTAGCGGAACATTGATTGGCGCTGCATTGCAGGGTAAAAAAACAGGCATTATAGATTTGACTGCTGGCGAATTGGGCACCAGGGGCACCCCAGAAATAAGATTGCAAGAAGCTGCTAATGCTGCAAAAATCATGAACGTTTCAGTTCGTGAAAATTTATTTTTGCAAGATGGGTTTTTCAAAAATAATGAACAAGATGCAATGCAAAAAATCATGTCTGCTATCAGAAAATTTCAACCTGAAATTATTTTAGCAAATGCTTTAGAAGACAGACATCCTGACCATGGCAGAGCAGGTAAAATGATTGCCGAATGCTGTTTCTATGCTGGGTTACGAAAAATTGAAACCAAAGATGAAAATGAAAATCTTCAAAATGCCTGGCGACCAAAACATATTTTACATGTAATTCAAGACCGATATTATACGCCTACATTGGTAGTGGATATTACACCATATTACGAACAAAAACTTAAAGCAATATTTGCTTACGAATCACAATTTTATAATCCAAATTCCAATGAGCCACAAACTTATATTGCGACACCTATGTTTATGGAAGGTGTGAAAGCTCGATGTGTTCAATATGGAAAAACAATTGGTGTTGATTATGCCGAAGGCTTCACTACAGTTAATCCAATTGGCATAAAAGATTTGTCGGCATTGGTTGGTGGTTTATCGTAATCAGATTTATTGAATTAATTTTAGTAAAATTTTTGATGAAAAAATATTTATTCTTTTTAGTTTTTACAATTGTGGTACAATTTGTTTTGAAAGCACAATCTGTGAATTTTATTCATCCGCAACCATTATGGAATGAACATTCTCCCTTGATTGAAATGAATCTTATTCCACTTACAAAATTGCAATTGGAAGATGAATTAAATAAAAACAATAAAACCATTCCTTGGCGTTTTGCTTTTGAGTTCAACACCAATTTTACCCCTGAGAATGCTGGTGCATGGCAGTTTTTAGATGATGGCACAAAAATTTGGCAGTTAAAAATTTCATCTCCCAATGCACAAACTTTGCATTTTGTTTTGGAAAATTTCAACTTACCCAAAGATGCTTATATAATTATTTACAACAACAAAAACCAGACTTCAATCAAAGCTTATAATTCTTCAAACATTAACGCAGAGCACATTTTAGGTACTACTTTAATTGTTGGAGATGAGGCGGTGATTGAATATGCTGAGCCTGCAAACGCTGAATTTAGAGGCACTTTCAGTGTTTCAAAAGTTTTTCATGGATACAGGACATTTGGTTATAAATCAATTTTGACAGGATTTGGGAGCAGTGGAAATTGCGAAAACAATGTCAATTGCCCAATTGGAAATGATTGGCAGAAAGAAAAAAGAGCAGTAGTAGTTTTGGTTGCAGGGGCATCATTTTGTAGTGGTTCATTGCTAAATAATCCATTGCAGGATACCACACCTTTTTTAATTACAGCGCACCATTGTGGCACAACTGGAACTGCTTCATGGGTATTTGTTTTCAATTATGAGAGCCCAAATTGTACCAATATCAATGTTGCCCAGAATCAAACTGTATCAGGGGCAACTTTATTGGCTACGAATACTAAAAGTGATTTTAGCTTATTGAAATTAAATTCGAAAGTGCCGTTAAGTTATCATCCATTTTTTGAAGGTTGGGATAATTCTAACACCATACCCGATACAGTAGTTTGTATTCATCATCCTGAAGGTGATATAAAAAAAATATCTATTGCAAATAATGCATGCTATGATTCATCTTATACTGATGGTTATACTGCCAAATGTTGGAATATAAAACATTGGGACAATGGTGTGACAGAACCAGGCAGCAGCGGTTCTCCTTTGTTTAATAAGCACCATCAATTTGTTGGTCAATTGTTCGGAGGACCATCATATTGTGGTTGTGACGATACTGATAAAAATGATTACTTCGGAAAATTTTCGACTTCATGGGATGCAGATACAGCTTTTCATGCACAAGCAAAATATTGGCTCGACCCACAAAATACAGGTGCAATAAGCATTCTAGGATTCGATCCCAATCCACCAAAGAATATAGGAATTGAAGATGTAATTAAAAGTGATTTTCAAGTTTACCCCAACCCAGTCGGGCAATCACTTTTAATTCGCCATCAGTCATTTGTAAAATCAATTGAAGTGATTGATATTATTGGGCAAATCATAAATTGTAAACTACAAGACACAAATTCATCAACAACAATAATTGATGTTTCAAATTTATCTAGCGGTATTTATTTTTTGAAAATTGTGGATGAGAAAAATAATTTCACAGTGAAAAAATTTGTGAAAGAATAATTCTATTTTTCCCTCTCAATAGTGTATGCAATTAAGTCTTGTAAACCATTTCGGTATTGACTTTCGGGCAATTCTTTCAATAATGAAATAGCTTGCTGATGGTATTCATCCATGCGTTGTTGAGCATATTTTATGCCGCCATGTTCAATGACAATTTGCACCAATTCTTTCACCGCTTTTTTGTCTTCGTTTTTATTTTTTACGGTGTTAATCAAATTTCTTTTTACTGATGAATTGCAATTGTTCAACGTGTAAATCAAAGGCAGTGTCATTTTCTTTTCTTTGATGTCGATATAAGTCGGCTTACCTACATCAGCATCATTATAATCAAACAAATCGTCTTTGATTTGAAACGCAATGCCAGCCAACTCTCCTACCATTTTCATTTTATCAACCACACTTTTTTCAGCACCTGCCGAAGCAGCACCAACACCACAAGCCGATGCAATTAATGATGCGGTTTTTCCTTTAATGATTTCAAAATAAACAGCTTCATCAATATCCAATCTTCGGGCTTTTTCTATTTGCAATAATTCTCCTTCGCTCATCACTTTTACAGCATGGCTCACAATTTTCAGCAATTCAAAATCTTCATTTTCTACACTTAACAATAAGCCACGACTTAACAAATAGTCACCAACTAAAACCGCAATTTTATTTTTCCAAAGTGCATTGATACTAAAAAAGCCACGACGTTGATAAGCATCATCTACTACATCATCATGCACCAAAGTGGCTGTGTGTAGGAGTTCAATCAATGATGCGCCACGATAAGTGGTAGTAGAAATTTTGCCACAAGTGCCTGCTGCCAACAACACAAACATCGGTCGCATTTGTTTGCCTTTGCGCTTTACAATGTATTTCATAATGATGTCTAGCAAAGCCACACGACTGCGAAGTGAAGTTTCAAAAGTTTTTTCAAACTCGTTCAACTCGTCATCAATTAAAGATTGTATTTGTTTGAAGGATGTCATTGATTTATTGTTACCACATAGGTACATAGTTTTTAATCAGGTAATTTTCTGAATAGCTCATTAACAAATGTTTGTTGCCCATGTTTAAAAATATTTTTGCAGTTGAAATTTATCAATATTCCTTTCGGAGAATTCAATAGCTTCATATAGGTTAAAAGCTGTGCTTGAAAAGTTGGAATAATTTCTGATACTGATTTTAATTCAACCACCAAACAATTTTCAACAAATAAATCACATCTAAAATCAACATTCAAAGGTTTATTTTTATAAATCACTGGAATTTTCAACTCTGTTTGAAAATTTATTTTCCTATTGATTAATTCTTCTTTCAAAGCCTCATGATATATGCTTTCTAACAAGCCTTGCCCGAAATATTTATGTACTTCGATAGCGGCTCCAATCACTTCAAAAGTTAAGTTATCTAAATATTTTTTCGTTAATAATTTTTCCACAATCTATATTTCTATGTGGTTTAATAAAACTTCTTCCAGCCCTTTGAAATCAATTGATTGATTTCTGGTGAAATTTTTAATGTGGTTAAAGATAAAACAAACAACACACTTGCAACAAAAGTTCTGATTGCAATATCAAGCCACCAAATCTTAATGAGTGGAATAAAAAAACAAATGCTTCCAATTATAATTGTTAAAGTCAATACCAAAGCTGTTTCTCGAGTAAATGGTTGCATATTAAATTTAAAATAAACGTAGAGATATTTTACCACGTTAAAAAAAACATTAGTTAGTGTTGTGGCAATTGCAGCGCCAATCAAACCATAAATCGGAATCAAAAAATAATTGGCAACAATGGTAAAAAACAATAATGCTACAATTAAATACAAATTGAATTTATAAAATTTAGAAGTTTGAATTATTTCACCATTAATGCTGGTTGCCATATCAATTAATTTGGAAAAACACATTAGCACTACTACCCATTTTGCAGCATGATAAGCTGTGGGCAATTGCCCCAAAAATGTATCAATATTTATGAATAGTAACATCACTAAAAATCCAGAAGCAATAACTAATTGCAATGATGATTTTTTATAGAGTTCACCTATCTTTTGTAAATTATTTTCTTTCCAATGTTCACCTAATAATGGTAAAAGTATTTGAGTAATAGTTCGTTGGGGCATTTGTACAACACTGCAAATAAAAAAAGCCAAGCGATAAACACCTGCATCGCTCAAACTATAACCAGCCAGCATCAAGCTATCAATGCTATTAGCTATAGTCCAAGCTCCACCTGCTAAAACATTAAAGAATCCATACTTGAAGATTTCTCCTTTAGAAATTATATCATCAAAATTGCTTTTGAAATTAATTTGCCAAAATGATTTGTTTCTGTTGTTAATTACCAATAACAAAAATATAAAACCATAACTTAAAGCAAACAACCAAACAAATAAATTGAAGGGAATAATATGAAATGCAAATAAAAGTAAAGCTGCAATATTGAATACTCTAAGCATTACTTCACGGGTAAAATTTGTGAACACAATATCCTTTTGTGAACGAGTATAAGCTTCAGTTAAATTATAGAATACCATACAAATCGTGAATGGAATCACCAACCAATAATAATCTAAGAACAAAGCCGATTTAGCACTGTACCATTGAATAAACAAAGGTTTGAAGCAGATATAAATTATTGAAACTAAGCCCAAACCAATAAGTGCTAACTTAATTAAGTAGCCAAAAAATTTAGGTTGGCTTTTATGATTATTGAAGTGTGCAACAAAATAAAAGGAACTATTGCCAGTGCCTAACATAGCTATTTGAGCAAGAATACTTGCTAGCGATAATAATACACCTGTTGTTAATCCTAATTCAGTTGGCGTTAAAAATTTGGGATACAGCCAAAGTGTGGTGATAGTGCCCAAAGCCACTCCAACATAAGCCCATACTGTGCTTTTTATACTTTGCCGAATAACAATTCCCATAGTCGGTTTCAAAAATAGCGGAAAAAAATCAATGCAATAGTAATCGGTTGTCAGTTTTCAGTCATCAGTGGAAAATATTGTTGCATTTACTGAATACCGATAACTGTAAACTAAATTCTTACTTTTACAAAATGATTTTAAATAACAAAACCCTTATCATTGCCGAAGCTGGTGTAAACCACAATGGCGATATTTTGTTGGCAAAAAAATTAATTGAAGAAGCAGCCAAAGCTGGTGCCGATTATGTAAAATTTCAAACTTTTATTACCGAAGAAGTGATTAGCAAAGATGCGCCAAAGGCTGAGTATCAAAAGGCTTCAACTGGAAATGACGAATCGCAATTCGATATGGTGAAGAAATTAGAATTGAGCGAAGCAGCACATTATGAATTACAAGCGCATTGCGAAAAACATAACATCGGTTTTCTCTCAACACCATTCGATTTACCCAGCATTGATTTATTGCAACGTATGAAATTGAAATTGGTAAAAATTCCATCAGGCGAAATAAACAATGTGCCTTACTTACGCCATATTGCTGGAAAGTTTGAACATTACTTACTTTCAACTGGCATGAGCGATTTGAATGAAATTGAATTTGCTGTAAATGAATTGATGAAAAAAGGAGTAAGTAAAAATCAAATTACTATTCTTCATTGCAATACTGAATATCCTACGAAGATGGAAGATGTGAATTTGAAAGCCATGCAAACCATTGCATCTCACTTCAAAACTCCAATTGGTTATAGTGATCATACGATTGGCTGGGAAGTAGCCGTAGCAGCTGTGGCATTAGGTGCTTCTGTTGTTGAAAAACATTTTACTTTAGATAAAAACATGCCAGGTCCTGACCACAAAGCATCATTAGAACCTTACGAATTAAAAACTTTGGTGGAGAAAATTCGTTCCATAGAAATTGCTTTGGGTAGTAGTGAAAAATTAATTTCCGATTCAGCAAAAAGAAATGCTTTAGTAGCTAAAAAAAGTATTGTAGCAAAAATTGAAATCAAAAAAGGGGAAACATTTTCTGAAAACAATTTAACTGTGATGCGCCCTGGAACAGGCATCAGTGCTATACGTTGGGATGAAATAATTGGAAAAGTTGCAATAAGAGATTTTGCAAAGGGGGAAATGATACCTGTAAATTTTTCGGATTAAACTTTACTAAAATAAAAAAACTGCATCGCAGCTTCAATAGCTCAATGCAGCTTTTAACTAAAACAACCTGTTAATTACTGTCCAATTCAGAACGCAGAATATTAGCAACCATAATTCATCATCCTGTATAATTCATATTTACTATTATCGAATGTGAATTCGTCAAATACTTCATAAAAATTTTGTTTGTCAATTACATTTCTGAAAGCAGTTTTTGCTATGCATAGTTTGTTGTTTTCAAAATCAAATTGTTGCAAAATTGAATAAACTTGATCGCTACTTAAATAATTGTTTTGAATGAAGTCCATTGCTATAGCTTCACGATTATTTTCAAAATCTTCTATGCTTATTTCATAAATGAAATTGTTGAATGTTTCTTCATCTACAGCATACACTTTGCAGTCAAACACGGGAAAAATATGACAATTGTAATTTAAATAATATTGTCTGCCATTGAAATAGGAATATCTGCTATGGCAAACATTATTGTTCCAATTGTTATATTCAAATCGGTGTTTGCCTCTTCTATGATCATGCCATCCGTTGTTACCATAATTTTCTCCATTATTATATTCATAAAAAGTTCTTCCTCCATGTTTTCCGTAGTGCCTATCATTTTGATAAGACTCATTTGATGACTGATTGTAACTTCTTAAAGTTTGATGAGTTGGTTGCGGCTGATTACCTTGCGTTTGGTTAGTACCTTGTTGCCATCCACCATTGCTATTCTCATAATTAGAATGGATAGTGCTGTTGCCACTGGTTTGCTGATGAGATTGATTTCCTCCACCATTGTTGTGATTGTCACCATGATTGCGTTCGGCATACATCTTACCAATTGTAATTGATGCGAACGCAACTGTTAAAAGAATTTGCTTTTTCATTTTAGTAAGATTTAATTGTTTGTTTTTTTATAATATTATTATATTTTCAATTGCCGTGCCAATCATAAAAAATAAATTATTTGATCCTTTAAAACGAACTTTAAAAAAGTAATTTCTTCGGCGTAAATTTGCATAGAATGAAAATATTAATTCTTCGTTTCAGTTCAATTGGTGATATTGTTTTAACAACTCCTGTAGTGCGTTGTGTTAAACACCAAGTTAAAAATTGTGAATTACATTATGCTACTAAAAGCAGATTTGCAAGTCTATTACAAACTAATCCATATATTGATAAATTACATTTACTCGATAATTCAATTTTTGATTTAATTACCCAATTGAGAAAGGAAAAATTCGACTACATTATTGATCTACATCATAATTTAAGAACAGCTATAATTAAAAATTTATTAGGTGTAAAATCTTTCTCTTTTGATAAATTGAATTTCGAAAAATGGCTGTTGGTTAATTTGAAAATTAATCGAATGCCTGATACTCATATAGTGGAACGATATTTAAAAACTATTGAAAAATTGGGTGTGATAAATGACAAAGGTGGACTTGATTTTTTTCTCACTAATGAAGAAGACGAATTTGGAAAATCTATTGCAACTAAAAAAAAATATGTTGCTTTTGCTATCGGTGGACAAAAAGCAACCAAAAAAATGCCACCCGAAAAAATAGTAGAATTGATAAATACGATTTCTTTAGCATCAATTACGGATGGCAGGAGTGAGGCAAAACCAATTCTTTTATTAGGAGGCAAAGAAGATGAAACGGCTGCTAATTTTATTTTATCAAAAACAAAAGGGGTTGAAAATTTTTGTGGTAAAATTTCTATTCAACAATCAGCAGCCATTATTAAATATGCTGATATTGTTCTTACACATGATACAGGCATGATGCATATTGCATCAGCCTTTCAAAAGAAAATAATTTCGATTTGGGGAAATACAATTCCGCAATTCGGTATGCAACCTTATTTGCCAAAGGAATTATTTTTTAATGCTGAGGTTGAAAATCTAAATTGTCGCCCGTGTTCAAAAATTGGTTACAATTCATGCCCAAAGGGACATTTTAAATGTATGAGCCAGCAAAATATATTAAAAATTACAAAGGCTATGGATATTTTGTGAATATCTTGAAGCAGTTTTTTTTGTTGCTATTATTTTTTTTTGTATTATTGCTTCAACTTAATTTAATGAGATGAAAACAATTTCTTCATGTTTGAAAAAGGTCTATTATCGAACGCGATTACTTTCAATTTTTTTATTTTTATTTAGTATAAAATCCTTCGCACAATGTCCTGGTAATATTGGTTTTGAAACAGGGGATTTAAGTGGATGGGAAACTATTATTAGTGGCGATGTGGCTTGTTCATCTGGCAATATTGGCACTGGTAATGTTTGTACGCTGCCACCTTCACCCACCAATCCAGTTACACCTTTGTCAACTTGTTTATCATTAGGATTTAATCAGCAAATATTTACAAACACACGAGCACAAGTAGTTAATTTAACTTCTTCGATAACGTCAAATATTTTAGCAACAACAACAGTAGGCATTGATCCTTTTTCAAGCTTACCAATTGTGTGTCCTGCCATTGCAGGCAATCAATTTTCTTTAAAATTAGGCGATGATAATATTAATGACAGTGCCGAAACTGAGCGTATGCAGTTCACTGTAACGCAAGCCTATGCACTTACCTATCGTTTTATGGCAATTATGGATATGCCACCCTCACATAATTATTGCACACAACCTCGAATAGAATTTAATGTATATGATTTAGGCCCTACTAATAATCATTATGCTACAAAGGTAATTAGCCCGTGTGCATCAGTTATTATTCCTACTCCACCACCATCAGCCTTGCCACCAGGTTGGTTTAATGTAATAAATCCGTCCTATTCTGACACAGTAGTTTGTTCTAACTGGATTCCTGTTTCAGTAAATTTATTATCACTTGTTGGACATGATGTTGAAGTTGAATTCACAACTGGAGATTGTGCTTTAGGGGGACATTTTGGATATGCCTATATTGATGTAGAATGCAGCAAGTTTGAAATAGCTACCAAATATTGTATTGGAGACACTACTGCAACATTATATGCTCCAAAAGGTTATGTGAATTATGTTTGGGACTCAATAGGAAATACATCAGGCGTACCAATTGCGACAGGTCAAGATTCACTTTTTATTTCTCCAGCGCATGATGGCACTGTGATTAAATTAGATATTTATCCTTCATCTTCAAGTTGTTCAGTGACTTTGTATGACACTGTACATGTAACACCACCGCCTACTGCCAAATTTTTATTTAATCCTATGCCAGGCTGTGTGGGTTATAATGTTAATTTTATTGATACCAGCCGAAGCAATTATAAATTTGCTTATATTGATTATTGGGGTTGGAATTTTGGCGATGTAGCATCAGGCGCTGCTAATACCAGTCAGCAAAGATTTCCAACACATACATTTAACAGAGCAGGCACTTACTTTGTTAAATTGGTAGTAAAAACAAATTTTCAATGCATATCAGTTGATGATATAAAAACAGTTTATATCGAGCAACCATCAGTACATTTGTTAGATTCGGCAAACGCTTGTTATCGTAGTGCTTATCACCTAAGTTTTTTCTCGGATAGTAATATAATTGGCGCTCATTGGTTTACTAAAAATGCCATTGGTAATTTGTCCTGTGTAGATTGTTTAGACCCATTGTATTCAGGAAATCAAAACAACAGAGTGTTTGTTTTTTATACGGATACTCATGGATGTACAAGCACTGATTCTATTCAGATTAATTGGGAAGAATGTCCTGAATTGATTATTCCTAGTGCCTTTACACCAAATGATGACGGCGCTAATGACTATTTCTTTTTATTGAATCGAAAATTTGCTTTTTTAAATACCTTTGAAGTGTTTAATCGTTGGGGAGAATTGGTTTATACCACCAACGATTTGAATGCAAAAGGATGGGATGGTACCTACAAAGGAAAGCCACAACCATCAGAGGTATATGTGTTTCATGTGGTTGCAACCGATGTGTTTGGTAATGTGAAAACCAAAAAAGGTAATGTGACTTTGTTGCGATAAAAGTGAGTGAGTAGAATTCGGTAAAATTGTAATTGCATAGTTGAAAAATAATAACGACTTTTGAACTATAATTAAAATAGAATAAAAAATCAAATAACAAATAAATCAAATCAACATGAAAAAGATTATCATTTTTTTAGCCTTAATTCTTCCATTGTCATTTGCATTAAATGCCCAACAAGCTAATAAAAGTTTGAAGCGTATTAAAATTATCGACCAAGCTGAAAACCCAGTTCGTCACTGGCGTTTGTATTCATTTGAAATGGAAAATCAACAACCAGCAAATATGGAATTGTTGATGAAAAATTTGAAAGCTGTAAAAGGTGTAACTGATGTAGTGCCAAGAAATGAAACTATATCAAAACGTATTTTGATTACTATTAATTTCGATATGCGTTTAAGCAAAAGCGTTGAATTGAAAAATGCTTTTACAAATAGTGGATTTGAAATCACCAATATGCCTGATAGCGAAAAATAAACTAATTGGGGTTCGTATAATTTTTTATTAAATTTTCAAATATAAATCAACATGAAAAAGATTATCATTTTTTTAGCCTTAATTCTTCCATTGTCATTTGCATTAAATGCCCAACAAGCTAATAAAAGTTTGAAGCGTATTAAAATTATCGACCAAAATGAAAATAGCCATCGCCAATGGCAATTGTATGTATTTGAAATGGAAGACCAACAGCCTGTTGATTTTTCGTTATTGAAGAAAAATTTAGCTGCCATTAAAGGAATCATAGTTGAAGAACCTAAACAACAAAACGTTGCTTCTAGGATTAGTATTGATTATGAATTTGGTATGTCTTTTAGAAAAAATCCTGAATTGAAAAAAGCATTTAACGATAGTGGTTTTGATGTGATTAATATCAGTGAATTCGAAAAAAAATAATTCTATTTCCTTATTTTAAAACTATTAAATCTTACAACCATTCAACTCAATGATTATGAAAAATTTGAAAAGAATATTTACTATTATTTGCATTTGGGTTGCAAGCAATCAATTATTGTTTGCGCAATGCCCAGCCAATATTGGTTTTGAAAATGGAGATTTAAGCGGTTGGCAATCTTTTATTAGTGGTCCTTCTGGGTGCCCATCGGGTAATCCAGGAACACCAATTGTCGCCCCATGTAATAAACTGACGGCTTGCAGCCTTGTTGGAAGCGGTGCACAGGTTACAACAAATAGTAGAATAGTTGTAGCAAGTAATACAACTGTTTTGCAATCTGCTTTTTCTTTATATCCTTGCGCTGGTTCAACCTATTCGGGAACAGATCCTTGGTCAGGCTTACCTGTTGTTTGCCCTGCAGCATGTGGTAATAACTATTCATTGAAATTAGGAAATGATTGGCGAAATGATAGTTCGGAAGCTGTAAGAATTCAATTTCCAGTTTCTTCTTCTAACTCAACATTAATTTATTATTATGCTGCTGTAATGGAAAATATAGGTCATCCCGTATGCACTCAACCAAGGCTTGAGTTTGAAGTATCAGATATGGGGCCAATAGGAAACTTATATGCTACACCTGTTATTAGTACTTGTGCATCACTTTATCAAGCTACCCCTTTGCCTAATTCGCTGCCTCCAAATTGGTTCATTAGCTCATTAACTTGTGCCCAGGTAATGTGTTCACAATGGACGCCAGTCTCTGTTAATCTAAATGCTTATGTAGGTCATATAATTCAATTGAAGTTTTCAACTGGTGATTGTGCTGCTGGCGGCCACTTTGGTTATGCTTATATTGATATTCCATGTGGTTGCAACCCCTTCCATATTTTTACAGGTTATTGCCCTGGCGAAGACACGGCAATTTTGTTAGCTCCTCAAGGATTTTCAGGTTATCAATGGTTTAATGGTGATTCAATACTTCAGGCTACTTTGGGGCATGATACTTTAATCGGTATTGGACAAATTGTTAGTTTTCCTACCAATTCCAATGTTCAACATCCTTCTCCAATTCCTGTAATGTTAGTTGTTACACCTGTAGGTGGAACAGCTTGTAATGATACTTTGTATGATACTTTACGAGTAATACCGCCACCTCATGCAGCATTTACTCATCAGCAATATATTTGCGCAAAAAGCCCTATTCAGTATTTTGATTCATCTTATACAGGTGGATGGGGAAATATTATAAGGTGGCAGTGGGATTTTGGAGATGGGACTCCATTTGATACTTCTCAAAATCCTTCACATGCTTATGCTACTACTGGTAACTATACAGTAAGATTAGTTGTGTGGTCATCATTATCTTGCGTATCTGATACAGCATTACATAGTGTTGTGAATGTGAATATTTCGGCAGTCAATATCAATGCAGGTCCGGATATTACTATTTGCCAAGGAAATTCTGCTAATTTGAATGGGTCCTATTTTGCTGGATCGCCTTACAAATACCTATGGTATCCACTAAATAATTCAATAAATCCATTTAATAATGGCCAAAGCCATGATACTACTATTTATAATCCAATTGCAAATGTTTTAACTACAACTGCATTTGTATTTAAAATAACAGACACTTTACATAGTTGTGTATTTTATGATACTATGAATGTGAACGTTAGTGGTGTATCTCCTAATGTTTTGATTACCTCTAATTTTGATACTATTTGCCCAGGAGGTAGTGCTCATTTCCATGTTCCTCAAGCACCTGTATATTGTGGTAGCACCCAAGTATTTTGTAATGGAATACCTACTAATCGTCAATGCGGAAGTGGTACTACTAATTTATCTGCCGAGTCGCCATTTAATGGGCAGTACCCTGAAGGTAGAATGCAAATGATATTTACTGCACCAGAGTTAACAAATTTCGGATTGGTAGCAGGCGAAATTAATAGCGCAACCTTTAATGTGACTAATAAAGCCAGCACTTCAGCATATTATGATGTGTCTGTTAAGATAGGTTGCACATCACTTAATCAATTTTCAGCTACTTCATCATTCCAAACACCATTGAGTTTAGTATTCTCTCAAACTAACTATAATGTAGCCGCAGGCTTCAATACATTCAATTTTCAAACACCTTATATGTGGGATGGTGTAAGTAATTTAATACTTGAAGTATGTTTTGGAGGTGGTACAACTAATTCAGATATGGTTGCTCAATCAACCACTACTTTCAATTCTGTATTATATGATTATGATTATGCTGGATATAGTGGATGCTCAATGACAAATGGTTATGGGCCTTTTATTGCAACTAATCGTCCAACAGTTATATTAAATGTTTGTTCGCCTACTAGTGTTGGCTATACCTATCAATGGACATCATCACCAATAGGTTTTACATCAGCATCTTCTAATCCTATTGTTTCACCATCAAATAACACTATATACACTTGTAAGGTAACTGATCCTTTAGGTTGCTCAACTATAGTGTCTAAGCCAATAATTGTTGATACCACTACTCATTTGAATTTAGGTTTGGATACTACAATTTGTAATGGTGGGATCTATCAAACACATCCATCGGTTTCGGGATTATTGCCTTATACTTATTCTTGGACATCAACTCCTTCTGGATTTACATCTTCTGCGCCTAATCCTTTGGTATCACCAACTGTAACTACTACTTATTCACTTACTTTTTCAGGTTTACATGGTTGTACAAAAACGGACAATGTAGTAGTACATGTTAATCCTATACCTACTTCCACATTTACAGTATCACCTAATCCAGTGTGTACTGGTGGAATTGTAACAGTAACTTATACAGGTTATGCGCCTACAGGTTCTACGGCTAACTGGAATTGGGGTGGTGGAACTTTATTAACAGGTGGTGGTTTAGGAACTTCCACTCTGCAGTGGTCAACTGGTGGAGTAGTAACCATTTCTTTAACAGTAACAGCTAATGGTTGTTCATCAACAACTACAACTTATCAATTAACTGTTAATCAAACACCAACTTCTACATTCTCAGTTAGTCCAAACCCTATTTGTTCGGGTTCAAATAATGTAGCTGCTATAAATTATACTGGTTTGGCCTCCCCATCAGCTAACTTCACTTGGAGTTTTGTGGGTGGAACAATTGTGAGTGGATTAGGTCAAGGACCATATCAAGTCTACTGGAATACTTCGGGTACTAAAAATGTTACTTTGTTAGTTACAGATGCTAATTGCACATCGCAATCAACAGTGCCAGTAACTGTTAATCAAACACCATTAGCAGTGTTTACAGCCAGCCCGATGAATGTATGTACAGGTCAGAATATTAATATTGGTGTAAACTATCCTGCAGGCACTTTGCTTTATTGGAGTTGGGATGGAGGGTCTGTAACACCTGGAGGCGTTAACCCATTACCACCTGTTAATCAAACATTAGTATATAGTAATAGCAGTTTGGTAAATGGAAATACGGCTGGACCAAAAGTGGTTAAATTGCAAGTAACTGAAAATGGTTGTACATCTGCACCTGATTCGATTGTGTTATTTGTTTCACCGTCGCCAACTTCTACCTTTACTATTAATCCAACTGCAGCTTGTTCAAATAGCAATGTAGCAATATTCTATACGGGCAATGGTAGTGCAAGTTCAGGCTATACTTGGACAGTAACTGGTAATTCCAATCCGGTTAATCTTGCTGGACCAGGGCCTTTCAATATTTCATGGTTAGAACAAGGCAATGTGGTACAAAATGAAACTTTGACATTAACTGTATCTGAAAATGGATGTTCAACCACAACTTCTCAATCTATACCAATAACACCAGTTCCTACTGCTGATTTTACAATTACTTCGCCTGTGTGTGCTGGTAGCGATGCATTGGTTAATTATATTGGAAATAACGCAATTAACGGGGTAACTGTTTCACCAAATTGGTCTAGTGGTATAGTTAGTAGCGGTAGTGGCACAGGACCTTACCATGTGAAATGGATGTCGGCAGGTAGCTACAATGTTACTTGGACTTTAACACAAAATGGTTGTGCGTCTAATCCATTTACAGCTAATGTGAATGTATTGCCTAATCCTATTGTTGATGCACATCCTGATACTACTATTTGCCCGGGCAGTGGTGTTGGATTGTGGGCAAGTGGTGCTAACAGCTATGTATGGCAAGTAAATAACTCAACTATGCCAGCTATATATGTTTATCCTACATATAACTCAACTACTTATACGGTAACTGGTACAGATAATAATGGATGTCAGGGTACTGGCAATGTTGTGGTTAATCTATTCAATCCACCATTTGTAGATGCTGGTAGAGATACATGTGTATTAAGAAATAATATGGCTCTTATTGGCTCTTCGGCTTATGTAGCGCCTAATTTCCACTATTTCTGGACACCAAGTTTGAGTGTTACAAAAGTAGATACACCTTTAACAACTGCTAATCCATCTAATACTACACAATATACTTTGCATGTAACAGACAGCAGAGGATGCAACAATTCCGACTCAATTATTGTCTGTGTTACTGCATGTACTGAAATTGTACTGCCAAATGCATTTGCTCCAGATGCTCCTGATCAATCAGGTAATAATCCTGACAAAGACAATAGAAGATTTAAAATATCTAATCATACTGAATTAATTCAATTGAAAAGGTTTGATATTTATAATCGTTGGGGTGTAAAAGTATTTAGTACTACTGATTTGAATGATAAAGGATGGGATGGCACATTTAAAGGATCTCCACAAGAGTTTGGTGTATATACTTACTTTATTGAAGCGGTTTGTGAACAAGGTTCAACTGTTAGAAAACAAGGAAATGTTACATTATTGAAATAAAACAATTAATTATTTAAAAATGAAAAAGATATTATTTGTCATCGGGTTCACTTTTATTATAATGAGAGTATCTGCTCAATGCCCTCCCAATCTAGACGCTGAAGATGCAACATTATTTGCAAATTGGAGTATCTACACTGGTTCTTGTTCAGCAGGAGCGATTGGAACTCAAACCGCAACTACATATAGTCCAACTACCCCAGTCGCACCTTCAGTAGTATTAGGAATACCTAGGGATACTATTACTTCCGGTGGAACTGATTTGTATGGTGGTTTTCCACGTGTATGTAATTTACCTGGGGCATCGCAGCATAGTATTCAGGTAGGTAATGATCAAACTGGTTCTGAAGCGGATATGTTGAGATATTACTATAGAGTCCCACAAGCGTTTAAGTATTATTTCGCACAGTTTTATTATGCTTTTGTTCTTGATAATGGTGGAGGGCATCCAGTTGAACAGCAGCCCAGATTTACTATTTCAGTTTATGATTCAGCAACTAATAACTTAATAGGCTGTAATTATTTTCAGTTAGCCATGAATCCGAATTGCCCAACTTGTGGTGGATTAACCCAGTCGTCTTATTTAAGTACAGTTTATTATAAAGCTTGGACCCCAGGGACGATTGAATTGAAAAATCAAAATGGCAGAACGGTTTATTTTCAATTTGAGACAACTGATTGTTCGAATGGCGGACATTTTGGGTATGGTTACTTTGATTTCGTAACATGCAGCCAAAGTGTTGTTTTACAAACTGGTTGCTATAATCCTGGAGGTAATATCGCAACAGGAGATACCTTAATAGGACCAAAAGGATTGGCTCAACTTAAATGGTATAATAAGTCTCTTACTACTGTAATAGATTCTACACATGATACATTAACTATAGCCCCAGCTTTATTGGTAAATGATACTTTTAATGTGGTACTTGTGCCGTATTCAGGATTTGGTTGTAAGGATACAATCCCAATTTATTTTAAACCTCCTCAACCCCCTGTATCTGCATTTATTTATCCAACCACTTATTGCTCAACAAGTTATCTGCAATTTGCAGATTCATCTTATATAACAACTTTGGGTGATTATGTTGATTGGTGGGCATGGAATTTTGGTGATATTCCAAGTTCTATTGGGCCTAACAATTTGAA
Source organism: Chitinophagales bacterium (assembly GCA_947449695.1). Taxonomy (GTDB): domain Bacteria; phylum Bacteroidota; class Bacteroidia; order Chitinophagales; family CAIODY01; genus CAIODY01. The sequence goes on from CANFST010000015.1 coordinate 62,636, forward strand.
TACAGATAGTACCCAAAACCCTATACACACTTATAATAGTATGGGTACATACACTATTTCATTAATTGTAAAGACAAGGAATGGTTGTAAGTCAGACACTACTTACCATAATGTAGTTATCAATAAGACTCCACCTCCAATTCATTTTGGTTTTTCACGGAATAATATTTGTGCACCGCGAGACTCAATAGCTATTTCTTTTGTTGGATTAACATTTCCTGGATTTAAATATCATTGGACTGTACCAACTGGCTGTTTTATTACTAGTGGTTCTGATTCGTCGTCAGCTCCAATAACAATAAAGGCAAAAACTTCTGGAATGTACACAGTCGGTTTTGAAATAATTCCACCTTCCGGCGATACTTCGTGTTGGGAACATAAAGATACTACATTTAACGTAAAAGGAGTTTATCCATCTGTTTTTGAAAGTGGTAATGACTCAATTTGTTTGCACCAAAATACTGTTATCACAACTTCGGGTAAACCTGTTATTTGTGGGCCTGCTTCTTCTGTTTGTGCAAACCCTTCTACATTTACAGCAGGTATTAATAATGCTGGAACAACTTATTCTACACCATTTTATGCCTATGAACCTAAAGAAAAATCTCAAATCTTGATTTTGGCAAATGAACTTACTAGTCAGGGCTTTCAGGGCGGACCTATTTCTGAAATAGCTTTAAATGTCACTCAGAAAAATAGCTCTTCAAATTCATGTACAAACTCTCAATTTGAAGGCCTAACAATTAGCATGGCTTGTGTACCATATTACTCTTTCAAATATTCTACTTCTTACGATTCATTAGATTTGAATACACCATTGACTACAGTTTATTCAGCTACTTCATTTAATACTGTGGCAGGTCTAAATAGTTTTCACTTCCAAACGCCTTATAATTGGGATGGAGTAAGTAATCTATTGATTCAAATTTGCTACGATGCAGGTTCTTGTTCATCTTCTCCAGACTATGTTGCTGCCACAACGTTTAATTCTATTGCTACAACATATGGTGCACCGGCTGGTTCAACATTTTTTGCTTATGCCTATGCTTATTCTAATGCTACCCCTTGCGACCCATTTTTCCCTTATTCGCCTTCTAATACGGGGTATTTAGGCTACATATATGGCTCATATTACGCAAATCGTCCTGATGTATTAATTAAAGGTTGTTCTGGTAATATTCCTAATCCTACAACTTTTAATTGGACTTCAACTCCTGCAGGCTATACTTCATCACAACAAAACATTACAGTTTCTCCATCTGTAACTACCACTTATCATGTAACCGCAGACAATAATGGATGCCAAACCAAGGATTCTTTTAAAGTAAATGTATTAACAGTAAATACTGTTTCGGCTGGTAATGATACTTTGATTTGCGCTGGTTCCCATATTGTATTAAATGGAAGTGCTACAGGACCTATTCCATTAACCCCTGTTCCATGTGCAGTTAATACTACTGGTGGTTGCACTGGTGTGCCATTAGTTAGTTCTGTTTTAGGTTCGGGTAATGATGTTTCTGCTACCTATTCACCATTTAACAATAATTATAATAATGGTAAAGTTGCTATGCGTTATTCAGCTGCTTCATTGCAAGCAACTTTAGGTACTGGTCCGAAAATTTTAACATCATTACAATTTAATGTAACTGCTCATCAAAGTTTTTATAATTACTCTGGCTTAGAAGTGAAAATGAGTTGTATCAATAGTAATACCCCTTATTGGACTAATAATAGTAATTTTCCAGGTGGAGTGATTGTTTATGGACCCAGTAGCTATAATATATCAGCAGGTAATGGATGGAAAACAATTACATTAACTAATCCATACAATTGGGATGGGCAAAGTGATTTGATTATTGAAATGTGTTTCTCTAGTTTGTTGTTCTCTAATATTGATATTGTTCAAAAGACAAATACGGTTAATAATTGTGTTTTGTATGCTGGTAATGCTAGTACACCGGCTGGTTGTAGCATTCCAACTGGCACAACTTCAACTTTATTGCCGAATATTAAATTCGGATATTGTAACTTCCCGATAAATGCTAATGCCTATAATTATTTATGGACTGCGGTACCTGCAACACCAAATCCTTTTATTTCAAGACGTGATACTGCAACACCTATCGTAGCCCCATTTGCTAATACTAAATTTTATGTAACACTTTTGGGAACTTCGTTCTGTCCTGTATCTGATACAGTTTTAGTAACTGCTGTAACTGCTTATCAAACTTTACATAATGCTCATGATACGGTTTGTAAATGGTCTAATGTCACCTTGTTTGATAGTTCTGCTAACGCTGGTCAACTGATTACCAATTGGCATTGGCAAAGTTTACATGGTAATACATTATCTTGCTCAACGTGTGCTCATCCTGTTATTACTGTTGTGGCAAGCGATACAATTATTGTTGTGTCAAGTCTTGCGTCTGGTTGTTCTAGAACCGATACCATTGTAATAGATACTTTCCGTTCCCCACTTGCCAGTTTTGTATTAAACCATAGTCATCAGTGTAGTGGGCTGAAAGTAATAGCGACCTCAACATCAGCAGTAAATGCAGGCGGCGGACCAGTAACTTATACCTGGAATTTTAACAGTCCTGATTATTTTGGTGCCAATACCACCAATAATATTGA
>CANFST010000016.1 GCA_947449695.1 Chitinophagales bacterium
AAGGCTTTGGGAAAAGAAACTTTCAGCACCATGGGTATTCAGAAAGCCACTAATTATGCTTTGAAGCATCACAACAAAGCCGATTTTGTGAAAGATGTAACCAGTGGCTTGAATGCTCCGCCAGTATATTTCCCAATTAATGCAGGCATTAATAAAAATGGGCATGAACTTTTAGATAATGTAATGAGCAACGCCAAGGCTTTATCCATTGAAGAGTTTGAAGCTATTTCGAAAACTGATATAATCATTTTAGATACACGAAACGCAGCACAATTTGCAGATGGATTTATTCCTGAATCTATTTTCATTGGATTAGATGGTAGGTTTGCTGAATGGGCTGGTACAATTTTGCCTTATGATAAAAACATTGTGTTGGTAACTGAAATTGGCAAAGAACAAGAAAGTATTGTTCGCTTAAGTCGTGTTGGATTAGATAAAGTAATTGGCTATTTGCAAGGCGGATTTGAGGCTTGGAAAAATGCAAATAAGAAATTTGATTTGGTTATTAATGTGGAAGCTGATGAATTGAAAATGGATTTGCAATATGATGAAGATAAAATGGCTGTGATAGATGTTCGCAAACCATCTGAGTTTGAAAATGGACATATAGATATTGCACAAAATTTTTCATTAGCCGAATTAAGTGAGGAAATGACTGATTTGCCCGAAAACAAAAACTTATATGTGCATTGCGCTGGGGGCTATCGCAGCGTAATTGCTATTTCATTGATGAAAAAAGAAGGCTATCATAATGTTCGGAATATTGTTGGCGGTTGGAGTGAAATAATGAAAGTGCCAGAAATGCCAATCGTGTTGCCAGTTCCTAAAGAAACACAGTTGAATTAATGCAATAGAATTTCAACGCAAAGAGCGCAAAAAAATAAAGACGCAAAGTTTTCAGAGTTTTAAAATTCTTTGCGACTTGGTGTAACAAAACAAAAATCAGCAAAAAATATTTTTATGTACGGAAACGGATATACATCGCCTGAAGAAGCAGCCAAACAAAAGCCCGACCCTTTAGCTGGTGAGGATTTGCAGCAGTTGGCTTTGTTTGAAGAACGCATTGCCAAAGGTGAAAAAATTGAACCACAAGATTGGATGCCGAAGGAATATCGCAGGCAATTAATTCGAATGATTGAGCAACATGCACACAGCGAAGTGATTGGGGCATTGCCTGAAGGCACTTGGATTACAAGAGCTCCGAGCTTTAAGCGCAAATTGGCTTTGATTGCAAAAGTGCAAGATGAAATTGGTCATGCACATTTATTATACAATGCTGCCGAAACTTTGGGCAAAAGCCGTGAAGCCATGATTAATGATTTGTTGAGCGGCAAAAGCAAATACAGCAATGTGTTCAACTATCCTGCTACCACTTGGGCTGATGTAACGGTGATTGGATTTTTGATTGATGGTGCTGCGATTGTAAATCAGGTTATCAATGCCAAAGGCTCTTATGGTCCATATTGCAGAGCGTTGGAAAGAATTTGTTACGAAGAAAGTTTTCATTTAAAACAAGGGCATGATGCGTTGGTGCATTTAGCCGTTGGCACAAAAGAACAACGAGCCATGTTGCAAGATGCTTTAAATCGTTGGTATCGCCCGATTATTCATTTTTTCGGACCAAGCGACAAAGCCAGTGTTCATGGCACTTTGCTGATGAAATGGAAAGTGAAAATGGCAAGCAATGATGATATGCGAAATCAATTTCTTGACCAATATGTTCCAAAAATTCGTGAGCTGGGTCTAGATTTTCCTGACCCTAAATTGAATAAAAATGCGGAAGGCATTTGGGAATTCAGCGACCCGAATTGGGATGAATTTTTTGCCACCATTAATGGAAACGGGCCATGCAATGCAGAGCGTTTAGCTGTTCGTCGTTGGGCTGAAGAACATGGCAGATGGGTTCGTAAAGCTTTGATGAATCCAAACCAGAAGCAGGTGCTTCCATTATCTTAAACAAAATCAATAACACAATTTGAGATTTTGCCAATGTATTTTTCATTAGCAAATTAGCAGATTAGCAAATTCGTAAATTGAATGCAATCATTTGACCCAAGAGTTAATAGAATTAAGCCCATTGAAGAAAAAACCGAAATGAATATCGGTGAAGCATGGGAACCATATGAAGTTTTTCATCAAAAAAAACGTGGCGACCATCACATTCATGTGGGCAGTGTGCATGCGCCAAATGCAGCACAGGCTTTGCTTTTCGCTAAAGAACAATATGGCAGAAGACAAAATTGTGTAAACATGTGGGTGGTGAAAACAGCCGATGTAACTCAATTTCAGTATGATGATGCAGATATTTTTGAAACAGCTATTGATAAAGAATATCGCGAAGCTTATGGCTTTAAAGTGAGAGATAAAATCAACGCTTATAAAAAGGCAAATCCATAAAAAATTCAACAAACTCACTCTGTGTCTTTGCGACTTTGTGAGCAAAATAAAAAATTGATGACACCAGAACTTTATAATTTTATTTTAAAAACAGCAGATGACTGTTTTATTTTAGGGCACCGAAACAGCGAATGGACAGGCTTTGGACCATTCATGGAAGAAGATATTGCCTTTGCTTCGATGGCGCAAGACAAGATAGGTCATGCCTGGTTGTTGTATAAAATGTTGGATGAAAACCCAACAGCGGCAGAAACATTAGCTTTCAAACGAGCCGAAAAAGATTTTAAATGTTGCCACTTTGTTGAGCAACCCATTGGTGAATACGATTTCAGTTTGATGCGTCATTTTTTGTTTGACCATGCCGACCAATTGCGTTATGAAATGTTGATGAACAGTAGCTTTGAGCCATTGGCGCATTTTGCAAAAAAGTTTAAAGGCGAATTAAAATATCACACCATGCATGCTGATACTTTTATTTTGCAACTCGGCAATGGTAATGAAGAGAGCAAAGCCAGAATGCAATCGGCATTGAATTTTTGTTTGCCGTTGGCTCTAGGAATTTTTGAAGCATACGAAGGCGAACAAGAAATTATCGCACAAAATATTTTTGCTGGCGAAAAAGTTTTACAAGCAAAATGGTTAGAAAAAATTTCACCCATCATAAAAGATGCAGGTTTGCAAATGCCTGATATGGCTTCGTTACAAGCTGTTAATGGCGGACGACATGGATTTCATTCTGATTATTTGCAACCGCTTTTGAAAGAAATGAGGGAAGTAGTAGATGCGTTTCCTGACGCAAAGGAATGGTAATCATTGATTAAATAATGGCTACAAAAAAAAATCTTACATTAACCATCGAACCCGAAATTGATTTCGAGTTGATAGCCATTTCCGCCACAGCAGCTGATTACAAGATTTGCATGGCGTTAGATGAAGCATTCGATTTACCGTTTCAACTATCGGAAACGATTGAAAAAAAGACACAAAATGTAGTTGCAAAATTTTCTGTTTTCAGTTTGGTATGTGATGTGAGGCAAACAGAAATTTGTCTCATCAACAATAAATCGGAAGGAAATATTTTAGTGAATGATTTTCGTCAGGCAGATTTTATTTTGAGATTAAAAGGCGACTGGGCATTGCAACAAAAAGAAAATTTAATTTCTTTTTTGAAAAACATCAACGGTGTAAATGCAGTGATGAAGCCTGATGCAGACACTTTGAAAGATGCAGAATGGCTCACTTTTGAATTACCCGACAAAGAATATTTTTATCATAAACAATATGTGGAAGGAAGAAAACAACAGTCTTAATCGCATTTTTGAGTTCAAAAACTTTAGCGAAGCTTTTGCTTTTATGACGCGTGTGGCTATGCTTGCCGAGCAACATAATCATCATCCTAACTGGAGCAATGTTTGGAATAAAGTGAACATTCAATTAACAACGCACGATAAAGGCAATGTGGTTACAGAAAAAGACCGTAAATTAGCCGCCGCAATTGATTCAATTTTATAATTGATTCAGCTATCTGCAAAAAAAACTACACCAATATTTTTAATGACACCAGCAATTCTTCTTCTTCAAGACGGAACAATTTTCAACGGATACGCTGCCGGAAAAATTGGCACTACAACGGGCGAAATATGCTTCAACACGGGTATGACAGGCTATCAGGAAGTTTTTACTGACCCTAGTTATTACAAACAAATTGTGGTGATGACCAATATTTTTATTGGCAATTATGGTGTAAAAAAATCGGAAACTGAAAGTAGCAAAATGCAAATTGCTGGCTTAGTTTGTAAAAACTGGATGCCACAATATAGTCGCTCGATGGCTGATGGAAATGTGCAAGATTATTTTGAACACGAGCAAATGGTGGGCATTCAAGGCGTTGACACCCGTGCGATTGTGCAACACATTCGCAATGCAGGTGTGATGAATTGCATTATTTCTTCTGAAATTACTGATATTGAAGAATTAAAAAAACGCTTAGCCGCCGAGCCTTCGATGGCTGGCAGAGAGTTGAGCAGTGAAATTTCAACTACAGAATCTTATTTTTTTGGCGATGAAAAATCATCCATTAAAGTTGCTGTTTTAGATTTGGGTGTGAAGCAAAATATTTTGCGTTGCATGGCTGATAGAGGCATGTATTTGAAAGTATTTCCGGCCAAAACAAAATTGGATGAAATGATGAAATTCAATCCAGATGGGTATTTCATTAGCAATGGACCAGGCGACCCAGCCAGCATGCCTTATGCAATTGAAACGGTGAAAGATATTTTAGCCACAAACAAACCAATGTTTGGAATTTGTTTAGGTCATCAATTGCTAAGCGAAGCTTGCGGCATTTCAACTTATAAAATGCATAACGGACATCGAGGGTTGAATCATCCTGTGATTAATTTGCAAACTGGCAAATGCGAAATCACTTCGCAGAATCATGGCTTTGCGGTAAAAGAAGAAGAAGCTAAACAAAACGCAAATGTGGAAGTAACACATTTGAATTTGAATGACAACACGATTGAAGGTATTAAAGTAAAAAACAAAAAAGCATTTAGCGTACAATATCATCCCGAAAGCAGCCCTGGTCCGCATGATTCGAGATATCTGTTTGATGATTTTTTAGAAATGATTAAAAACTAAATTAGTTTTAATCATTTCTATTTAAACGCATTCAATCCTGTTACATCTTGTCCGGTAATCAACAAATGAATATCGTGTGTGCCTTCGTAAGTGATAACACTTTCCAAATTCATCGAGTGGCGCATCATACTGTATTCGCCTGTAATGCCCATTCCGCCAAGGATTTGACGACCTTCACGTGCAATCTGAATGGCCATGTTTACATTGTTGCGTTTCGCCATACTGATTTGTGCAGGTGTTGCTCTGCCTTCATTTTTCAAAACACCTAAGCGCCAGGTTAACAATTGTGCTTTGGTAATTTCAGTAATCATTTCCGCCAATTTCTTTTGTGTTAATTGAAATTGCCCGATTGGTTTTCCAAATTGGATTCTTTCTTTTGAATAACGTAATGCAGTATCATAACAATCCAAACCTGCGCCCAATGCGCCCCAAGCGATACCATAACGAGCAGAACTCAAACAACCCAATGGTCCTTTCAAGCCTTGTACATTTGGTAAAATATTTTCTTTTGGCACTTTTACATTATCAAAAACCAACTCACCTGTTGCACTTGCTCGTAAACTCCATTTGCCGTGAGTAGTAGGCGTAGTAAAGCCTTCCATGCCACGTTCAACAATTATCCCTTGAATTTTTCCTGCTTCGTTTTTCGCCCAAACCACCGCCACTTGTGCAAATGGCGCATTGCTAATCCACATTTTAGCACCGTTCAAAATCACATGTTTCCCATCACCAGCATCTTTGAAGTTGGTAATCATGCTGCCTGGGTCAGAGCCATGACTTGGTTCGGTTAAACCAAAACAGCCCAACCATTCGCCGCTGGCTAATTTTGGTAAATATTTTTTGCGTTGTTCTTCGCTGCCATAAGTATAAATCGGGTACATCACCAACGAGCCTTGCACCGATGCTGTAGAGCGCAAACCGCTATCGCAACGTTCCAATTCCATCATCATCAAACCATAACTGATTTGGTCTAATCCGCCGCCGCCATATTCTGTTGGAATGGTTGGACCGAAGCAACCAATTTCGCCTAGTTGTTTTACCAAATGTTGAGGAAATTCAGCACGTTGCGCATAATCTTCAATAATCGGCGATACTTCTTTTTTCACCCATTGGCGAACCGAATCACGAATCAACTTGTGTTCGTCAGTCAGCAATTCATCCATCAGATAATAATCGTGGTACTCAAATTTATCGGTGTACATAATCGGTTGTAAAGTTTATAAAATTGAAAGTTTGTAATGAAAAATGAAACGCAAAAGTAAGGGAATGTGTTTGCGGATGAAAGGAAAATTCAGAATTTAAAGCAATTCATCTGGAATGTAGAATTGGTCATGGTTGACAATAGGGATAAAGTTAAATTGCGTTAAAACTGTATCTTCATTCCATTTCAGTTTGCTTGCAAACATCAAAATTAGTTTGTCTTTTATTTTATGAAATTCTTCTTCAGTTGGGTATTGTAAATAAATATTTTTCTTTGTTGCTCCTCTAAAGGTTGAAAGAATCTGCCAATCAATACTGCGATTATAATAAGGAAATGAGTAACCAATTATCACTGCTGAATTTGATTGAACAAATGAATTTTGTGCCTTGTTAATAGAGTCCTCATTTTTTTCCCAAGCAAATCTCAGATGATTTCTGTACTTTGATTTTTCATCTTTAATAATTTCGCAAAATAATTTTAGGTAATCATTATCATTAATCAAAAGATTGTCAAACGGATAAATTATTTTTTCTCCGTCTTGATATTCAAACCAAGCTGAGCCATTTAATCTGTAAATTTTGTTGTCATCAACTAAGCCCTGAAATGTTTGATGTAAAGGGATTCCAGGCTTTTCGTATTGATGTAATGTTCTTTCAAACTGTAAATCATAATTCCAAGTTACTAAAGAAAAATTCTTCGGTAGTGTTGCTGATTTTTCTTGAATTGCAGCGCACAATACATCATATCTATAATCTAATGTGGTAAATATTTTTTCAATTTTTGAATCACCTTTTTGATTCTTTTCTTGTTCAAGATATTTTTTATTGAGTTGTTCCCAAATTATGTAACAAGAAAGAAAGTTTTTGAACTGATAATAATTTGATTCCCATTCTTTCCCCAACAAAAAAAGTTTCTTTGCATAAGTATCAGGGCTTGCATGAAGTTTGATTTGGTCTAAAATAAGAACGAATAAGTTATCGGAAGAAAACATTTCATTATTGTAACTATTTATCCTTCTTAATTCTTGGACAAAAATTTCAACCCTTCTCTTAAAATCATCTCCAACTAAAGGCAACGCTTTCGCACTTGCGCCAGCACCTAATAAGTATGTAACCATAGCAATTGTTTTGTGTTAAAAATAAAAAAATCAACCTACTCAAACAAAGCAGCCTGTACATAGCGTTTCAACTTTACAAAAGTTTTTTCAGGAGCATTTTCGATGTGGTAAACATTTGATGCTTCATAACGTGAAGCAATTTCAATCAACACATTATCAGCATGAGGCAGAAATAATTGCTTCGCTAATTCAGGATGATTATTTTCTTTTGATAAATGCGACAACAAAATGTGTGTCATAAATTTTGGTTTATGTTGTAGGAATAATTCCAAAGCTTGTTTGTTTGACAAATGCCCTTCGCCACCTTTGATTCGGTTTTTTAAATGCAAAGGGTAACTGCCATTTTCCAACATTTCTTCCTCATAATTTGATTCCAAAAAAATCGCGTTGCATTGTTTGAAATATTTTATCACCTCATCACATACAATTCCAATATCTGTAAAAACCCCAACGGTAGTAGCTTTGTGGCTAATGATAAAACTATGTGGGTCAAGTGCATCATGTTTTTTTTCGAATGGTGTGATGATTAATTCGCCAATTGTAATTCGTTCATCAGCTTTGAAATCATTGAACAAATGACTGATTCCTTTTATCCAGTTTCTTCGTGTTTTTTTAGTGATGTAAACTGGCAATGAATATTTTTTCGCCAATACTGCCAAGCCTTTTATATGGTCAGTGTGTTCGTGTGAAATGAAAATTGCTTTCACATTTTTCATTGCCAAATTCAAATGCTTCATTCGTTTTTCAACTTCTTTACAACTGATACCGACATCAACCAAAATCGCTTCAGTAGCCGTTCCTACGTAATAACAATTTCCATTACTTCCTGAATTAATTGATGCGATTTGCATTGACATAGTTGCAAAGAAAACAAAAATTGTTGATGCAATGATTCATCAAAATAAATAGTATGGTTTGTTTTTTATTTGACTTTTTTTTATTTTTCGTAAATGAAAAAAATCATTTTCTGCTTATTGATTTTGTTTGCAATAAAATTTGCAAATGCACAAGTGAATGACCAATTCACTGATGGCAATTTTTCTTCAAACCCAACATGGTTAGGCGATACAAGCAAATTCATTGTCAATCAAAATTTTCAATTACAATTGAATGCGCCTGCAATCGCTGATACAGCAAGCATTTCAACAATTTCAAATCGTTTAGATTCAACTGAATGGCAATTTTGGGTGAAGTTAGATTTTTCGCCAAGCACTTCAAATCAGCTACGGGCTTATCTTTCAAGCGATAGCATGAATTTAAAAAAAACTGCTAACGGTTATTTTATTCAAATGGGAACAAGCGGCTCAAATGATTCCATCGAATTATTCAAACAAGTTGCAAGCGTTAAAACCAAGATTGGTGGTGGTTTGAAAGGTCATTGCGGAAAAAATACCAATTCTTTACGATTAAAAATTCGCCGAGATTTAATCGGCAACTGGACAATTTGGAGCGATACTTTGGGCGGAAATGATTTCAGTTTAGAATTCACTTGTTTTGATACATCCGTTCACAACTCAAGCTATATGGGCTTTTGGTGCAATTATTCTTCAACCCGAAGCACTAAATTCTATTTTGATGATGTATATGCTGGCAGCAATATTTATGACGTTACGCCACCAACTGTTGTGAATGTTACACCAATTTCATCTACTCAAATTGATGTGTTGTTTAGCGAATCAGTGCAACTTTCTTCTTCAGAAAACGTAGTAAATTACTTTGTAAATAATGGGATTGGAAATGCTTTGAATGCCACACGTGATGCGGCAAACACAAGTTTGGTACATCTCACTTTTGTCAATTCATTTCAAAACAAAAATTATCAAATCACAGTGAGTAATATTGCTGATGTGAGTGGAAATATAATGACGAATCAAACTTTGAATTTTACTTTTTACAAAGCAAAAGCGTATGATGTGGTGATTGATGAAATCATGGCAAATCCTAATCCACCAGTGGGTTTGCCGAACGGAGAATATGTTGAGTTGAAAAATGTTTCTAGGTTTTCAATTGATTTATATCATTGGATGTTTACCGATACAACCAAGGTTGGAACAATTATTTCACATTTTATTTTACAACCAGACAGTTTTGTATTACTCTGCGGAAACAGCATTGCAAATACACTTCAGCAATACGGAAATTTGATTGTAGGTTCAAGTTTACCACCATTAAACAATGACGGTGATAAAATAATGTTGTATGATGCAGACACCAATTTGATTCATTCCGTCAATTACGATTTGAGTTTTTACCAAAGCACTTTCAAACAAAATGGTGGATGGAGTTTGGAAATGATTGACACGAAAAATCCATGCAATGGCAACAATAACTGGAAAGCCAGCAATGATGCCAGTGGCGGAACTCCGGGCAGAAAAAATTCGGTAGATGGCATTAACCCAGATAATACTTCACCTGATTTGATTAGAGCATTTCCAATCAATGATTCCACTTTAGAAATATTTTTTAGTGAGCCGATGAATGTGAGTGCAATTTCCAACTTGCAAAATTTTGTAGTTGATAATTCTGTTGGAAATCCCATCAATGCAGTATTTGGTAGATATTCCGAACAAAGCATTGTTTTGACTTTTGCAAATAATTTTCTACCAAAAACAATTTACAACATCACCGTTCAAAATATTTTTGATTGCAGTGGCAATCCAATTTCAGCCAATACTGCAAAATTTGGATTACCTGAAACAGTTGATAGCATTGATGTTGTGCTGAATGAAGTGTTGTTCTATCCAAAAACCTATGGCAATCGTTTTGTAGAAATTTATAATCGCAGCAATAAAATTATTGACCTCTCAAAATTAAAAATTGCCAACGCCGATGCTTCAGGAAACTTGAATACGGCTGTGTTTGCACAAAAAAATGGCTACTTATTTTTCCCAAATGATTATGTGTCAATAACGGATTCACGAGATAATATTTTGCAAAATTATTCTACGCCTAATCCGAATGGTGTGCTTGAAATCAGCTCTGTGCCAACGCTTGACGATCACAATGGTACAATTGCTTTGATAAATCCATCTGGAAAAATTATTGATGAACTCACTTATTCGGATGCCTGGCATTATCCATTATTGCACAACAAACAAGGTGTTTCACTAGAAAGAATTTCAATTGAAGCAAAAACGCAAGATGAAAATAATTGGCATAGTGCCGCCTCGGTGGTGGGTTTTGCGACACCAGCATATCGAAATTCAGAATCCATTTCTTCCATTTCTACAAATGCCGAAATTGATTTAGAACCCAAAGTTTTTACGCCCGATGAAGATGGCAAGAACGATATTTTAACCATTCGCTATTATTTAGATAATGCTGGGTACAACGCCAACATCAATATTTATAACAGTTTGGGCGTTTTAGTCAAAACAATTTGCAACAATCAAACTTTAGAACAATCAGGATTTTTTCAGTGGGATGGAACAGATGCAAGTGGGAATAAATTGAATAAGGGCATTTACATTGTTTATGCTGAACTATTCAACGCAGCAGGCAAAAAAATCAACTTTAAAAAAGATTGTGTGTTGAGTGGAAAAGAATAAAGAAAGAATAGCAGAATTTTAGTTTTAAATGATTGATAATTCTCAAATTAATATTTGTTAATTTAAAATAAGATTGTTAAATTTGAAAATCAAATACCCTATTTTCCTAACTACTAAATTCTCACCCCATGAACTCCGAACAAAAAGTAGCCCGAATCAGCTATTACCTTCATTGTTTTTATAGTTTGTATGCCTTATTTGGTGGGATTTTCGTAGTTGCATCATTTTTTGATTTCTTTTTTATGACATCCTTATTGTCAAAATTTTTTCCAATTGCTCCGGCAGCCGAAGCCCATTCATTTTTTGAAAAATTGTTCATTGCAGCCAGCTTAATAAATGTGATATTTTACTTTTATATCTTTTTTACTAACGAAAAAATATGGCTAATAAAAGATTATAATCAATCATTAAGCAGAACGTTTTGGTGGTTGTTTGTGCTTACGCATCTTTCAACTTTATTTTTGTTTTTCTCATGTACAAAAATGTATTTGCCAGGCTTATCCTTGCTGGGCAATAATGACCCTAAATCTTTTTTATTGTCATTATTTTTTATGTTGCCTGTAATACCTTTGTTAATCAACATTTTCGGATTGATTGAAAATTATTTGTCAGACGCAATTGAAAATAAGGTTGCGGCAGTAGTTTAATTTTTACATCTCGTTTAATATCGTTTTTAATTACGTATAAACATCTTATCAAATTACTCCCTATTTTTACCGCATGAGTAAAGCATTAAATTCTATACAAAACTTTGAGTTAAAAGGTTTACCAAAACGCACCATGAAGCCCCGAAACAGTGGATGGACAATGGTGATGGACAAAGGAATGAGTACACCCGAAGTAGAAAATTTTTTAAACATAGCTGCACCTTACACGGATATTGTAAAGCTTGGATTTGGAACAGCTTATGTTACAATGAACCTCAGCGAAAAGCTGGAAGTTTATCGTAAACATCATATTCCATACTATTTTGGCGGTACAATGTTTGAAGCTTTTATTGCTAGAAATCAATTTGCAGATTATCAAAAAGTGTTGGAAAAATATGAAATGGAATATGTGGAAGTAAGCGATGGCTCTTTAGAAATTCCGCATAGTAAAAAAATGAAATACATTGAAACACTTGCTAAGAAAGGCTTAAAAGTGTTAAGTGAGGTAGGAAGTAAAGATGCTGAAAAAATTTTTCCTCCATATCAATGGATTGAATTAATGCAAACCGAATTAGATGCCGGCGCTTATAAAGTAATTGCAGAAGCTCGTGAAGCAGGCAACGTAGGCATTTACCGTGGAAGTGGCGAAGTAAGAGAGGGCTTGGTTCAAGAAATTCTAACTAAAATCAAAAAAGAAAAAATAATTTGGGAGGCTCCGCAAAAAGCACAACAAACTTGGTTTATTAAATTATGTGGGGCTAATGTAAATTTGGGCAACATTGCTCCAAACGATGTTATTCCAGTTGAGACTTTGCGTTTAGGCTTAAGGAGCGATACCTTTCATCATTTTTTGAATGAAGAAAAATAATTTTTCTTTCTAATCCAGTTCATACAAATACCAGCATTCAGTTCTATCAATCCAATGATTAAAGTTGAAATTAAAAATCCAATGAGGCAAAGTAGTATAAACTAACTTGCTCTTTATATTCAGATTTTTTATTTCATCAGGATTATTTAATACTAGTAAATGTTTTTTGTTTTTACTTAATTCAATTTTTTGATTTGAATCAATAGCTAAAAATTCTAAATTTTTTGGCTTATAAAAATTAACCATCATTACTCTTTCATAAGGATTATCTTTCAGATGATACAATACTGTTGAGGCTTGCTTACAATCATTGTAGATAAACTGATATAAATCGATTAAGCTATTAGCTGGTTTAAATGCTATCACTATTAAATAAATAATATTGATAGTTATCATCAGTTTTGCAAAGAAATTTACCCAAACATTTTTCCAATTCAATTTCCATTTTTGTTGCATCCACTCTAATGCTTTTATTATCATAATAGGTGCAAAACCAATAATTGGAAACATGAAGCGCAATTCTTTATGCCCTATTAAAAAATGAGTAAATAAAAATGGAAAAAGTGTAAACGTTAGTCGGTCTTTTCTTTGGGTGAAAATGACAATTAAAAAACCAACTATCATTAAAATACTAAAAGGCGGAATGGCTTGAATAAATGTCTGTTTGAAGAAATACCACCAAGGCTCTGTGCCAAATTCAGCCATTTTACCTTGTAATATATTTTGGCTGAAATAATTCCAAGTGGTTAATGTCCATTTGCCATAAAACCATTTATCTATAAGTATTCCAACACCAATCATTAACAATACACCCAATGAAATCAAAATTGCATTGTATATATTTTTTTGAATACCCCAATACCATAACAATAATCCTGCAATTAAAAATCCAGTTTGATATCGAAACAAAAATGAAAATCCGATAAGGATTCCAATTAAAAAATAATTTAATTTATTTGCATTGGGTTTATTATTGAGCAAAGCAAATGATATTAAAAATAAACTCCCTGACCAACTTTCAGATGAAAAACGAACACAATTAAATATCATCATCCATAATAAAAATGATAGCCACAAAAACCATTTCTGTAGCGTATCATCAGTAATTATTTTGCAATAAGATTGGTACATTAAATACATTGCTAAAAAACCAATTGTTGCCGAACACAACCGCAAAATAAATGCAATAAAAAAAGGATTTTGATAATGAAAGAAATCCATCATAGTTCCTAAAAACACTACCATTAAAGGCTGCAGAGCTGGTCGCATCTGATAGTTATACTCCCATGGCATGAAATGAACAGTAGTTAAATTCAATTTTACACCAGCAAATTCAAGAATTTGAATTTGTTCATCAAAATGATAATACCCTTTAGAAAAAATTGCTGCAACAATTAAAATGAAGATGCTTAAAAAATAAATTCGATTTTGATGCATTAAAAAAAATTGAAAATGATTTATCCGAAATTTCTGCTTTTAATTTCTTTCAAAAATTTTGAAGCAAAAATAAATTCATCCAATTCAGGATTAGTTGCTGTGAATACCTCTTTACCACTGCCTTCCCAGTTTTTCAACCCTTTCCATAAAAATACAACATGGTCGCCAATTTCCAACACACTATTCATATCGTGTGTGTTGATGATGGTGGTTATTTTAAATTCTTCGGTAATTTCTTTGATGAGTTGGTCAACCACCAACGAAGTTTGTGGGTCGAGCCCACTGTTGGGTTCATCGCAAAAAAGATATTTTGGATTCATCACAATAGCTCGTGCAATGCCGACACGTTTTTTCATTCCACCACTAATTTCGCTGGGCGATAATTTATTTTTACCGGTAAGGTTTACTCTATCTAAACAAAAATTTACTCGGTCTAATTTTTCTTTTTTGGTCATCGTGCTAAACATGTTGAGCGGAAACATCACATTTTGCTCGATGTTCAGGCTATCAAACAATGCACCGCCTTGAAACAACATGCCAATTTCTTTGCGAATACTTTTTCTTTCGGCCAAAGTCATGGTCGAAAAATTTCTTCCATCATACAAAATTGCGCCGCTATCTACTTCAAACAAACCCACCATACATTTTATGGTTACAGTTTTTCCGCTACCACTTGTACCAATAATTAAGTTGGTTTTGCCTGCTTCAAATTTGGCTGAAATGCCTTTCAAAACATCGTTTTCGCCAAATTTCTTTTTGATGTTTTGTAATTCAATCATAAAATTAATTGTGCTAAAACGTAATCGCTTACTAAAATAAAAATGCAACTCCATACCACCGCTTTGGTGCTGCTATTACCAATTTCAAATGCACCACCCTCTGTAAAGTAGCCATAGTAGCATGATATAGATGAAATAATAAAAGCAAAAGTGAATGCTTTGATTAAACAAAAAGTAACATTGAAACCTACAAATTTATCGTGCAAGCCATATAAATATTGTTCGGGTGTAATGACACTGGTGAAAAATGAAACTGTGTAACCGCCCAAAATTGTTACAGCACATGAAATAATTACCAACGCTGGAATGGCAACTAATGCACCTAAAATTTTTGGTAAAATTAAATATGCTTTGCTGTTTACTCCCATTATTTCTAATGCATCAATTTGTTCTGAAATACGCATGGTTCCTAACTCTGAAGCCAAGTTGCTGCCAATTTTTCCTGCTAATACTAAACACAAAACTGAAACAGATAATTCTAGAATTGCCGAATCACGAACAATAGATGCTATAACATATAATGGCACCAAAGGAGATACTAATTGATAAGCAGTTTGCACTGTTGTAACTGCACCTAAGAAAAATGAAATTACACATACAATCCCTAATGAACCTATTCCCATTGAAACCATTTGGCGAATAGTTTCCTTCCAATACATGCCAGCATTTTCAGGCTTACTGAAAGCACCTTTCAGCATCAGGCAATATCTTCCAAAATGATATAATGGTTGAAACAGCAACATGCCTCAAACGTAATAATTTTTTTTGAAACACCCTAAAACCTTTATAAATCAAGTATTTCAAAGGCATTTAGGTTTTTCTACTTAGCATTTTGGAGTTGCTTACTTAACCATTTCAACTTTTTGCAATAGTAATTTTGTATCATCAAAGGGGAAGAAAAAACTTTGAAAACACAAACTACTAAAACACTGAATAAATGATTAAAAAAATATCCTTCATCTCCATCGGAAGTTTTGCCATGCTGTTTTGCATGCTGATTTCGGTAGCCACATTTGCAGGTGATAAACATAAAAAAGCTAAAGCTGCTAAAGCTGCATTAGAAACGGTTGTTCAACAAAATATTTCGATAGCCGAATTGTATTTGAATATGAATTACACTTATGTACCTGTAAATAGTAATACCACTTTACAATTACAAAATGGACAATTACCAACTGCTAATCAGCAAAATGTTTTTATGATAAGTAAAGACGATTATCATTATTATTTTCAAAAAAATGCTAAATCATTTCAGTTTCTATATGCCTTGAAAGACAATTCTATTCCACTCTTCGACGGATTTGAATATGCCAATTCAGTAAAGATTCCAATTGGCACACAATTGTTTACATTCGATTTAGTGAATGGCAGACCAGTAGATATGAGTACTGAAATTTTAAATTTCGATAACAATAATAATGTGGCAAATACAGAAATTATTTTGCCTTAAAAATATTGGCAATAACTGCCAAACCTAACCCAGATGACCCTCTTTATCTTTTAGAAACACACATCAACACACAACAACAATTGCCCGGGGCTGCCAAGCCAACCGGGCTTTTTTTGCATAATATTCAAATTAAAAATAAGTGTACCATTAAATTTTTACTTTTGTTTTTATCAAATAGAAAAAATGAATTTCCTTTTTCCTGCTTTTTTAATTGCATCTGCTGCCATAGCTATACCAATAATTATCCATCTGTTTAATTTTCGGAGATACAAAAAAGTATTTTTCCCAAATATTCAATTTTTAAAAGAAGTAAAGCAACAAACTACCCATCAAAACAAGTTGAAACACCTACTTGTTATGGCTTGTAGAATATTAGCAATATTATTTGCTGTATTTGCTTTTGCACAACCATTTATAAAAAACAACCACCCATTAATAAACAAAGAAAAACAAATAGTCTCCATATATTTAGATAATTCATTCAGCATGAATTCAACTAAAAATGGTGTGCCTTTGATTGAAATTACTAAACATAAATCCGATGAAATAATTGATGCATATAATTCAACAACTCAATTTCAAATTATCAGCAATGAAATGACTGGCAGCCAACAACATCTAGTCGGGAAAGAAGAGGCAAAAAAAATTGTTGACGAAATAAAAATAACGCCTGCTTCGCCTTTTTTAAACGAAATTATAGCGAAACAAAAGCAAGCTATTGCATTTAACGGAAATAAAAATGCACAATGCTATTTGATTTCTGATTTTCAAAAATCACAATTACATGAAGCTGCAATAAAACAGGATACCAATTATAATGCTTTAGCTACAGTTTTATCAGCTGATGAGAAAACTAACGTAAGCATAGATTCTTGTTGGTTTGATAGCCCAATACAAACTATAAATCAATCAGTAAAACTATTTGTAAAAATTTCAAACTACAATCCTCATTCAATAAATAATAATCGACTAACTCTCAGCATCAACAATCAATTGAAGTTCTTAGGAGATGTTAATTTGGGTGCTAATGCAACAATAACAGATACTATTCCATTCACTGTTACGAATACTGGTTGGAATAAATGTGTTCTCAATATCAATGATAACCCAATTACGTTTGATGACAACTATTATTTCTGTTTTGAAGTACTCAATACAATAAATGTAATGAGCATAAATGGCGAAAAAGAAAATCAATTTTTAAAAGCTTTGTATGCTAATGATGTACAAATTCATTATACCAATCAATCTTTTTCACAAATAGATTTTAATTATTTCAATCACCAACAATGCATTCTTCTTAATGGCTTGCAAAGCATTAGTAGTGGATTAGGAAGCGAATTGCAAAAGTTTGTTCAGAAAGGTGGAAGTTTAATTATTTTCCCAGATGAAAATATTGATGTATTAAGTTACAATACTTTTTTGAGCTTGGTTCATGCAGGCGCATACAACACATTGTCAAATAAAGAACAATCCGTTAATGCAATCAATCATGAGGCTGATGTTTTTAAAAATGTATTTTTAAAGGTATCAGATAATATGGAACTACCGAAAGCAAAGAAATATTACCCAATTTCATTTTCTATTTTAAATGCACATGAAGCATTACTAACTATGAAAGATGGAAATGATTTGATGAGTAAATTTCAATTCGAAAAAGGAAACGTATACATCTGTGGAGTTCCACTGAACAAAGCTTTTAGTGATTTGCCATTCAAAGCCATTTTTGTCCCAATGGTACTAAAAATGAGCTTTAGCGGTATTCACTTAGCCGAAATGAGTTATGTAATTGGAAAAAATAATCACATTCAAATCCCAGCTTTTACTAACAAATCTGAACCAACATATTTGCTCAAAAACAAATTACAAGAATTTATTCCTGAGCAAATCAATATTGAAAATAATCTGTATTTACATATTCGTAATGAAGTAAATCAAGCTGGAATATTTGAATTAATCGGTACTTCTGATTCGCTTAAACCTTCAATAGCATTTAATTTCAACAGAAATGAATCAAATATGAATTTTTATAGCACACCCGAATTAGAAGAAAAACTATTACCACTCAACATTCGTGTATTAGATGCTTCGCATAAAAATCTGACTACCGTTGTTGGTGAAATTAATCACGGGATTGTACTTTGGAAAATATTTTTAGTGTTGGCTTTATTGTTTTTACTAATCGAAGTGTTATTACTCCGATTTTGGAAAATCTGATAAAATCAATGATGGTAATTTTGATGATTGACAATAGTAAAAACCCGATATAACTGCTCGGTTAAAATTAACCTTGCCAGTTGGTGTGGCAATACAAAATCTGACAATCTGATTTTGTTAAAACCCTTTATCTGCTCTGCATCCCAGCCATATCTACCTCCAATACAAAAGCATAAATTTTTGACACCACTTTGCATTTGCCTTTGAACAAAATTTGTAAAGCTCATGGTAGTGAATCGTTCACCATTTTCATCTAAGAAAAAAAAGAAAGCATCCTTTGATGGCAATTGTCTTAACAAAAAAGTTGTTTCTAATTTTTTAATTTCTTCTACCGAAAGTGAATTATTGGTTTTGGGATTGAGCAACACACATTCTAGTTTGCAATAGTGCTGTATTCGATTTTCAAATTCAGTAAATGCTTTTTCATAATAAGTAAACGACTCTTTACTAACTGCATAAATAAAAATTTTCATCGATTACAATAATGATTAAAATAAAAAAAGCGAAAGCAAATTTCTATTTGAAAAATGCTTTCGCCTTGCAATGTTATTAGTAAAGTTCAATTATTTTACAACTGAAAACTTGCCATTGGCAATGCTTTTGCCATCCACATTCAAAATGGTATAAACATAAACACCATTATTAAAATCTGAAACATTGATAGCATTAGTTGCTTTGCTTAAATTTTGCGACAATAATTTTTTGCCTGACAAATCGTAAACAACAATCGTAACATTAGTTGGCAAATTGCTGAAATTGATATTCACCACATCCATAGTTGGATTAGGAAATACTTTTACAACATTTTCATTGTTGTTTAAATCGTTCACACCCAATGTTGATTCCAAGTAAGCGCTTTTTGGATTTGACGATACAGTGTGTGTTTTCCCGGCATTTGCAGTTAAAAAACCGATTGAAATAACGGCTACACTTAAAATTGAGGAAAGTAATTTTTTGGTCATAATTATTTATTTTATAGTCTCAAAAATAATGACTTTATTTGAAACGAAAAACAGAATTATACAAATTTACAAACATTTAATAGTGAACAAAGAAGTTGAGGAATATATATTAGTGCTGCGAAAAAACTTCAAATGGCTGATGGCATTATCATTAGTGTCTATTATTTCATATTTTTCAATCTATTATACTAATTATCATTACTACCGCTCAGAGTGTACAATTCTTGTCAACCAAGACGTAATGAATATTGGTGCAACCAATTATAGTTTTTTAAACGACGACCAATTGCCTACTTCAACTGCTGAAAACAGGCTAATGTTTATTTTCAACTCCAATGCGCTTCGTGATTCATTGTTGTACAGATTAGATTTAATTAATCATTACAACATTCGTAAAACCACTGCTTTTAGATATGAAAAAACAGTAAAAAAATTATCAAAGCTTGTAAAGCTGCAACGTATAGATAATAACATTTATAAAATTTTTGTAAATGATAAAGAAAGACCAATGGCTGCCACGATTGCCAATGAAATTCCACGATTAATTAATACGGTGGCGAAAGAATTAATGCTGAAAAATTTAAGAGCAAAGGTTTTAAAATATCAAACTTTGATTGACACATTGGATAAACAAAATCATCAAATACAAAAAATACAATTTGATTTGGTGCAAAAAGTTACAACACAGGATTTACACTCATTAGAAATTCAAAAATATGTTAGCAATGCAATCAATTCGTTAAAGAGTTTGAACGAAGGCAATATCCATCAAATCGAAGCATATAAATTTATTTTGATGAATGAAAAACAAATGGATTTAAATGCTGTAACTGTACTAACCAAAGCCTATCCAGATGTAAATTTAGGTTATGACTTTATCAATGCTTTTATAGTGTGCGTGTATTTCATTATTGGCATTTTTACATTTTTCATGGTAGGTTTTGTCTTTTACCATACCAACAAAATATATATTCATTTATTGCTGTTTGGAAAAAATAAACCCTAATTGTTCTTGAAAAATTTTAGCTCAATAGTGTTGATTGCAATTTTCGTTTTGCTTCCAAATCTATTTTGCAATCAACTTATAGAACCAGAAAACAGCTTAAAATTACTAGTATTATCAAGCATTTTAGCTGTTTATTTGCTATTTACCATTTTTAAAAAAAACTCATTACAAGTAATAAGAATTCCGTTCGGATTTACTTTTCTACTTTGCTTCATCCTATTAAAGTTTACTGGCATTTTTTTTTCGTACAACAAATCTGAAGCAATTTTTGATTCATTACTTTGGTTAGTTTCTACATTAGTTAGCATTCTAGTTTTAAATGATTTCATTAATAAAGAAATCACAATTCAAAAAATTTCCATGCTAGCAGCTTGTGCCAGCATTTGCTTTACTGGCTGGGGTATTTATTCGGCAATGTCTCAAATTAATCTTTTAATAAAAAATCATCGGCCGATTCATGTTGATTATCTAATTTGTTCCTCATTAGGAAACAAAAATTTTTATACCCAAGTTTGTTTTTTGCTACTTCCTTTTTTAGTGATTGGAATTAAAAAACTTGATTTGATTTCAAAAATATTTGTAGCATTTGCAATTGTATTAAATGTGGCATCAATAATTGTTTTGAAAAGCTTTGCAGTTTATATAGCTAGTGCAATTACAATTTTAATAGTTCTCTATTATTTGATGAGAAACAAGAAACCATTATTATTTTTTTCAACCATTATAATATCAGTGCTGTGTTTTATTTTTTTTAGTTTAAATCTCAAAACACAATTTTTATCTAATCGAATTGCTGAGTTCTCAAATGCAAAATCAGTCCCTGATAATATCAATAGCAGTGCCGAAAGAGTAATGTTGTGGCAAACTTCATGGAAAATAATCAAAGAAAATCCATTTGGAATTGGAACTTGTAATTGGGCAATTTATTTCTTAAAATTTTCACCAGATTGCTCACTAATAAACAATTATGGTGAGATGAAATACAAACGGCCACACAACGATTTTTTATTGATATTCTCAGAAAATGGTTGGCTTGGTTTATTTGTTTTTCTAATATTTTTTGCAATATTATTTTACCAATGTCTATGTATTCCAAAACGCGATTTAATTAAATATTCTTTATTAACAAGCCTTACTGGATTTTTCATTTTTTGCTTATTTGATTTTCCAATGCAGCGATACTATGGTTTGCAATTACTTTTTATTGCAATTGCGCTTATTTCATTTTTCTCAATTCGGCAAAAACATATTTTTTCGAAATGCATTTCAATTCCTAAAAAGTCTTTTTTAATTGTGGCAATATTGATTGCAATCTCATCAACATGCATAAGTGCTATGCGCCTACAAGGTGAATTTATGCTGTACAAAACCATTGAAAACCGATTGCAGGGAGATTGGTGGCAGATGAACGAAAGCGGTAAAGCCTCATCGGGTGTATATTACACACATGACCCAGTTGGGCAACCAATAAATTGGTATCGGGGTATTGCTTTACTAAATCAAAATAAAACATACGAAGCTAAATGCTATTTTTACAAATCATTAGAACAAAACCCGTTTCATTTTGAAAGCTGGAATGACTTAGGTTCATGCTATGAAAGACTTGGCAACAATGATTCTGCAATTATTTGTTTTAGGCGAAATTTGAAATTTGCGCCGCACCATCCCAATTCGTCATTTAATATGGCGGTTATGATGTTTGATAAAATTCAGTATGATTCAGCTCAATTTTTTTTAAGGAATTATCCATATAAAAACTTTCCTGAATATTTAGCATTCACTAAACAATTGAATGATTCTTTACATCACAGCAACATTTCAAAAAAATAGTTTTCATCTTTGTGAAAAATAAAATTTTGAAATACCCAATAGTTGAACATTTTTATACTTTGCAGGGCGAAGGATTTTATGCAGGTAATGCGGCTTACTTTGTAAGACTTGGCGGCTGCGATGTAGGCTGTGTTTGGTGTGATACCAAAGAAAGCTGGGATGCAAAAAATCATCTGCAATTTGAAAGTGTTGAGATAAAAAACTGGATAAAAAATACTACTTCAAACATTGTTGTAATTACTGGCGGCGAACCTTTGATGCACAATTTAGAAGATTTATCGTCAGTATTTAAAAATGAAAATCTACAAATTAATTTAGAAACAAGTGGTAGTCATCCATTCAGTGGAAATTTTGATTGGGTATGCCTTTCGCCAAAAAAATTCAAACCAGTTTTGGCTAATAATTATAGGTTTGCCAATGAGTTGAAAATCATCATTTACAATAAATCTGATTTTGAATTTGCCATCAGCGAAGCAAAAAAAGTGAATGAAAAATGTTTGCTTTACTTACAACCTGAATGGAGTAAAGAACAAGAAATGCTGCCACTCATCATCGAATTTATCAAGCAAAACCCACATTGGAAATTATCGTTGCAAACGCATAAGCACCTGAATATTCCTTAACAGAAATTAATCCATGTGCTTTAGTTGTATTGAATACAAAATAATAAAAACAACGGGAATAATTAGCAAGAAAGCAGAAGTAATAATTCCAAATGTTCCTTTACCAAACCCTATAAAAAACAAACTGTACATCATCGGAATTAATTCACCAATGGTGTAAATAAAAAATCCGTTTTTTTTCAATTTCCACATCAATAAAACGCCAACTAAACATAAAATTCCAGCAACTAAATTGACAATTAATGAAGGAATTTTATTTTGTTGTTCTTTTAATAAAGCTGTTTGTGCATCGTGCATTATATCAATCAAAAGGCCATTGCCTGAATCTTCAATTTTATTGATTTTTGATTCCATTTCAATCACTTTTTTATCGATTGTCATGTAATTGTTTATTCCACTTACAAAATTGAACAAGCCAATGCCAATAAAAGATAAAATGCATAGTATCTTTAAATTTTCAGGCAGCAATTTTTTGGAATTAATTATTTCGTCCATTATGATTTTGTTTTATTGGTTATTTTTTAAACTTCGGAAAGGTTCGAAAAATTTCTGTAACAAATTTACATCTTTTGTAATAATATCAGCATAGCCTTGTAACTCAACGCCACGGGGCAACTCACGATTGTAGGTGGTTTTATTACCATTCGGCAATTCAACATCAACAATAAATTTTCCATCAACAGGCATAGCCGAAATATTACTGACATTGCCTTTAATAATTCCAAATTCCTGAAAAGGAAAATTATCTAATCTGATTTTTACTTCAGCTCCCATTTTTATTTTTCCGCTATTCATAATTGGTATAACAGCTTTGCCAATGAGTTTATCGCCATCCGGTACAACCGTCATTACTAATTCACCTTCTTTTACAAATTGATTTTCAGCCCAAAATTTTGTCATCGCTATTTTGCCACTCACTGGTGCTTTTATAATATATTTCTGTTGCCACTTATTTAAATCGCCGGTCAATTGTTCAAAAGAAGTACGAACATTGGTTATGCAATCATTCAATTTGTCTTTGTAATTTTTTTCGTTTTCCACTAAATTTTTCTCGTACTCTTTCGATTTCAGAATATTTTGAGTGAGTTGCGATTCAGCATTTTTCTTTGTCATCAGCTGATCATAATATTTTTTTTGTGTTTCTTCCAAATCTTTGTTGGATATGATTTTTTCGTCTTTTAGTTGTTGTGTTTTATCTAAATTACTTTTTTCCAATGCAGTTTTTTTATCTAAGATTTTACTTTGGTCAGCCAACTGAGCATTTAGTTCTTCATATTCTTTCAATTGTTTTTTTAAGGTAATTGCAATTTTGTTGTATGATTTATCTACAATCACTACTTGGTATTTTAATAACGCATCAAAAAACTGATTGAATGAAGTTTGCAATTCGCCCACTTGCAACATTCTGTTTATTTGCGGAATAAAATTATTTTCAATTTTCTTTTTGGTATGAGGTTCAATAGCCAGCAAACTATCAATCTGCACCGCTTCAATTTCTTTTTTCAATTCCATCATATCGGCAAAAGATGCACTGTTTTCAAGCAATGCCAAATTGGTTCCGGATTTTACTGTATCATTATTTTTAATAAATAATCGGATTATTTTACCCGAAGTGAGTGCATACAATTTTGCAGGTGGTGTGGGTGATGTAATAATAATTTCACCGGTTACTGTGTCGGGGTAACGAATTAACCAGGCCATTAATAAAAATAATGCCACTGTGATGGCAACAATGATGATGCCCCAACGGGTAAGCCAGCTGGGTGGCTTACTGATGATATCTTTACTATCGCTGGCGTAATTTACCATAATTCATTTTTCAAAATTAACTCCCTAATTCTAATTGATTTTTTACTAATTCAAAGTACTTTCCTCTTGCTTCAGTTAAAGTTTGATGCGAACCTGCTTCTACAATTTTTCCATCTTCCAATACTAAAATCTGATCGGCATCTTTTACTGTGCTTAACCTATGCGCTATAACCACCACCGTTTTATTTTTATAAAACTCTTTTAATTGCTCCATGATATATTTTTCGTTGTTCGCATCCAATGCGCTCGTTGCTTCATCAAAAAATAAATAATCTGGATTTTTATAAACAGCTCGTGCTATTAAAATGCGTTGCTTTTGCCCCATGCTTAATCCATCGCCACCCATACCAATTTTTGTTGAAAGCCCATTTGGTAAAACCTTTACAAATCGTTCGATATTGGCAATTTTAACAGCTTGTATTAAACGAGCAGTATCAACATTTTCATCGCTGCCTGAAATATTTTTTGTAATCGAATCGGTAAAAATAAATCCATCTTGCATCACTGCTCCTATTTTAGTACGCCATACTTCGCTATTGATTGATTTTAAATTAGCATCACCCACCATTATTTCGCCTTGCTGCGTTTCATAAAATTTCAATAACAATTTTAATAGCGTTGTTTTGCCACTTCCGCTGGTACCAACAATGGCTGTAACTTTCCCTTCAGGAAACTGACAAGAAATATTTTTTAAAACCTGTGCATGTTGAGGACCTTCATAGCCGAATGACACATTCTGAATAGTAATAGATTTATCAGCTGGCAATTGCACAATAAATTGTTGTTGTTCGTCCACTTCATTTTTCATGCTATTCACTTCACCTAATCGTTCGATACTGGTTTGTGCGCCTTGTAGCGAACGGAAAAAATCTAACAATCGTTCGATGGGTGCACTCATTTGACCAATGATATAAGCGATTGCCATCATGGTTCCTAAAGAGATTTGACCATCAATCACCAATCGGGCAGATACATAAGAAACAATAATATTCCGTAACTGATTAAAAAAACCGCTGCCAGCTTGTTGCAATTGCAAAGTGTTCAGCATTCGCATATTCACCTGAAACATTTGTGTTTGTATGCGTTCCCAATCCCAACGTTTTTGTTTTTCGGTACCATTTAATTTTATTTCGGGCATACCCACAAGCAGCTCATGAAGCGAACTTTGATGCGATGACTGACGTTTGAACATCAGGTAATCTAAATTTTTCATTTTCTTTTGGAAGAGTAAAATCCAAACAATTGACAATAAACTTCCTACTAAAAAAATGACCACTATTTTCCAGCTAAACACCATCAGCACCAATGAAAACACTAACAGATTGAACATGCCAAACAAAGTTTGCAAGCTGGTTTGCGTTAAAAAATTTTCGATGCGCTTGTGGTCTAAAATGCGTTGTGTTATATCACCCATCATTTTTGATTCAAAAAAACTAACTGGTAATTGCATGATTTTATACAAATAATCGCTGAGCAGCGAAATATTTATTCTAAACCCTACGTGCAACAAAATCCTGTTTCGCACCATTTCGATGACTATCCGGCTGAAAAAAATCATCAATTGTGCAATCAGAATTAAATTGACAAAACTCAAATTCTGATAATTGATTCCCTTATCAACCATCGATTGGGTAAGGAATGGCATCATTAAATCAAACAAACTCACTACCAATAAACCAACAAATAACTGAACGATGAGTTGCTGATAATTTCTGATATAGCCATATAAATATTCGAACCAATTTTGCTTTTCTTCCACTCCTTCATTATCGGCCTGATGAAAGGCTGGTGTGGGTTCAAACATCATTACCAAGCCAAATTCGCTTTCTTTACTGTAATAACTTTTTTGTAATTCTTGCTTAGGCACTTTCACCAAACCATGCCCTGGGTCAGCAATGTAAGCCACATCACCTTTAATTTTATACAACACCACAAAGTGTTCTTGCTCCCAAAATAAAATGCACGGAAAGGGTACTTTATCTTTCAAATCATTCCACGATGCTTTGGCAGCAGCACTTCGCAAACCAATTTTTTCGGCAGCTGTGCTGATAGAAAGCATACTCACTCCGCTTTTGGTGAGGTACATTTGATTGCGCAAATATTGCAACGAATAGTTTTTGCCATAATGCGCCGCTATCATGCGGAGGCATGATGGACCACAGTCCATTTGGTCGTGTTGTGGAAAAAACGGAAATGCCACTGTGTGTTTGGAGTTTGTTAGTTTGTTTGCTCGTGTTAAATATAGAAATATTATTCCATTACCAAATCACATGGCTTTGTTGAATGTATGATGCAGTAGAAAAGTATTGTTTTTATTCTTTTACAAATTTTTTAATTTCAACATTTCCTTTTTCATCTACTACTTTTAAAATATAAATGCCATTAGGAAAGCAACTTGCATCTATTTTCATTTCTTGATTGGTTGAATTAGTGATTGGTTGATTGAACACAACCTGCCCTACAACATTTTCTATTTGTATTTCTTTCACTAAAAATTGAGCACTTACCATTAAAAACTCTCCAGTTGGGTTGGGATAAACCGTTAATCGTTTTTCATTCATCGTTACTTCTTCTACCCCTACCCCACAAGTTATTTTACCTAAAGCATAGTTAGGCACATTTGGCAAGCCGCCATCGCTAAAATGAGCTTCGCTATTATTATGCCCATAATAGCCAACCGTGCCAAAGGTTATTTGCCGCTGCTTAAATTGGCAAAAAGTATCTAATAAATCGGGTTTGTTTATTACATGTATATTTTGTGTGCTGCCATAAGTGCTTATATATATTTTGCCATCGGGGGCATTTTTCATCTGCCAGAAATAGGTATTATTAGGAATGTTAAATCCATCCCAATCACCTACATCAATTTTATTATAATAAGGATTTGAATTTTGCAAATCTAATTGATACATATTCACTCCGTTGGTTACATAAATAAACCGATTGTTAGGAGAGAAACAAGCCCCAACTGCTGAAAGTGTATCGTGACGAACTGGTGGTTTTGATAACGTAATTGATTTATAATTGCTTACCATCCCAGTGCATCTATCAAAATCACAAATATCTAATTGAGAAGGTAATGCTATTGGTCCTCCTTCTTCATATAAATAAAATAATTTACTTCCGTCAATTGATGAATTCCCATTTCCAAAATTTATTGATTGTTTCATAAATGGGATACCTATATTTTGAATAATTGGTTGATGAGGACCGCTACTATCCACCAAAACCATATAAAATTGATTGCTGTGAAACTTACGGACAATTACCCACCAATCTTTACCATTTCCATGTTTTATAGTATATACGTTACCCTCTTGTAAAGTATCTCCTTTTACAATAACCGAATCTTTAAAAACCACATCACCTAAGCCACCATCTAATCTTTTATCTACTACTAAATATTGCAATCTATCAGGTAAACCTAAACCAAAATTGTTAAACTCATCGTTTTCATAAAACATATAAAATTGGTTAGTGTCTTTTACAAATGGAATAATAACACAACCATTTTTTATAGGAAAGATGCCATTTGATGCGATATAAGGATTACCATAAGTGCCGTGATTAAAATTGCCGCCATTGGGCATTTGCTGATAGTTCCGATTATACACTTTGTAGGAATTGCTATAAAAGAGCAAGTTGCCATTATTGTCGCAAATGTTAGTACAGCCTCTTGTTAATATTAATGGGTTAGTATAATTGGTAGAGTCCGCCAATCCGATTCCGCTTCTAAAATCAAGATTACAATTTCTGCCTACTACCCAAAATTTCGCAGTTTGAGCAAAACATTGAATACTCAATAGTGAATAGTGAACAAATACAAAAAAAAGAACTATTTTTTCATGTCGTTGTGTTTTTTAGTGATTAGGAATGCTTTGCATACGCAAGTAGTGATTGATGACAATACTGTTGTATTGTTGTTGGTTTACTTCGGGCTGCAAGGTAGCCGTAATGCTATTGTTCAAGGTTTTAGCATCGGTATAGTTGCCGCTATTCATCAATTGTTGCACTTGATTAAATTTACCTATATTACCATTCGTAGCTTCGTTGTACCAATTTATAATGTCGGGATAGCTCAAGGCTGCTGCTGCCCATTGTTTATTCAAATTGTATAGATAGCTCATTTTCGCAGCGTCGGCTGCATCCATGTTGCTTACATCTAATGTAGCAGGGCTATTGGTAATGCTATATAATCTATCATATAATTGTTGCTTATCATTCCAATTAGCGGCATTAAACCAAGTACACATTTGCTCATTGAAATAAAACCCTGCCAATGTTTTATCTATTTCGTTTTTATGAATAGGCAGGGCTTTTAAATTAGCAGAATTACCACAGCTTAGGTTGTTAATGGGAAAAGGAACTGAAATTGGTTGCAGGGCATTAGATAAATAAATATTTCCACTAACATCAGTAGCAGTGTTGTTTGTTGGTGTTGTTTTATAACTTGACCCTGCTGTGTTTGGTAAGGTGTAAAAAGCTGTACCAGAATAATTATTATTTGAATTACCACCAATAGCCCCATTACTAAAAACTGTTTCATTAGGGCTGTGGTTGGGGCTGCTGTTGTGTGTCCACACATTGCCATTTACAGTTTCATTGCCAGGTGTATTATCGCCTTGCTGCCCAATAGTGCCGTTGGGTTGGCTTATTTCTAATTGTATGAAGTTATCATCCATTTGGTTGCGTATAAAACCGCCTGTGTTTGGGGCGTTTAAATCGTTTTTGCCATTAAATACAAACCCTTTACCAAGGCGGTGTGCTTCGTTGCATTTAATTTTTACACTATCAGTATTTTTTAGAATAATTGAATCGGTAACTATACTATGTAACTCTTGCCAATTTTGCGCTTTGGTTTGTGAAAATGCAAAAATTAAAATGAGGAAAATGTTTTTCATTTATTTTTTATTTCAAAATTAATAATTCGTTTAACTATTATTGTAAAATGCAAAAGTAATCAGATTGTCTTTTGCTTAGGAGGGTAGTTTCGTGACCCAACAAAACATTTTTTTTGTTTTATCAAAAATAAAAATAACATCTAATAAAAAGGGAAATTGTCAATCGGAAACTTCCAATCGAGGCATTTATGTATTCCGAGCCTAAACGGAAACTTCCGATTGAGCAAATCATAATTAAATGTAAACAAATCGAATATTGATAAGATGATTAATGCCCCAACTCGTCATCGGTTGTTGCAAAGCAGTTGATATTTTTTACAAAACAAAAAGAATTGCTACGTTAGGCAAGGAAGAAGCGGATTGAAATTATAAAATAAATTTGTAGCCTGTAGCTTCCATTTTTTACGATGAATTGCTTTTCTTTGAACTTTAAATTTTTTAAAAATGAATAATCTATTACAAGGCAAACGTGGAATTATTTTTGGCGCATTAGATGAGCGCAGCATAGCTTGGAAAGTGGCCGAAAACTGCCATGCACAAGGTGCAAAAATTATTTTAACCAATGCACCCATAGCATTGCGCATGGGCGAAATTAATAAGCTGGCAACGGCCTGCAACACCGAAGTGATTCCTGCCGATGCTACATCGGTTGACGATTTGAAAAATTTATTAATTCAATCGCAAGAAAAATTAGGTGGTAAAATTGATTTCATTTTACACAGCATAGGCATGAGTGTGAATGTGCGTAAAAACCGCCCTTATACCGATTTGAATTATGAATTTTTGAATAAAACATTAGATGTATCAGCTATTTCATTGCACAAATTATTGCAAACTGCTTATCAGATGGATGCCATTGCTGATAATGGCTCGGTAGTGGCGCTTACCTATATTGCAGCACAACGAGCTTATTCTTTTTATAGCGATATGGCTGATGCAAAAGCGATGTTAGAAAGTATTGTTCGCAGCTTTGGCTATCATTATGGAGTGAAAAACAAAGTAAGAATCAATTCAGTTTCACAATCGCCAACTGCTACCAGCGCTGGTAGCGGTATTCAGGGCTTTGACAAATTTTATGGCTTTGCCGATAAAATGTCGCCACTGGGCAATGCAAGTGCAGATGATTGTGCTAAATTCTGTACCATGTTATTTAGCGATTTCAGCAAAATGGTAACCATGCAAAATTTATTTCATGATGGTGGTTATAGCATGACAGGTATTACTGAAACTGTTTTAAACAGTTAATCGTAAAAATAATACAAAACAGAAAAGCGATTTTTTTACAAGCGTAGAAAGTCGCTTTTTTGTTTTCAAAAATCACCTACTTCGAAAAAAAATTCTACTTTCGATTATTAAATTAATACAACTATGTATCAGGTAAATATCAATTCAAATTCACCGCTTCAAATTGAATTTAAAAATAAGGAAGCTTATCTGAATGGTGAAAAAATAGCTTGGGATGCCGTGTCAACGGGCAATTCATCCTTTCATGTATTACAAAACAACAAATCATATAATGTTGAAATAGTAGCTGTAAATGCTGAAGAAAAAACGTTACAAATACGTATAAACAACAACTTGTATCAGGCTCAGGTGAAAAATAGTATGGATATATTACTATCGCAAATGGGCATGAGCAGTGCTGTTTCGCAAAAAGCCAACGATTTAAAAGCCCCTATGCCTGGCTTGGTTTTGAAAATAAATGTAGCGGAAGGCGATGTGGTGAAAAAAGGAGAAAGCTTATTAATTCTGGAAGCAATGAAAATGGAAAATGTGCTGAAAGCCGCTGGAGATGGTGTTGTGAAAGCAATCAAAATAAAAGAAAAATCAACTGTTGAAAAAGGACAGCTATTAATTCAGATTCAATAATTCAAATTGCCTCAGAATCAATTTAATTGTTTTTCAACCAGCCCGTAATACTCATTCGCTGCTGATGAGTTACTAAAACTTCGTGTTCAATTTCATTACTATTAAAAAAAATAGTTTTGCCTTGTGTTGGTGAAATTTGTTGGTTGCCACTTGATTGATGAATCAACAATTCTCCGCCATCAGCAGCTACCCAATTATTATTTAAATAACTAATCATCGAATATTTTCTGTTTGAATCGTTTTGAAACTGGTCGAAATGTTTTTTATAAAAACTTCCGATTTCATACATCGAATAATGAAATTCATAATCAGTAATGCCTGCAAAACAGCTACTATTGAGGTATCGAATAAAATCATCCATCAAATCAAAAAATTGATTTTCATACCTGTCATTATTTTTTCTATCGAGCCAAAAAATGGCATCACTGCGAATGGATTTATCAAATAACTTTTCTGTATTCCCGGTGCCTGCTGCCAACAACAATTTTTGCTGATGCAAGGCCAATAAATTTATTTTTAAATGTGTAGCTAAATCATCTTTGATAAAGTGTTGGCAAATGCCAACTTTATTTTCAATAAATTCCGAAATAAGCGTTTCAAAATCTGTTTGCACAATTAAATATTTATTTACTCAACAGTTG
Organism: Chitinophagales bacterium; assembly: GCA_947449695.1. GTDB lineage: Bacteria > Bacteroidota > Bacteroidia > Chitinophagales > CAIODY01 > CAIODY01. Next base: position 31,943 of record CANFST010000016.1, read on the forward strand.
AAGGTAGACTAATTAAAAATCAAAAACAGCAATACTTCTTTTTTCTTCGCCGCTTCATTTCTATTTTCACCAAATGCCAGTTACACATCCGCATATTCAGAAATTGATTCAGTGTATTAATTTAGAAGAAACTGAAGAAGTAAAACGTTATAGCCTCGACCAGCAACAAAGCCTGAAAGCATTAAAAGCGGAAGGTTTGGCGTTACATCCTATTGTTGTTACACGAAAAACATTCGGTTATGCTGATTATCCTGAAATCAGTTTCCGTTTAAATTTTCCAGCAGAAACAGGTCGCTTCAGAGATGGAACTGCAATTGAATGTTTCATCAATGGCGAACAACCTGTGAAAGGAATTTTACTGAATTTAGAAGGTAGAGCTGGTGAGTTTCGATTATTCGCTCCTGACTTTCCTGATTGGATGGAAGATGCTGGCGTAGGCATTAAATTAGCACCCGACCAACATACTACATCGATCATGAAAGAGGTATTGAATAATCTGGAAAGTAATAAACCGCTTTTCAAATTGTTTGATAAAATTCATTCTGAAAACATTGTAAACACAAAATCAGAATTAAAATCGGAGAACATTTCTTTCAGCAACAATCGTTTGAATGAAAGCCAGCAACAAGCTGTAAATGCGATTATTCAAAATGAAGAAATGACGATTGTGCATGGTCCTCCTGGTACAGGAAAAACAACAACATTGGTTGAAGCCATTTATCAATTGGTGAAAAAAGAAGAAAAAGTTTTGGTGTCAGCACCAAGCAATACAGCGGTAGATAATATTGCTAAAGGGTTGATTGCACAGGGTTTAAAAGTGCTTCGGGTAGGTAATTCAAGCAAGGTAGATGAAACAATTTTCCAACATACACCCGAAGGAAAATTAGCCAACAGCAAACAACAAAAGGAAATTAAAGAATTAAAAATAAGAGCTGAACAGTTTCGTCGAATGGCTTTGAAATACAAACGTAGTTTTGGTAAAGCCGAAAGAGAACAACGCAATTTGTTGTTTAAAGAAGTGAAAGCAATCAGAACCGAAATAAAAAACATTCAGGCATACAACGAAGAAAAATTATACGAAGAAGCGGATGTAATTTTAGGAACACCTATTGGTTTGAATGATTCAAAAATTGCAGGAATAAAATTCCAAACTTTGGTGATAGACGAAGCAGGTCAATGCCTTGAACCATTGGCCTGGTGCATATTTCCGTTTGCTGAAAAATATGTTTTAGCAGGTGACCATTTACAATTACCCCCAACAGTTTTGAGTAGAGAAGCCATGAAACTTGGCTTTAATCGCTCTATTTTAGAAGTGAGTTTTACAAAAGTTCCACAGGTGTTTTTATTAAACACACAATATAGAATGAGAGCATCAATTGCTGGATTTTCAAGCGATTATTTTTATGAAGGTCTGCTGCAAACAGCTCCGCATCTAAAAAATCTTGCTTCACATATTTGCTTTATTGACACTGCAGGATCAGGCTTTAACGAAGTAAAAGGCAGTGATGGGACAAGTTTACAAAATGAAGGAGAATTACGTTTGATTCAAAAATTGATGGAAACAGAAAATCTGAATCCTGCTGAGACAGCAGTCATTTCACCCTATTCGGGACAAGTTGCCGCTGCAAAAGAAGTATTGCCCAACATGAGAATCAGTACCATTGATAGTTTTCAAGGGCAGGAAAAAGAAACCATCATACTTTCTTTGGTAAGAAGTAATGACGATGGCGATATAGGTTTCTTAAAAGATTATCGGCGCATGAATGTTGCCATTACCAGAGCAAAAGAGCAGTTGTATGTAATTGGAGATAGTGCAACTATTGGTGGCGATGCATTTTATAATTCATTTCTAACTTATATCGAATCACATGGTAGTTACAGAACAGTTTGGGAATTTGAATTGTGAGTCTTTTAAAAAAATAGTAATTTTTAAATGGAAAGAAGCAGCAATAAAATTTGTAGTATTGCATCACAGCATTTTTTTTCATGAATGATATTTTGCACTTATTACAAACCTATAACTATCTGTTGCTTTTTCCATTGGCAATTATTGGCGGAGTAGTGACAGCAATAGTTTGCGGCTTTTTAATATCCTTGCATCAATTTAATTTCTTGCCTGTAATGGCCATCATTTTAGCTGCTGATACAACTGGTGATACCATTTTTTATATGATTGGCAGATGGGGAATGAAGCTGATTGAAAAATATGGTTATCGAATTGGCATCACTAAAGAAAAAATAGATAAGGCGACTGAGTTTTTTAATTTACATCATCGCAAGGCAGTTTATCTTTCTAAAATGGCAATGGCAATTGGTATTGTTGGTTTAATTGCTGCTGGTTGTTTGAGAGTTAATTTCTGGCGCTATTTATTAATTTGTTTAACTGTTACTTTTTTCCGTTCAATCATATTAGTAGGCATTGGTTATTTTTTTGGCAATGCTTATCATCAAATTGAAAAAATGCTAAACGTATATGTTGCATGGTTCACAGTTGCAATATTGCTGATAGCTGCTGTATGGTTGATTAACCGATTAAGGAAAAAAGCAATAAAATAAGGGGGTGATGAAAGAGAAATTTCTGTATAAAAAACAAATGATTGTTTGATCACATTCTGTGATGATCTGCTTTCCAGTTTTTGATAGCCAGCTTAATTTCTTTGTTACTCATTTTTTCTTTCAAAGCTTTATCAGCTAAAGCAATCAGTTCATCATCGGGTGCAAATCGCAAAGCAATAATTTGCTTCATAGTGATTTCCTTATCTAATAATTTTCCTGTTAAAACATAGTAGCGCAAATTTTCTTCTGCTCTTATTACTCGGTCTTACGCTTTTAAAGGAAACTGACGAACAATTAAAAACACAATGGTAAAAGATGCAGTCATTAATAATAAAATAATTGATTGCATTAAATTATTGCCCTGCCGATAATTTTCAACCACATTAATAATTGTTAAAACTAATGTTGCTAATAAAACAGTGAACAACACATAATGATAAACTGGAACAAGGCGACTATGATTTTTAAAATTTTGTTGTTGCATAACTTATTTGAAGTTGTTTCTCTTTTCAAAACCAAATGTAAACCAATAAACAGTTTTCAAAACACTTTGTTTGTTATGTTGTATTTAATTCAGAAAGCGTTTTAAATTTGTAGTTCGATTATAAAAAAACATGAATCCGAATACCATTGAACAGGAAGATGCCGACGTTGAACTGCTTTTAACGCCACCTTATATTTTAACCTTGCACAATGACGACTTCAATACATTTGATTGGGTGATTAAATGTTTGATAAAAGTGTGTAATCATAAATATTTGCAAGCGACTCAGTGTGCCCACATTGTTCATAACAATGGAAAATGTGAAGTAAAAAAAGGCGACTATGATGAAATTAAAACGATGTACGAAAAATTACTCTCAGCTGATTTAACTGTATCAATGGAAGCTGCGGAATAATAGTATTTCATCTCAAAAAAATTATTTACAATTTTCATTGTAAGCAGATTGAGCTTCTTTGTTTCCTAAGGTTATCGCATTTGACAAGTCATTACAAGCACCTGCTTTATCAGACAATTTTAACTTAATTAATCCTCTTTGATAAAAGGCATCAATATGTTTCGGATTAATAGCAATGGCTAAATCATAATCAACCAAAGCTTCTTTATACCGATTTAGTTTCGATTTGCAAATGCCACGTTCGCATATACAATTGGCATATTGAGGATTTATGGCAATGGCTTTGTCATAATTTAAAATTGCATTGTCATAATCCAATAATAAATAATAATAATAGCCCACATTGTTATAAGTAACTTCATCCTTTTCTTTTTCAAAGCTTAATGATAGCAAGCCATGATATAATGCAGCTTTATGATCATCTAATTTTGTATCTACTCTTGCCCATTCAAAATAAACATCTGCATTAGTTGAATCAATATTCCAGGCAGCAATACAATCATTTTTTGCTGATTGATACATTCCTTTTTTACGCTTTAAAGATGCTGACTTCAAATAACTATCAATATCTTTTGGATTAATTTTTACAAGCATCTCGTAATCACTTATTGCACCCAAGGTATCTTGTAGCTCAAGTCTGTCAAGTGCCCGGTTATGATAAGCTGAAATTGCTTTGGGATTGATAGCAATGGCCTTGTTATTATCCTCAACAGCACCTTTCAAGTCATTCATAAAAGCTTTGCAAACTGCTCGATTCATATAAGCTTCATCAAATGTTGTATCAATTACAATTGCAATATTCAAATCAATAAGTGAATTTTTATAATCGCCCATTTCACCTTTGCACAAACCTCTCATAGTGAAAGCTACCTTACTATTGGGATTTAAGCTAATTACCTTTGTAAAGTCTTGAATGGCCTCTTCATTCAATTTCATTTCATTTTCTAACTCACCTTTATCTTCATATGCGCTTGCACTTAATGGATTAATTTTTATGGCATTTATATAAGCTGCCAAAGCATTTTTATAATCTTTTAAGTCGCGATAGTTAATACCAAAATTTCGCCAATATTCATCATTGTGAGGGTCGAGTGCAACTGCTTTTTCAAAATCTAATGAGGCGCTTTGGTAATCTTCTAAAAAAACTTTTGCTCTTGCCCTTGTATAATAGGCATCTGCCTTTTTATTGTTCAATGTTATAAATCTATCAAAATAATTAATTGTCCCTTTATAGTCTTGTAATTCAAATTTTGAATATGCTGCAAAATATAAAGCATTTTCATTTTTTGGATTAACTACTAATGCACTATCATAATCAGTTATTGCCTGATGATATTGTTTTAATTCATAATAAGCATTGGCTCTGTTTTCGAAAGCCAACGGGTGTCGGGAGTTGATTTTTATGAGCAAATTATCAACTGCGATTGCCCCATGATAATCACCTAGTTCTTTTCTCACATTACCTAAGTTATATAATGTTTCATCGCTATCTGGATTTAACTCGTAAGCCCTTGTATAATCGGGTAAAGCTTTTTTATAATCACTCAGATCATATCTGCAAGAGCCTTTTAAAGTATAGGCTGATACATAGGCTGAATCTCTTTTTATTAGTTGATCACAAAGAGCGATTGCAATATCATATTGCTTTAAGTGATAATGTGCCAATGCCTTATTATAAATGATTTCAATATTATTAGGATTAATGCGATAAGCTTTAGTAAAATCTTTTAAGGCAGCTTTGTAGTTACCCAAATAAAAATAATTGAAAGCTCTTAAATAGTATAAATCCCATCCCTTAGGATATTTTTTTAATGCTTTGGTAAAATCGCGATTACTATTTTCATAATCCATTAAGTAATGTTCAGCAGTAGCTTTTAAAACATAAATCTCTTTTAGTTTTTTGTTTAAAAGCAGGGCTTTAATACAGTCAGTTAATTCATCTTTATAATTTCCGATTCGCTCTTCTACATAAGCTCTGAAGTAATATACGTTTGCAGAGTTAGGCCTCATTGCCAAATAAGTTGAGAAATCTTTTATCGAGCCTGAATCATCTTTTAATTCCATTTTGGCTATGCCTCTTAAATAATAAGCTAATGCAAGGGTATCGTTCAACTTTATCACATCGTTACAATCATCTAATGTTGATTCGAAATCTTTTAAATTATAATTTGTTATTGCGTTACTAAGCAATTCAACGGCTGATTGTGCTTGACAAAATTGAACTAATAAATAAGCAACAAGTAATAAAAATATTTTTTTCATGGTGGTGAAATAAAATAGAGTTATAGGTAGAAATTATTTGTCGGTTAATTTTTTATAAATAGCTTCATCTGCTTTAAAAGTGTCATCCAGTTTTTTGCTAAAAGGCAACTCTTTGTGTTTTTCAGAATAATAATTATTTAAATCTTGCAAAATATATAATTCTTCTTGTGCAGCTCTGTCTTCAGCTGAAGTTAATTTTTCGGTTTTATTTTTAGTTACTGCATCAAAATTAGCAATTGCATGTTGGTAGAATATTTCTGCTAGTTTATCTGCCTCTTCTTTTTCGTTGCAATCATAAAATAATTCAGGATATTTAATCATGTAAACATCAAAAGGTAAATCGCTATCTGGATAATCGGTCATTGATTTTTTTAGTAAGGCTGCTGCATCAGCTTTATTTTCTTCAGCTAATATTTTTGCTACTCTGTAAAAAAAAGTACGATAACCATCAACCATTTGTTTTTCCAAATTATCTCTGAATTTGTGTTCGGTATTTGCATTGGTATAATTTTCTTTTAGCCACTTTAAGGTAGATACTAAATTTACTTTGCCTCCAAATATTCCATCAAAAGCCACATCAGCTTTTGATGGAGAAAGTAAAATTGAAATGCCTTGTTGTTTCAAATTGTTTTCAAGCCCTTTTAAATCTTCATAGTTTGGATTGTATGTTGATTGTATAGGACGTTGCCAATTATTTGCGCTAATCAAACTCAACAACATGAAATCATTTTTCAATACCCATCTTAATGGTGCTTTATAAGTATTTATATCGATGCCTGCTGTAGTTGCTAAATTGGTTATTACTGAATCTTCCGATGATAAATAATCATTAGTATGACCAGCATAAAAAGCAGGCTTTAAACTAAAGCTGATGGGTTCAGCATCAAATACTTTTCGGGTTAAAAAATTTGCATACCTGCTGGTTTGAATCAAACTCATGTTGACAATTAATACATCTTTTCGGAAGTTGTCTTTGGCTTGAAGATAATACATCGTGTAAGTATCATTATCCCCCCAACATAATAGTATTGCATTTGGTTTACATGAACTTAATGTATTTCGAGCATGATTCAAATAGAATGCACCATATAGGTTATCTTTTAATTGAGTTTTTGCCTCTTGTAAATTTTGATAGTATGCTAATGCTATGTAATCATACATCACTTCGTTGCAATATTCAATGTAGATGTTACCTACAAATGTGTTGAAGGAAGCATCTTTTTGATAACACTTCCAATAATATTCTTGTGCTTTTTGTTCAGCATCTTTAAATGTTTTCAATTGCTCGGCTGATAGACTATTTTCTGATTCGGGCTTGCCAGTAATATTCTTTTCGTTGAAATTTTTATCTACATTCAACATCACATTAATTGCTTTGTTGTGGTAAGCCCTTCCTAAGGCATTTAACTGTTCAGCTGTAAGAGATGCATTTTTATTTTCAAATAAAGCAATCACATCATTATACCAATTATCGTAACCGTAATAGGGTTCTAATTTAAAACATAATCTCTCTAGTTCATCTAATTGAAAATCTTGCGCTGCTTCAGCTTCTTTATCAGCATCAACAAAATTTATTTTGTTAAATTCATTATTTTTTTTGTTCCAGAATAATTTGCTTTCATGCACTTGATAATCATCGTCTTTAACAATTTTTAAAGTTACGTACCAGCCATCCGTTCTTTTTTCTAAAAAATATTTTTCATCGCTAGTCCGTTTCAATTGTAAATCAGTGAATTTTTTAACCACTTCATCTAATGAAGGGAATTGATTGGTTTCATTGTTTTGTGCTTTCAAGCAAAGAGAACTTGCGATTAAAAGCAATACTAAAAAGGTTTTGTTGATTGAATTTGACATGACAATAAGTTGATTGAATCTGTTATACGTATTCAACAAATATCAAATTAAAAAAGAGGAAAAGAAAGATTTTATCTGGAAAATGATTATTAGGTTTATAGCTCAATTCGAAACTTTTCAAGTTCACTTTCAATAATGAATCATAAAGAATATGCTTCTTCAACACAAAAAATTATTAAGGCTTTTACAACAAGCGTACTCGGCAGAAAAGGCAGCTGCTTATGCTTATATTGGTCATGCAGATAGTGTTAGGGATTTAAAACATCAACAACTTATTCATCAAATTGAAATTGATGAATGGAATCATAGATCTGAAGTTTTAAAAATCATGCAGCATTATCAAATACCTGTTTCTACATTTTTTGAAATCAAATATGGTGTCATCGGAAAATTGATTTGTGCATCTTGTTATGTAATTGGTTGGTTTATGCCATATTATTTCGCTGGGAAATTAGAAAGTGGAAATGTATGCGAATATTTCGCATGATGCATTATTTCCATGAACTTGGTATCAATGAATATGACAATGTGCTTTACGACATGGGAATGAAAGAAAAAGAACATGAAATGTATTTCTTAGCCCAAATCAAACATAACAGGTGGTTACCCATTTTCGAAAAAATATTTTTCTGGGGTTCAAAAAAAGTTTGAATGATGTTGATTTAGGTAGAAAATATTCGGTGCAGTCTTCAAAATCTTATTGTAGAAAATAATTTTGAGTCTGCCGTAATTCAAACAAACTATTGTTCAGAAAAACGAATGAGTTATTCTTCCCAATTTATTTGCAACCAATTCCTGTATAATTCAGTTTTAGCAAACTTATCATCAAATGTTGTTTGCATAAAACACAAGTAGATTGGTCCTTTAAATTTGTTTACTTTTATTTTTGGGGTAGTTAAAAAACTTAAATACTTAATTTTTCGGTAAGCTATCAGTTTTTCATCTTGCCATTCAACTTTATCAAATCTGTGATCTTTTTTGTTTTCATAATAGAAATAATTAAAGCCATCATGATTGAATATAATATCTTTATCTTTATTAAATAAATAATCGGCCATACCTCTTCCAGCGCCAAATACATCAACTGTATCTGCCATCACAACTCCATTTTTAATTAAATTAAAGTAATAAGGTGATGTATCGGCCTGTACATTAATATTATTAATTGTTGTAAATTCAAACTTCAAAATAAAAGATGCTTTTTTTAATCGCACCTCATGATTTTTAATAGCTACTTCATGTCCATCTTGCATCACTTTTATGATACACTGTGCAATAGACAACCTAAAAATTAACAACAAAACGAATGTCAAAATTAAACGCATGACTTGTTGAAGTGGTATTTATTAATTTAAAATGCTAAACTAATTATTTTTGTCGTCTTTTAAGAATTTTGAAACACCAAACGCTTGAAGAATATTTGTTCTGATATTCCCAACTCTACTTTCAATATACGATAAATTACTTAGTTTTTTAAGTTTTTTCTATTACAGGCTTTCGTTGCAATGTATCGTTATTTGCTGCGCTTCAAAATCCACTATTTACCCGAATGAAAAAGTTAATCTCAGCTGCGTTTATTTTTTTTACAATAAACTGCATTAAAGCAAATGCACAAATCGGTATAGGAACAACTACACCTAAATCAACATTAGATGTATATGGTTCATTTGGCATGAAGGTAGATACCATAACAGCCAGCACAACATTAGATGTAAATTATGGTATTATCATTTGCAAAAACACATCTAATATTACCTTAACGATGCCGTCTGTAGCAACATCAAAAGGAAGAATGTATTTTATCAAAAAAGCATCAACAGGTAATATAACTATATCACCATTCACCGCTCAAACCATTGATGGCTCAGCTAACTTGGTTTTATCATCTGCCAATCAAATGATAAATATTGTTGCGGATGGTATTAGTAAATGGTTGATAACACAAAACACAACAGCTAGTTCAAACAGTTCCGCAACCACTAACACTTTATCGTCATCAGGCAATACTTTAACATCTACAGTAAACGGAACAATTGCTACAGCATCAGCAGTGAATAGTATTTCAAATACTTCTTCAGCTAATACTCTTAGCACAACTGTGAATGGCATTACTGGCTCAAACGTAAATATTATTAATACTAATGCTTTATCTTCTTCATCAAATGCTTTAACATCAACTGTGAATGGTGTGTCAGCAGCATTAACACCAGTAGCTGGAACAATAGGAACTTCAACCTACTTAGGATTTGATGCCAGTGGTAATTTAGTAAAAGGGGCAACTCCAACAACCACCAATACTTTAACGTTATCTGTAAATACCTTAACATCAACTGTGAATGGTGTTGCAGCAACATCAAACGCAGTAAGCAGTGTTAGCAATACCTCATCTGGGAATAATTTAACTACTACTATAAATGGTGTAGCAGGTTCATCTGTGCCAATGATAAATTCTAATTCAATTTCAATTTCAGGTTCTACTATTACCAGCACAGTAAATGGCATCAACAGTTCAGCATTAAACTTAGCGCCCATTGATTCAAGTATTTATAAAGCTGATGGAACTTTAAGGGCTACAAGAACAGTAACGATGGGTGCAAAGAATTTAACCTTTAGTTCTACTACAGGTAATTTAATTTTCAGCCCATCTTCAACAGGTAAAATAGGAATTGGAACAACGTCACCAGGCTCTGAATTAGATGTAAAAGGAACTTTAAGATTATCCGGTTCATCTTCAGGTTATGTAGGGTTGGCACCTGCTGCTGCTGCTGGTTCAACTACTTATACTTTACCAAGTGCTGATGGATCAAATGGCTATGTACTTTCAACAAATGGTAGTGGAACTTTATCATGGATTGGGGGTGGATGGTCAACAACAGGAAACAGCAGCACAAACGCAGGTACAAACTTCATAGGAACTACTGATAATGCTGATTTAGTTTTTAAGAGAAATAATACCACTGCCGGAAACTTAGGAGCATTAACTACTTCATTCGGCGTTTCATCATCTGCCTCTGTCACAAATGGAACTGCATTTGGGGCATCTGCAACAGCAAGCGGTTCAAATTCTATTGCATTAGGTTATAATGCGCAAGCCACTCAAGGCAATTGTATTGCTATTGGTTATGGTGCTTCGGCAAATACAAATTCTAATTGTATGGCAATTGGTTATAATGCGCAAGCAAATAACAATAATTATGTAACCGCCATTGGTTACAATGTGCAAAGTACTTCGGGGCAAAACACTCTAGCCGTTGGCGCATTAGCATCCGCAAGCGCTGATGATGCCATTGCTGTAGGCAAAAGTGCTTCGGCTTCAGGACAAAATTCAATTGCATTAGGAACAGGTTTATCTGTTACTTCTAACAACACTGTAAGAATTGGAAACAGTTCCACAACAAGTATTGGTGGTTGGGCTAACTGGAGTAATGTATCAGATGGAAGATTTAAAACCAATATTAAAGAAGATGTAAAAGGTTTGGAATTCATCATGAAGTTGCGCCCTGTAACTTATAATTTGAAAATAAAAGAACTGAATGCAAAACTGAAAATGCCAAACGGAAACGAAGAATCAATTGCTCAAAAGGAAAAAGAAATACAATCTGGATTTATTGCACAAGAAGTTGAAAAAGCAGCCAATGATTCAAAATATAATTTCAGTGGTGTTATAAAACCTGCTAATGAAAATGATACATACCGATTGAGTTACGCAGAGTTTGTAGTGCCAATGGTGAAAGCAATGCAAGAGCAACAAAAAATAATAGACGAACAACAACTATCGATAAATGACTTAAAGAAACAACTGGAAGTATTAAAATCGAAAGTGCAATAATTTTATTTACCAATCAGAACTAAAAAGCGCCAAACAAAATATATGTTTGGCGCTTTTAGTTTTAGATAAATGATAGAATAAGAATACTAATCAAATTGAATCAAAAGATTTATTGAAAATATTTTCTGTTTAATTTTATCAACTTGATGATTCTAAATAACACAAAATTGGTTCATACAACTTTTTAGAGTTTAGCTTTGTTTGTCTTTTCTAATCAACCTACCATGAACAATTTTAACCGCATGATACAACTGGCACAAGAGGTGTTTGCTGCTCACAACGATCCTATGCAATTGGATGTGGATGAACAAATCATTGAGCAATTAAAACAATTACATACTGCTACTATATCTGAATATATAGATGGTGACGGGCCTGTGTTGTGGGTTATTATCATACCTACCACTATCACTTTGATGCACGAATTTATTGATGGTAAAATATCCGAAACCGAGTTGCTGTCGAAAACACCTTTGCAAAGCCAATACGATGCTCTGTATTTGTGTTCGGCAATGGTATTAGATGAATACCGCAAAAAAGGATTAGCAAAACAATATACGCTGGCTGCCATTCAAGCCATCCGAAAAGAACACCAAATCAAAAATGTGTTTGTGTGGGCATTTACCCCCGAAGGCAATGCCTTAGCCGAAAGCATTGCGAAGCAAGAAAACCTGCCACTGCTGAAAAGAGAACGGAAGTAAAGAATAAATGAATGTGGTCATAAAACAAACGGCTGTAAGAAACTAGTCTTACAGCCGTTATCATATTGTTTTTACTGGTTACTAATAACCAGCTACTAAAAACTATTTTTTTGCACTCATTTCTTCTGCACCTTTTTTGCAGCAATGACGGCGTTCAGCTTTTGTACTATCACACATCATTTTCATTTTAGCCATACATTCTTCTTTAGTTTTGCAACCCATCTTAGCCATACAAGCTGAATCGCATTCCATTTTTCCATTCATTGCAGGGCATTCAGCACTCATATCACCACATTCTGATTTGCCTTCGCATTTTCCATTGGTGCAATTTTCATTAATAAAATCTTTTGAGTTAAAATCACCACAACCTGATGTATTCATCATGCTGTTGATTTTTTCATAACGATGTGCTTCAATTTTATCATGATAAATATGTGATAAAGTTGGTGCAATTACCAACGCCACAATACTCATCAATTTAATCAAGATATTCATCGAAGGACCACTTGTATCTTTAAATGGATCACCAACTGTATCACCAGTAACTGATGCTTTGTGTGGTTCAGATTTTTTGTAGAACATTTCACCATTGATGTTCACCCCTTTTTCAAAAGATTTTTTAGCATTATCCCAAGCACCACCAGCGTTGTTCTGGAACATACCCATCAACACACCACAAACAGTTGCACCAGCTAAGAAACCACCTAATACTTCAGGCCCAAAAGCAAAACCAATAACCAAAGGCATAATGATAGCGATAGCACCAGGAATCATCATTTCACGGATAGATGCTTTAGTTGAAATAGCCACACATTTATCATATTCAGGTTTTCCTTTTCCTTCCATAATACCCGGTATTTCACGGAACTGACGACGAACTTCTTCCACCATCGCCATTGCTGCACGACCAACAGCCGCAATTGCAAATGAAGAGAATAAGAAAGGAATCATACCACCTACAAATAAACCAGCTAATACATCAGCACGATAAATATCAATACCATCAATACCTGCAATACCAACGAATGCAGCAAACAATGCTAATGCAGTTAAAGCCGCAGAAGCAATCGCAAAGCCTTTTCCTGAAGCAGCAGTAGTATTTCCAACTGCATCTAATACGTCAGTTTTTTCACGAACATCAGCAGGTAATTCGCTCATTTCAGCAATACCACCAGCGTTATCAGCAATTGGTCCGAAAGCGTCAATTGCTAATTGCATAGCTGTTGTAGCCATCATACCAGCAGCAGCAATAGCCACACCATATAAACCTGCACATAAATAAGAACCGAAAATACCAGCAGCCAACACAATGATTGGCATGGCTGTAGATTCCATACCTACTGATAAACCACCGATAATATTAGTAGCTGAACCTGTTGCTGATTGACGAATAATGCTCAACACAGGGCGTTTGCCCATAGCTGTATAATATTCAGTGATGATACTCATTAAAGTACCTACACCCAAACCAACCATGATAGCACCGAATACACCATTTGAAGTAAATTCATGTCCACGTAATGTCATCGTATCTGGCAACATCCATTTTACTGCGAAATAACAAGCAATAGCCGTGATAATCATAGAACCCCAGTTACCCATGTTCAATGCTTTTTGTACTTTATCAGTAGTTGCAGTTCCATCATCACTCACACGAACAAACAAAGTTCCGATGATAGAGAAAATGATACCCATACCAGCAATTAACATCGGTAATAAGATTGGAGCCATTCCACCAAAATTATCTGAAGAAGAAGTTTCTCTTCCTAATACCATGGTAGCTAATACTGTTGCAACATAAGAACCGAACAAGTCAGCACCCATACCAGCCACATCACCTACGTTATCGCCTACGTTATCAGCAATTGTTGCCGGATTACGAGGATCATCTTCAGGAATACCTGCTTCTACTTTACCAACTAAGTCAGCACCTACGTCAGCTGCTTTTGTATAAATACCACCACCCACACGAGCAAATAATGCGATTGATTCAGCACCTAATGAAAAGCCTGTCAATACTTCAATCGTACGTTTCATTTCTTCTGAATCAACAGCTGCGCCTGGAGCGAAATAATGTTTCAATACTAAGAATAAACCACCTAAACCTAATACTGCCAAACCTGCAACACCCATTCCCATTACGCTACCACCACCAAATGAAACAGCTAATGCTTTTGATAAGCTTGTACGGGCTGCTTGTGCTGTACGAACGTTAGCTTTAGTAGCAATACGCATTCCGATAAATCCAGCGCATGCACTGAAAACAGCACCGATGATAAATGCGATAGCAATTACCCAGCTGCTGCCCGGGTCAGTTGAACCCATAAATGCTAATAAAATAGCTGCAATAGCCACGAAATAAGCCAACACTTTATATTCAGCTTTCAAAAAAGCCATTGCACCTTCGGCAATGTAAGTGCTGATTTCTTTCATGCGGTCATTACCAGCATCTTGTTTGCTCACCCAATTGCTTTTTAAGAAGGTGTAAAGCAAACCAACGATACCAAATACAGGAATAAGGATTTGTAGAATTTTTAAAGTAGTCATTGAATCTTAGATTGTTATTTAATTTATTTTTTGGGAGGGCAAAAGTAAGAAACGATTTGCAAATATTAATTAACTAATTGGAAAGTGTTTTTTGAGACAAAAAAAATATTTTTAGAAAAACTTGTAGAAACAAAAAAATATTTAGACATTTGTCTAATTATTTAACTATCTAATTCATGGATAATTTATTCAAAGCTTTAAACGACCCTACCCGACGAGAGATTTTAAAACTTTTGAAAAAGAAAGATTTGACTGCTGGCGAAATTGCTGATGCATTTAATATTTCAAAACCCAGCATTTCGCATCATCTCGAAATATTAAAACATGCTGATTTGGTAACGAGTGAAAAGCAAGGGCAATATGTAATGTACTCCATCAACACAACCATTTTAGACGATTTACTAAGCTATATTCTTAAACTAAAAAAATAAAATACCGCTATCATGAAAAACTTTGACATCAAAAAAGAAATCTTGATCTGGATAATTGTGATTTTACCAATTATTTATTTAGCCTCTGTCTGGAATTCATTACCTGAAATTGTACCCACACATTTCGATTTGAATGGTAAACCTAATGACTGGAGCCATAAATGGGTTTTGATTATAATAGTATTAGGTATGAATATTGGCGTTTATTCACTTTTAACTTTTATTCCAATGATTGATCCAAAAAAGCAATTTGAAAAAATGGGTAGTAAATATTTTAAGCTCAAACTTTTTTTTCAAATAATTCTTGGTGCAATAAGTGTTGTCTGTGTACAGTTATCTTTTAAAAGCGATTCCAATCATGTAGATATCATGTTTGTATTAGTTGGTGGCTTGTTTATGTTTTTAGGAAATTATTTTCAAGCCATAAAACCAAATTATTTTATCGGAATCCGCACGCCATGGACTTTGGAAAACGAAAACGTATGGCGCAAAACTCATCAATTAGGTGGTAAACTTTTTTTCATAGCAGGATTGCTGATAATGATTTTACCATTTGTTCTGCATCAACATTTTCACGAAATATTTCTAACGATTATTTTTTCGGCAGCTCTCATTCCGGTGATTTATTCTTATATTTTATCCAAACAAGAAGAAAAGACTATCAAAAATTAATCTGCTTTTTTTATCGCTTCATTAACAACCCTTTCAGCTATTTTTTTTATCTTCGCCGTCTAAATTTTTTCAAAATGACAACAACATTGGGCTTTTTATTATTGGCCATGCCAGGCGGAAGCGAATGGATTTTAATATTGTTAGTAGTGGTTTTATTATTCGGTGGCAAAAAAATACCTGAATTGATGAGAGGTTTAGGAAAAGGGATTCGTGAATTCAACGACGCTAAAGATGGCGTAAAACGTGAGATTGAAGAAGGCATGAGCGAAAAGCCAAAAGACAGCAAATAATTAATTTAACTAATAATTTATTTCACAAACTTGGACGGTTTTAAAACAACTTTCCAAGTTTTGTATTTAAAGTATGTATCATTCATTAGCAGCCATACAAGCCGATTTAAAACAAGCTAAAACTTCCTGCGAAGCCTTAGTGAAAGATTATTTGGCAAACATTGATAACAAAAAGCACCTCAATGCATTTGTAGAAGTGTGGGCTGATGAAGCTTTGCAGGCTGCAAAGCTGATTGATACAAAAATTAAAAATAACACAGCAGGCAAATTAGCTGGAGCAGTAATTGCCATAAAAGATGTGTTGTGTTATAAAAATCATTCAGTTACTTGTTCATCAAAAATATTAGGTGGCTTCGAATCGCTATACACAGCTACAGCTGTACAAAAATTAATAGATGAAGATGCCATTATCATTGGCAGAACCAATTGCGATGAATTTGCAATGGGAAGTAGCAATGAAAATTCATTTTACGGCAATGTACTCAATGATTTAGATAACACAAAAGTGCCGGGTGGTTCATCGGGTGGCTCTGCAGTTGCTGTTCAGGCAGATTTATGTTTAGCATCACTAGGCACTGACACTGGTGGTTCAATCCGGCAACCAGCATCATTTTGCGGAATAGTTGGTGTAAAGCCAAGCTATGGCAGGATTTCAAGATATGGTTTAGTAGCTTACGCTTCATCATTCGACCAAATTGGTGTGTTTACAAAATCAGTAGAAGATGCAGCATTATTATTACAAATAATGAGTGGTGCCGACAAAAACGATAGCACTTGTTCGCAAAAACAAGTGGAAGATTATTTACTAAATATTTCCAATACCGATGTTTCAAAATTAAAGATTGCTTATTTGCCTTCTGTACTTGAATCAAAAGGATTAGATAACGAAATCAAAAACAGAACTTTTGAAATTTTAGAAATATTAAAGTCAAAAGGAGCAACAGTTGAAGGAGCAACATTTGATAAGTTAGATTATTTAGTGCCTACTTATTATGTGCTCACAACTGCTGAAGCATCAAGCAACTTAGCCAGATTCGATGGGGTAAGGTATGGCTTCAGAAGCGCTAATTCAACTGACTTGGAAAGTGTTTATAAAAAAACCCGTAGTGAAGGATTTGGCAAGGAAGTAAAAAGAAGAATTATGTTAGGGACGTTTGTTTTAAGTGAAGGATTTTATGATGCTTATTACACTAAAGCACAAAAGGTTCGCCGAGCAGTTACCAATGAAATCAATGATTTATTCAACAATTATGATTTCATTGTTTGCCCAACAACCCCTACAACTGCATTTCAATTCAATAGTAAAAAAGACCCAATCGAAATGTATTTGAATGATATTTATACTGTACTAGCAAATATTGCTGGCATACCAGGTATATCATTGCCATTAGGTTTTCACAGCAACAGGATGCCATTCGGTTTCCAAATAATGAGTAAAAAATTCAGTGAAGAACAACTGTTAAGTTTTTCAAACTGGTGTATGAAAAATATTTCAACCAACTACTTAAACAATTAAAGATGATGAGTTTCTTGAAGCAACTATTTATTATTATTTCAATTTTGTTAATGGGCATTAATGCTTTTGCATTAGGCTTAAAAAAAGATTCAATTGTAATAATTGATAACCACTATGCCGTTATTTCTGAACCATCTGCCATTGATATTTCATACAATGATGATGTGCAACAAGTAAGTGAATTTTATCAAAGCAACGATTTTTCAAAAATCAAAACCATGATGGAACGTGGTAAAGATTGGTTTCCGATGATAGAAAATATTTTCAATGAAGAAGGCATTCCAACTGAATTAAAGTACTTAGCTTTTATTGAATCAGGTTTCAATACACATGTTTACTCACGTGCTGGCGCTAGAGGAATGTGGCAGTTTATGCGTTTTACAGGCATGAGATATGGTTTAAAAATCAATCGTCAAACTGACGAACGCACCAATCCTGAAAAAGCAACACGAGCAGCAGCTCAATATTTTAAAAAATTATTTAATCAATATCACGATTGGCAATTGGTAACAGCCGCCTATAATTGTGGCGAAGGAATGGTGGATGCAGCTATAGAAAAAGCAAATGGCTCAACTGATTTTTGGGTTATTTACAAATATCTGCCTCGTGAAACCAGGAAATATGTACCACATTTGCTTGGTATTGTAGATGCCATGAACAGCTACGCTGCTCAAACTGAATTGAGTAACTATTTACAAAATCATGGAACACTAAATAGTGATAAAACCTTAACTGCAAGTATCAATAATAATTTTGAAGCTACTTCCGCTGCAACTATTAGCCCATCGGCAAAGCAATCAGATTTTAATGAAAAACCATTAGTAATCACCTCCGCTGCCACAAATACATTAAATACAACCAAAACAGAAAAAGAATTTTATCAAAAAGAATTTTTCGTATATATCATTAAGCCAGGAGATAAGATGGAAACCATTTCTAAATTATTTCCAAAAAATACGGTAGCATTAATTAAAGACAACAATAATATTTCCTCTAATGCCGAACTTAATGCAGGCAGCACTTTATTGTTAGAGAAATAATTTTGTTGAAAAAGAATTATTGATTACTTTTGGTAAACTAAACCTTACAAAAAAGCTAAAAACACAGCATAATCTTTCCGTTTTGTTTTTAGCAATTTTTTAGCAGATAAATTTCATGCAATACAACACTGAACGAGGCAAACTCATCATTAAAGAATATGGTCGTCATATTCAAAAAGTAGTTAATATAATAATGGCAGTTGAAGACCGTGAGAAACGGAATCAGCTTGCAAAAGCAGCGATTGAACTAATGGGCATGTTGTTCCCTCATTTAAAAAATGTGGAAGATTTCAGACACAAATTATGGGACCATTTATTTGTGATGAGTGAATTCAAACTCGATGTTGATTCTCCTTATCCTATACCAACCGCCGAAACAATCATTGCAAAACCAAAACAATTAAAATATCCACGTCATAAAGTAAAATTTCGTCATTATGGTCATAATGTTGAAGTATTGATTGATAAAGCCTTGGTTGAAAATGATGAGAAAAAGAAAGCCTTTTTTGCTGAAAGTATTGCAACAGTAATGAAAATGACATATCGCAATTGGAATAATGAAGATGTAAATGATGACACAATCAAAGATGATTTGCGAATGATGAGCGAAGGTGTATTGTCATTAGATGATGAGCAACGCATCCAGAATATGCAATTGCGAAATGATTTTTCCAAAGGAATTGGACAAAACAAGAAAAATTTTAGCAATAACAATCGTAGAAATAACAACAACAATAATAGGAATAATAACAGAAATAATAACGGCAGCAGCAATGGTAATCAACCCAACAACAATCGCCGTAACAACAATAATAACAGACGATTCAATAACAACAATAGGAATAATAATCCGCCAGTACGATAATAAAAAAATAATCAGTTTATAGATTTGATAATTTACAGGTGTAATAGAATCACTTTTTAAGTTTTAAAAGTTCATCTAATGTTTGCTGTGATACGCTATGATAGCCACCTCGAGCCTTAGCATAAATTTGATGAGCTAATATTTTTCCATCTTCTGATTTTATCATTTCGCCATATAAAGGCAATAAATATTTTCTTCTGCCTACACTGCACAAAAATTTTTCCATCGCTGAATTAATTTTTGTGTAATGATTTTTCAAACACAAATAATACCAGGCATCAGCAATTTCGCAATTACTATTTCCTGTAAAATGGTAAGCAGCATCTAAATTATCTAGCTGTTTTTCAGACAATTTTTCAGGTACGTTATTAATGAAATGCAACCACTCATTCGTTACCCAATTTTTGCTGACAGTTTTTTCAATCAAATTTTTTGTTGTGAAATTTTTGATTTGTTCATCAACTTCAATAAATCTTGTAACATTGATGGTTGTCGCATTTGCAGGCAATCCAACTTCGTAAATCCATTGATTGATATTCACTGAAGAAAATTTTTCTTTGTGAGGTTCAATCAAATTCTTGTTTAAAAATTCTACAAAATCTTCAGTAGTTACTGATTGAAATTGATGCGCCGCAAACCAGCTTTTTAAAAACTCATCCCACAAATTTCTTCCGACAGTTTCTTCCATCAATCGTAAAAATAGATAGCCCTTGTTGTAAGCAATATCGTTCATGCCGTCATCTGGATCTCTGCCTTTTAAATCCAATTTCAATTTGGTGTCAGGATTTTTTTCGCCAAAATCTTTTAAAGTATTTTGTAAATCTTGCACACACAAGTTGGCTTCCATATCGCTGTAATCCTTACCATACAAGGCCTCCATAATTCTCATTTGAAAATACATCGTGAATCCTTCATTCAACCAGAAATCATTCCAAGTTGCATTCGTTGTTAAATTTCCGCTCCAACTATGCGCCAATTCATGCGCCACGAGCGATACCAAACTTCTATCACCAGCAATTACAGTTGGTGTGGCAAAAGTCAAACAAGGATTTTCCATACCTCCAAAGGGGAAACTTGGTGGCAACACAATCACATCATACCTACCCCAAGCATAAGGACCATAGAGCTTTTCAGCCGCATCTACCATTTTACCCATGTCAGCAAATTCCCAAGCCACTTTATCAACCATTGGCAATTCAGCATAAATTCCGCAACGCTCATTTATTTTTTTGAAAGCAATTTCACCAACTGCTAACGCCATCAAATAACTTGGAATTGGTTTAGGTTGCGCATAATGATATTCGCCTGAAGCATTGATGGATTGTGGATTATCAGCCACACTCATCACCGCCATTAAATTTTTCGGACAATAAATTGTTGCATCATAAGTAAAGCGAATAGCTGGACCATCCTGACAAGGAATCCAACTTCTGGCTAAAATTGCTTCTGATTGTGTAAATAAAAATTTCTGTTTGCCTGTGGTTTGTTCGGGTTTCAACCATTGCAATGCCAGCGCATTTTGTGATGTATGATAAAATATTTTTACCGAATTAGTGGTGGTAGAAATCGGGATATGTAAAGCGCTTCCTAAAATTTTATCAGCAGATTTTAATTCAAAATTGATTGGTGTTGAATCTTCATTCAACGTGATTTTTTCAATTGTTAAATCACGAGTATCGAAAATAATTTCTTTTGCATCAGCAGATTTTTCAATTTGCCAATTCGCAAATCCACTTAAAATATTTTTTTCAAAATCAATATTCAAATTGAGTGAAAGGTGCTTTACTACTGCATTATTCGGTTCTGCAAAAGAATGATAATCATGTCGCCAATCAGTTGCTATTTCCATTTTTTTTGTTGATGAATGTTTGGTGGCGGCATAGCCAATCAATAAAATGATTGCCGAAAAAAAAGAAGTTTTTAAAAACGCTTTTGAAAGATTTTTTTCCATTTTTTATTATTTATTACCAATGAACTCATTAAAGAAAGAAGTATTATTGACTCCACCGTATTCAATGTAGTGAAACTTTTTTGAACTCGTGTTGAGCCCAACAGATACAACACCTGTCGGAACACTAATTGTTGAATAAGATGAATCGGTACTTATTTTTTCAAGATTGAAAGTATATGAACTCCAAGTATAAGTCCAAGATTGTATAATCAACTGAATTTGCTTTTTAGAAATTTGCTTCATGGTAGCGCAACAAGGAATTGCACCATAGCTGGTGTCATATTTATAGTTGTTATTCCCAAGAGCTATAAAGTTAATTGAAATGCTTTTCCCAGTAAGAGTATATGCGCCTACGCAACCACTAATTTTTAACGAATCGGCATCGATAATTTTATATTCATTTGCCTTTTTCTTTTGACAAGAAATGCAACAAAAAAGTGTTAAAAAAAACAGTAAAAATATTTTCATGTAGAATTAATTTTATTTTAAAATAAATTCCCCACTCGTTGCGGTGGTATTTTTCCAACATGCTTGAACGCCAAATCTGTAGCTTCTCTTCCCCGAGGGGTTCGCATTAAATATCCCTCCTGAATTAAATAGGGTTCATACACTTCTTCAATGGTACCAGCCTCTTCGCCCACTGCTGTTGCAATGGTTGTAACGCCAACAGGGCCACCAGCAAACTTTTCAACGATGGCAGATAAAATTCTATTGTCCATTTCATCCAATCCATTTTCATCTACATTTAATGCCTGCAAACCATATCGAGCAATTTCTAAATCAATTTTTCCGTTGCCTTTTACCTGTGCAAAATCTCTGATGCGGCGCAACAAAGCATTCGCAATACGAGGCGTACCGCGGCTTCTACGTGCAATTTCAAATGCGCCTTTCGTATCAATTTCTGTTTTTAAAATGGTTGCAGAACGTTTTACAATGCCTGCCAAAACTTCTTTTGTATAATAATCAACCCGAGATGTAATACCAAAACGGCTTCGCAAAGGTGAACTTAATAAACCACTTCGAGTAGTTGCACCAACCAATGTAAATGGATTCAATGCAATCTGCACCGAACGGGCGTTTGGACCACTTTCAATCATGATGTCAATTTTGAAATCTTCCATTGCGCTGTACAAATATTCTTCAATGGTGGTGTTCATTCGATGAATTTCATCAATAAACAAAACATCATTCGGTTGTAAGTTGGTCAGCAAACCTGCTAAATCACCAGCTTTTTCAATCACAGGTCCGCTGGTCATTTTCATGCTTACGCCCAATTCATTTGCAACAATATGACTCAAAGTTGTTTTGCCCAAACCTGGCGGACCATGCAACAACACATGGTCTAAAGCTTCGCCACGTTGTTTGGCTGCTTGAATAAAAATCATCAAATTTTCTACAATTTTTTCTTGCCCTGCAAATTCATGAAAGCCTTGCGGACGCAAAACTTTTTCAATCTCTTTATCAGTGGGCGACAAATTTTCTTGTTCGTTATTTAGATTCGGATTTCGCATTTATTTTTTAAAGATAAACAATCAATTCAACAACTCTTTTGCATTTGCCATAGCAGCTTCGCCAGGTTGATTGCCGCTCAACATTTTTGCAATTTCAACTATTCGCTCATGCTCATTCAGCGATTTTATTTGCGATAAAGTTCGTTCGCCGCTGGTTGTTTTATAAACAAAATAATGAGCATTGCCTTTGGCTGCAATCTGCGGAAGATGAGTGATGCACAGCACCTGATGTGATGAAGCTAACTGTTGCAAAACCTTTCCAACCTGCATCGCTACTTCACCGCTGATGCCTGTATCAATTTCGTCAAAAACCAACGTTGGAAGATGCGTTGATGCAGCAACTAATGATTTGATGCACAACATTAATCGGCTCAATTCGCCACCAGAAGCCACTTTGCTGATTTCTTGTAATGCACTTCCTTTGTTGGCAGTGAATAAAAATTTAAAATTGTCGCTGCCTGTTTGATTAATTTCTTGCAAAGCATGATGCTCAATTTTTAACAAAGCATGTGGCATTCCAACTTCATGCAATAATTCATTTACATTTTTTTCAAATGGTGTTGCAGCTTGCAAACGCTTATTTGATAAGGATTTTGCCTTTGTCAATAAGTTTTGATGAAGTGTTGAAATTTCCTTTTCGATAGACTCGATTTCATCATTGCCAATTTCGATGGCTTTTATTTTTTGTTCAAAATCATTTTGAATTTGTAGCAATTCATCATCGTTGGCAGCGTTGTGTTTTTTCATCAATCTATTCAACAAATCAATTCGTTCACTCACAATTTGCATGCGTTCTGCATCCGTATTAATATGTTGATTCAAGCTGTCAATTTCATCAGCAATGTCTTTAATTTCTAAAGCAGCACTGTTCAATCGCTGATGCAATTCAGCAATTTCAGGTTTTAAATTTTTGATAGAATTGACTTGTGAAATAATATTTTTCAATTGCGAAGTAATCGCTTCATCACTTTCACTCAAACCCTGAAATGCTTGCTGCAAAGTGCTTTTAATGTTATCAGCATTTTCTAATAATTGCAATTCGCTTTCTAATTCAGTGAGTTCATTACCTATTAATTTTGCTTCACTTAACTCTTTAAATTGAAATTGAAAATAATCCAGATTGCGTAAAAGCTGCTCCTGTTCTGTTTTTAAAGCTGATAAACGATTTTGTTTTTGTTGGTAGTTTTTAAATTGTTGCTGATATGCTGCCAATAAAATTTCGTTTCCAGCCAACGCATCTAACATGACCAATTGAAATTTTGAACTGTTCAATGATAACGTTTCATGCTGGCGATGTACATCAATCAATTCTTCTGAAAGCTGCTTTAATGCCGTTAAATTAACGGGCGTATCATTGATAAAAGCTCTTGATTTTCCATTAGCTGTAATTTCACGACGGATGATGCAATGTGTATCAAAATCAATTTCATTCTCTTTAAAAAAATCTTCTAAGCCTAAATTTTCAATCAGAAAATTTCCTTCTACCACACATTTTTTTTCTTTGTCAAACAACACATCACTATCAGCTCTTTCACCTAACAGCAAGCCTAAAGCACCTAACAGTATTGATTTTCCAGCGCCTGTTTCACCAGTGATAATAGTGAGTTGGTTGGAGAAATTAATTTCCAACTGTTGTATTAAAGCGTAATTCTGAATATGTAAACTATGCAGCATGAATCAAAAAAAATATCGTGGGTTAAAATTAGTGAAAATGAATAAAGCCGAAATCATTTTATCCAATTCATTTTTTTGAAGGCTTCAATTCCTTTTTTAAAAAGTGCGTTTAATTCTTTTTCATCTACTTGTTCTTCTTTTTTAAAATGAAAACAAGTTTTTCCTTTCAAGGTTTTCCAGGTGTTGGGTGCTAAAGGTTTGAACTCTTTTTCATTCATGTAAGTGGGGAAAAAATAAAAAGTAACGGCATCTTTTCGAATAACTATCGAAGCGAAATACATACCTGGCACCATCACTTTTTTGCTGCCATAAGGTGTTGGAATATTTCCAATCACTTCAAAAGCATGCTGGCTGCCTTTGTTGACAACCAATGGCGGACAATGTTTTTCCATCACCATTTTCAATTGCTGAAAAATTTTCGATTTACTTTCTTCGCTTAATGCCATAAAAAATGTTTGAAGCGAAAATAATCTAATTTTTGTTTCCACATCAGCTTTCATTTTGCTGGGTTGTGTTATCTTTCCCACTTTAAACAAACAGCATTTTGCAAAAAAAATTTCAGCATAAAAAATCATTAGGACAGCATTTTTTAAAAGATGAGGGTGTTGCAATGGATATTGTTGATGCTTTGCAGAATGTAGATGGTGCTGTGGTTGAAGTTGGGCCAGGTTTAGGTGTTTTAACCAAATATTTAATCAAAAAATATCCGCATAATTTAACAGCCGTGGATATTGATGACAGGCTGGCGCAATTGATTCCACAACAATTTGAAGGTATTCATTTTATTCATCAGGATATTTTGAAAGTTGATTTTGCAAAAAACTTTCCTGACAAAAATGTATACGTAATTGGTAATTTTCCATACAATATTTCTACTGAAATTGTTTTTAGAATAATTGAACAGCGCAATGTGGTGAAGCAGATGGTTGGTATGTTTCAAAAAGAAGTGGCTATGCGATTGGCTGCTAAAGAAGGCAATAAAGTATATGGCGTTACTTCTATTTTATCACAGGCATTTTTCAAAGTAGAATATTTATTAGATGTGCCTCCTCACTTTTTCGACCCTCCGCCTAAGGTTCAAAGTGGTGTGGTTCGATTTATGCCACTGGCTGAACCATTTATAATTAAAGATGAAAAACATTTTTTTAATGTGGTGAAAGCTGGCTTTAATCAGCGCCGCAAAACTTTGCGCAATGCCTTAAAAATTTATCCTGCATCAAAAAAACTGGATGAAAAAATATTGAACCAACGTGCCGAACAATTGAGTGTGGCGCAATGGGTAAATTTAGCTAATGAAATTTTGAGCTTTGATGAATTAAATGCCGCTCGATAAATAAACCATCATTTCATTACTTTCTGTTGCCACAGTTTTTTCCCATTTTGGTCTTTTTGTTCAATGATGTAAATACTTTGTGGCAATGCACTCATATCTATTTCATTGGCTATGCTACTGTTGGCAACATAAGGTTGCTGCACTATTATTTGACCCAATAAATTATACAATACCAATGTGGTATTGCTATTATTTGCTGCATTACACCACACTTCCAAGTGTTTGTTATTCGCATTATAAAAAGCATTGTTACCACTTGGCAAATTAGGTTGTTCAACTTCTTCATAAATTGAGGATAAATTATCTACCCATTCTATCCCAGCTCTATCAGGCGTAACACTCCAACCTTCAATAGCAATATATTGATAATTATCATCAGATACAAACTCAACTTTATAACGATGCCATACACTATCTAATGGTGGCGATAACCAAGCTTCTTGATTATACTCACATAAATGCTTACCTAATAATATTTTTAACATCCCAATATCGCATTGTGTGCAGTATTTAAATCTAACCACACAAGCAGCATCTAAATAAAAATAATATTTTTTCCATTGCTGCAAAGTTCCATTCAATTGCACTCCTAATATCTTATTAAAAGAATCTAATCCTTGTGATACCGCCCCCCCCCCCAACGTTAATGCAATAAGTTCCATTAGTGGGACTTTGAGTAGTGGGAACAAAAGCATTTCCAAAATTTTCTCCAGTAATCCATGGGGTAGGAAAGTAACTGCAAATATGCCATGTGAAAAATTGGTCATTATTAATGTCCACGTTCTCAAAAGAAGAGTCTGGAATAGTAATTACACTTTGACAAAAAGAAGGCTGTAGGGTCGAAAGCAATATCAACAACCCTACAACCTTTACAAACAATATTTTCTTAATGCACCACACTTATTTATCGTAAATGTTAAGTTGCATTAGTTGCCTCCGGGTTGCTGCATAGCTTTTCAGCATTGGGGTTTGGTAGCTGCTTGATTCAGTTAGGCTTTTCATTTTTCAAATCTAAACCATTCTTTTCAATCAGGCAAATTCATAACGAAGCTTTGTAACAATTAAAATTGAGGTTCATTGATAATGGATTGGGGTAGATTTTTATTTACTTTTTTTCATTCCTTATCAGGAATTTAGAAAAACTGGTTAGGTTTTCACAAAAACATCCTTGGTTTTGTCAATTTCTGGTTAGGTTTTTATAAAAGCTGGTTAAGTTTCACAA
>CANFST010000017.1 GCA_947449695.1 Chitinophagales bacterium
AATTGCTTTTTTGTGGGGCGATTTTTTTATTGGTGCTTGGTATTTTTTATTTCATCGGAAAAGTGTTGAGTAAAATTGCTTTTCTCAATTCAGTTATTCCAATTCCTCTAGACAATATCATCTCACGAGCCATTGAAGTGGTGGTTTCTTTACCAACATTATTGTTGATTATCACAATTGCAGCCATTGCAAAACCTTCCATGCTGAATTTGATTTGCATCATCGCATTGGTGCAATGGACACAAATTGCAAGATTCATTCGTGCAGAAATGTTGCGTTTGCGCAATGCAGAATTTATTCAGGCAACTGAAGTTTTAGGACTGAAACATTGGCAAATCATATTTCGTCATGCGCTGCCAAATGCTATTGCGCCAGCTTTAGTAAGTATTTCATTTGGCATTGCTTCAGCCATTTTAATTGAATCGAGTTTGTCCTTCTTAGGTGTTGGAGTGCCTGTGGAACAAGTAACCTGGGGTTCTTTAATCAATTCGGGCAGAGAAAATTTTCAGGCTTGGTGGCTAGTAGTATTTCCTGGTTTGTGCATTTTCTTAACTGTGTTGGTTTATAATATTTTAGGCGAAGCTTTAAGAGATGCCATGGATGTGAAGTTGAAGATTGCTTAAAGTTTATTAAGTTGGATATTGAATATTGAGAAAATACAGATTTATTTGGTAGAACCGTAAAAAGAGTATCCAATGTTTAACATCAATATCGAAAATAAGTAATTTGGTTAATAGTATGTAATTCATAAAATCCGCTGATGAAATCGGTTTGCAAGAGGTTGTGAAATTTGTTAAAGAATAAAAAAAGGCTTATCAAAATTAATTGATGAGCCTTTTTTAGTATTTTTCAAATTCAACTTACTTACTATCAGGAGTGATATAAGATTTGTTGCCATTTTTGTTGATATAATATTTTCCACCACGAGGACCAGTATGAACTGATTCACCATTAGGACCATGTAATTTAGGGTCAACTGCATCAGTTGTTTTTACAGCCGATTCAACTTTATCTTTCTTTTCAGAAACTTCTTTTTTTGCTGCTGAACCTTTAGTTTCAGCTTTTGTAGCTTTTTCTTTACCTTCTTTTTTTATTTCCTTGCCTTTACTTTCAACCTTTTCAGTTTTTTCTTTACCTTCTTTTTTCATTGCTGCGCCTTTAGATTCAGCTTTTTCTTTGCCTTCTTTTTTCATTTCTTTACTTTTAGCTTCAGCTTTTTCCTTTTTTTCACCTGCTTCTTTTTTAGTTTCTTTTTTTGCTGCTGTAGCTTTTGTTTCAGCTTTTTCCTTTTTTTCTTTAGCATCTTTTTGAACTGCTGCAAAAGATTGTTGACCTAAAAGTAAAACTGCAACTATTGCAGCACTTACTAAAAATTTTACTTGTTTCATTTTATTTGTTTTGTTTGTTTGGAATTGTTTAGCGAATATCATGCCAATTTCAAGATGTAAGAAGAATTGTTATATTTTTTTCAATTTCCATCTGCCTGATTTCAGATAAAAAATACTTAGTAAAACCAATGAAGTCCAATAGAACAATTCACTTGCCCAAGCCCAAGTAAGCGATAATTGCAAGCGATTAACAAAGCCAAAAACGTAAGCGCAATAAACCAATACCGAAATAAATTCTGCCAATAAATTAAACATCGTATTGCCTGTGCCTTGCACACCCTGAAAAACCACAGTTGAAAATGATAAAAATAAAATGGCTAAGCCCAACATATACAAAGGTTCAATTGCGCCATCAATCAAAGCAAGTTTATCTGTGTAAATATGCATGATTGGTTTGGCAAACAGCCATAATAAAATCACAAAAAACAAACTGATTAAAAAACTCAACATACCTGCACTTTTAATAGTTTCAATCACTTCATATTTTTTGCCTTCGCCAATTTTATTGCTCACTAAACTATTGCAACTGCTGGCAATTGCCCAACAACTGATGGTGAATAAAAACAAAATGCTTCGCATAATATTAGCAATGGCAACGGTTTGTTCGCCCATATTTTCCAAAACAATAAAAAATAAATACCAAGCACCAAAACTAAAACTATACTGCAAAACCAATGGTGATGATAGCTTGAGCAATTGCTTGAATTTTTCTTTTTCAAATTTTGTTTTGAATGAAAAATTGTATTGCTTGAAATAATTATGTAAAAACAAATTGTATAACAACACCATCAAACCACCCAACTCGGCTATAATACTGGCAATGGCTGCACCATCGGTTTGCAATGCAGGAAAATGAAAATGCCCGAAAATCAAACTATAATCTAAAAAAATATTGATGGTGGCTGTTACCAAAGTGCTATAAGTAATCACTTTTGTTCTGCCCAAACCAATATAAAAAGCATTGAGTGTACTAATGAAAACGGTGAATAAAATCCCCCAACTTCGATATTTTAAAAATGAAATGCTTTTATCAAAAACACTTTTTGAGTGAATCACTTTTGCTAAAATTATTTCAGCGCCAAATTGTAAAACAAGAAATGCCACCACTGCATAAATACACATGATGACGATGTTGTGCATCGTTAGCGAACCAATTTCGCTGAATCGTTTTTCGCCCAATCTTCGGGCAACTAATATTTGTGTGCCATTGCTAAACCCCCATGAAAGCACACTTAGCAACATATAAAACAAACCGCCCATTGCACTTACGCCCAAAGCTTCTTCGCCCAATCTGCCCAAAAAAGCAGTGTTGGTAATTTGAATAATATTTTGCGATACCATCCCAATCATGATTGGAAAAGCAATGAGCAAAATTTGTTTGTAGGTTTTAATATTGAACATAAAAATGGAGCGGCAAAATTAAACATCTTACTGAACTGTGCGTTATCCTGTTCATTTAAACTTCATTTCTCTATATTTGCCGCCACAAAAAAAATCAGCAATGATAAATTTCGATAACACTGAAATTGCTTTTAAAATAAAAAACAAAAGTGCTTTGCAAAAAGCCAATTTTTTATTTGGCTTAATGAATAATCAATCATTGGTTAAGATGGGAACATCGATGGCACAAATGGCTCTGAATCTGAATTTGCCTGTAAAAACTTTGATTAAAAAAACCATCTTCGAACAGTTTTGCGGTGGCGAAAGTTTAGAAGAATCGAAAGTGATTGTTGATGAATTGAAGAAATATCAAGTGCAATCAATATTAGATTATGCTATCGAAGCGAAAAGTGGCGAAGCCGAATTTGATAATACTTTAAATGAATTGATGCATGTAGTTGATTATGCTGCATCAGCTAATGTTCCTTTTGTGAGTGTGAAAGTTACAGGCTTGGCAAGGTTTGAATTATTAGAAAAATTGCAAGCCAAGCACCCTTTAACTGCTGACGAGCAAGAAGAATTTCGTCGGGTAAAAAACAGAATGCTCACACTTTGCCAAAGTGCTGCTGATAAAAATGTAGCCGTGTTGGTAGATGCCGAAGAAACTTGGATTCAAGACCCAGTAGATGCTTTGGTGAATGCGATGTTATTGCAATTCAATAAAACAAAAGCAGTGGTTTATAACACAGTGCAATTATATCGACACGATAGATTGGAGTTTTTGAAAAAATGCATAGCGCTCTCAAAAGAAAATAATTTTATTTTAGGAATGAAATTGGTGAGAGGTGCTTACATGGAAAAGGAACGCAAACGTGCAAAAGAAATGGGGTACCCATCGCCTATTCAACCCAACAAAGAAGCGACTGACAGAGATTTTGATTTAGCTGTTGCTGCATGTTTAGATGCTATTGAACATGTTGCTTTTTTCTGTGCATCGCACAATGAATTATCACATCAAAAGGCTGTTGAGATAATGGTTCAAAAAAATATTCAGCACAATCATTTGAACATTTATTTTTCGCAATTGTATGGCATGAGCGACCATATTACATTCAACATGGCCCAAGGTGGATACAATGCTTGTAAGTATTTACCTTTCGGTCCTGTTGGCGATGTAATGCCTTATTTAATTCGCCGAGCACAAGAAAACACTGCCATTGCAGGTCAAATGAGCCGTGAATTAAAATTGATTAAAAAAGAAATTGAAAGAAGAAAATAACTAAAAATGCAAATTATTCGTCGCCCACGTATTCTTCGTCAATCACCTGCAATCAGAGCCATGGTGAGTGAAACAATTTTATTGCCCAACGATTTTATTGTTCCGCTTTTTATCAACGAAGGAAAAAATTATAAGGAAGAGATTTCTTCTATGCCTGGTTACTACCGTATGAGTTTAGACAACATCGAAAAAGAAGTAAAAGAGCTGTGGAGTATGGGTTTGAAGTGCGTTTTGTTATTCATCAAATGCGATGACAAATTAAAAGACAATAAAGGCACAGAAGCCTTGAATCCTGATGGATTAATGCAACGCAGCATTAAAGCCATCAAAAATGTATGCCCTGATATGTGTGTGATGACTGATGTTGCACTCGACCCTTTTTCCATTTATGGTCATGATGGCATTGTTGAAAACAATGAAATTGTGAATGATGCAACAGCAGAAGTATTAGCATTGATGAGTGTATCGCATGCAACTGCTGGTGCTGATTTCGTAGCACCAAGTGATATGATGGATGGAAGAATTTTAGCTATTCGTGAGGCGTTAGAAGAAAACAATTTTACCAAAACAGGCATCATGGCTTACAGCGCAAAATATGCATCTTGCTTTTATGGACCATTCCGCGATGCATTAGATTCTGCCCCCGGATTTGGCGATAAAAAATCTTATCAGATGAATCCTGCCAATAGAATTGAAGCAGTGAAAGAAGTGCTAATGGATATTGATGAAGGTGCTGATATTGTAATGGTGAAGCCTGCTTTGAGCTACTTAGATATTATTCGTGAAGTAAAGAATA
This sequence comes from Chitinophagales bacterium, assembly GCA_947449695.1. Taxonomy (GTDB): domain Bacteria; phylum Bacteroidota; class Bacteroidia; order Chitinophagales; family CAIODY01; genus CAIODY01. The sequence goes on from CANFST010000017.1 coordinate 4,844, forward strand.
TCTCTGATGTGCCCGTAAGCGCCTATCATGTAAGTGGTGAATACAGCATGATTAAAGCTGCTGCTGCCAAAGGCTGGTTGAATGAAGACCAAACCATTTTAGAAACCACATTATCTATCAAACGTGCAGGAGCCGATTTAATCGCCAGCTATTTTGCAAAAGATGTTGTGAAATTGTTGGGGTAATTAAAAGAAAAATCAATTTAAAAATTAATGTCAAAACAAAAAAACAGCAGTGTCATCAAATTTTTATACCAATTTGTTGCACCGCATAAAACCACTTTTTTTGTTTCCGTTTTTTTAGCCATTTTATTAGCAGGATTGTCAGCAGCCAGACCAATGGTTGCACAATTAGCAATAGATAAATATGTGCTCAAAGCCGATTTCTATCACATTACCCTGATGTGTGGATTGCTCTTGTTGCTATTATTTGCTGAAACCATCAGCAGATATTTTTTTATGTATCTGACAAATGCTTTAGGTCAACAAGTCATAATGGAATTAAGAAATATTATTTTCAAAACTTCATTAAGTTTTCGACTTCAATTTTTTGATAAAACACCTGTAGGCACTGTGGTAGCAAGAACAATTACTGATGTTGAAACCATTAATGATGTTTTTTCAGAAGGAATTATTGCAGTATTTGCTGATCTAATATCTATTATTGCTGTGATTACTGTTATGATTTATAAAAGCTGGCAATTGACATTGGTTACACTTACAGTTTTTCCATTGTTATTAGTAGCAACTTACTATTTTAAAGAAGCTGTAAATAAAAGTTATCAAGCAGAACGGACACAAATTTCAAATTTGTATGCTTTTATACAAGAGCATTTAAGCGGCATGAGTATTATTCAAATGTTTGCATCAGAGCAACGTGAGTTTAACAAATTTCGTCGGATCAATCATAATTTGAAGAAGGCTAACATTGCTTCAATCTGGGCTTACAGTGTATTTTTCCCTGTTGTTGAATTGATTTCAGCTATCGCAACAGCTTTAGTTGTATTTTGGGTTTGCCTGCATTTGTATAATAAAACAGCCTCACCTGGTTTAATGGTTGCATTCATCATGTACATCAATTTATTATTTCGCCCGTTACGTGCAGTTGCTGATAAATTCAACACTTTACAACGTGGTGTGATAGCAGGCGAACGACTAAAAAATTTATTAGAAGATAACCAAAGCATTACTGATAAAGGAAAAATAGATAATAAAAAAACAAATGGCGAAGTAGAATTTAAAAATGTTTCGTTTGAATACATCGAGAATAATCCTGTGTTAAAAAATGTTTCGTTTGAAATTAAATCAGGAAAAAGTTTGGCAATTGTTGGTGCTACAGGTAGCGGTAAAACCACTATCACACAGCTTTTGGCAAGATTTTACGAACATCAAAGTGGCGAAATATTAATTGATAATTCACCAATCGAACAATATAAATTGAGTTGCCTGCGCAGAAATATTGGTGTCGTTTTGCAAGATGTCTTTTTATTCAGCGGTTCGATTTTTGAAAATATTACGTTGTATAATAAAGATATTTCTTTAGCAGAAGTCAGAGCCGCTGCACAATTAATCGGCATTGATGATTTCATTATGCAATTGCCAGATGGTTATGCGCAACAGGTGATGGAACGTGGCACCACATTGAGTTTGGGGCAGCGACAATTGATTTCTTTTTTACGTGCAATCGTTTATAATCCATCCATTTTGATTTTAGATGAAGCCACTTCTTCTATCGAATCGGAAACTGAAAAGTTGGTACAACAAGCTATTCCTAAATTATTACAAAACAGAACTTCAATTGTCATTGCTCATCGCTTATCAACTATTGAAAAGGCTGATAAAATTTTGGTGCTTGATAAAGGACAAGTAGTTGAAATAGGCACTCATCAGGAGTTGCTGGCGCACAAAGGTTTTTATTACAACTTACTGAATACAACATTAGCAAAGAAAAATGAAGAAGAACAAAATGTAACTGCTTAATCATTTCAAATGCTGCAATTGCTGAATTCCGAATTATTTGCTGAAAAAAATATCGAAGTTTGGGTATTGCGATTAGATAAAATTCATGCTGATTATGGTGGCAATAAAATTTTGAAATTAAAATATCACATCGAAGAAGCCTTGCAAAATGATTGCAAAACCATTGCTTCTTTTGGAGGTCCTTACTCTAATCATCTTGCGGCATTAGCTGCTTACGGAAAATCACATCAGCTTAAAACTATTGGCTATGTTAGGTTTCAGGGCGATTACAAAAAATATCCAACCTTAGTTGCTGCCGAAAAAAACGGTATGCAATTACAATTTTTAACTAATAATGAATTTAAAATTGCTCAACAAAAAATAATCAATCAGCCAATTGATTTACAAAATAAAATTTATTGTATTCCTGCCGGTGGACACACACAACTTGGCATTAAGGGTTGTAAAGAAATTTTAGCATTAGATATTTTAAAAAAATCGAGAGATAATTTTACTCATATTTTTGTGCCAGTTGGTTATGGAACCACATTGGCTGGCATTGCTAATTCAGCATCAACAGCGCAAAAAATATTTGGTATCACAGCCATTAAAAATGGTGAAGAACTCAACGAAGAAATAAAAAGCATCACAACAAAAAAGAACTGGCAACTTTTAACAAATTATCATTTTGATGGATTCGGAAAAATAAATCAATCATTAATTGATTTTATGACAAAATGTAAAGTTGATTTTGATTTAGAAACCGACAGAGTTTATACTTCAAAAATGTTGTTTGCTATTTTTGATTTAGCAACAAAAAACTTTTTCAATAGCAATGATAAAATTCTTGCAATCCATACTGGCGGCTTGCAGGGAAATAATTAAAATTACTCTCTTCGCAAATCGAATTTTTCAATTTTATTATACAAATGGCTGCGTTGAATATCTATTTCATCAGCTGTTTTGGTAACATTCCAACCATTTTTTTGCAACTTATGTTCAATGAATAATTTCTCCATGTAATCTTTAAACTCCTGAAATTTTTCATAGCGTTCAAAAATATCATCTAATGAATTCGCTTTCGCCCTTCCGCCAATTACATAACTATCTACATCTTCTTCATTAATTTTTTGGTCGCATAATATAACCAATCTTTCAATCACATTGCGCAATTCACGGATATTGCCATCCCATTGTATGGTTTGCAAAGCCTGCATTCCTTTAGGCGTAATAATTTTTCTTGGGATGCCGTAATCTTCACAAATTTCATTCACAAATTGTTCGGCAATCAAAGGCACATCATCGATGCGTTCGTTTAATGAAGGCACATGAATCAATATCACACTCAGGCGGTGATACAAATCAACTCTGAAATTGTTATTGTCAATTTCCTTTAGCAAATCTTTGTTGGTAGCTGCAATCACTCTCACATCCACTGCAATATCTTTATCTCCGCCAACCCTTGTTATTTTGTTTTCCTGCAAAGCCCTCAACACCTTTGCCTGAGCGCTATGGCTCATATCGCCAATTTCATCTAAAAACAATGTGCCGCCTTGCGCCTGCTCAAACTTACCAATTCGACGATTAATGGCTGATGTAAAAGCCCCTTTTTCATGTCCAAACAATTCACTTTCGATTAGCTCCGATGGTATTGCAGCACAATTTACTTCTATCAATGGTCCATTTGCCCGATTACTTTTTTCGTGTAGCCAACGTGCTACCAACTCTTTTCCTGTACCATTTTCGCCAGTTATCAAAACTCTTGCATCCGTAGTAGCTACTTTATCAATGGTATCTTTTATTTTTTTTATTGCCTTTGAATTACCAATAATATCACGGGTTTTGGTAACTTTTCGTTTCAAAACCTTGGTTTCGGTTACCAAACTTTTTCTTTCTAAAGCATTCCGAAGTGTAATCAACATTCGGTTCAAATCAGGTGGTTTGCTGATGAAATCGTAAGCCCCTTTTTTTACGGCTTCTACCGCTGTTTCTACATTGCCATGACCGCTTATCATCACAAAAGGCAAGTCAGGATTAATATCCATAGCAGCTTCTAACACTTCCATGCCATCTTTTTTAGGCATCTTCACATCGCACAATACCAAATCATAGGTTTTATTTTTCAACATTTTTAATGCTTCAGCGCCATCTGCTGCTTCATCAACCGTATATTTTTCGTATTCTAAAATATCTCTGAGCGATTTACGGATAGCTTTTTCATCGTCAGCAATTAAAATAGTAGGCATGGTGTGATTTTATTTTTTGCGAAGCCAAAAGTAAAAAATCAAATTTTATAAAGTGAGTAATTTTTAAAAAAGAAAAATTGAATACGCCGATGGATTGTATTTGCCTAAAGAATAGTTGCATTTTTTTATTCTTTCACAAACTTGGCTGTATGCACAAAACCTTTTTCATCGGTGGTTTTGAGGATGTAAATGCCTGAAGGCAAGTTAGCAGTAGTCAGTTGGCAGTTATCAGTAGTAAGATGGTTCGACAAGCTCACCATGACCTGACCTAAAACATTTTCTATTTCTACTTTTGTATTGCCCGAAAACTGAATACCGCTTACTGTTAACTGATTAGTTGCTGGGTTGGGATAAATAACAAAACCTATTTCTTTTTTAATTCCTTCCACACCACTTGCACTATCTAAATCTATCAAGCTCACATCATCAAAAAAATATACTGATGCCATTTGATGAGGACATAAGCTATCAACCAGTTGAACTTGAAAATGACCATCAGATTTAAAGTTACCTAATATAACATATTTTTCACCCCCTCCTTCACATTGAAAAGTATCGGTTAGGTTCACCCAATGTGCTGTGTCAGCTACTAATTGATTGATTTGAACCTGAGGAGTATAATGGGTAATATTTGGAAATACCTGATTGGTTCTAATTAGGGTATCACTAAATAAAGCACTAAAACTATTAATTGCAACTATTTTACCTATATCCGTACTACTCCAAAATATAGTATCCATCAAATGCACCCATACACTAAAAACATAATGATGTCCGTTAACCATTGGTTTTATCAATCTGCCTTCCAATAACTCTCTATAATTATACCCCCCCCCACTAAAAGTATTATAGGGGCCATACAGGGCTAAATTTACGCAACATGAATCTGAATGTGGATAAATGTTTTTGGCAATGCCTCTGCAACCTTCGGGCAGATGAAAAGAAAAATTATTTATTTTTGTTGAACCACCTTGAATACCTGTGGTAGAGACAGAGTTCCAATATTTCAGACCACAAAATCCGCTCGGCATATTCAAGCCTGTATCTATTTCAAAAGTTGAAATATTAAAAGGAATACAATTACCCCAATGCTCTTCAAAGCCAGGATTCAGAATCAAATTTTGAGCAGTACTATTTTTTAAAAAGAACAACGATAAAATTAAAATACCTATAACCCTGCTGGTGCAAGTCTGACGCAAAGCCTTTGAGCGTTGCCGACTTGTGCCTTGTTTGCTTTCAAAATAGGTTGTATTTATTTTCATTATTCTTTCACAAACTTAGCATTTTTTACATTGTCTTTTTCATCGGTGGCTTTGCAGCCGTTGTCGGAGTTTGTCCTCCGACAACTTCCTTTGAATCGTTGGTGAACAAACACCAACGATGGCTGAATTTATTAAAACAATTGATTGCTACTAATCAAGGTCTTACTAATTCATAGGAGGAGAAGCAGTGAAAAAGCTATTTTTTCTCCAATTTTTTTATTTTTTGCATCTACGAAATGTTTTTTCGCAAGTGCGAAAGTTTTCTTAGTGGGTGCGAAACATTTTTCCGCAGGTGCGAAACTTTTGTTCGGGGGTGCGAAACTTTTCTTCGCAGGTGCGAACAAGTTGTCCGTAGGTGCGAAAACTGCTCTTTTACCCATAAAAATCCAGCTCGTCCACGTCTGCCGCCAAGCCTTTGCGTTGCGGACGAGGATGCAGAGGCTTTTTGTTTCTAACAAATTTATAGTTTTTCATTCTTCTGGTCGGTATTTATTTTCGTCATAGATGAAATTCCACTTGTATCCTCGTTTCCTACGCTCATATCGCTGCTACAAACGAGGCCGAGCTGGTAAATACGCTGTTAAAGTTCAAACAATGAAATCTGCACCAGCAGAATGGAGTGTTGGGTTTTATTCTTAATTAAAAGACCTTTATTTTTAAAAAATTGCCTTTAAACTATTAAAATTTGATTGTTTGTGTGTTATGAAAACTGGTGGATTAAAAAAGGAGCGATAGCAAATGCTATCGCTCCTTTTTTTCCTTTTTTTAAATATAGGTGGTTAAACCCCAGTTCCTCATAGTATAAAGCATAGCTTTGTATTTAGCTGACGAGTTAGTGAAACCCCGAATTAAAATTTTTCAAATTCCGAATTATTCATCGTGCCTAAAATTTTCCCTTTCAGCTTCATACCTATCAAAGGTGAATTTTTTGATTTTGATAAAATGTTTTTTTCTTCTAATACAAATTCGGCTTCAGGATTGAATAAAGTAAAATTGGCGTTATTATTTTCGGTTAAGGTCGGAATTGTTAAATTGAGTATTTTTCTTGGGTTGATGCTTAGTAATTGTATCATGGCATCTAAATTTATTTCGGCATGCATGGCTGTATTTAAAGCGGCGAAACAGGTTTGCAAATTGATAGCACCAAACAAAGCATGATCAAACTCAACTTGTTTTTCTTCCGTGTCTTTGGGTTGATGCCAACTGCAAACCACATCAAACACATTTTCTTTCAAAGCATTTTTCAAAAACTGAATATCAGTTTTGGTGCGTAAGGGTGGCATCAATTTAAAATGTGTATCAAAATCTTCCAGCATCGAATCATCGAGCAACAAATAAATAGGGCTGATGCCAGCGGTTGCTTTTATTTTTTTTGCCTTGGCACTTTTTAATAAATCAACTGATTGCTGGGTAGTAAGATTGAAGAAATGAATTTTCGAATTGGTATATTCACATAAAAACAAATCGCGTTGAACCATAGCAGTTTCAGCAATTTGCGGAATGCCAAACATACCCAGTTGTACTGCCGATTCGCTTTCGTTCATCACACCATGTTCGCTCAGCTTTTCATCATTGGGTTGTTGTAATATCAAGCCATCAAATGGCAATACATAGCGCAAGGCTCGGAGCAATACGCCTGAATGCTGCAAAGCATTTAAACCATCTGTAAAGCCCACAGCGCCGCTTTGATGCATATCTTGCAGTTCAGCCAGTGTTTCACCTTTGGCTTTGGGCGAAATAGCACCCATTGGAAATACAGCAACTAATTTGTTTTTGTTTTGTTGTAAAATGTATTCAATTGCTGATTTATTATCAGCTATAGGATTATTGTTGGGCAACACTGCCACGCCTGTAAAACCACCTGCTGATGCAGCTTTGGTAGCAGTTGCTAAATCTTCTCGGAATTCAAAGCCAGGGTCGCAGGTGTGTGTGCCGATATCAAAAAAACCAGGTGCTATATGCAAGTTATCTGCTTCGAATACTTCAACATTTTTCACCGAAATTTTATCTTCTACTTTTTTTATAATTCCATTTTCAATTAAAATATCTTTAGTTTGATTATTGTATTTTGAAGTGGGGTCGATGACTACAGCTTGTTTGATAAGCAGATTCATAAATTGAAATTTGAAAATATTTTATCGGCGGCTCACAAAAATAGTTGTAAATCAATTATTGAATGACAATTCAGTGCAAAAAATCTTTTTCAAATTTCAAAGCATAAACTATTTTCGTTTTTTGCTTGTTTGTTATACTTTTGCAAATCTTTAGCCCATGAGTTATAATTTATCAAATCGTAAAAAAGTGTTGGAGCAACGTCGGATGACGATGTTGGAAAGAATGTACTTGCCAGCCATTTTTGGCGGCATGGCTATCACCATCAAACATTTATTTAAGAAAAAAGCAACGGTTCAATATCCTGAAGTGCAACGCCCTTTCAGTCCGGTTTTTCGTGGATTACACGAATTAAAACGTGACGAAAAAGGCGCTGAACGCTGCACAGCTTGTGGTCTTTGTGCCGTGAGTTGCCCAGCCGAAGCCATCACTATGGTTGCTGCGGAAAGAGAAAAAGGCGAAGAAAACTTATACAGAGAAGAAAAATATGCAGCTACTTATGAAATCAATATGTTGCGTTGCATCTTCTGCGGATTTTGCGAAGAGGCTTGCCCGAAAGAAGCTATCTTCTTAGAAACAAAGCCGGCTCCAGCCAGTTTTGAACGCAAAGATTTTATTTACGGCAAAGACCGTTTGTTAGTTCCATTAACCGAAAGTCATCAACAAGTAAGAGCACAACTTCAAGCACAAAAAGCATGATAGCACATTTATCTAATTACATTTTTTATTTCTTGGCATTTATTGCCATTTTCTTTGCCATCATGGTTATCACGGCGAAAAATCCAATTCACAGTTGTTTGTATTTGGTACTTACGATGTTTGCCATTGCAGCCAATTATGTATTGCTTAATGCACAGTTTTTAGCCATTGTTCAAATGATTGTATATGCAGGCGCTATAATGGTTTTATTCCTTTTCACTGTGATGTTGCTGAACTTAAATGCCGACAGCGAACCAATGAAAAGCAACCTGATGAAATTTGCAGGAGTGATTGTTGGCGGCACATTATTATTATTGTTCACTGCAGCTTTACGAAAATCAATTGGTGATGCAGAACCAGTGATGAATGCTATTCCGATGCAAATTCCTAATCATTCTAATGTAGGGTTGATTCAAAATCTAGGTTGGGTTTTGTTTAAAGATTACGTTTTCCCATTTGAAGCTATTTCCATTTTGATTTTGAGTGCGATGATTGGTGCAGTGGTATTAGGGAAAAAAGAAAAAGTAACTTTAGTTGCTGAGTAAATAGTCCACTTTTTTTAGCTCTTAAGGTGATAGCTATGTCTACCAATTGTTTAATAGTTTATAAAACCCGTGTATTTACGTACTTAATTCATGTAATACGCTACCCTTTTCGCGTTTTTTTTATATAATCTTTGTAGTGTTCTTTTTGAGCCCCCAATCTTAAAAAGCACAACACACACAAACACTACAACCCAGATGAAAACAAGTTTCAACAATGTACTTAAGGGTACATTAAAGGTTATTGCAATTTTAATACTACAATTAATTGTTGTGGTATATGCCACAAAAGCCGCTGACCAGGCAGCAGGATTCAGTCACGCCTTAGTAATCAATAATGGTAATGTATATGCATGGGGAAATAATGACCATGGTCAACTGGGCATAGGAACAAAAGCCAACAGCGTTGCACCAATTCAAATCAAAAATTTATCAAATGTAATTTCAGTAGCTGCAGGTTACTATTTTTCAGCAGCCTTAACCGCTGAGGGAAAAGTATTTACTTGGGGCACCAACGCATCGGGTCAATTAGGCACAGAAATTATGTTTGAATCACTGGTTCCTGTAGAGGTAGAAAATTTAAAAAATATAAAATCAATTGCTGCTAATGGCGATCATATTTTAGCAGTGAATACCAAAGGTGAAGTATTTGCTTGGGGTGGAAATGATGATGGAGAATTAGGAATTAATAGTTTAGATAATCAATACAAACCAGTTGAATTACAAGGCTTAGAAAAAATCACTGGTGTGTTTTGCGGTGTTGGAAATTCATTTGCGATTGATTCAAAAGGCAATGTATTTGCCTGGGGAAACAACGAGCAATATCAGTTAGGAATAGGCAACAACCTCAATCAAACTCAACCTGTGATGGTTAGTTCACTAAAAAATATTATACAAATTGCCGCTGGGAAATTTCACACTTTGGCTTTAGATAGCCGAGGTTTGGTTTATTCTTTTGGCAAAAACGATAAAGGTCAGTTAGGTGCTGAAGAAATATTAAATCGTATAAACCCGGCTCAGATAAACGAATTGCCATTAATTAAAACAATTTCATGCGGAGCTGATCATTGCGTTGCTATTTCAGGCGACGGACAACTATATGTTTGGGGTAATAACGAACAATATCAATGCGGATTTATTGGTAATTCATTTCCTAAGCCTACTTTAATTAACGAATCATCTAATTTTTTAAATATCTCATGCGGTGCTAATTTCAATGTAGTTTCAAAATCAAACGGAAACATTTTTGTGTGGGGAAGTAATAGTGAAGGGCAATTAGCTACCACTTATGCAAATGTCAAAAACAGTATTGTAACGGTTCGAAATTTAAAATTAAATAATACAGTTGTAAGTTCATCAAAATTATTACATAGTTTAATTGTAACTGCTGACGGAAGAATAAATGCCAGCGGTAATAATGAATATGGTCAATTAGGCGAAAGTGAAATGAGCAACATAAATTTAAGCGATTTAAAAAACATAATTTATGCTTCTACAGGTTCCTATCATTCAGTAGCACTCACTTCCAACGGAAAAGTTTATAGCTGGGGTGTAAATGGTTATGGTCAAGTTGGCGACACCGATGCTTTACAAGTAAATCATCCTTTTTTGATAAATGAATTATCAAACATCAAACAAGTGGCTGCTGGCGCTCATCATACATTAGCCTTATGCACTGATGGAACAGTATGGTCATGGGGTTCAAATAAGTATGGACAATTAGGCATTGCTGGCATAACAATAAGCCGCAAACCAGTTCAAATAAAAGGTTTGAAAGATGTTGTAAAAATTGTTGCAGGTGAAAAACATAGCTTAGCTATCACATCCAACGGAAGCGTATATGCTTGGGGAGCTAATGACGTTGCCCAATTAGGCATTGGAAGAACAAAAAATTCATTCAAACCACTGAAAATTGAAATCCCAGCCGCTATTGATATTGCTTGTGAATTTAATCATACCATAGCAGTTTCTGCCGAAGGAAATGTTTATGCATGGGGTTATAACGACCAAGGCCAAATTGGTGACGGAACTATTACAAATAAATTTTATCCAACCATAGTTATCGGAGTTGAAAATGTAAAGACAGCAGCTGTTGGTGCCAATCATAGTGTTGTACTTTTAGGCGACGGAACATTAGAAGCATGGGGCAATAATTCAAAAGGACAATTTGGAAACTATGAAAAAAGAATTTCAAAAACTCCAATCTTTGTAAATAATATTACTGAAGTAAGCAGTATATCATGTGGTTACAATAAAACTATTTTAACTAATACACAAGGAAGTACAAACAACTTTGGCCAAACAGATATAAAAGACTTAAGCAACACTGCAAGTGCTTCACCAGCAGGCATTCAATAAATTTTTACATAAAAATTTCATTTGCCATCAGCATCGCTTCGGCTAATTTTTCGCCATTTAATTTTAAATTTTCTTGTCCGAAAAATTGAATCATGTTTTCTGTGGGCATGTTACCAGTTAATTTATCTGTTGCCATCGGGCAGCCACCAAAACCTTTTAATACACCGTCAAACCGCTTACAGCCTGCGTTGTAAGCCGCATCAATTTTTTCTTTCCAAGTATCAGGCGTTGTATGTAAGTGTGCGCCAATTTCCATTTGCGGATAAAGTGGTATTAAATGTTTGAATAAATAAGAGATGTTTGCTGGATTGCCGATGCCAATTGTATCGCTCAGTGCAACAATTTTTATTCCCATCGCATTCATTTTTGCTACCCAATTGGCAGCAATTTCGGGCGAATATTCATCGCCATAGGGATTGCCAAAACCCATCGAAATATAAATAACGAGCTGCTTGTTTTTTTGCAAACAAATTTTTTGAATGGCTTCAACACTGCTTAAACTCTGCTCAATCGAGCTGTTAGTGTTTCGTTGTTGGAATGTTTCAGAAATTGAAAATGGAAATCCTATAAAACTAATTTCATCATATTGTGCGGCTTCTTCAGCACCACGAACATTGGCAACAATGGCTAATAATTTAGTGTTGGTTAATTGTAATTTTGGTAACACATTTTTCGTATCAGCCAATTGCGGAATTGCTTTTGCCGAAACAAAACTTCCAAAATCTAACGTATCAAAACCCACTTGCAATAATGTGTTGAGGTAATTTACTTTTTTTTCGGTAGGAATAAAATGCGCCCAGCCTTGCATGGCATCACGTGGACATTCAATTAATTTTATCATGTGGTAAAAATAGTAAATGGTGAATAGTGAATAGTGAATTTTTTTTGTGATTTCAAAAATGTAAAGTATGTTTAACGTAAAATATACTTTACAAATGAATCGAAAACTATTTTTATTACCTACATATTTTAAATGGGTTGGTGCTGCAATATTAGTATTGACAATGACTGCAATCATTATTGCGAATGTTGTTTTTGATTTTAATTTCGTTAAAATTATTTGGCTAAAATTGATTGTAAAAACAATGATTGCTTTATCATTCATGCTATTCATTTTAGCAAAAGAAAAAGTAGAAGATGAATTTATTATGCAATGCAGATTACGAGCCATGGCTGGCATTTTTATTCTAAATTTTTTCTGTTCCATTTTCAGCGAATTCACCAAAACTTATTGCCCAACATTTTTTTCACCCATGTTTGGTTCGCTTTTCGGTGTTGGAATTTTTCAAGCAATGATGTACATCACCACTTTTTATTCTTTGAAAAAAGGCTACGCTCAATAAATGCAAAACAACTTAAAAGAATATCGCGATGCTGCTAAATTGACACAAGAACAATTAGCTGATAAAGTGGGCGTAAGCCGCCAAAGCATTATATCCATTGAGAAAAGACAATATATTCCAACCACAGTTTTAGCTTTGAAATTAGCAAAGGCTTTAAAACTAAAAGTGGAAGATTTGTTTGTGTTAGAAAAAGGCGATTGATTTTCATTTGAAAATCTTTCAATTTTTACTCTACATAAAAATTTATCTTTGCTACAATCGTTAATTAATCATGCAAAGAATTTTCATTTTCATTTTATTGATTTTATCAAGTTTGTTCTTGATTAAATGTTCGGGCGAAAAAGCCATAGAACTCACAGGTGATAGGGCTTTTGAGCAAAAACAATTTTTAGTGGCTGCCAAATTATTACAAGATGAAATGCAAACTGATGATGTAAAAACTGCTCACGAAAAAACTTTGAAAGTAGCGCAATGCTATGATTATGCCAACAAAACCAAAGAGGCAGCCGATTGGTACGAAAAATATTATGCCATCACCAAAGAGCCAGGCTATTTTTATAAGCATATCGAAAAATTGAAAGCGACTAACAATTATGAAAAGTGTGAAGAAGAATTAAAAGATTTTATAAAAATAAATCCTGCCGAAAAAATAAAAGCCGCTTATGAAATCCAACAATGCCAAAACGCTGATGAATGGCTCACTTTACCCTCAATGTATGCTATCAAAAAAATTGATAGTGTAAATACTTTCAGAAATGAATATGCACCTGTTGCCTTTGAAAAAAATAAATTGGTTTTTACCTCGGATAGAAGCGCATCAACTGGCGACGAAAAATATGGTTGGACAGGTGAAAAATTCAGTGATTTGTTTATTGCTGAAATGAAGGATGGAAAATTTCAACGTCCAAGAAAATTCAGTCAAATCCTCAACACACCTGCACACGAAGGCACATGTACCTTCACAAGAAATTTTAATGGAATAATTTTCACCCGATGCGGAAGTGCAAACAGCACCGATGACTTTTGCCAACTATTTATCAGCGAACGCCAACCTGACGGTGAATGGAGTGAAGGCTCAAAATTATTATTGTTTGGCAATGAGGATACTTTGCAAAATGTTGGTCAGCCTTTTTTAACAGAAGATGGAAAAAGCCTTTATTTCAGTAGCGATGCAGCTGGTGGATTAGGCGGAAAAGATTTATACGTTTGTTATAAAACAAGTAATGGCTGGAGCAAACCCAAAAATTTAGGTGGTACTGTCAACAGCAGTGGTGATGATGTTTTTCCTTATGTTCGCAAAGATGGAACATTATTTTTCTCATCAAATGGGCATGGCGGCATGGGCGGTTTGGATATTTTTATGTGTATGAAAAATGGTAATAAATTTAGTCAACCATTTAATTTGAAATCACCCTTAAACAGTGGTGCCGATGATTTCGGATTCACATTTGTGCAATACAACGAAAAAGGAATCAACGATACTTTGATGGGCTGGGGCTATATATCATCGCCACGAACTGGCGGCAAAGGCGGTGATGACATTTATAAATTTGAATTGAAAAAAGAAAAAGTTTATACTTTTTGGCTTAGCGGAACTATTTCAGAAAACAAATATGAAGACCCTAAAGACCCCAAAAGCAAGGTGGTGGATACTTTGCCAGTGAGCCATGCATTTGTGCAATTATTCGAAATCAATAAATCAACTGGAATGCAACATTTGGTTGATGCCGATTCAACTGATAAAGATGGGGTTTATACTTTTCAGATTGAAAAAGGAAAAGAGTATAAATTGACAGTATCGAAGAAAAATTATTTCAATAAGTCGGATGTTGCTTCATCAAAAAATTTACAAGCAAAAGGCGAAGACACCAGAGTTTTTGTTTACAAAGATTTGCGATTGGAGCACATCATCAAAAACAAAATGATTGAGATTCCGAATATTTTTTATGATTTGGATAAATCAAATATTCGCCCTGATGCCGCGGCAGTGCTCGATTCGTTGGTATTACCATTATTGGAAGAAAACCCAACTTTAAAATTTGAATTAGGTTCACATACTGATTCAAGAGGCAAAGATGAATACAATATTACATTGAGCCAAAAACGTGCTGATGCCGTTGTAGAATATTTAATTCAAAAAGGAATTAACGCCGAACGATTGATAGCAAAGGGTTATGGCGAAACTCAAATTATTAATCGATGCACAAATGGTGTTGATTGTAGTGAAGAAGAACATCAACAAAATCGCCGAACTACATTTAAAGTATTGGATGAAAAATTGGAAGAGCAGAAATAAAAATTAATAAGCTGCTCCACCACCCTCCGTATTTTTTCCTTTCATTTTATAAATAAAAGAAAGCATAAAAAATTGTTGTAAAAGGTTACTTTGGGTTGTATTGATATAACTTCCTGTTACAGTTCGACTCAAAGTAACATTTTGTTTAAATAAATCGTAACAAGTAAATTTCAAATTATACTTTTCATCCTTATCCAGAGCCTGTTGTAAGTATAAATTAAAAATAGAAACCACCTTACCAATACTAGGTATATTGCGTTTGTCCTCCACATCCAAATCACAATTCAACTCACTACCTTTCCATAAATCAACCCTTAAACTTGTTGATAATTCTGGCAACCATTGATTATAGTTTACTGAAGGGTTTAATTGGTCTTTATAATTAGAATAATTTGCTCCAACACCAAAATCAAATTCTAATTTCTCAGAATTACTGATAGAAATATTAGGATTGAAATTAATAGCAAAATTATTTCCAAAGTTTTTTTGCTCATTAAAAATCTCGGGCACAATGGTATAGCGTTCAGAAATCCAACAACCAAAATCCAATTTCTTTGTCAATCCACGTTTTATATTTAAGCCGATATTTTCATTGAAATAACCTGAAAGATTTTTAGGAGTGCGATATGTAATTCCATTTGCACTAATTGAATTGACATAACACAAATAATTATCTGATTGACTTAAGTCGAAATTTGACCAAATATTTTTAAATCGTTTATAATTTTGTTTTGAAAACACACCACCCATATGCCATTGCTCAAAGGGTACCAAATATGGGTTCCCAACTAATCGCATCCAAGGATTAGAAATATTTTGTAAGGGCATTAAATGAGTGAACGATGGAAACTCAACTACTTTTTCAGCAGTAAAACGTGCATAACCAAAACTTCGGCGCCAATTGCTAAAAGTGATAAATGGCAAAAATAAATTATAGTTTTTATTTACTTCCAAATGATTAGTTTGGTCGGTATTTCCTAAAGTTAAATTCAAATAAATTGCTCCTACACTTAAATCATGATCTTTATCTCCCTTGCTCAGAAAGGCTTTCCAACTGAATTGTTGTGCTGTGTTATAAAATTTTAAACTTAGTGAATCTATTTTACTTGAATAATTCTGAGAAAAATTCTGCAAAGCAAAATTATTGGCATTTAACACGACGATATTATTAGTATTATTCATATAATAAACATCTGCTGTTGAAGCTATCTTAAATTCCTTAATTAACGGCAAACATCCTGATAATTGCAGCAAATGCTCATTTCCATAAATATTGTTATTGTTTTTGAAATTAAATTTTGAAACTGTTCCATCTGAAAATTGATAAGTTGAAATAAGGTTACTATTAATATTAGATTTTTCAATGATTGAAAAAATTCTCTTCTTATTCTTTCTGCTGATTCGATGCCAGTTTAAATAAAACCCAGCAGTTTGCTGAGCAATCTCCTTTTCAGAATTATTTATACCAGTATTTACTAGGGCATCATTTGTTTTAATAATATTATTTGAATTAAACTCCTGCGAATATAAATTGTATGCGGCATTGAGCCCAATACCGAATCTGCCGACACTATCCGTTTCTTTTGAATAATTGATGTCGCTGCTTAACTCATGTGCTTTACCAACTGTATTCTGATTACTACTTGTAATTTGTTTTGTACTATCATTAATCGGGTTTTCTGTAATCGTATTTCGTTGAGTGGTAAAATTATTATTGTTGTACCCAATATTAAAACTGAATTTTCTTTTACGTGAATACTCATTAAAATAAGTAAAAGCCAAATCCGATTTTTTATTAATATTTCCGCTTGAGTTGGATTCATCGTTCCGATTTGAATAATATACATATCTGCTCAAACTACCTGTGCGCTGCGCCCATGAGCCACCATGCCAATTATTAAATCCAAAATCAAAACCATTATCATTAGTGTTGTTGCCATTAATTACCAATGACCATTTTCTGTCATTATGAAAACTATTTAATCTTAAACCTGCTTCATATCTATCATTCGAACCGTAGCCAGCAATGGCATCTCCAAAAAACCCAATTCGTTTTCCCTTTTTTAATTTTAAATTAATTGTTTTTGTGTTATCAGGTGTAACCATCCCGTTGTCGTCTTTATCATCATACACCTGTACTTTTTCAATCATATCAGCCCTTAAATTTTTCGAAACTAAACCTGGATTGCTTCCAAAAAATTCAGAACCATCTACCATGATTTTTGATACTGAACCACCATTAACTTTAATTGAGCCATCTTTAGCTACTTCAAATCCAGGTATTTTTTTAAACATCTGACTGACATCACTATTCGGTAAAACTTTTAACCTTGCTGCATTTATCTCAATCGTATCTCCTTTCATCCGAATCAATCCAGCCGAAATTTTAACTTCTTTTAATTGATGTGATGCCTGTGTAAGTTTAAAATTAATTTCATCAAAACTCCATTCCCAGCCAGCTGGTTTTATTTTTTCAATTTTATCATTATACCCCATTTGACTAACAATGATAAGAATAGAATCTTTTAGATGCAGTTCCATTGTATAGTTACCGTTAGGTGTTGAAAATCCAAAATTGATTAATGAAGTATCTTGCGCTTTATAAAATGCTATAGTGACATCTTTCAAAGGCATATTGGCAGCCGAATCGGTGACAGTACCTTTAAAATTACGATGAATATTTTGAGCCGAAGCATTAACAATCAAGGCTAACAATACAAACAGAAGTAGGTTATTTTTTCTCAAGAATTTTTTTTTAGTCCCGAAAAATAATCAGAAAAACTATTGCTAATTCCTCTTTAAAAGTTGTTCCATTGTTAAATGCTTTATCTATTTCAACCACTTCAACATTTCATTTAACACTTCATTTTTGTTTGCCAAAAATTGGCTGATACTTTTCTGCGTATTGGAATTAACTTGATTGAAATAATTTTCATCACTCAAAAGTTTTTCTATTAAAGCCTGTAACTCATTCAATGAAGAAGCTTTCATTGTCAATCCATCTTTTGAAAAATCAATAAATCGTTCAAAGTTGGGATGATGCAATTGAATCATTGGCACATCAGCTGAAGCGGCTTCAAACATAATAGCGCTATCAACCGTAATGCCGATAAAGGTTTCAGCCAATACTTCAGCTAAGTTGTTTTTGGAAGTTTTTATTTCTTCAGAAAATTTTGGATACAAACTTTCATTATCCAACTGATGCCATTTGATTAAAAGTTGCTTGTCGTATTTTTTTGCAATAGCATTTAATTCATAAAACCATTGCACAACTTCAGCATACAAGCCAGTTCCAAGCGCTTCATATTTGAAATAAGGTTGTGTGAAAAACGTGATTGATTTTCTTTCAAACGTTTTTTGAGTGATGTTTAATTTTTGTGCAAACGTGTCAAAATGAGCACTGCCAATAATTTCCAACTCCTTTGCATTGGCTTTGAAGTCATTCAGCATTACTTCATAATCATGTTTGCCCCATACCCAATATTTTTTTGAATGAATTGGGTAATTGAATTCACCCATCAAACCATGTTGCAGAATGATGTTTTGGCAATTTGTTTTTGATGCTTCAAAATAAAACAAGGAATCCCAAAACCAATGGTCTCCTGCGCCGAGTAAATATTTTTTTGTTTGTAAAAATTGTTGAACAGAATTGCCATACAAATGTTGTTGCAAAGCATATTGCCACACATTTTGAAAAAGAAAAAATTTCTTTTTAGCGTTTCCAAAAATCCATTTCAACATTCCGGATTTTGCAAAAAATGCAGCTTTAAAAAATGAAGTGGAATAATTTTTTGGCAAGAAAAAATCTTCATCTACGATATTTGGAAGTGAAATATTTTCTTGATGCAATCTTTTTAAAACAGCAGCTTGTTTATCTTTCGGAATAAAACATTCAAAGGCTTTATTGTTTTGTTGTAGTGCTTTTATAAGCGGCAACAAAGCATTCAAATAAGCTGTGTTGTTATCCAGTAAAATTAAAATGGGCGAATTGTTAGTACTTGAATTTGTTTGTTTTCCTGAAAATATTTTTCCAAAATGTTTGAAGAAAAATAAAAATGCTTCCGCCCAATGACTGAAGTATAATTTCACTCCATTCTTAAAATTTCTTTTAAAAGAAAAATAATAAGGATGCCGTAAACGCTTTGCCCATGGCAATTTCAGCGAAAGTTTATCCATCGCTTCAATGGCATGTTTCCATTGTGGGTCGTGAAATTGGCGGTGAGAGTTCATTTTTTGAGAATGAGTTTTACAAAATGATTTTTGCCATCAAATTCGTCATCAACAGCATAAACAACATTTTCATTTATTGTTTTACAATGAGTCATTTGAGGGCAAAAGCATTTTGGACAATTCCGATTTCCTTTTTCATCAAACCAACCCCAACCTGATTCATCCTCACAATAAAAATCATACTCAAATTCTTTTTCGAAAACTGACTGTTTAATTTTAAACACTTCGATTTGTCGTCGAATATCAAGCATATCCCACGGGGCTGTATTAAATCTTGAAAACTCTACAAACCGTTCTCCATTATTTAGAATCGAAAAGTCCCAGCTGTTTATTTTAAAAGCGGATAAATACGGTGGTTTGAACAAGAGAGAAATATAATTCTTTCCTTCCCAATAATATGTAAAACAATTTTCAACACCGACAAGAAACCATTTTTTACCATTAACTATAAAATATCCAACATAGAAAAAATCTGCGGTTGAATCACGAAGTAATGAATCACAGAATAACTCTTTGTTATACTCTCCAAACGATAATACTATCTCATTGCTATCATACAAAATAAGGCTATTTTTTTTTTTAAGAAAGTTTAGTGTGTCAATCGTTAGAGGACAAATATCAACTGCGTTTGCATAAGTTGTTGAATCAATATACTCCAACGTGAAGGGCAATGAATCAGGCAAATTGATTTTTTGCGCAAACGAAAATTTGCAAAAAAATAAAAGCACAACAAGAGAAAATATTTTCTTCAATTTATCATTCATAATTCATCGTTCATCATTAGACTATCGTCCAACCCCCATCTACCATCAAGTTGTGTCCAGTGATGTAAGCCGCATCATCACTCAATAAAAAGGCAATGGAAGGTGCAATGTCTTTTGGTAAACCCATTCTTTTTAATGGAACTTTCTTGTTGTAGTTCTCTACAAAAGAAGGATTTTGATTATCAAAAATTCCACCAGGCGAAACTGTATTTACTCTGATGCCAAATTGTCCATTTGCCGAAGCTAAATAACGAGTGAGATTTACAATGCCACCTTTGATTGCTGAATAAATTATTGCATTTCCCATTTGGGTTCCTTCATAAATGCTGAAGTCAGGAGCCTGAACACCATAAATAGAAGCAAGATTCACAATGCTTCCAAAGCCTTGCAGCTTCATCTGTTTGATGATTTTATTGCAACACAAATAATAGCCATTGAGGTGCATGTCAACGTTTTTGCGCCAGCTTTCAAATGGCAAATCGGCATCAGGCATTCCCCAATCCGCTGTTCTTGGATAAGCATTATTTACCCAACCATCAATTCTTCCATGCTTTGCAACAATAGATTGTATGCAGGTTTCAACCGATTCTTCATTGGTAATATCCAATTGATACTGGTCATTATCTAAATCAGTTTCGGTTTTTACATCAGCTTCAATCACTCTGAAACCTTTGCCGCGACAGTGATTGACAAACTCTTTTCCAAGCAATCCTTTTGCTCCGGTGATGACGATTATTTTTTGTGTCATAATTTTATTTTTCCAGCGAAAGTTCGCCAAACTTTTTTCAATAGAATTTCTGCATTCTGAAATTTTATCGCCACTTAAAAAGATAAGTTTGGCGAACTTAAATTTAACTCAAGCAGATTTTTAAAACCTCATTCGCTTCTTCTAAATCATTCATTGGTTTTTTGTGATGTTGCAAACAATTAATAAAATATTTTAGTTGCTCAATGTAAGTGTAAAGTGGCTCTGTGTCATACTTTTCAATTATTTCATCCATTTTAATTATTTCATTGTTTACCAAATCAATGGTGTAAGTTTCATTTTTACAAACCAATTCAATTTGCCGTTTTACATCTCGGCGAAAATAATTCAACGTGACATTTACCGCAAAATTTTCATAGTCCAATTGATAGTTGGCATAATCAACTGCATTAATTTTTAGCGAAGAATTATGCTTCAATAATTTGTGTGATGAGGTTGGTTTTCCAAAAAGATAAAAGCAATAATCCAGTTCATGAATCAAGTCAAGATGAGCACCGCCGCCCATTGCAGCGTTAGCACTGTAAATTTTTTGGTAGTCAACATTCTTGCGCCAATCAGGTAAATAGCTGCCACAATACACACTTACTTCATTTATTTTTTCAAGAAAATTAAGGTTCTTTTTCAACCAAACAATGCAAGGATGAAAGCGCAGATTGCAGGCTACATAAGTGATTGGCGTTTTAAAATCAATTTCTTCGAGTTGATGAAACAAAGGTTTTTCAATAAATAACGGAATGTTTTTTTCTGCAAATTCTTTGATAGTTTCGTAATGTTGAGCAGTTGGATTGCTGATAATGATAAAATTCAAATCATTCGGAATCTGATTTTTTGAAGTGATAGAATGTACACCTTTCACTTCTTCAAATTTATCAGAAGACCGCAGCGCAAAGATTTCAATGGTCGCATCAACCTGATGCAAAGCTGCAACATGTTTCTTTCCTATTGACCCCAAACCTATGATTAATACTTTCATAATTCAAACCCCAATTTTTTATTTTCAATCAAATATTCCATGAATAAAAAATCAACTGGTTCATCTAAATCAAAACACAAATGCGGCATCACATAAATCAATGATTTTGGTGAAATAGCTGTTTTACAACTGCTTTCAAAAAAACTTCTTTTATAAAAATAAAATGAAGCATTCATGTCGTAAACCTTAGGCGCAGCTTGTCGTGTAAGCACACCATCAGGCAATTTTTTTACTAACGAATAATACCCGGATTCATTTTGCTCCACCATATTAAAATATGGATTGCGATGTGCTTGATTCACAGAAAATAAATTCAAAGCATTTTCATCTTGTTGTAAAATTTGAAATGCCTTTTCTAAATCTTCAACAGTTCGCAGCGGACTTGTAATATCCAAATCCAACAAATAGTCGAAGCGAATATTTCTATTTTTCTCTTCCCAATTTAAAATATCTACTAACACAGGTAACTTGCCAGCCGCATCAGTAGCCATTTCTGGCGGACGAACATAATTTGTTTGTAAGCCAAATTGAGCAGCTACGTTTTTTATTTCTTCTGAATCAGTAGAAAGTGTTATTGTTGGTGAACAAACACCAACAAGGGCTTCGCAAAATTTCTTTGCTGTTTCAATGGAGTAAGCAATCAAAGGTTTGTTGCCAATGTTGCGAATATTTTTTCCTGGAATGCCTTTACTGCCGCCTCTTCCGCAAATAGTGATGAGTAAATTCATTTATTGAACAATAATTTTTTTAGTGAAATTTTCTTTCCCATTATTCATAGTCAACAAATACACACCGCTTGAAAGACTTGATAAATCAATGGTTTCAGAATTTTTTCCTAATGAATATTTTTTCTGATTGTCAAAAACAATTTTTCCACTTAAATCATATAAAGTGAAATGAAGGGTTTGCTCCGAAATATTTTGCCATTGTACATTCACTTTTTCATGTGTTGGGTTTGGATAAACATTGATGTTGGTTGCAGTATTGGCAATATTTCCAACGCCAACATTCCACCCATAATGGTTGGTGTAAATGCCGCTTCCATGCGTTGCAACAGCAACCATTTGGTCAATATCTCTGCAGAAAACATGAGGTACAATAGTGTTGCCGAATTCTTGTAAACCTTCTTGAGTCCACTGTGTACCTGGGTTTGTAGCATCATGTATTGCTAAAGAATCTGCGCTGAACAAACCTATACTTGTTCCGCAGAAATATTTATTATGCCCTTGAAATGGCATAATTGAAATCCAGCGAATGCTTGGTGCATTGCCACTTCCTGATAAATTTTTTTCTAAATTACCTGCAACTTTCGACCAAGAAGCTCCAGCATTTGTACTCTGATAAATACTATACATGTTGTAATTTGAAAAGGCTACAACAACATTGTTGGCATCGACTGGGTCGATAGCAATACAAGTAACATAACCTGATGGTAACCCCGTTGAAATGTCGGTCATATGAGGTGTTCCAATATTAGCATTATCAATTCGATAAACTTTTTTGGTTGCAGTTCCTACATACAATGTATGAGTTGGATTTGCTCGTGAACAAGCAATAGCTGTAAACGTATTGCTGCCAGTTAATGTATCTGGAAATTGAACCCAATTAGTTGCAATTGAATCAGTGTTATTGGCAAAAGGAATTGCACTTAAATCATCATTGCGAAATAATTTTCTGCCTGCTGGCTGATACATGATTTTATCATCCGATTTATCAATCACAAACTGATTAACGAATTGATAATCTCTTCTGTTGTGAACATACGACGGGTCAATTCTTGCAAATGAAGTGATAGCACCTGTGTTATCTAAATGCGCTTTAATCACTTTACCTTCTTGAATGGAAAGATAATAAGTCTGACCATCATTACTCATGTCAAGCCAAGCCCCATCGCCATTGTACGACATTTTCCAAGGAGAAGTAATGTTGGTGGAATTAGTCCAAAAAATTCCATTGTCCTGCAATCCTCCAAACACAATATCATTGGTGTAATCTGGTGATAATTGAGCAGTGTAAAATTGTGTGGTGAAATAACCTTTGTCTAGTTTTTGCCAATGCACTGAACCTGGATTCATACAACTATCAGTTTTGTAAACACCGCCATCACAGCCGCTCAGCATTACATTTGGATTAGAAGGTAAAAATAAAATTTCATGTTGATCAGGATGATGATTTGCATACAATTGAAAATTTACCAAGTGCGTTCCAACGGCATAACCCCCAATTTGAGTTGTGTGATTAGGGCTTGTAAAACCATCAGTTGAACGATAAATATTCGTTCCGCCAATAAAAATTGTGTTGGGTAAAGTTGGATGAACTTTAATCACAACATTATAACCGCCTTGCGAATGATAACCATCAAATGAGTTGGGTGCACCTTGTGGTAAATTTGCAGAAAGGTTTGTCCAGGTTCCACCAGAGCCACTTCCATTGCCATTCAAATAAGTGTATTTCCATAAAGCAGTATATTCTTTTGTTCCCCAAACATCTGTACTCAAGCTTCCAGTGGTATCAGTATTTGAAACCAAGAAATAAACTTCATTATGATTTTGTGGATTGATTCCAACTTTGGTGTAACCATAAATTGTATTGAAATTTGATGGTAAAATATTTGTCCAGGTTGTTCCATCGGTACTTCTAAAAATTCCTTTTCCACTTCCATCTGAACTAAAAGTGCAATACAAAATTCCGGCTGTATCTATTGCCACATCTGCATAATACGAACCTGATGAACTTTTTACCGCAGTCCAACTTGTACCACCATTGATGCTTCGATACAAAGTATTATAAGCGGTAAAATAAACCACATCATTCACTAAATCATGTGGGTCTGTTACCAAATTCCACGTCATTTGATAGTTGGTTGTAAATGAATTTGGATTGCCACCAGCCGTTGATGGAATTGAATCCCAAGTCAAACCACCATCAGTTGATTTATATAAACCATCACCTAAATAAAATGAATTTCCACCGCTTGCTGAAGTGCCAGTTCCTTCGCCACTGCTGTAATACCAAGTGTTGGTATGACCAGCTCGTGTATCTTGTGCAATGCTTACTACATCAGGGTCGTAGTGTTTGTTGGTAACTCTTGTCCATGAATTTCCTCTGTTAGTGCTACGCCACAAACCGCCTGAAACTCCACCTGCAAACAAGATGGAATCATTCGTTACATCAATTGCAAAAGCTCTTGTTCTGCCGCCAACATTATAAGGACCTCTTAAATCCCAAGGTGTTAATTGTTTTGATTTTGCCAACGCATCATGCTGTGCAAACTCACGAGCGAATTCCATTTCAGCATGATGAATGCCAGCTGGAATCAAACCTGTAGCTGGGTCAGCTAACATGCGCTCTTCCCACTCTTTCACTTCACCACGTTCATCTGATTCAGTAGGCATGCAAAGCATTTGCAATTTTTCCTGAACAGATTTATGTTGCGAACGAAATCCGAACATAATGATGCACACGATAAACAATACTGAAAAAACTTTTTTCATTGCTGATAAATTATTTCACGAAAGTAAAAAAATGTTGGCGTGATTTATAATAAACTCAAAGCAGAAAAGGTTGGTCAGTTCTTTGCTTCTATTTCAAAAACTTCGAATTTTTTTTGAGCCGAACGAAGCATTTTTTCTAAACGAAATTTATCGGTATCAGAAATAAAAACCTGACAATCGTTAGGCAAAAGGCTCATCAGCATTGCAGCTCGGGTTTCATCTAATCGGTCAAAAAAATCATCAATTAAAAGAAAAGGATTTTTTTGCAAATCATTTTGAATGAATTTCCATTGCGCTAATTTCAATGAAAGGATAAAACTTTTTTGTTGCCCTTGCGAACCAAATTTTTTAATCGCATTGCCATTCATCAAAAAACTCCAGTCATCTTTATGAATGCCAGCATTGGTTCGTTGGGTTAGCAAATCCTTTTCCAGCGTTTGTTTGAGCAATGTTGCAAAATCAAATTTCAATAAATCTGATTCGTAATCAATCGCAATTTTTTCTTTGCCGTCACTCAATTTTTCATAATTTTCAGTACACCATTTTATTAATTGCGGCAAACTTTTTTGTCGCTTTTCAAAAATGTATGGAGCTAATGCAACCAGCTGTTCATCATAAGTTTGGAGCAAAATCAAATTTCGTTTGCCTTCTTTTGCAAATTGCTTGAGCAATGTATTACGTTGCAATAAAATTTTATTGTATTGCATTAATTTATTCAAATAATCATGGTCGGTTTGTGATAAAATATTGTCAAAAAATTTTCGGCGCAATTCACTACCGTCATTGATTAATTCTACATCATACGGCGTAATCATTACCACTGGCATCTTGCCGATGTGTTCGCTTGTTTTGTCGTAAATATTATTTTGAAATGAAAATTCTTTTTTGCCTAATTGCGGTTGTTTGCAAATTACATCTATCAATTCCTCATCAATTTTCACTTTTGCTTGCAACCTGAAAAAATCGAAATCATGTTTGATGTTTTGTAAATCAGTTGTACTAAAATAACTTTTAGTGATACACAAGAAATAAATTGCATCGAGTAAATTGGTTTTCCCTGCGCCATTCAAGCCTGTAAAACACACGACAGATTGAGTGAAATTATAGCCACTCAATTGATGATTTTTGAATTGAACAAGTTGAAGTTGTTGGAATTGCACTTGGCAAATAAAATACAAAATGTGCAAAAGCCCCGTGAAAATGTGTGTGAAACGTTGATAACCGTGTTTAAAAAAAATATTGCCCTAAAGTGTTTTAAATCTAAGTTAAATTTTTCTTCTTTGCACTACAAACAAATGAAAACATTGATGAATAGTGCATTTGAATACGTTTTGTTGTATTTGTTTGGAAAGAAAAGGAGCGATGAACGGTTAAACTTCAGAAATTAAACCAATAAAAGTTGGTTTTAGTTTCCAATAATTTAGTCAGCATTTTTTTACAACATATTTTCGTTTTTCAAAAAGATTATTTTTTTGAATGGGATTGTTTTCGCTTTAATCGAAAGCAAAAAACTGTATGCTTTACTAAAAATGATGAACAGCTGTGCATAACTCCGCCATTGAATTCACACTTTAACTATTTAATTTTAAAAACCTATCATGGCTGATTTACACAACGAAATAAAAAATGCAACGAACAAGTTTCGGAACAAAAATCCGCAGACCGATTTGTCGCAATTTGTTTTCGGTAAAGTTCCTCCGCAAGCTCGTGATTTAGAAGAAGCCGTATTGGGCGCTGTAATGCTGGAAAAAGATGCATTGCCTTCCATCGTTGATTTTTTAAAACCCGAAGGTTTTTATGTGGAGGCACATCAAATTATTTACAAAGCCATCGTTAAGTTATTTAATGATTCGCAGCCGATTGATATTTTAACAGTTGCCGAAGGTTTGCGTAAAACTGGCGAATTAGATTTGGTTGGTGGTTCCTATTATATCACCGAACTCACCAATCGCGTTGCTACAGCTGCGAATGTGGAATATCATGCCAGAATTATTGCACAAAAATATATTCAACGAGAGTTGATTCGCACTTCAACTGAAATTGTGAAAGAAGCATTTGAAGACACAACTGATGTGTTTGAATTGTTGGATAAAAGCGAAAAGAATTTATTTGAAATTACCGACCAAAATATGCGCCGCAACTATGCCGACTTAGGCTCATTGATGGTGCAGGCAACAAAAGATATTCGTCATGCCGCCGAACATCAAGATAAATTAACAGGTGTTGCATCAGGTTTTATAAAATTAGATAGATTGACTGGTGGCTGGCAAAAAAGTGATTTGATTATTGTGGCTGCCCGTCCTGGTATGGGTAAAACATCCTTCGTTTTAAGCATTGCCCGAAATGCTGCCGTAACTGCCAACAAGCCAGCAGCTTTGTTTTCGTTAGAGATGAGCTCGTTGCAATTAACTACCCGTTTAATGGCTAGCGAAGCAGAGTTATCTATGGAAAAATTGCGTAAAGGTGCTCTGGCAAATTATGAATTGGCTCAATTAGAAGCCAAAGTAAAAGAGTTGAGTGATGCACCTATATTTATTGATGACACTCCTGCTTTAAATATTTTTGAATTACGGGCAAAAGCCAGAAGATTAAAACAACAACATAATATATCTATCATCATCATTGATTATTTGCAATTGATGAGTGGTGGTGGTGATAACCGTGGAAACAGAGAACAAGAAATCAGTCAGATTTCACGTTCGTTGAAAAATTTAGCTAAAGAATTAAACGTGCCAGTGATTGCGCTTTCTCAGTTGAGTCGTGCTGTTGAAACCCGTGGTGGCACTAAGCGTCCGCAATTGAGTGATTTACGTGAATCGGGTGCGATTGAGCAGGATGCTGATATGGTGGTGTTCCTTTATCGCCCTGATTATTATGGTCAGGAAGTGGATGAAAACAATCAATCAGTAAAAGGAAAAACAGAAGTAATTATTGCTAAGCATCGTAATGGTGCATTGGATACTGTGCCGATTAAATTCATTCACCACTTGGCTAAATTTGAAGAGTGGGAAGAAGATGGTGTTCCTGCTGGCTATACGCAAATTGATAGAGGAAGTTTTACCACGGTGTCTTCAAAAATGAATGAGCTAGATGGCAATATTGGTAACACTGGCGAACCAAGAATAGATTACGATTTGGGTGATGAACCGCCGTTCTGATTTTTTTTTGAAACACAATTTTATCTAAAAATTCATTTAATATTCTTTAGTTCAATAGGCATCAAAACTATTTCAAATTATTATTTGTTAAATAGCCACTTCTTTTTCAGATTTTTGCATTTCAAATTTCACCATGAATTCTATTCCAAATAAAAAAATTGTTTTTCAAGATTTAGGGTTGATTGATTACCGAACTGCTTGGGATTATCAGGAAAAATTATTTCAGGAAACAATTGAAATCAAAACAAAAAATCGTGGAGCTGAATTAAATTCAAATGACCAAAGAATAAGCACCAACAACTATTTACTGCTTTGCGAACATTCGCCTGTTTTCACTTTAGGTAAAAGTGGAAAGATGAATCATTTATTAGCAAGCACCGACATTTTGAATGAAAAGAAAATTTCATTTTTTCAAACAAACAGGGGTGGTGATATCACATTTCACGGACCCGAGCAAATTGTTGGTTATCCAATTTTAGATTTAGAGAATTACTTTACGGATATCGGAAAATATATGAGATTTTTAGAAGAAGTAATTATACAAACATTGGCTGAATATGGCCTGGAAGGCAGCAGAAGCAAAGGTGAAACTGGTGTTTGGTTAGATGTAGATACACCTCGAGCCAGAAAAATTTGTGCAATGGGTGTTCGATGTAGCCGTTGGGTAACTATGCATGGCTGGGCTTTTAACATCAACACTGATTTAAGTTATTTCGATTTAATTGTTCCATGTGGCATTACCAACAAAGGTGTAACTTCGTTAAAAAAAGAATTGGGGCATGAAATTGAATTAGATGAAGTGAAAGAAAAATTGTTATTTCATTTTGCAAAAATTTTTGATGCAGAACTGATTTTTAACAATGCCGAAGCTTAATAAATGAACGAAGAAATTAAAAATATTGAACAAGAATCAGACCCAAGAGATGGTGATGAAATGTACATTCACAAAGTGATTAAAGTGGATGCCAAACAAGAGCTTTTGCGCATAGATAAATTTTTAATGATTCGCCTAGGTGGTTCAAGCCGAAATAAAATTCAGTTAGGCATTGATGCAGGAAATGTTTTAGTCAATGACAAAAAAGTAAAACCAAATTACCGGATCCGACCAAACGATATCATATCAATTGTTCTTGCCGAAGAACCTGTTGACTATTTTTTAACACCAGAAAACATTCCCTTAGAAATTGTTTATGAAGATGATGATGTAGCCTTAATCAATAAAGCTGCCGGAATGGTTGTACACCCTGGAGTAGGCAATAGAAATGGTACTTTGGTGAATGCCTTACTCTTTCATTTTTTAAATGATAATGGGGAAAATGAATTAGCTATGAATGTGATTCATAAAAAAGGTAACGAAAATATCATGGGTGATATTCGACCATTTTTAGTTCATAGAATTGATAAAAATACTTCAGGCTTATTAGTAGTGGCAAAAAATGAACGTGCAATGGAATTTTTGGGAAAACAATTTTTTCATCATTCAATCCAACGAAAATATATTGCCTTAGTTTGGGGCGATTTAAAAAATGAATCAGGAACTATCATCGGCAACATTGGAAGAAACCCAAAAGATCGTCAAAAATTTTGTGTTACAGAAGATGATTCGCAGGGGAAACATGCGGTTACACATTATAAAGTTTTAGAGCGATTTAATTTTGTCACTCTAATTGAATGTCAATTAGAAACTGGCAGAACTCATCAGATAAGAGTTCATTTGCAAAGCATCGGACATACCTTATTTAGCGATGAAGTATATGGTGGGAATAAAATTTTAAAAGGTACAATCTACTCTAAATACAAACAGTTTGTTGAAAATTGTTTTGCAATTTGCCCACGTCAGGCATTGCATGCGCAATCATTAGGATTTAATCATCCAACCACACAAAAATTTATTTCATTTGAAGCCCCAATTCCAGCAGATATGCTGCAGATAATTAACAAATGGAGAAACTATGTTAAAGCTTTAAGTGAATCGGAATAAGTTTTTTTATCTGCTAAAAGTTAATCGCATTCCATTCTGACATTCATCAAATTTTCCGTTTTCGTAAGCTAAATGACCATTCACAAAAGTGTGTGTTACTGCACCTTTCAGCGTTTTATTTTCTAACGGACTCCAGCCACATTTGTAAAAAATATTTTCTTTTTTCACCGTGAAATCTTGATTGATATCCACCAAAGCCAAGTCAGCAAAATAGCCTTCGCGAATAAATCCACGATTTTCAATTTGAAAAATTACTGCTGGCGCATGACACATTTTTTCTACGATTTTTTCCAAAGAAATTTTTCCTTCGTGATAAAAACTCAATAGCATTTGTAAACTATGTTGCACCAATGGCAAACCTGCTGGAGCTTGACTGTATTGCGTTTGCTGTTTTTCTTCCCAGGTGTGTGGCGCATGGTCAGTGGCAATTAAATCTGTTTGGTTGCACAACAATGCTTCTAACAAAGCAGCCTTGTGATGAGCATCTTTTATCGCTGGATTGCATTTGATTTGATTACCTAAAGTTTTGTAATCATCAGCGCTGAAATATAAATGATGCACACATTGTTCTGCTGTGATTTTCTTGGAAGCCAAAGCAGCCAGTACTTCTGCGGTAGTTGAATTTTTGTTGACAGTTGTGTTTGCTGCGAACAACGGAATTTCATCTGCGGTTGAAATATGAAATACATTCAATTTTGCGCCGTGTTTTTTAGCCAATGAAATCGCTAATGAAGATGATTCATAACAAGCCTTCTCATTTCTGATAATAGGATGCCATTCCACTGGAATATCTTTTCCGAAGCGGCGTTCGGCTTCTTCTAAATTTTGCCGAATCACTTTTTCTGATTCACAATGCGTAGCAATAATGCAAGGTGCATCGGCAAAAACTTTTTCTAAAATCACTTCATTATCTACCAACATATTGCCTGTGCTGCTGCCCATGAACATTTTTATGCCGCAAACATTTTTCGGATTTGTCTTTTTTACTTCTTCAATATTATCATTGGAAGCACCCATGAAAAAAGAAAAATTCGCCAACGATTTTCGTTGAGCAATTTGATATTTTTCTTCTAACAATTCTTGTGTTAAAGTTTGTGGCTTGGTGTTGGGTTGCTCCATGAAAGTGGTTGTACCACCTGCTACTGCTGCTTTTGCTTCCGTATAAATTTCTGCCTTGTGAGTTAAACCCGGTTCACGAAAATGAACTTGGTCATCAATAATACCTGGGATTAAATGCTTGCCATTGGCATCAATTTCTGTTGCAGCAAATTTCTCTGAAATATTTTTTGCAATTTTTTCAATGCGACTATTTTTGATTAAAACATCAGCTTCAATGATGTTGCCTTCATTGACAATTTTTGCGTTTTTGATGATGGTTGTTAACATGTGGTAAAGGTATGAATGTTGTTTATTCTAACGGTTCGAAACTTTATTGGTTAATCATTTTGTTTTTGAAATTTCTTTAAAAGCTTCATAATTACAATCTAAATATCCTTCTGAATCGGTGTAAATAATACCAGATTCATAACATTCACAAACTATTTTAAAGAGTGTTGTCAAAGATTTATAAACATAACAAGGCTCTTCACCTGATGAACTTGTCCAATAGATTTTAGCATAATTTTCAGTATTTAGGTTGAGGTCAATCCAGTAAAAATCTCCAGCCCCATCACTTAAAAAAGGGAATAAACATTTATTTGGTTTGAAATTAGTATCATAATTTAAAAAGAAATCTTCAACCTGAATTGAAATGGTATAATTTAAGATTGCGTCTTCAATACTTAAAAAAGTATGAATTGGGATAAGTCCGGTCTTTCCGCTTGGATAGTTTAAATAATCAGTACCATTAGCAAAACTGTATAGTTCTTTCAATTCACTGCTAAATTTAAAACCAAGTGTAGTTTCGGTTTGCTTTATAGATTGTTCATCTAAAGGCGGTCTAAGTATTTTTGGAAGTAAATACCCAAGTCTATTTTGCACCTCAATTATCCTTTCAAAATATTCTGTGATTGTTTTCATTGATACAAATATCCACTCCATTTTTTGAAAATCCAAAAATATTTCGATGACCAAAATCCTTTCCCCTTCATTTTCTTTTCACTAATTTTAACCAAACTAATTTTATGCAACAAGAGAAAAATAAAGTGGATGAAGTGGTGGAGCATCTCGAAAATTATTTGGATACGCAACAACAAATCACCAAACTCACTATCGCTGAAAAGACCAGTATTATTGGGGCTTCTCTGTTATCAGGTTTCATTATCGGTGCTTTGTTTTTGTTGGTGTTTTTATTTGCCAGCATTGCGTTGGCTTTTTATCTCTCTACATTTTTTGAAAAAGCCTACACGGGTTTTTTATTGGTAACAGGCATTTATTTTTTCATCGGTATCATCTTGTTATTGTTCAGAAAAAGTTTGTTGCTAACGCCATTTACGAATTCTTTCATCAAAAACATCTTAAAAGAAAACAACCATGAATAACATTAATAATCTGCAAGAACTTCGTGCTGAAAAAAAACGATTGCAAGCTGTTGCACAACAGCAAAAAGCACAACTGAAGCAAGATGTAGCCGAAATACAAGAAAGTTTACAACCAATGAATTTATTGCTCAATGCAGTTCATCATTTCACAGGAATTAAATTTGATAAAGAAACTTTTTTGAAAAATGGATTGGCTTATGGCATTTCCATTATTGCTCAACAAACATTTTTGAAAGCGGAACAAAAAGCCGAAGAAAAGCTGCATGAATGGGCTGTTGCGTTGGTAGAGAAAGTAAAAAATTATGTGCAATCGTTTTGGCAGAAGGATAAAAATAAAGCTACTGAACCCTCTACAAATCAATAATCATCTCCGTTTCCAATGTAAATCCCAATAAGTGATAACAAAACTTATCAGCATTAAAATTCCACCTAAAATAAATGGTGCGCCTGGCAATTTAATCGGTGCATTTTCACTCGTGAAAAAATAAAAAGTATTGGTCATTAATACTGGACCAATTATACTTGCTGCACTCATCAAACTGGTTAAGCCACCTTGTAATTCGCCTTGGTTGCTGGCTGGCACTTCTGCTGTCATTAAGGCTTGCAAGGCAGGACCTGAAATTCCACCCAAACAATAAGGAATTAAAAACACAAATAACATCCAGCTTTCAGATGCAAATGCAAACAAAATCATACCGAGTGCATACAAGCCAAAACCGATGTACACACTTTTTTCATTGCCTAATTTCGGATTGATAAATCGAATCAAACCACCTTGCACAACGCCAACCAAAACACCGACAACAGCTAGTGAATAACCAACTGTGGCTTCATCCCACTTAAAACGATACATGGTAAAAAAACTCCAGTTGCTTTGCACTGCATGTGAACCCAACGCTAAAAAAACAAAAGCAATTAACATTCCTAAAATGGATTTGTATTTACTCAAATGCACCAAAGTACTGATGGGATTGGCTTTCTTCCAGTCAAATGCTCTGCGATTTTCTTTACTTAATGATTCAGGTAAAATAAAATAACCATAAGCCAAATTCAAAAATGATAAAGCTGATGCTAAAAAGAATGGCGCTCTTACTCCAAAATTATGAGAAACTACACCACCTAGAAAAGGACCAATGATAAAACCCATACCGAATGCAGCGCCAATCATGCCGAAATTTTTTGCTCGTTCTTCAGGCGCACTCACATCTGCAATGTACGCAGATGCAGTGGTGAAGCTGGCTCCAGTGATGCCTGCAATAACTCTTCCTAACATCAACCAAGCATAACTTGGTGCAAATGCTGTGATTAAATAATCAATTCCGAAACCGAACAATGAGAATAATAAAATTGGTCTTCTGCCAAATCTGTCACTTAAATTTCCAAGAATTGGTGAACAAATAAATTGTGCAACCGAAAATGCAAACAGCAAGAAACCACCATATTTGCTGGCTTCGTTGACTTTGATGTGCATCATTTCTGAAAGCAGTTTTGGTATAACAGGAATGATGATCCCAAATCCAATTACATCAATTAATAAGGTAACGAAGATAAATCCTATAGCTGCTTTTTGGTTTTTCATTTACTTGGTAGAGGTAATTTTTAATTAAAACTTTTGAGCAATGTAAGGATAACGCTCTTCGTACAACACTTTTACTTTTTCTAAAATAGTATTGCGCAAGCCATCCATATTTCTTTTTTCTAAAGCACTCACAAAAACACACTGCCCGTGAAGCCTTGTCAACCAGGCATTTTCAAGCTCATTTATAATTTCTTTACGAACACTTAATGGTGTAAGCTCATCAAAGTGATTTTTTTCGTACAAATCAATTTTGTTGAAAATCACTAATGTAGGTTTGTCCGCCACTTTTAATTCCAACAAAGTTTCATTCACTGTTTTCATTTGGTCTTCAAATTGCGGATGCGAAATATCTACCACATGAATTAAAATATCACTTTCTCTCACCTCATCCAAAGTTGATTTAAAACTTTCCACCAAAGTGTGCGGCAGCTTGCGAATGAAGCCTACCGTATCACTCAACAAAAAAGGAATTCTGTCAATCACCACTTTGCGAACAGTGGTATCAAGCGTTGCAAACAATTTATTTTCGGCAAACACTTCACTTTTGCTCAACAAATTCATGGTAGTGCTTTTGCCAACATTGGTGTAACCCACCAATGCTACACGAATTACTTCGCCACGGCTTTTGCGTTGTGTGATAAATTGTTTATCAATTTGTGTTAAATCGTGTTTGAGTTTTGAAATATTTTCTTTGACCAATCGGCGGTCAGTTTCAATTTCTTTTTCGCCTGGCCCTCTCATTCCTATCCCACCTTTTTGGCGTTCTAAGTGGCTCCATAAGCCTCTTAATCGGGGCAATAAATATTGCAACTGCGCTAATTCTACTTGTGTTTTTGCATGTGCTGTTCTGGCTCGTGATGCAAAAATATCGAGGATTAATCCTGTTCTATCTACCACTTTGCATTTTAAAATTGCTTCTATA
The DNA here is from genome assembly GCA_947449695.1 of Chitinophagales bacterium. Taxonomy (GTDB): domain Bacteria; phylum Bacteroidota; class Bacteroidia; order Chitinophagales; family CAIODY01; genus CAIODY01. The sequence goes on from CANFST010000017.1 coordinate 40,007, forward strand.
TTGGTTTGCTGACGACCACTTAATTCATCATCAAAAATTACTAAACCCACATCATTTTGAAGTGTGTAATTTCTTATTTCTTCTAATTTTCCGCTGCCAATAAATGTGTTAGAATCTAACTTTTGCATACGTTGGGTAAACCGCTTAATAGCAATAGCACCAGCAGTTTCAGCCAAAAAAGTAAGCTCATCTAAATATTCATTGACTTGTTCTTCTTTTTGATTGTTTTGTATGGCACTTACTAACACGGCTTTTTCGACGCCTAAGTTTTTTTGAAAAGTATCTAAGTGATTAATCATGTGGTGCAAAAATAGGTGTGATTGATGAATATTTTCTTGACAGAATTGCATTTCTAAATTCAAAAAAAACGACACTTTGAACACTTCTGTTCAGAAACAAAATTTTTCAAAAAACATTTTGACTTAATTTTAGGTATGAAAAAAAATATTTTATTACTGCTTTGTATGTTTTTTCTTTTGGCTTCATGCAAAAAGAAGACTGAAACAGTGGATTTAAAAACTGATTATTTTCCATTAAAGGTTGGGGCATGGATAATCTATAATGTTGACTCGACTTATTACGATAATTTTTTGTTGACTCACTATACGCATCATTTTCAATTGAAGGAACTGGTGGCTTCATCATTTACAGACGGAAGTGGCGATTTAGCATATAGTCTAGAGAGATACGAAAGGGACTCGGATACATTACCTTTTGTTATTAAAAATGTTTGGACGGAAAAAGTGATAAACAACAGAGCAGAAAAAGTAGAAGAAAATCAAAGATTTATTAAGTTGGTTTTTCCACCTCAATTTAGTACGACTTGGAAAGGCAACGCATTTATTAAACCTGATCTGACTAGTATTTATACAAAATTTTTAGGCAACTGGGATTATGAATATACAGCTATCGATGCTCCAAACTCTTTCGGCAGTAATAGTTTCAATTCAACTGCAACGATAGTTGCAGATAATGAAATAGTGCCAGGATTGCAACAAACCAATTTTACAGAAACTTATGCAAGAGGCGTTGGTTTAATTTATTACCATCACAAATATCTTGAAAAACAACCTACTGACGCAAATTGGATTTCAGGATTCGATGTATCAGCCACCATTGAATCTTATGGTTATTAATGCTGAATCAATAAACTTTTAACCACTTTACCTTTATTGGTAATGATATTCACCATATAAATACCATTGGGTAAATTTTGTGTAATTAAAGAAATTTGTTGTTGATTATTGTTGTGTTCAAATTTTAGAGTTCTAACTACTTCGCCCATTACATTTTGTAATGAAATTTCTTTTAATGACACATCAGATGAAGCTTTGATAGTAAATTCGTTTTCTGCTGGATTAGGCATTAAACTAACATTTTTTGTCCATTCAATATTTTCAATACCAGTTGATTTATATTCAATTGTTGTGCTATCGGCAGAGGCAACTGATTGAATAATATTTCCTTTATAATCAATTATTCGAATATCGCTGATGCTACAATGCAATATATAATCTTTGATAACATTTGATAATTTACCAGCAATATTGCCGGTTTGTACATCAATAGTCACAGTTGCTAAATTACCAAAGCCTCGTTTTCCAACTCTGTCGTTTCTTACAAAACCAACATCAATAGCACCTTGCGAACGATAATATTTTAATATTTGCAAGTAATCGCCATTACCTGTACACAGCCAATTTGGGGTGTTAAATTGAAATTGAATAGTGTTTGTATCAACAACTAGCGGATCGAAGTGAAATGTGAATGCAAATCCATAAACATCATTGCCTTCTTTGATGTTGTCACCAATTGAAATGCCACAATAAATCCTTGCACTATCCCTAAATACTGAATGAGGGAGAGTAACATAAATTGGTAATTGGTTTGTTTGTGCAAATGCGGTATGAACATTATTGTAGTTAAGACTTATTGCGTTAGTATCTGAAGCGTTGATTATTCCATCACCGTTGCAATCTGCGAATTTTGCATTTAATCCGAATGATACTGTATCAATCCAGTTTTGAGCTGGATAACCATCCCAGACATTTGATGGATGTAATCGGGCAGCACCTGTAAAACCATATCCTAAACCAATATTAAAAATATCAAAATTATTTACCAAAGTATTTTTATCTACATCACCTGGGTAAACACAATCCGCTGTGCAAGCATAAATAATGATGGTATCCTTTGCTAAACAGCCATTTATATCTAATGAAGATAAAATAACTTGAGTAGTAACTGGTGGTGCATATATCGGATTAGAACAATTGATACAAACACCTGTTGGCAAAGGGCTCCAGTTATAAGTTAAAATATTTGATGACCCTTGATTGATGGCATGTAAAGTGGTGTTTGGGAAATTAAATGTGGTAGAAACATCATTGCCCAATGAAACTTTTGGTGAATCTATTTTTACAATTATTTGGTCTGAATCCAACTGAAGGGTCAGCAAGTCAATTACTTTTAATTGATAGCTGGTAGAAGATAAATTTTGAAAATGTGGGTTCGGGCAATTTGTGCAAGATAGATTTATATTTGGAGTCCACACATATTGCAATTGACTACTACCACCACTTACGGGGAAAATCGAAGCAGTAGAATTACTGCCATAACACAATATTAAATCAGCCCCCAAATGAACCTTTAAAGACTTAAAACAATGCGCTACTATCATTCCAGTATCACAAAAATTAGGTTGCCCGTTGTCACAAACTACATATTTAATAGTATCATTAAGAGTTGAATCTAATAAAGGGGAATATTGAATTTGGTTTCCTGTTAAATTAACCAAACCATGAAACGAAGCACCAACAATGCTTACAGAAGCAGTTGTTAAATTTCCTTGTAAGCCTTGATTGCCATCATTATCAATATCATTTAATAATACATCAATTAATTTTGTTTGAGAAAAAGCGATAAATGCAGTATCATCAATAGCAACTGGTGGATGATTAGTACAATTAAACTTTAATGAATAACTCACTGTATCACTCGAAAAACATTGTGATGAATTATCAGTAACTTTTATTATTGAAATGGTAGGAATACTTGGTAGCGGTGAAAATAGTCCAATAGGATGAGCAATATTCGAATTAAATAAATTGCCAGTACTGCTCCATTGATAAGTATAATTGCCACTTCCTCCAGTTGCAACTTGTGATGCACCTAAAACGATTGGTTGATTCGCACATACGCTATCATCAATACCTGCATGAGCTTTAGGGGCTGTATTAATAAAAATATTTTTTTGATAAGAACTACTACAACCATAAATACTTGTCAAATTTTGAGTGATAGTATAATTACCCCCTTGCAAATACTGATGTGAAGGATTTGCAAGCGTACTTTGATTATTTGAATTCAAAGGTTCACCAAAATTCCATTGAATACTGGCAATCGGGTCGGTACTATTAATAAAAGATGAATCTAAAAAATTGATTAATTCATTATCGCATAATAACGATGCAGAAAAACCTCCCTGTGGAATAGCCCTTAAATTAGGTTTAATATTCCAATAAATTGTATCAACTATTCCAGCCCCAACAGGTGGTGTACAAACTACATAATAAGGCTTACCAACTAATGTTTGCCAATTGGAAGAAGTGATGGTTAAAAACTGATTGTTACTTAAAAATGTATTAGCAGTATCGAACCACTGATAACTCGAAAAGCCTGATGGGGCTGCAATTGTAACATTATTACTACCTACACATCTGGAATCATTAGCGCCTAAACTGCCTGCACTAACTAAGTCAAAATACCCATAACCAAATTGATTTCCTGTTGAATCATCCCCTGCAATTATTTCAAAAGTAACTTGTTGATGAATATAATTTTTTAAATTAATTATTTGCTGAGTCCATGGTAAATACTGAACTGATGAATTAATACTACTTGTTTGTAAATTATTTGGATATGGAATATTGTTGCAAGCTGCGCATTGAGACGAATTAAAAATACTATTCCCTGAATTATCCTTAACACTAAAATAAAATCGAGAAGCAATACTACTTGAATGCCCTGCTAATTGAACCACTGCAGCATAAGCAACTGTCATGAAGTAATTATTCGAATCTACATTTAACAAGAAAACAGAACGTTCAGCTTGCGCACCAATACTATCGTTGCCAATTCGCAAAGAAAAATTACCGCCAAAAGGACAAACTCTTGGGAAATTACCAAATGAATCTAAAGCATTTCCTGACATAATAGTATGTCTTCCATTAACAACACCAAATGTTAAAGTATTGATTGGGCAACAACTACTTGTATAGCAATTCCAGCTATTCAAATTGCCACTTTCAACGCCCATAGTATTAAGCAGCGACTGAGATTTTGCCTGCCAACTGATGCAAACGAAAATCAATAAAAGTTTTATAAGCTTTTTCATTTTGGTTTATTTCGATGATACAAAACTTCACTTAATTAACCACTGTACCAATAACAATTTTAATTTATTCTACGCACTCACTTTTTTTGATATTTTTGCATTGAAATTACCTAATAAAAATAAACTAAATTATGCAAAACTCAAAAGTATTCAAATTGCTCTTTGCATTTACACATCAAGAGCGACAAAGATTTTTAGACTTTTTAAAAAGTCCTTACTTCAACTTTAATGACGATATTATTAGATGTTTTGTTGCATTGCTGCCTTCGTTGCAAAAAACAAAACCGATTGAACAAAATGAAGCAGAGCTTTGGAAAAAAATTTATGCTAATAAAAAATTTGACAAAGCTCGATTTCATAGAGTATGTTCCGATTTGCTAAAAGAAGCAGAAAGGTTTTTGGCATATTCTAGATTTGCGCAACAAAAATCGTTGCAGAATGCCTATTTGGCGCAATCACTCAACGAAAAAAAAATGATGCAGCATTTGCCGCACTTGTTAAAACAAGCCAAAATTCAACATCAAAAACAAATCTTTCACGATAGCGAATTTTATTATCAGCAATATTTAATTGAAGCCGAACAAAATAATTTTATCGAACTCCAGAAAAAAAGAATGGATGATAAAAATCTGAAAACGGTGATGCATAATTTGGATGTTTTTTATCTGTCGAAAAAATTACAATACTGCATAGCTATTTTACACTATAAAAATCTTACATCGGTTGATTCTGAAATTGCATTGATGGATGAAATTTTAAGCCATTTGCATAAACGGGCATATGATGAATATCCTATCATTCATGTACAATACATTATTCTTCAAACATTGATTGATAGCGATAATGAACAACATTTTCAGGATCTCAAATTGTTGTTTAAACGCAGCGATAACACCTTACCGATGGAGTATTTAAAAGAGATTTATACTTTCTCTATTCAGTACTGTATCCGGAAAATAAATGCAGGCTTACTAAAATATTTTCAAGAAATTTTCAGTCTTTATAAAGAAGGTTTAAAGCAAAAAATACTCATTAACGATGGCGAAATTTCACCTTATGAATACAAGAATATAATTACAGTTGGATTAAGAGTTAACGAAACTGATTGGACAGAAAAATTTATCAATAATTACAGAAAATTACTGCCGCCTGAACATCAAGAAAACGCTTACACTTTTAATATCGCACGACTTTATTTTTTTCAAAAAAAATATGATGACGTTTTGAATTTATTACAACAAGTAGAATACAATGATGTATTTTATCTTTTAGATTCAAAAATCACATTATTAAAAACATTTTATGAATTAAGAGAATTTGACTCACTTTCTGCTTTATTAGATAGCTTTAAAATGCTTCTTCGTCGAAAAAAAATAATTTCAGAGGAATACCGAATTATATACACACGATTTGTGATGTTCTTAAAAAAATTGAGTCAAACTAATGAGAAAAAGAAGCTTATAGAATTAAAAGATGAACTTCGAAATGCAAAACAAGTGGCTGACATCGGATGGTTAAAAGAAAAGGTAGATTTGCTTATAAAATATTAATCAAAAAATTTCAACAGCAAATAGTTAAAAAGAAATTGAAAGTGTGTTTTAGTTATATTTTAAAAAAGTTAGTTTTGTTGAACCAATGAAAATTATTTTTTCTTCAAAAAAAATATTATTACTGCTTCTTTGCAGTTCAATGTTGCTTTCAAATGCAATACAAGCACAGGTTTGGATAAAAGCCAAAGGGACCCCTGTTAAAAAGAAAAAAGATGATTGGGATTATTCAACTCCCAAAAATCAGCCCAAAAAAGTTGAAGATGATTCACATGTGACCCCAATTGGTACCGTTCAACTTACCGCGTCTTTCGTTATGAATAAACGGGAAATGTGCCCTACAGATTCAGTAAAATTAACGTATCGTGGCAATGCACGAAGTTATAGCGATGCATTTTACAATTGGCAATTTCCAGATAGTTCAACTTTTAGTGAAGCCTCAGTTGGTGTAATGTATTTGAAAATTAAAAAACCAGGCGTTTATCGCATAAGCATTAAATTGACTGGAGATGAATCAAAATACAGAGCGTCAAAAATTTATACTGATTCAATTGAAGTTTTATCACCACCAAATTCATCATTTGAAATTGATAAAAAACAAGTTTGCAAAGGCGAAACTGTTGAAATAAATTATAACGGCGATAAAAAAATCATAGAAACCTATACTAATTTTTCATGGACATTTGACGGCGGATTTCCATTTACTGAAAAAAACAACACTCATCAAAAAGTATTTTGGGATGTTCCATGTACTGGCAATGGAATTATCATGAAAACAGTGAAACTAAGCACCACCAATCAGTTTGGATGCACTTCGGTTTCAAAACAACGTATTCGAATTATTTCGCCTAAAGCCGAAATTTCATTAAGCAACGAGCATCCTTGTAATGGAGAAGTGCTAAGTGTAAAAGCCATCACCTGTTTACGGGATGCTAACACAAAATATATTTGGGATTTTGGCTCGGGCATTGATGCCAATCCATCTATTCAAGGGGGTGAACAAAAAGTTGTTTATTATAACATAACAGATTACCCAACCTCCGACATGGTAAAATTGCAAGTAATTCAGGAAGGTTGTTACTCAAATATTGATTCGGTTTTTGTTGATATTTACCCATTAATATTAGCTGATTTTACAGTAAACAAAGATACCCTGAATTCAGGTGGAACAGTAACTTTTAACATTGGCGATGTTTTCTCGTGTGACGGTGGTGGCGAAATAAAATACCAGTGGAAATTTCCTGATGGTAATATTTTATCATCAAAAAATAATCGTGAGTATTCTGTTCGGTTTAATAATAACTATGGTTCGCCTGCAGTGGTTTATCCATCATTATACATTGTACAGGATAAATGCAAGAGTCGTCCATTCACACTCCCACTCTACCTTTCCGACATCGGCACACCAACTGAAAAATAATTTTTGAACTAATTTTTTATGGAAAACAAAAGAAAATCTGTTGTCATCTGGTTGACAATAGTTACTATAGTCAGTTTTTTTCTTTCTTCATGTCACACAAAAACCAATGCTGATTTATTAGTTTTTAATGGCACAATCTATACCGTTGATAGTTCATTTTCGATAGCCGAAGCAATAGTAGTAAATAATAGAAAAATAATTTTTGTAGGTAAAAAAGAAGACGCAATAAAAAAATTTGTTTGTACCGACTCCTTAAATCTAAATGGCAAATATGTCTATCCGGCTTTTATTGATGCTCATGGTCATTTTTATGGTTTCGGATTAGAATTAAATAAAGTTAATTTAATTAATTGCAAATCTTGGGATGAAGCTATTCAAATAACAAAAAACTTTGTAGTCCATCATCCCAATATTAATTGGATACAAGGAAGGGGCTGGGATCAAAACATTTGGGCCGATAAAAAATTTCCTGACAATAAGAAACTGAATGAATTGTTTCCAAATACACCCGTATTTTTGAGAAGAGTAGATGGTCATGCTGGTATTGCCAACGACAAGGCTTTGGCATTGGCAAACATTACTTCTTTAACAAAAATTGCAGGTGGCGAAATTATTATTGCCAATGGAAAACCAACAGGTTTGTTGATTGACAATGCGATGAATTTTGTAGAAAAAATTATTCCAACTCCCAACAAAAAACAAATTGTAACTGCTTTATTAGATGCACAAGAAAAATGTTTTGAAGCTGGTTTAACCACTGTAGCCGATGCTGGTTTGCCTTTAAATATTATTCAGCAAATGGATACATTGCAAAAAAACAATCTGCTCAAAATGCGTATTTATGCTATGGTTGCCGATGATTCAATTTCAAAAAACTACTTTTTTCAACATGGAAAAATCAAAACCGATAAGCTAAATGTATGCAGCATGAAATATTATGCTGATGGCGCTTTAGGTAGCAGAGGGGCTTGCTTAAAACACGAATACGCTGACCGAAAAAATCACTTTGGTTTTTTACTCAACACAAAGAAATATTTCGAAGAGCAAGCAAAAATTTGCTATGAAAAAGGATTTCAGATGAATGTACATTGTATTGGCGATTCGGCTAATGCAGTAATTTTAAAAATCATGGCAAATAAATTAAAATCAAAAAATAATCTTCGTTGGCGAATTGAACATGCTCAAATAATTGATACAATCGATTTGCATTACTTCGCTGATTTTTCAATTTTGCCTTCTATTCAACCAACATTTGCAACAAGCGATATGGATTGGGCTGAAACAAGAGTGGGTAAAAAATATTTTGCAGGTGGGTATTTACTGAAATCATTTTTAAAATATTGTTCGCAATTGCCTTTTGGTAGCGACTTCCCAATAGAAAGTTATTATCCTGTTGAAGGAATGTTTGCAGCTACAGAAAGAAAAAATCATCTGCATTTACCAGAAAATGGATTTAAACCTGAAGAAGCAATTGGTATTATTGACGCTTTAAAAGGTTATACCATTTGGGCTGCATATGCCTGCAAAGAGGAAAATGAAAAGGGAAGTTTAGAGAAAAACAAAAATGCTGATTTTATAATTTTTGATTCCGACATTTTGAAAAACAAAAACAGCGATTTGTTTTTAGAAAAACCCGAACAAACTTGGTTGGCTGGTGAAAGAGTTTTTAAAAAGTAATTTCTTTTGTAATCAATTCAGTGCCACGTTTAAATTGAACATGGGTTGTATCTCCTTTTTTGTATTGATTTAAAGCTTTCATATAATCGTAAATATCCTTAATTTTTAATTCGCCCAATTGTAAAATAATATCTCCAGTCTGCAAACCAGCATTAGATGCAGGTTTATTGTCACTCACACCATCAATTCTTAATCCACCACTATTAAAAGCGTAATCGGGCATAATACCAAGTGTGACCTTAAATGTTGATTTGGATTGTTCCTTTTGCCTTGTTTTCATAAAGGTAAGTTTAGGTTGGTTATTGAGGTTGGATAAAATTTTAAAAACGTAATCAATTACTTTTACTTCACCAGCATAATTTATTTTTTCGGCTACATCACTAGGTTTGTGATAATCTTTATGTTGACCAGTGAAAAAATGTAAAACAGGAATATTTTTCAAGTAAAAAGAAGTATGATCACTTGGACCGATACCTGAACTATCTTTCACTAATTTAAAACCAAATTGATTATTTTCTTCTACAATAGTATTTAATGAAGATGCCGTGCCAATGCCATAAACCAACAATTTATTACTATCATTTAATCTTCCAACCATATCGAAATTAATCATACAATCAATTTTAGTTAAATCAAATTCCGGATTGTCGCACCACTTTTTTGAACCTAACAAACCCAATTCTTCTCCGCTAAAATGAATAAATAAAAAATTATAATTCCACTTTAAATTGCTGTTTCTAATTTTTTCAGCAAGCTCCATAACTGCTGCTGTTCCGCTTGCATTATCATCAGCACCATGATGTATTTTGCCTTCAGGATTTGCATCTAAGCTATTATGATTTTTCCCCAATCCTAAATGGTCGTAATGTGCCCCCAAAACAATAGTATAAGGTTGATGATTATCTAAAAATGCAACAATATTATTTGCATGAATGATTGCGCCATTTTTCTTAAGCGTATCATGTGGATTATTATTATAGAAACTTTCAAATGGTTGTAAATAATTTGAGTGTGCTGGTGCGATTCCAATTTTATGATAAAACTTTGAAATATACTTGGCTGCTTTTTTTTCACCTTTGGTTGCAGTGCCCCTTCCCTCTAATTTATCACTTGCTAAAAAAGAAATATGTTGTTTTAGATTTACAGCGATAACTGAGTCAGTTTGAGCAAATGAAATTGAAAAAGATAAAAAAGATAAAAAAATCAGGATAAAAATCTTATTCATAATGCAAATTTAATAATTGAAAAAAGAGTCACCCAAAAAACTCACTTAAATATTGAATAATCAGCCTTTGAATCATTTAAAATTAAAAAGCCTCGAAAAATATATTTCCAAGGCTTTTAAATTGAAGTTGCGGGCTCAAAGTTCAATATTTCGAACCAATTTTTAAAGGATTTAGAAGAAATAATATGCTATTGCAAAGCATTTTATTAATCATAAACAAAAAAGGGCTACCGTGCTTTTAAACGATAGCCCTAACAATAAAACCACAAAGGAGTCATGAAATCTCCTTCCTCTTTTTGATTTTTATTTGTGGTGCATAAAAACCAACATCCCTGAATGATTTACTGATTCATCATCTTTAACAGTTAGGATGCAATTTGTTTGAGCTGAACTTGAAATTTCACTAGCATTAATCATGAAATCATTTTCTCCTTTTAATGCGTTGAATTCATGTTTATAAATCACCCTTCCTAATATATCATTTAACATGATAGTAATTGTACCATTATTGTTTGCATGATATTTCACCATCAATGATTCATTGAAAGGATTAGGATATACTTGTAATGGGCTTGTCAGTGTTTCGGCAACAATATCTTGATTTTGGGAATTTGAATTATGACTTACCATTCTATTAGCTGAATGATAAGTACAAACTAAATACCCATCATCGTCTTTATCATGTTTGTAATTCCTGTTTATTTTTTTCAAAGCTTCATTCAACTCGTTACAAGTGTGGGTAGTGCTTTCACCACCAATCACCTTATTAGCTTCATCTAATAGATCTGAAACTTGGTAATTATAAAAAGGAGAAAAATTGCAATACATATCCTGAATATTTCGGTTAGAAGCAGAGAAATTATTGTCATTAACATCAAACTGAACATTCAATGTTGCAGCAATCAATTGACATGCAAATTCATTATTGAGTTGGCTTTCAGAAGGATTAGTTATATCATTTGAAAAAGTTTTTGGAGTACCTTTTGATGATAAACAATTGTATACAGCAGTTGACGAAGTTAACTTCAATTGATTTTTCTTTGTACTACCAATGATTAAACCACCAGGAAATACATCATCAAAGTTATCATCGCAATAACCCTTTTTGTCTTTTCCTTTTGAGTTGTCTTTCCACTCGTCAGCATCATGCGTTCTTAATGGACTGCAATCATTATCTGGCACACATTGAATAGCATTAAAAGTATAGGAAGCCCTACAACCATTTGCATCTGTTACATTAACTGCCATAATAGCATCACTGCAAATACCAGTTACCCTGTTAATTGTATCAGTTTGATTATTTGACCAAGCATAGACATATGGATACTTTCCGCCAGATACTTGAACAGTTGCTGTACCATTACAATTATCATCTGAGAATTCAGCATCATCATCAAAATGCGACTTATTCTTTTTGTGATGCTTGTCCCAATCTTTATCATCTTTTTTATTATGCTTGCTGTTGGGGTCATGCTTTTTCTTACCGTCATTGTCTGTTCCATCACATCCATAATCGTAAGTTGTTGTGCCGCTTAATGAAATTTTTGCTGGTTGATTAATAGTTAATGAAGTAGTTGCTGCACAACCATTCGCATCAGTTACTGTGAAATTATATGTACCTGCTGTTTTAGTAAAATTGCCTGTACCAGTGTATGGATTCTTTCCACCAGTTGCACTAATCGTTACTGTTGCATTGCCACCGTTACACAAAATTGCTGTTGCATTTGATGATGCCGTTAACAAAGTTGGTTCTGATACAATGATGGAAGTAGTTGCAGAACAACCATTTGCATCGGTAACTGTGTAATTATAAGTTCCAGCAACAACAGTGTAGTTGCCTGTTCCAGTGTATGGCGCAGTACCACCATTGCCTGATACAGTAACAGTTGCATTGCCACCTTTACATAAAATTGCTGTAGCATTTGATGATGCTGTTAACAAAGTTGGTTCTGAAACAATGATGGAAGTAGTTGCAGAACAACCATTTGCATCGGTAACTGTGTAATTATAAGTTCCAGCAACAACAGTGTAGTTGCCTGTTCCAGTGTATGGAGCAGTGCCACCATTACCTGATACAGTAACAGTTGCATTACCACCTTTACACAAAATTGCAGTTGCATTTGATGATGCTGTTAATTGTGTTGGCTCAGTAACTGTAATTGAAGTAGTTGCAGAACAACCATTGGCATCAGTAACTGTGTAATTATAAGTGCCAGCAACAACTGTGTAGTTACCTGTGCCTGTGTATGGAGCTGTGCCGCCATTGCCTGATACAGTAACAGTTGCATTACCACCTTTACATAAAATTGCTGTTGCATTTGATGATGCAGTTAATTGTGTTGGTTCTGAAACAATGATGGAAGTAGTTGTAGAACAACCATTAGCATCAGTAACAGTATAATTATAAGTGCCAGCAGTAACAGTAAATGTACCTTCGCCAACATAAGGGGCAGTACCACCATTAGCAGTTACAGTAACATCAGCAGTACCACCATTACATAAAATAGCAGTAGCATTAGAATTAGCAGCTAATAAAGTTGGTTCAGCAACAGTAACAGAAGTAGTTGCAGAACAACCATTTGAATCAATAACTGTGTAATTATATGTTCCAGCAACAACAGTGTAGTTGCCTGTTCCAGTGTATGGCGCAGTGCCACCATTGCCTGATACAGTAACAGTTGCATTTCCACCTTTACATAAAATTGCTGTTGCATTTGATGATGCAGTTAATTGTGTTGGTTCTGAAACAATGATGGAAGTAGTTGTAGAACAA
>CANFST010000018.1 GCA_947449695.1 Chitinophagales bacterium
AACATCGCTCCAACCAAAGCTGGCAGGTATTACTCGTACATTAGATGCTTTTTCCATCACACCCACATCTATAGAAACATTGGTACAAAGTGTATAAGCATTTTCAATAAATTTCTTTTCATCTTTTGTATATAGCTTTTTTTCATAGCCTGCAAAAGCTTCAAATACTTCGGGCAGCAATTGTTCAAAAGCTTTAATAATAGATTTTACATTAAAAATAAACATGCCGCTATTCCATAAAAATTCTCCTGTTTTAATAAACTGAATGGCTAAATCTTTATCAGGCTTTTCAAAAAATGTTTTCACTTTATGAATTCCATTTTCGTTTTCTTCCATGTATTGAATATAGCCATAGCCAGTATCAGGCCTTGTAGGCTGAATGCCCAAAGTTACTAAGTGATTATGTTTGGATACATGTTCTAAACCCTTACGTACCAATTCATGATATATATTTTCTTTTAGAATAAAATGGTCGGCAGCCGCAACTATTATATTTGCTTTCGGATTTTTTATCGAAATTTTTAAAGATGCATAAGCAATACATGGCGCTGTATTTTTACGCATAGGTTCGTATAATACTTGCTCATCTTTAAAATCGGGCAATTGTGTTTTAATTAAATCTGCATAAATTTCATTGGTAACAATATAAACTTGTTCAGGCGGACATAAAGCTGCATAACGTTCAACAGTTAATTGCAATAATGATTTTCCTGTTCCTAAAAAATCTAAAAACTGTTTAGGATGATTATTTCTGCTCACCGGCCAAAAGCGACTTCCTATGCCGCCAGCCATTATTATAACATAATTATTTGTATTCATCAGTTTGCAAAAATAGTTAAAGAAATTTGCTAAATAATTTTTCTGTGCTTAATTCCTTTGTAATTAAAATAGAATTAATACCCACTTTTTTTGCACCTTCTACATGTTGCAATGTATCATCTAAAAACAAAGTATTTTCAGGTAATAAATTATTTTCATTTAATACCAGCTCAAAAGCCTCAGTATCAGGCTTTCTGCGATGAATTTCGTTAGAGTAATAAGTTTTGATAAAATGATTTTCTAATGACATTCCTGGTGTATTCATTTCTATCATTTGCTTTACCATGGGCAAATGAATACCATTTGTATTGCTCAATAAATATATTTTAAAATGGCTTCCTACTTTTTTAAGTGTTTCAAATTTAAAAGCCAGCATACCTATCAACATGGCGTTCCAGGCAGTGTCTATTTGTATATCTGTTAATTCATTACTTGCATTTTCACGTATAAAATTGCGCAGCAAATCATTAGAGATATTTCCTTTTTCAAATTCATCAAACACATGATTTTGTTTGGCTTGCGAATAAGCTTTATCAAAATCTTTCATTCCTAAATTGATAAAAGCCTGTGATGTCAGTTGATAATTGATATCAAACAAAACACCACCTAAATCAAAAATCACAGCATCAATATTTTCGTTAATCATAAAATTTTTAGTTGTAGAGAATAAAATAAATGCAAATTTATTTTATTTTTGCATTCGATTTTAAATAATCATGCGCTTATAGCTCAGTTGGTTAGAGCATCTGACTCATAATCAGGGGGTCCTTGGTTCAAATCCATGTTGGCGCACAATACGGAATTTTTCAACTAAAATTGAAAAATTCCGTTTTTATTTATGCTTAGTGAATTTATTCATTCAATAATTTTATACGGGCTGTGAGCGTTTGCTTCAAACCATTTTTTTGTTCATCGCTCAAGAAGCATTGATTAATCCACCAAAGTGCAGGGTTTAATTTCTTTAAAAACAAACCAAAACAGTTTTCAATTTGCTTATCGGAAAGAAAAAGATTATTTCCCAAAGCCACAAAATCGCTTTTAGCAATTTTATTTTTTCGTCCATTTATCGATAATGCCATTTGCTCAGTTTCGTTTTTTATCACCAACGATGTACTCACCAAATCATAAGCTGGGCTTAAACAAAATGTACCATTTTCATACTCTAACATTGAGAAATTTTTGAGATGCATATCCGCATTGCCAGTTATGAAGCTGAATACAACCAACTGAAAATAATGCAGCATATCCAATCCAGATTGTGTAGAGTATTGCTTAATTGTCTTTCCAGTTTTTTCATAACTACTTCGGTATTTGTGGTCAGTTAATGATTCGGAAAGCTGACATAAATCTTCACATGCTAATTTTTGCGTTCCAATTCTATCAAATCGTTGGGTGATATAAGCCAATCTGCCGCTTTGTAATCTTACTAATCCGTGAACAGCTGTTTGAATTCCAAACTCAGCAGCAAGATGCATACAAACATCTTCGTTTTCTGGCAACGATTGATACGTTTCGGTTTGAGGTTTTATGATGTAGTTGCTTTTATCATCTACAATGGTGAATCGAATATTTTTTTTACTTTCTTCTAACCATAAACTTAATTTAGGCTGAACACCTGTTATAGCATTATTCGCACCGACTACCTTTTTCGCATAATCATCTAGTTTTTTTTCATCAATATTAATTTCAGGTATTTGTTTAGTGCTGAAAATCCTCATCACACATTTTGCATGATAATCTATTTCAGTTTTAGCTAGCGTTTTATAACACAACAAACAGTTCATACCTTTTTATTTTTCTTTAATTATACTGATATCGCCAATGCAATCTTCACACAATTTTAAAAGCAAATTCATTCGGTCTCTTGCATTTAATTTCCAATTATCAATTGCAATTTGAAGCAGCCAACCTTCTGGTATCAAACCATCAAAAAATGGCAACATAGTTTGGCTTGTAAATGATTCTTTACGTAAAGGCAAAGTCCTGCTAACTTCTCCGTATTTTGGATTTTTAAAATAGGCAGTGTTGTATTGAAATCCATAGCCATCCTCATTTTCCCAAACTATACCTGCCAACATTTCTTTTTTATATACCAATCCCTTTTTCATTTGTTTTGATTATTGAAGTTCAATTTCATGAATATCACTTTGTAAAATAATTTCAGTCAATTTATCATCTGGTTTTTGTTGGAATTTAATTGCACTATTATTGGATACAAACTGCCATGCTGAAATTTTATTTTCCTTTTTATCAATGATTTCTTTGATGATAATGCCGTACTTTATTGTTTTATTTACCAAGGTTATTTTCACGGCCTTGTTAAAATATTTTTGAAAGATTTCATAAGCATCCATTTGTTGCTTCATTGGCGACAAACTAAAGCCAAACAGCGTCAACACTTGGTTTACTTTATTCAATTGCAAGGTTTCTTTGCCCTGTTCCATTTCTCTAATAAAACGAATCCCAACACCAGCTTTGATAGCTAATTCTTCTTGAGTTAGTTTTGATTTTTTTCGCTGATATTTTAGAAATGAAGAAATGTTACTCATGATTATTATACCTTTACGGGTGTAAATATAGAAAAATATTTAAAATAAACCCTAATGGGTATAATTATTTCTAAAGTTTATTAATTAATCCTTTACGGGTATATTTAAATTAGATAAGAGAATTTTCTCAATCGCCAACTAATTTGTTGGTAGTTAACAAGTAGGAAGATATTTTGCCACTATTTCTGTCGTAAAATCATAAACAATTCTTCAAGCTTTTGAAAGTCAGCAATAAAGTTCGATAAGGTTAACCTTGGGCGCACTAACAATGAAGAGACTTTCAAGATATTTGGAAGTCGCTTTTTTATTTTTACGATTTTCTGAATTCAGTAAAAATCAACCCACTGCCCAATTTCTTCGTTAATGTGTGAATAATGCAACTCTTTCAAAATAAAGTGTAAGACTTTTGTTAACTTTAAAACTAGTTTTGAGAAATTGTGGTCAAAGAAAAACTCATCCCCGTTTAAATTCCATGCAGGAAACTATACCAATATTGAAAGAAGAATCGAAGTCAACAATTAAAAATAAAACTGTTGCTAAGGTGGTGAATGCAGGCAAAGAATATAAGGCAGGCGATACTACCATCACAGCCTTAAAAGCAAGCACAGTTGAATTGAAAGCAGGTGAACTATTACTCATCATTGGTCCATCAGGTTCGGGCAAAACCACATTGCTTTCTCTTTTCGGATGTGTGATTTATCCAAGCTTTGGCGAAGTATGGATTGATGACATAAAAGTGAATGATTTAAGCGAAAGCAAATTAGCTCAATTGCGATTACTAAAAATTGGTTTCATCTTTCAACGATTCAATTTGATTGCACCACTTACTGCTTTAGAAAATGTGATGATGCCTTTGATATTGCACGGTGTGAGCGATAAAGATGCAAAAACAAAAGCAACAGCAGCTTTGGAAAAAGTAGGCATGGGTGATAGAATGAAAAATCTTTCCAATGATTTGAGTGGGGGTCAGCAACAACGTGTTGCTATTGCACGAGCATTGGTTACTAATCCTGAAATGATGTTGTGTGATGAACCTACTGCATCGCTCGACCTTGCCAGCGCAGGCATTGTGATGAGAGAGTTGAAAGCATTAGCCAAACAAGGAAAGGCTGTGGCTGTAGTTACGCATGATACAAGGCTTCGACCATTTGCAGATAGAATTGTGTATGTGTTAGATGGCGGCATTTCCGACCAACCTGTTGAAGAAGAAATTGCTTTACAATAAAATCAAACTATGAAAAATTATCTATCTCTGATTTTCATTTTTTCAATTTTTGTGGCTTGCAACAACAAAGCTGCAAAAGAAAAATTAGCCATTGAAAATGCAAAGCAAGCAATTGCAGTCAATCGTATTGTAGGCATTGGAAAAATAATTCCTGAAAACGATATCATTCAATTGTCATCAGCAGTGAATGGCATTGTTGAAAAAATTTACAAAAAGGAAAACGATACTGTAAATATTGGCAGTGTTATTTTAGAATTGGAACATCATTTAGAAGATGAAAAAATAATGCAGTTGAATAATCAACTTATCACTCAAGCTTCACAAATAAAAGTAGATGCAGCCAGTGTTGGTGAATTTGAAGCCAAGGTTAGCAATGCAAATTCAGAGTTGCAGCGGTTACAAAATTTATTATTGAAAGGAGCTGAAACACAACAAACTGTTGATGATGCCAACACAAATTTAAAATCATTCAATTCCAATTTAAACAGACTGGAAGCCAGTGTAGCAGTTTCAAAAAGTAAATGGCAAGAAACAAAAACAGCTTTAATAACTGCTCAAATTGAAAGAGACCAAAAAATAATTAGGTCGCCAATCAAGGGAAAAATTTTAGAACTCACAGTTTTAATTGGAAGTTCAATTTCGATTCAACAATCATTTGCACAAATAAGTCCCGAGGGCAAAACAATTGCTATTTGTGAAATTGATGAATTGAATGCCGACAAAATTATGGTGGGGCAAAATGGATGGATTAGAAATGTTGGTTCATCAGATACGCTTTCAACAGGCAAAGTGTATTTCGCTTTTTCTTTTCTGAAAAAGAAATCCTTATTCACCGACCAATCTGGTGAAAAAGAAGACCGACGAGTTCGCACCATAAAAATGATGTTGGATAATCCTGACAAATTATTGTTGAATGCCAGAGTAGAATGTGTAATTGATATTTCCAGTAATTCTAAAAAATAAAACGATGTTAAAAATTGCCTGGAGATTTATCAAGTTCGACAAAGCAAAAAGCATTGGCGTTGTGGTGGGTATTCTCATCAGCACATTTTTAATTGGTCAACAATTAGGCGTTTTCTTTTTTCTATCCGGTTTGATGGGTGCATTAGCCACCGATGTGAAAGCAGATATTTGGGTGGTGGATGGAAAAACGGATGATGTGAATCAATTAGGAAGATTAGACATCAGAAATCTAAGAGCAGTGCAAGGCATCAACGGTGTTAAAGAAGCATTTCCATTGATTATTTCCGGCGCTTCATGCAATTTTAAAAATGGAACAAGTGGTGCAATCACTTTATTAGGTGTTGATGAAAATCATATTAATGCATTGGTTAGTCAATATAAAATTATGGCTGGTAATATTTCTGATTTGCAATTGGATGGCGCCGTAAGTGCTGAATTTTTTGAAAAGAAAAATTTAGGTGGCAATATCGATTTGAGAACTAATTTAGAAATCAATGGCAAACGAGCATTTTTTGTATTGCAAACAAAAGGCTTTAGAGGCTTCGGCAGTAGCTTTTGTGCAACTACTATTGAACGAGCAAGATTTTTTTCTAACCAATCAGCTAATAATATCAGTGCTGTTTTGGTGAATGTCGAAAATCCAAAAGACGTTGATAAAGTGGTTGCTAATATCAATCAAAATATTTTTGGAGTCAGAGCTTGGCAATCAAAAAAATTAGCTGATTCATCCATAAAAAAAATATTGGCAAGCAGCGGCATTGCATTAAGTACAGGCACTTTAATCATCTTCGCATTGATTGCTGGTTTTTTCATTATCGGTTTAACAATGTATTCATCAGCACTTGACCGATTGAAAGATTATGGAACATTGAAAGCAATTGGCGCAGGCAATAAATACATCAGCAAATTGATTCTCACTCAAGCGATGTTATTTACAATTGTCGGATTTTTAATCGGCTTAGCATTGTTAGAAAGTTTTAGAATTGGCGTTGCAAAATCAGGTTTGATTTTTTCATTTTCTCCTTTGGTTTTGTTGGCCATGTTTTCTACCATTTCTTTGATTTCTTTAGGTGGAGCATCATTCGCTTTAAGCAGAATTAGAAGTGTAGAACCTGCGGCAGTATTCAGATAAAGCGTCTCAAACAAATCTTATTCATCCATAAAAAGCAAAACAAATGAACAGCAATGGCTTGTTAAAATTCATTCAAAAAAATTCTTGCACATTTAAAATTGAGAAAAATATTTTTTCATTTTTTGCAATTGTTGTATTGATGCTATTTGCGATTTCAACAAATGCCCAAACAATAATTACACTTTCACAAGCCATTAATAATGGATTGACAAACAAGAAAAATATTACCGCCAGTAAATTAAATCTGAGGATTAGTAATTTGCAGATGCAGGCTTTGTATCAAAAATATTTGCCGCAAATCTCAGCCGAATATAATTATTTATACAATCCAATTCTGCAAACATCCATTTTGCCTATTGGTATTTTCAATCCTAATTATCCAATTGATGCAACTACGAATGTGAAGTTTGGAACAACATGGACACAATCTGCAGGGCTTACTGCTAATTTACCTTTGCTCGATTTGTCTATCAAACGAAAAATCAACGAAGCGAAATTACAAGAACGAATTGCCGCTTTATCGCAAGCACAATCTGAATATGAATTGGCTTACACCATTGCTCAAACCTACATTGATATTTATTTGCAAAATGCAAAAATCAAATCATTGATTGCTGATACAAACAGAACATACATCAGCTACACTCTCCTCAAAAATAAATTTGATGAAAAACGTTTGTTGAAATCTGATTTGAATAAATCGAAAGTGAACCATAATAATGCTGTTCAATTATTATTGGATGGAATTGCCAAATTGATTGAAGATAAAGTGTACCTGCTTTTTTTAACTGGAGCAAGTGAAATTGAAAAATGGGATTTTGAAATTGATACAACTTTGGCAATGAAGTATTCAATCGAAACTCAACTCAACCCAATAAATTTTGAGCAGTTGCCCGATTTGCAACAACTCACTCTGCAAAGTCAATTAACTGAATTGCAAACAAAATCGGAAAAAACCAAACATACACCAACCATAGGTTTCAAAGGATTTTTAGGAGCCAATCAATTTTCAAACACATTTAATCCAGTGGCAAAAAACACATGGTTTGGATTGAGTTATTTAGGATTAAATGTGAAATTACCAATTCTTTTTGGCGAAAACATACACAATAAAATTCAGCAACTAAACTTACAATCTAATCAATACAATTTGCAAAAGGAAGACAAAGCAAATCAATACACTAAAGATGTTTTAACTGCAAAACTTAAATTAGAAAATGTAAAATCGCAATTAAAAACGCAAGAAGAAAACATTGCGCTGAGCACTGAATCTATCTACATTTTTCAAGCTCGAGTAAAAGAAGGGCAAGAATCGGCATCCAATTTAAATTTGGAAGAAACAAATTTTCAACTGTTGGAAAATGATTACGAAACCAACAAAAAACAATTGTGGATTTATTGGTTGGATTATTTAAAAGCCTCAGGACAACTTACTATTTTATGGAAATGAAAATAATTGAAGAAGACCTTAGGCACTTTGAATTTCTTGCTAATAAAATTCTAGTTAAAAAGCCAAGCTTTATAATCAGATTTTCGAAATGTGTGAATCTTACAACTTTGCTAAATAGTTGTGTAAAGAATTTCGCACCATACCCACCCACCTTTGTGAAGCAACAATTTTGTTGTAAAATAAAATATTTCACAAATGAAAAATTCAATTGCAGTCATCGCTGCTTCATTAACACTCACTGGTTTCGCATCAATTGGTTGTACTAACTCTGCTTCTGATAAGGTAGCAACAGCTCAAGAAAATGTAACGCAGGCCAAAACTGATTTAGATAAAGCAAATGCAGATTATCTAGCTGATGTTGAAAATTACAGAAAAGAATCTTCTGAAAAAATTGCTGCCAATGAAAAAAGCATTGCTGAATTTAATGAAAGAATTTCAAACGAAAAAGCAGAAGCAAGAGTGGCTTACAAAAAGAAAATTGCTGATTTAGAGAAAAAAAACACGGACATGAAAAAGCGATTGGATGATTACAAAACTGATAGCAAAGATGATTGGCAAAAATTCAAAGCTGAATTTAATCATGACATGGATGAATTAGGAAATGCCTTCAGAGACCTTACAGTAAAGAACGTTAAGTAGTTTTTGAATATTCTTTTATTTAAAATTTTACTGCCATGAAAAATTTTACAATCCTAATCGTTACATTTTTTTGCTTGAGTTTAAATTCTCAAGGGCAAACAATTTTAACAAATGATACCAATAAATTATTGCTAACAGATGAATTTGACCAAAGATTAAAACCACAATTTGGATTTAGAATTGGAACAAATTGTTCGAATGTTTTTGACCCCGAAGGCGCAGCATTTAAAACAACGTCTTTAATTAGGCTGGTAGCTGGAGTATTTTTTGTTTACCCAATAAATGCAGGTGTTGGTTTGCAACCCGAAATTTTATTTTCACAAAAAGGGTTTAAAGTTTCAGGAAAAATTTTAGATGCTCCTTATAATTTAACTCGAACAACAAACTATTTGGATGTACCGATTCTGTTTGCTTTCAAGCTTACACCAAACTTTACCATTCTTATCGGACCGCAATATTCATACTTGATAAACCAACAAGATGTTTTTGATTTAAACACAACAAACGTTGCGCAGGAAAATGAATTTGCAAAAAATAATATTAGGAAAAACATGTTTGGGTTTTCTTTTGGTATTGATGCACACGTCAATCATTTGTTGCTTGGTTTAAGAGCGCAATGGGATGTTTTAACCAATACTGAAGCCGAAACAAGCACTGCTCCGATTTACAAAAACGCTTTATTAAGAGCCACAATTGGCTATAGATTTTATAACAATTAATCAAAAAATAATGACACCAAAAATTGGAATTAATGAGAAGGATTTGACTAAAAGTGTTCAGATTCTTTCAACCATTTTATCAGATGAAATGACGCTGTACATCAAGACAAGAAAATTTCATTGGAATGTTTGCGGCGAAAGTTTTATGGAATTGCACAAACTTTTTCAAACACAATATACCGAGCTGGAAGAAACTGTGGATGCAATAGCAGAGCGTATTAGCAAGCTGGGAGGAAAAACAATTGGCACGATGAAAGAATATGCACAACTCACCCGATTAAAAGAATCGCCTGATAAATATCCATCGCAAAAGGAGATGTTGAAAGAATTATTGAACGACCATGAAGCTATTGTTTTGATGTTGAGAAAAGATATTAATGACCTCAGCGAAAAAAACAAAGATGCAGGTACAACAGATTTTATAACTGGCCTTTTGCAAGAACACGAATCAATTTCTTGGATTTTGAGAAGATATTTAAGCTAAATTTTTGCATCAGATTTTACAACAAACTAAAAACAAACAACATGACAAACGAAACTAAATGGTCAATAGACCCAGCCCATAGCGATATTGAATTTAAAGTGCGCCACATGATGATAGCACATGTGAAAGGTAAATTCAAAACTTTTGATGCCAGTATTTATACAGCTGGAAATGATTTTTTAACTGCTGATATTGATTTGTGGATCGACGCTGCATCTATTTCAACTGGTGATTTGCAACGCGATGAACATTTAAAAGGCGAAGATTTTTTTGATGTACGAAATCATAAGCAAATCACTTTTACTGCTAACACTATTGGAAAAATGTTACCTGAAGATAATCACGAATTGTGGGGTGATTTAACAATGAAGGGAATTACTAAAAACATCAAACTCAATATTCAATTTGGTGGTATTGCCAATGATTCTTATGGAAATGAAAAAGCAGGATTTACAGTTACAGGTATGATTAAAAGAAGTGACTGGGGGCTGGTTTGGAATGCAGCAACTGAAACTGGTGGTGTGATGGTAAGTGATGAAATTTATATCACTTGCGAAATAGAATTGATTAACAAAGGCAAAAGAGATTTGACTATGGAGTTGAAAAATTCTTCAGATAAAAAATCTTACGCTTTGTAAATTTTAAAAATGAAAAACAACAGAAAACGAATACCTATGAAATCATTTGAAAGTGCTGATAAAACAAGCAAAGACAACGATGCTGATAAAAGTGGAACAGATACCAATGCTGATTCAACAAATTTAAAATCAACAGAAGAAACAAAACAAGCAGGCAAGTTTGATAAACCAGCTCGGGAACCAAATCCTGATACAACTGGTATTGACATTGATGCAGATAAAACGAAAATCGAAAAGTGATTTTTATTTCATTCACTTGATTCAGAAAGTGTGAATGATGTAAATTTTAAAAAAAGTTCTGTAACGTAGCCGACAAGCACACTTCGCATCTTTGCATCGCAACAATTCAGTTGCAACTAAATTAAATCAAAATGTCAACAACATTAACAGCTCCAAAAAAAGAAACAACGGTTTCTCCAGTAGACAACCAAAAAGGAATTGAAAATCACAAAAAAGCTGCGGAGCATCATCAAGAAGCAGCTAAACAACATTTAGAAGCTGCCAAGCATCACGAATCAGGCAATCACGACAAAGCTGCTCAAGCAACGGTGAAAGCTAACGGACAAAGTGTTTTGGCAAATGAAGCACATAAAGAAGATGCAAAACATCATGCAATGAAGAGCTAATTTTTTTTTGAATTGTAATTATTAATTCTAAAAAACACTTGGCAATTGTCAGGTGTTTTTTTATTTCTATGTGAAAGAGATTTTTTATGAAAACAGAAAGCGAATGCAACGGTGAAATTTTGAAAACAACAGAAACTATCGAAGAAATATTTCCGGAGTTAGTGAAATATATTAATGAAATGCCTATCAACACTAATGCTAAGCCCGACGAAGAAATTAATAAGAGTAGTTTAGAATCATACAACGATTCATTGGATGCATTTTGGAAACGTTATGCGATGAATCACAACACACCACATTTATCACCAACAAAAACAACAAACTTATGACAACAACAAATTGCTTAGGAATTTTTATGGACCATAAACATGCACATTTCATTGAGTTCACAACCGACCCCATCGAAACAAAAACATTGGATTCCAAATTCACAAATGAAGTAAAAGAAGAAAGTATTCACAATGGCGAAAAATTAATGCACCAAAAAGAGCGACACGAAGAATCAGAATATTACAAACAAATAGGTGAAGTACTTAAGCACTATACCCAAGTAATTTTATTTGGACCAACTGAAGCAAAAACAGAGTTGTTCAATGTTTTACGAGCTAATCATTTATTTGATAAAATAAAAATTGAAGTAAAACCAGCAGATAAAATGACCGATAATCAACAACATGCTTTTGTGAAAAAACATTTTCATGATTTGAATTTTAAAGGCATGGCAAGTGGCTTATAAACTAAATTAAATTGTAAACAAAAAATCAATCAACATGAAAAAAACAAACAACAAACCGACAGAAGTAGGCAATGGAAAAACTGAAAAAGAAAACGAAGAAGCTTATCCACTCTACTCTTCAGAGGATGATATTTATGCAAAATCGAAAGATGAAATGAATGTTGACCCCGAAGATATTCATCGTATAAAATCGAAAAATACAGATGATAAATTTGGAAAAGAAAATGAACTGGATTTTAAAGAAGACTTATCAGGCGATGATTTAGATGTGCCTGGTTCTGAATTAGATGAGGAGCAAGAAAACATTGGTAGCGAAGATGAAGAAAATAATTTCTATAGCTTGGGTGGCGATGCTCACAGCAATTTAGATGAAGATAACGGTGGTTGAAAAGCTTTTACCAAAAAGGCTTTCAAGGGCATCATTAAAGCGTTCGTTACTCAAAACAATTATTTATCGAGTGCTTATTGTGGCGCTCGATTTTGGATTTATTTATCTGTTCACAGGTCAAATAAAAGTGGCTGTTGGTTTTATGATTGTGAGTAATATTTACACCTCTGTTAGTTATTTTTTCTACGAAAGAATTTGGGATAAAATAAAATGGGGGACTGAAATAGTTGATGGCAATGGCTTTTAGCCCCATATTTTTCATTTACAAAAACAAACAACATGCAAAACAAAACTATCGGAATTGGCTTAATCATCATTGGAATTTTGCTTTTGATTTACACAGGTTTCAATTATGTAACCACTGAAAAAGTAGTTGATTTAGGCGCAATAAAAATTGACAAAGAAAAAAATCATCCAGTGCAATGGTCGCCATGGATTGGTGTAGTGCTTGTTGTTGGAGGATTTGCAGTTGTTGCTTTAGATAAAAAATTGAGTAGCAAATCTTAATGCAATCTTTTAAATGAGCAATGAATCTGTCATCATTAATCCTGAAATAATTGAAAAGAAAATTTCTTCACTCAATTCTTTTCAAAAAGGCTTAACTGATTTTTTTGAAGAGGTTTCTGCGTTGACACATTTTACTATTCATTTTTTTAAAGAAGTTTTTTTACCACCTTATGAATGGAAAGAATTTCTTAAACAATCTTTTCTGATTGGTTATAAATCAATGCCCTTGGTTGGAATCACAGGATTTATTATGGGCTTGGTACTTACTATTCAAGCTCGACCAACTATGTCGACTTTTGGTGCTGAATCATGGATACCTGCTATGGTAGCGGTTTCCATCGTTCGTGAAATTGGTCCGGTTATCACCGCATTAATTTTTGCTGGCAAAGTTGGTTCAGGAATCGGAGCTGAATTAGCTAGCATGAAAGTTACAGAACAGATTGATGCGATGGAAGTTTCAGGTACAAATCCATTCAATTATATTGTTGTTACACGAATTGCAGCGGCAACAATTATGTTACCGTTGTTAGTCATTATCGGTGATGCAATTGGCTTGTGTGGCTCTTATTTGGGAGTGAATATACAGGGTGATGTAAGTTTTCATTTGTTCTTTTTACAAGTGTTTGGCAAGTTAGATTTTAGCGATGTAATGCCAGCTGTAATCAAAACGTTTTTCTTTGGTTTTGCTGTTGGATTAATTGGTTGCTATAAAGGTTACAATGCCAATAAAGGAACAGAAGGAGTAGGCAAAGCAGCCAATGCAGCGGTGGTTTTTGCATCGTTGTTGGTTTTTATTATTGACATGATTGCAGTACAATTAACCAGCCTTTTTAATTAATCAATCATGGAAAATATAGTTGTAGAGATTGAACATTTGAAAAAATATTTTGGCAACAACAAAGTGTTGGAAGACATTAGTTTCAAATTAGAAAAAGGAAAAAATTTAGTGGTGTTAGGCAAATCAGGAAGTGGAAAATCTGTACTAATAAAATGCTTGGTAGGCTTAATAAAACCTGATGCTGGTAAGATTATTTTACTCGGAAAAAACATTGCTGATTTGGATGAAAAAGGAATGAATGAATTGCGAAAAAAAATTGGTTTTCTTTTTCAAAGTGCTGCATTATACGATTCAATGACGGTAAGAGAAAATTTAGAATTTCCGCTTCGAGATAATAAAGAATTGAAAAAAGTCGAACGAGAAAATTTAGTAAAAGAAGCGTTGAAAAATGTTGGATTAGAAGAGGTGATTGATGAAATGCCTTCGGAATTATCAGGCGGAATGCGGAAACGAGTAGGGTTAGCACGAACAATCATTTTAAAGCCCGAAATAATTTTGTACGATGAACCCACCACAGGCTTAGATCCTATCACTTCAAAAGAAATTAGTCAGTTGATTTTAGCGATACAAAAAAAATTCAACACCGCAGCTATCATCATCACACACGATATTGAATGTGCAAGAATTACAGCAAATAGTTTGATGATAATTAAAGATGGAAAATCTGCCATAGAAGGCAGTTTCGAGGAAGTATCACAATCAAAAGACAAATGGATTCATTCATTTTTTGAATAACCAAATCGTACAATTATGCAAAAAGAAAATCAAAATAAAATCAGGTTGGGCATTTTCGTTTCCATCGGACTTACTTTATTCATCGTGGCTATTTATTTCATTGGGCAAAGGCAACAAATGTTTAGTCGCACATTTCACATCAGCGGAATTTTCAAAGATATTAGCGGCTTGCAAGTGGGCAACAACGTTAGGTTTTCGGGCATTAATGTGGGCATCATTGATGGCATTCAACAAATCACTGACAGCACTGTAAGAGTGGATATGACTATTGTGGAACGAACAAGAAAATTTATCAAAAAAAATGCAAAAGCAATTATTGGTTCTGATGGTTTGATGGGCAATAAAATTGTAGTGATTACGCCTGGAACAAGCAACAAAAGAGCATTAGAAGATAATGATACGATTGCAACTACGCAACCAATTAGCATGGATGATATTATGCTAAATTTAAAAACTACCACTGATAACACAGCCGATATCACCAGTGATTTTGCTGTGATTACAAGAAATATTCGCAAAGGAAAAGGCACGATTGGTAAATTATTTAGCGATAGTGTAATGGCAAATAATGTAGGTGAAGCGATGGTCAACATCAAACAAGGTGCAGGTGGTTTCAAACAAAATATGGATGCCGCCAGTCACAGTTTTTTATTAAAAGGATTATTTGGAAAGAAAAAGAAAAAAGAAGAATCTAAGATGAACTAAAGTGTGAATGATACAACGAAAATAAAAAGTTGTATAATATTCAAAACCTTATCAGTAGTCACTTTTGTGGAGCGAAAATTCTTTCGCAAATAAATAAATTATCAAATGAACACAACAACTGTTAAAGGCAATTGGAACGAACAAAAAGGAAAACTAAAACAAAAATTTGCGCAATTGACCGACAATGATTTGCTTTTTACTGAAGGTAAAAAAGATGAAATGATGGGCAAATTGCAAACCAAATTAGGCAAAACAAAAGATGAATTGACTGCAATAATTGCTGCACTTTAATTCTTGATTTTTTGCTGATTGAAAACATCGTTGAACAAAAATTCAACGATGTTTTTTTATTTTAAAAAGAAATCAATTTTAGTTCAACTTCAATCTAGTGTGAATGATGCAACAAATTTTAAAAGTTGTGTAACATTGATGAATACTATGTTCCCACCTTTGTTCGGCGGAAATTCTTCCGCAAATAAATCAATTAATCATGAATAAAAAATTACGTTTGCCGATTAAATTCGGAATTTTAGTTGCAGCAATTTTGCTGATGAATGTAGTTGCTCGAGCAGCAACTTTTACGGCAGTTGCTTCAGGCAATTGGAGCAACACTTTAACTTGGGGCGGCACTGTACCATCCTTAACCAATGTAGCTGACCAAATTATTATTCCAATAGGAATAACAGTTACACAAGATTATGATGTAGCACTTTCAGGTGCAACGGCACAAATTACAGTATTAGGCACATTGACTGCTATGCCTAACACTATTCTTTATGTAATTACGGGTATAATTTCGGGTTCAGGTATAATCAATTCCGATAGCTTGGATTTTGGTACTTCCGCATCATTTCTTTTTACAGGTTCAGTTTCAGCAAATACTTGGATTAGCTCTGCTTTAAGTCTGCAAACTGCGGCAACAATGATTGTTAATCAGTCTATTACTTTATTGGCAGGTACATTTAGCGTACAAACAGGTGGTATGCTAACTTTGGCAGGCAATAGTAATATTGTAATTGCTGGTGGTACGTTAGCTACTAATGGAGGTTCATTAGCACTTACTTCTAATTACAATGTGACTTACAATACAGGTACAACTTTAGCTGGATTGGAATTAACAGGCAGTGGTTTGCATGATGTAAATGTGCATATTGGTGCAGGTAATACGCTTACCTTAATCAATAATTTAACAGTAAATGGCACTTTAACACTTTCAAGTGGTTCTTTAATCTTGGCTGCACATGATTTAAATATCAAAGGTGATGTGGGTATTGGAGCAGGTACTATTACTTCAACAAGTGCTTCTAATATCAGTATTATCGGTTCTAACAATTTGGCAGGCACTCTTATATTTGTTGGTTCAGCAAGTGGTGTGAACAATTTTACGTTAGCTATTGGCAACGCTAATCAAGCAACTATTTCAGGTATTTTGACTGTGCATGGAATATTCATGCTTACCAATGGTATTCTAAATCTTTCTTCTGCTACTTTAAACATCAATGGGGATATTGCTGCTTCTAATACAGGAACAATAGCACCTTCAGTTAATAGCAACATTGCAGTGAATACTTTAACATCACCAGTTGGCGCACTTTCTTTTGCCGCAGCTACTAATACCTTGAATAATTTCACTGCTAACATTGGTGGTAGTGGTTCGGTAATGATTGCTTCTAGCTTAACTATCAACGGAATATTAACTTTTACATCTGGGCATATAGATATTAGCAACAACATTCTTACTATGGGTTCAACTGCGACTATTTCAGGTGCAAGCAGTTCTTCTTATGTTATCACTGGCACAGGTGCATTAGCAATTCCTGTTGGAGCTGGTGTAGTTGCAGTTACTGCCTACCCAATTGGCACAGCTACAGCTTATTTGCCTGCTACGGCTTCTTTATTTACGGGTACAACAAGTGGAACAATCCGCATTGGTGTATTGCCACATGCATATGCTAACGGCACTACTGGAACAATTATTTCAGCCACTCAACATTCAGTAGATGCAACTTGGGATGTAAATAGCAATATCGTTACTAACCTCAATCTTAATTTGCAAGTATTATGGTCTGCTGCTTCAGAAGTGAATGGCTTTGTTCGTGGTTCTTCATATTTGGCACATTACACTGCTGGTGCTTGGGATACAGCAGCAGTAAATGCCGCTGGTGTTTTAACAGGTAGTATGTATGTACAATCTCGAACTCATCTTACATCATTAAGTCCGTTTGCTGTTTTTGATAATTCTACCACAACAGGTGTGATGGATATTAGCAACATGGCAATGGTTGAAATTTATCCAAATCCTTCTGCGGAAAATATTTCTATAATAGGAATTTTGGCTGCTGATGGCGTTGTTAATATGGAAATCAGAAACATCAATGGTGAATTGATGCGCAGCGAAGTGTTAGCTAACGCAAGTAATAAAGTGTCAATAAAAGATTTACCAACTGGAAATTATTTTATTCAATTGCACAATAACAAAACAAATACTGTAAAGAAATTTATTAAAATTTAATCGGGACATGGGAGTGTTTTCGATAAGCCAATCTAAGCAATTAGGTTGGCTTTTTTTGTGTGAATGATGTAACTATTTAAAATAGTTATGCAATCAAATTGACTAAATAACTTTCAACTTTGTTTTCTACATTTTCATCAAACATAAAAACTATCAACAGATGCAAATTTCATTCAACGATGTAACCATTAATTACGAAGACGAAGGCAAAGGAAATATTCCTTTAATTTTTATTCATGGCTTTCCATTTGATAAAGCAATGTGGCAACCGCAAATAGATTTTTTTAAAAAAGAAAATCGAGTTATTGCTTATGATATCCGTGGTTTCGGAAAATCAACATTTGGTACAACTCAGCACAGCATTGATTTATACGCCGATGATTTAATTTTGATGATGGATGCATTGGGAATTGAAAAAGCAATTGTATGTGGATTGTCAATGGGTGGATACATTTTGCTGAATGCAGTTACTAGACATCCTGAAAAATTTGCTGGAATTATTTTAGCCGATACACAATGTTTTGCAGATACGCAGGCTGGAAAGGAAAAGCGTTTTAAAACAATGGAACAAATTGAAGCCGGAGGTTTGTTTGATTTTGCAAATGGATTTGTTCAGAATGTTTTTCGCAAAGAAACTTTAATGGACAACAAACAATTAGTTGAAAAAATAAAAGCAACAATTCTTTCTACATCGCCAACAACAATTGTTGCGGCACTAAATGCTTTAGCCGTTCGTGAAGAAACTTGTAGTTTGCTGAATAAAATTTTGATACCCACTTTAATTATTTGTGGCAGAGAAGATATGCTTACACCTATTGATAAATCAGCATTTTTGAAAGAAAATATTATCAACTCAAGTTTACAAATCATTCATAATGCAGCGCATTTATCCAACTTGGAACAACCCGATTCGTTCAATCAACATTTAAAAGATTTTATTTCGGCAATCAAATAATTATCCTTCGCCACCCACTTCAAAATTTGCGCTTCTATCTTCTCGTTTGTTTTTTATTTCAGCAGCAGGAATAACTATTTCCTTTTCTTTGGGCGTAAAAAAATTATCTACACTATATTTTCCTGCACCAATGATAAATACTGTTAGAAAGCCGATTAAATAAAGGAAAGCAGTTTGCCCATCACCAAAAATATCGCCATTGTGTGCATGAATAATAGCAACTGACATCGTAATCATCAATGGAATCAAAATCAATCTTGTGCCTAAGCCAATTAATAAAAATATCGAACAAAATAATTCAGCACCAATCGCCAAAGTCAATGAAATAGAGCTACTCAAGCCCATGAAGGTGGTAAATGAATCTTGCTTTTCGGTAAAATGAATCAGTAAATTATAGCCATGAGGAATCATCAACCCAGCTAAACTTACTCGAAGAATTAAAATGCCGATATTGATTTGTTGGTCATGAAATTGAATAGAAAGAATTTTTTTTAACATGGTTTTGGGTGAAGTTTTGCCTTCGTTGATTAGAACACAAAGCAGTTGCATTTGTTCAGTTTATTTTGGTGGATGTGTGAATCATGCAACTATTTTGAAAAGTTGTGTAACACCTTTAATTCACAAAACCTCACCTTTAATATTTAAAAACGAAAATGAAAATAAAAACTATCGTCATACTCTCTAGCATAGCCGCAGCAATTGTTTTAGGGCTATTCTTGTTTTTTCATTTTAGAAATAACAGTCCGATTTATTATTGGCGAACCGTAACAATTGAAAAAGGCGATGTAAATGTTTTGGTCACTGCAACTGGCGCAATGGCTGCTGATACATCTGTAGATGTAGGTGTGCAAGTGTCGGGCATTATTGCGAAAATAAAAGCTGATTTTAATGATAAAGTGAAGAAAGGACAAATCATTGCAGTGCTAGATACGACACTTTATTATGCTGCAAAACTGGATGCAGCAGCGGCTTTGAACAGAGCATTTGTGGCTATGAAGCAAACAAAACGAGAGTTTGATAGAGCTGATACTTTGTTTGTAAATAAAGTGGTATCAAAAGCAGATTACGACCAAGCTATAACAGCTTATCAAAATGCGCAAGGCAATTATATTTCGGCGCAAGCGCAATTAAATCGGGCAGCCATCAATTTGCGTTATTGCACTATTACCGCACCTATCAGCGGTACAGTGATTGCTCGAAATGTTCAGGCAGGCAATATGGTGATTGCAAGTTTTAGCAGCCCAGTGTTATTCACGATTGCTTATGATTTAACAAAAATGCAAGTGCAAGCCAATGTGGATGAAGCCGATATTGGATTGGTGAAAGTCAGTCAGGAAGCGAAGTTCACGGTGGGTGCTTATCCGAATGATGTGTTTAGTGGTGTGGTAACACAAATTCGTCATCAACCTTTGGTGGTTTCAAATGTGGTAAATTATGTGGTCATAATTGAAGTTGAAAACCCTGATTTGAAATTAATTCCTGGCTTAACAGCCAACTCCAACATTTTTATTGAGCAACGAAAAAATGTTTTGAAAGTACCTAGCAATGCATTTTCATTTGTTCCTCCTACCGAATATATTCAAGCTGCACAACAATTACCTGATTCCACAAAAACATTTTGGTTGAAAAAGCAACGAGCTACGACTGAATTAAAGAAACAAGAAATTGTTGAATCTAAAGAAAGCGAAGGATTTATTTGGATAAAAAAAACGCAAGATATTTTTCCAGTGAAAGTGTTGAAAGATTTGAATGACGGCTCGTTTACAGCCGTGAGTGGCGATATTCAAGAAGGCGATGAAGTGGTAACAGGCATCAATCAAAATGCACCAGTTGATACAAAAACATCAAGCCCTTTTATGCCAAAGTTTCCTTCAAGAAAAAAACAGAAATGACGACTCCTGAAAATTTAATTACGGTAAAAAATTTAACTAAAACCTATAAAACTGGTGATGTAGAAATGCATGCGTTGAGTAGCGTTTCATTAGAAATTAGCAAAGGAGAATTTGTAGCCATCATGGGTGCAAGTGGTTCTGGAAAATCAACATTCATGAATATTATCGGCTGTTTGGATAGCCCAACAAGCGGCGAATATTTGATGGAAGGAAAAGATGTCTTGAATAGAAGTAAAAATGAATTAGCTGAATTACGCAACACGAAATTGGGGTTCGTTTTTCAATCTTTTAATTTATTGCCACGAACTTCTGCGTTGGAAAATGTAGAGTTGCCATTGCTATACAATAGTAAAGTTGGAACAAAAAACAGAACAGATAAAGCTTTGGAAGCATTGAAATCAGTGGGTTTGGGTGATAGAGTAGATGCAATGCCTAACCAACTTTCTGGTGGGCAGCAACAACGAGTTGCGATTGCAAGAGCATTAGTGAATGACCCATTAATCATTATGGCTGATGAACCAACGGGCAATTTAGATTCAAAGACGAGTTATGAAATTATGGAGATTTTTCAGAAGTTGAATGACAAAGGAATCACAGTGGTGATGGTAACGCATGAGCCCGATATTGCTCAATTTGCGAAGAGTAATATTGTTTTTAAAGACGGGAAAATTATTGCTAATCATTTAGTAGCGGAAAGAAAAAATGCAACAAATGAATTGAAAAATATTGCAACAATGACTGACGAAAAATCAACCACATGAGAATTCTAAACTTACTCAAAGTTGCTTATCGTTCATTGAACAGAAATAAATTGCGAAGTTTTTTAACCATGCTAGGAATCATCATTGGTGTGGCTTCTGTGATTGCGATGCTGGCTATTGGTGAAGGTTCAAACCAAAATATCAAAGCATCGGTTGCAAGTTTAGGCACAAATACGATAATGGTTTACCCTGGAAATAGTGCGATGGGCGGCGTAAGTCAAGGTGCAGCTTCTAACAAAACTATCAAGGTGGAAGATGTGAATGCTATCAAAGTGAATTGCGATTTGATAAAATTTGTTTCACCTGTTGACCAAAAAAGAGTGCAAGTAATTTTTGGTTCGCAAAATTGGAACACTATGATTTTGGGTGTTACAAATGATTATCTCTCCATTCGTTCATTGACTATTTCAAAAGGAAATACATTCACCACTGCTGATGACCAAGTAGCTGCAAAGGTTTGCCTGATAGGTATTACAGTGGTTTTCAATTTATTTGGTGATGAAAATTTCAATCCTGTTGGTGAAATTATTCGCATCAATAGTATTCCGGTAAAAATTATTGGTGTACTTACGAAGATGGGGCAAAACACATTTGGACAAGACCAAGATGATATCATCATTGCTCCGTTTTCAACTGTTCAAAGAAGAATGATGTCTTCTTCCATTTATGTGAATAGCATTTTGGCTTCAGGAAAATCAGAGGCGCAAGTGGTTGATGCAGTGGATGAAATCACAAATTTGTTGCGCAACAAGCATAAAATTGCGCCATCTGATGACGTGGATTTTACGGTTCGTACGCAATCTGAAATCAGTAATATTTTCGGCGCAATTTCAAAAGTGATGACCATTTTATTGGCTTGCATCGCCAGTATTTCTTTGTTGGTGGGTGGCATTGGCATCATGAATATTATGTTGGTTTCTGTTACTGAAAGAACTCGTGAAATCGGCATTCGTATGGCGATTGGCGCAAAAGGTAGAGATGTGCTCACTCAATTTATGATTGAATCAATCGTGTTAAGTTTTGTAGGTGGATTGATTGGAATCATACTCGGAGTAACTGTTTCAGAGTTGGTTGCAAAATTTGGTGGTTGGCCTGTCGTCATTTCTCTTACATCCATTTTAATGTCGTTCATTTTTTCGGCAGCGATTGGATTATTTTTTGGTTGGTATCCTGCACGAAAAGCTGCTGCATTAAATCCGATTGATGCGTTGCGATATGAGTAAATTTGCAAAGCAATGATTCTAGAAAAATCTCCAAAAAGTTTTTTAAAAACAAGGCTCTATGCTTTGTATTGGATGTCAAGTTTGTTATCCAACATCGGCACTTGGATGCAGCAAGTGGCGGAGCCTTGGGTGGTTTTAAGTTTAAGCAATTCTCCATTTTGGGTAGGTTTAGATAGTTTCGCAATGAATGCTCCCAGTTTAATCTTCACACTTTTTGGTGGCATTTTAGCAGATAGATTTGATAGAAAAAAAATCGTGTTGTTGTTTCAAACCATACAGTGGTTGTGCATTTTAATCATGCTCACTTTATTGATTTTGGGTTGGTTAAAAGTGTGGATGATTGTGCTCATTTCATTTTTAATTGGGCTTACTGATTCGCTTTCTATGCCTTCGTTTCAAACCATCATTCCATCTATTGTTGACGAAAAAGAAATTCCAAAAGCATTATCACTCAACTCTACGCAATTCAATTTGTCTCGAATTTTAGGACCAGCCATTGCCGGTGTAGTGATTGCTAAATATTGAGTGGTGGCTTGTTTCAGTGCCAATGCAATTTCTTATTTACCTTTTTTTCTGTCGTTGTATTTTATTTATCCTCGAAAAATAAAATTAGAAAATGCTGTGAAAGCTATACGCACAAAGCCATTGCAGCATTTCAAAGAATTCAAATTATTGTTGAAAAATCCAAAAATCAGATTGCCACTTTTCACTTCATTCATCAACGGTTTGTTTTGTGCACCGTTAATTACTTTCTGTTCGGTGTTGGTAAAAAATAATTTTCATGCCCAAGTTGGCAGTTTTGGTGGAGCTATGGCAGCCTTTGGTATAGGCGGTTTGCTGGGCGCAACGAGTTCATTTATTCCTTTGCCAAAATCATTTACTCGAAATAAATTCTCCAACGCAGTAGCTATATTTTTAGGCATGATAGTTATTGCCATTGCTTTTAATCGTTCACTTTTGTTGTTGTTTGTTTTGTTAGTAATTGCAGGTGCAATGCTGACTACAAGCAATATTGGTGTGAATACTTTTTTACAACAAAATGCCAACAATTCCATTCGTGGGCGAATTGTGAGTTTATATCAATTGGCATTAGCTGGTGGAATTTCGATGGGCGCATTGCTGACTGGTTTTACTGTTTCACAATTTAGTATAGAAACTGCTTTCCTCATCAATGGCTTTATGGCTGTGGCTTTGCAGAGTTTTGTTTTATGGTTTCAATTTAAAATTCCAACAGAACAAATTAAACAAGAGTAGCAATTCTGTAACTTAATTAAAAAGTTGTGTAACGATTTTTGTTGCCGCTCTCTCAACTTTGTAGCACATTTTTTTGTTTACATAAAAAAGCAAACCATGAAAATATTTTTAGTCGCAAGTCTTATCGTAATTGGTTTAATAATAGTTTTTCAAATTTACATTGCCATGGCAACCAACAAAACGAATACACAACCTTACAAAGTAATTCGAAAAGAAAAAGATTTTGAAATCAGATTGTATCCTGCTGTAACAATGGCTACTATTACGTCTTCAGCTAAAACCTATCGTGAATTAAGTGGTTCTGGATTTAGAAAATTAGCTGGTTATATTTTTGGTGGAAATTCAACTAATGAAAAAATTGCTATGACAGCACCTGTACACATGGACATCAACGATTCTTCTTCTTCTATGAGTTTTGTAATGCCTGAAAACTATAACAATAAAAATTTACCTCGACCAAATGATGCCAATGTGATTATAAAAACCACAACTGACGAAACGGCTGCTGTAATTCAATTTGGAGGTTTTGCTTCGGATAAAGTGATAAAATATTATGCTGCAAAATTGAGAACGCAACTAAAATTATACTCTATTTCTTACAGCGGAAATTTTCGCTACTTAGGCTACAATCCGCCATACCAGCTATTTGGCAGAAAAAATGAGGTGATTGTAAATGTGAGTTGGGATGGAATGAAATAGAACACTCTTTTCAAAGTGTGAATAATGTAATTCTTTCTAAAAGTTATGTAACCCTAGCACGTACTAGCCTTCGCACTTTTGCATCGCAACAATTTCGTTGCAAATAAAAGCATTTAGAAATGAAAAATAATTCAGACTTACAAAAAGATGTGCAAGATGCCATCAAATGGGAACCTTTGTTGAATGCTGCTGAAATTGGTGTTACAGCCAAAGATGGCATTGTTACTTTAACAGGAACGGTTGATAGTTATGCAAAAAAATTGGAAGCAGAAACTGCTGCAAAAAATGTTGCTGGCGTTACTGCTTTAGTGGAAAACATTGAAATCAAATTTGCTAACTCTTGGAGCAAAACTGATAA
This sequence comes from Chitinophagales bacterium, assembly GCA_947449695.1. Lineage (GTDB taxonomy): Bacteria > Bacteroidota > Bacteroidia > Chitinophagales > CAIODY01 > CAIODY01. The sequence continues at coordinate 24,808 of CANFST010000018.1, forward strand.
CGAAGTGGCTGCCGAAGTGTTAAGCGCTTTAAAATGGAATTGGCAAGTGCCCAACGATTGCGTAAAAGTAAAAGTGGAAACTGGTTGGGTTACGTTGGATGGTGAATTGCCTTGGAACTATCAAAGTGATGCAGCGAAAGAAGCTGTAAGATTTTTGAATGGTGTGAAAGGTGTAACCAACAACATCAAAATCAAATCAGAATCGAAAGATGAGATTGAAAAAGCTGATGTAGAAGCCGCTTTGAATCGCAACTGGACATTGAGTTTACGTGATATTAAAGTGAAAGCACACGGTACTAAAATCACATTAACTGGTTCGGTAAATTCATGGTTTGAAAAAGAAGAAGCTGCACGAATTGCTTGGAATACTCCAGGTGTTTGGACAGTTGAAAACAATTTAATTGTGAGCTACGAATACGAATTAGTAGACTAAATTTTTACAGAAAACGAGCGGCAACAGTCGCTCGTTTTTTATTTAACAACAAAACAAAATCATGAAAAAGAAAACAAACAAAGCCTTGAAAGCTAAGCTGGTATTGGCAATAAAAAATGTGTTGAAAGAAAACGAATCAAAACTTTCATCAAAGATTGAAAAGGCGATTAAAAAATCGATTAAGAAAATTGTAAAGAAAACTGACAAGAAAAAAGCAACAGTTGCGAAAAAATAAATTATCAATTCACTTTTAAAAACAAACAATCATGTTCTACGAAAATTATTATTGGGGAATGAATTTCATTTGGTGGTTCTTATGGATTGGGCTACTGTTCTGGATTTTCGCCACACCTTATGATGTTCCATTTCAACGAAAAAGAAAAAATTCACCTTTAGATATTTTGCAAAAACGATTTGCAACTGGTGAAATAAAATTGGATGAATACACAGAAAAGAAAAGAATTTTGGAAAACGATTTTTCAAAATAAATCTTAACATCTATCAACAAAATTACCATGAAAATAATCGAAGCTTTACAATGGCGCTATGCCACCAAACGGATGAACAACACAAAAATTCCGCAAGAAAAATTAGAAACAATTTTAGATGCTATTGCGTTAGCTCCTTCCTCTATTGGATTACAGCCTTATACCATTTTTGTAATTGAAGATAAAGAGTTGTTGCAAAAAATAAAACCTATTGCCAGCAATCAAACAGTGATTACTGAATGTTCGGCTTTGCTGGTGTTTGCGGCTTGGGAAAATTTAACGGAAGAAAAATTGATGGAGTATCTCAAGTTGATTAAATCAGTTAGAACTGTAAGTGAAGGCGATGAACAAAAAATGAAAAGTTATGTGATGCCACAATTAAAAAATCCTGCCGAACAAAATTTTGTTTGGAATTGCAAACAAGCTTATATCGCTTTGGGTATAGGTTTGGCTGCTGCTGCATTAGAACATATTGATAGCACACCGATGGAAGGTTTTGATAAAACTCAATTAGATGAATTGCTAGAGTTAAGAAAGCATGGTTTACGCAGCCAAGTTTTATTGACATTAGGAAACAGAGATGAAGCAAACGATACTTTGATAAAAGAAAAAAAAGTGAGAAGAGAAAAGGAAAAATTGTTTATTCGATTGGCTTAAAAGAAGATGCCAATTTCACTACAAATAATTTGGTTGTTCGTGTTGGCGTTGCCCATTGCATGCGTTGCTTGGACAGTTACTCACGAAGAAATTTTTATTGAACCACGAACTTATTGTATCAACAAATGTAAATCGGGCAAAACTTTATTTGAACGAAAATTCTTCTATCTATTCACTTGCGAATATTGCTTTAGCCATTATGTAACTGTTGCGTTTCTGTTTTTAACTAACTACAAACTGCTAATGAATGATTGGAAAGGCTTTGTAATAGCTGGGTTTGCGTTAGTTTGGGTAGCGAATGTGTACATGAGTTTGTTTGGATTTATTCGCCAAGACATCAAAAAAGAAAAAACAGAAATCAGTTTGTTGGAAGAAAAATCGAAACGATAGAAAATCAATTTCTCAAAAAGTGTGAATTATGTAACTTTTAGTAAAAGTTCTGTAACACATGGTTATCGAGCAAATCCAACCTTTACAGCAACTCAATCCAACTTTAAATGAAAAATGAAATAGATAATACTGAATTAGAAAAATCAAAGGCGTACATTACTGTTGAGATAATTGAGTACGTTCCAAATTCAGTTGTCATCAAAACTATTTTGAAAAAATCTACTGGCAATATTAGTGTGATGTCAGTGGATAGTGGCGAAGGATTAACAGAAAAAATTTCGCCGTTTGATACGTTTGTACAAATCATTGAAGGCAAAGCAGAGATTGTGATTGATGGGAAATCAGTGGTTTTAGAAACTGGTCAATCTATGATTATTCCTGCACACAAATCGAATTTAATTAAAGCAAATGGCAGATTTAAAATGATTAGCACAGTGATTAAAAGTGGCTATGAATAAGAGAATAGTCATAAGTCTAAAGTCATCAGTCATAAGATAATGCGATTGCTTTTTCTCAAAAACCAATGACTTACGACTTCTGACTCACGACTAAAAAAAATGAAACTCTACATCAAAAATATGGTTAGCATCCGCTGCAAAATGCTGGTGAAAGACGAGTTGAAGCGACTCGGTCTTCATTTCATTTTAGTAGAATTGGGTGAAATTGAAATCATGGAAGATATTTCATTAGAGCAACGCTTGGAGTTGAAAATGGCTTTGCAACAAAGTGGGTTGGAATTGATGGAAAATAAAAAAGCAGTTTTGATTGAAAAAATAAAAGCGGTGATAGTTGAAATGGTGCATTATTCGGACGAAATGATAAAAGTAAATTTCTCTGATTATTTAAGTGAAAAATTGCATCACGATTACACTTACATGGCGAATCTTTTTTCAGAAGTGCAAGGCACAACCATTGAGCAATTCATCATTTTACATAAAATTGAACGAGTGAAAGAATTGATTATTTACGATGAATTAAATCTTACTGAAATTTCGTACAAGCTCAATTATAGCAGCGTTGCGCATTTGTCGAATCAATTTAAAAAAGTAACTGGGCTTACACCTTCTCACTTTAAACAATTGAAAGACAAGAGGCGCAGCCCAATTGAAGAAATTGGCAATGAAAATGAAAGTCATTAAACCAAAATAAAATGTCAGGAGAAATAATTTCGGATAAAGATGCATTAACGGCTGTTCGCAATGAATTGTTTTTGCAAAAAGCAGAAAATGAAAAATTATTGCAGGCTCTATCTTTTGCGAATAAGGAATTGATTTTTCAAAAAGAAGAAAAAAGAAAACGTGCAGATGAATTGGGCATTGCCAATATTGAGTTAGCTTATCAAGATGATGAGAAAGGAAAACGTGCAGATGAACTAGGGATTGCTAATATTGAATTAGCATTTCAAAATGATGAAAAAGGAAAGAGAGCAGATGAATTGATTATTGCGAATAAAGAATTAATTTTTCAAAACAAAGAGAAAGAGAAACGTGCAGATGAATTAATTATTGCTAACAAGGAATTGATTTTTCAAAATGAAGAAAAAGAAAAACGTGCTGCTGAATTAGTGATTGCTGAATACTCAAGAAGCTTGATTGAAGCCAGCTTAGACCCATTATTTACAATTTCGCCAACGGGAGAAATCACCGACATGAATCAAGCATCGTTGGAAATTTTAGATGAAAAAAGGGAAGAATTAATCGGCACAGAATTTCTTAATTATTTTACTGATTCAAAAAAAGCAAAAGCTGGTTACCAACAAATTTTTGCAAAAGGATTTGTAACTGATTATCCTTTAACGATGAAGGATGGCAAGCTCACCGATGTTTTGTTTAATGGTTCATTATATAAAGATGATAAAGGAAAAGTGCTTGGAGCTGTGGTTGTAGCCCGTGATATCACTGAACAAAAGCGAATTGAAAAAGAATTGACTGAAGCAAAAGTTTTTGCTGAATTAGCCACTGGAATTGCCGAAGAAGCAAAAGGGAAAGCAGAAAGTGCTACTGTGATTGCGATGGAAGCATTAAAGGCTAAGCAACAATTTTTGAGCAACATGAGTCACGAAATTCGTACGCCCATGAATGCCATTATTGGTTTTACAAAAGTGGTATTGAAAACAGATTTAAACGCTAAGCAAAAAGAATATTTGAATGCCATCAAAATCAGCGGTGATGCGTTGATTGTGCTCATCAATGATATTTTAGATTTGGCAAAAGTGGATGCTGGTAAAATGGTTTTTGAGCAAACGCCATTCAAAATGTCTATGTCTATTTCATCCATGTTGCATTTGTTTGAAACAAAAATTCAAGAGAAAAATTTAGAATTAGTATTTGAATACGACAACAAAATTCCTGCCGTCTTATTGGGCGATTCGGTTCGCTTACATCAGATTATTTTGAACTTATTAAGTAACGCAGTGAAATTTACAAGCGTTGGGAAAATAATATTGAAGGTGAAATTGATGACTGAAGATGAAGAAAAAGTGAATGTGGAATTTTCAGTTGCAGATACTGGCGTAGGAATTCCGGAAAATAAATTGGCTTTTATTTTTGAAAATTTTCAACAAGCAAGTAGCAGCACATCAAGGCTGTATGGCGGAACTGGATTGGGTTTGGCAATTGTAAAACAATTAGTAGAACAACAAGGTGGCAAAATAAATGTAGAAAGTAAAGTTGAGGAAGGTTCTGTTTTTAAATTCAATTTAAGTTTTAGAAAAACAAAAGCGGCAGCTGAAAGTGAAACAGAAATGATTGAGTTAGATGATGAAATGCAAAACATAAAAGTATTGGTGGTAGAAGATATGGCTTTGAATCAATTGCTGATGAAAACGTTGTTAGATGATTTTGGATTTGAAAGAGAAATGGCTGACAATGGAAAAATTGCCATTGAAAAATTACAATCAAAATCTTACGATATTATTTTGATGGACTTGCAAATGCCTGAAATGAATGGGTTTGAAGCCACCGAATATATTCGCAACACACTGCATTCTAAAATTCCAATCATTGCATTAACGGCTGATGTAACAACTGTTGATTTGGCAAAATGCACTGCTGTGGGTATGAACGATTACATCGCAAAACCTGTAGATGAAAAATTGTTGTACAATAAAATTGTAGGGTTAGTAAAGAAAACAATTTTGATGAAAGCCAACGACAGTAAGGCTGATGAAGCAATTGACAATAAAAAACTCAAGTACATTGATTTGGATTATTTGAACAGAAGAACAAAGTCAAATCCTACGTTAATGGCTGAAATGATTTCACTTTATTTAAAACAAACGCCATCATTAGTATTACTGATGAAACAAAGTTTGCAAGAAAAAAATTGGGATGCTTTGCATGCTGCTGTTCACAAAATAATTCCATCATTCGCCATTATGGGCATCAGTGGCGACTTTGAGAGCATGGCAAAAAAAATTCAGGAATATGCCAGCACACAGCAACAGGCTGATTTAATACACGATATGGTTTTACAATTAGAAAATGTTTGTACACAAGCTTGCCATGAATTAGAAGAGGAATTGATGAGAATTAAAAACACACACAAATGAACAAGGAAAAAATAAAAATATTTTTGGTGGATGATGATGCATTGTTTCTTAAAAATTTGGAAATAGAATTTAAACAACATGCCGATTTTGAAATTGAAACTTACGCTACGGGCGAATTGTGCTTACAAAATTTGTATCATCATCCTGATGTCATCATTTTGGATTATCATTTAGATGGCATAGAAACTAATGCTATCAATGGTTTACAAACACTCGACAAAATAAAAATATTCAACCCAGATATTCCTGTGGTGATGTTATCTTCTCAAGATAAAATTGACGTAGCCATTAATTGCATGCATCATCGTGCTTTTGATTATGTAGTAAAAAGCGAAACAGCTTTTGTTCGTTTACAAAAAATTATCACCACCATTTTTAAATACAAAAAGATGGAAAAAACTTTGAGTTGGTACATGGAAAGAATGTGAAAATGTGTGAATGATGTAACTCTTCTTATTAGTTATGTAACGTCGCAACACATGATGCAGCGCAACTTTACACCATGCTTGAAATTAAAAAAGAAGGGGTGTTGCTCAATAAAACCAATCTCAATTTTGAAAACGAAGGAGTGTTAAATCCTGGCGCAATTCGTGAAGGCGAATTTGTTCATCTCTTTTATCGTGCTGTGAGCATAGGCAATTTTTCAAGCATTGGCTATTGCAAATTAAAAGGTCCATTAACCGTGGAAGAACGAATGCCAGAACCCATTCTGTCACCATCATTTGAATACGAATCACATGGAATGGAAGACCCAAGAATTGTAAAAATTGACGACACTTATTATCTTACTTATACAGCGTATGATGGTGTAAATGCCTTAGGCGCATTGGCTGTTTCAAAAGATTTAAAACATTTTGAAAAGAAGGGATTGATTGTGCCGCAAATAACTTATCAAGAATTTAGTCGCTTAGCAGCGGCAAAAAAATCGCTCAATGAAAAATATGTTCGTTACAATGAACATGAGCATATTGTTGAGTTGCAAGGCAAAGAAATTTTTATGTGGGACAAAAATTTGATTTTTTTTCCAAGAAGAATTGATGGTAAATTATACTTTCTACACCGCATCAAACCTGACATTCAAATTGTGGTTGGTGTGAAAGATTTAGAAGAACTCACTCCTGAATTTTGGAAAAATTATTTTTTGCATTTTGAAGAATGGATTGTTTTATCACCAAAATATCAGCATGAGATAAGTTATGTTGGCGGAGGTTGTCCGCCAATTGAAACCAAAAATGGGTGGCTACTAATTTATCATGGCGTTTGTGATTCCGTGAATGGCTATGTTTATTCAGCCTGTGCAGCATTATTAGATTTACAAAATCCACAAAAAGAAATTGCACGATTGCCTTATCCACTATTCAAACCTGAATACACCTGGGAGCTAAAAGGTGAAGTGAATAATGTTTGCTTTCCCACTGGTGCAGCAGTTTTCGACGACACACTCTTTATTTATTATGGCGCAGCCGATGAGCAAATCGCTTGTGCATCGCTTAGTTTATCAGCCTTGTTAAAAGAATTATTACAAAACAAAACTTCTTATGAAAATTGAAATCGAAAAAAATCACAACAGCTTATTGCTGAATAATCCAAGTTTTAAAAGATACTCGGGTAATGGAATTTCTGTTTCGGATATTGAAAAAAAATTGCCAGAGGTTTTATTCATCACTTCATTTCCTCCTCGTGAATGCGGCATTGCTACTTACTCACAGGATTTGGTAAAAGCATTAAACAATAAATTTCATCAGTCATTTAAAATTAGTTTGTGTGCTTTAGAATCAGAAAATGAAAAACACAATTACGATGATGAGATAAAATATTTTCTAAACACCGACCATCAAAATTCGTTTGTTCGATTAGCCAATTCAATAAATCGGGATGAAAATATTTGGATGGTTTTGGTGCAACATGAATTTGGTTTTTTTCAAAAAAATGAAAATGATTTTCAGCAATTGCTCAATGAAATCAATAAACCAATTGTGATTGTGTTTCATACAGTTTTACCAACACCTGATAAATCCTTAAAATCAAAAGTGCTGCAAATAGCTGCCGAAGCTACTTTCATAGTGGTGATGACCAATACTTCATCGGATATTTTAACCAATGATTATGGCATTGTGAAAGAAAAAATTATTGTCATTCCGCATGGTACGCATTTGGTTTCGCCTGCTGATAAAGAAATTTTAAAAAGAAAATATCAAGTGGAAGGCAAAACAATTTTATCAACTTTTGGATTATTAAGTTCCGGAAAAAGTATTGAAACTACATTGAACGCATTGCCTGAAATTGTAAAAACAAATCCCGATGTTTTGTTTTTAATCATAGGCAAAACGCATCCATCGGTTGTGAAAAATGAAGGCGAAAAATATCGCAACATGCTGGAAGTAAAAGTGGCTGTATTGGGCTTAGAATCTAATGTTCGGTTCATCAATCAATTTTTACCGCTGCCAGTTTTATTGGATTATTTGCAGCTTACTGATATTTATTTATTCACTTCAAAAGACCCGAATCAAGCTGTGAGTGGCACTTTTTCTTATGCCATCAGTTGCGGTTGTCCAGTGATATCAACGCCTATTCCACATGCTCGTGAAGTTTTAAAGAATGATGCTGGGATAATTATTGATTTTGAAAATTCAGTTCAATTAGGTGTAGCTGTAAATGATTTATTGCACGATGAGCAGCTACGAAAAAATATTTCTTCCAATGGCTTGCACAGCATGGCTTCTACGGCTTGGGAAAATTCAGCAATTGCTCATGCACAATTGTTTTCAAAAATTTCTGAAGGTGAATGGAATTTGTACTACAAAGTGCCAGGCATAAATTTAGAACACATCAAAAAGATGACAACCGATTTCGGCATGATTCAATTTTCAATTATTGCAGAGCCTGACATGAATTCAGGATATACCTTGGATGATAATGCCAGAGCAATGATTGCGCTTTGTCAGCATTATGAATTGACAAAAGATGAAAGCAATTTAGAGAGCATTGCCATCTATTTAAACTTCATCAAACATTGTTTGCAACCCGAAGGATATTTTTTGAATTATGTAAATGCTGATAAAATTTTCACTGACCAAAATCATTCAACCAACCTTGCAGACTCGAATGGAAGAGCGATTTGGGCATTAGGCTATTTAATTTCATTGAATGAAATTTTACCAAATGAATTAACAGAAGAAGCAGAAATGATTTTACAAAAAGCATTTTTGAGTTTGAGTAAAATACATTCTACTCGTGCAATGGCTTTTGTCATCAAGGGTTTGCATTATTACAACAGCAAAAATTATTCGGTGGAAAATGTTTTACTGATAAAAGAATTAGCCAACCGATTAGTGCAAATGTATCGCCACGAGGCCACTAAAGATTGGTTGTGGTTTGAAAGCTATTTAACTTACGCCAATAGCATTTTGCCAGAAGCCTTGCTGTGCGCTTATTTGGCGACCGAAGAAATTACTTACAAAGAAATCGCAAAAGCTTCTTTTGATTTCTTATTGTTTAAAACTTTTAGTGAAAATACATTGAATGTTATTTCAAATAAAAGCTGGATGAAAAAGGATGATGCACTCATCAGGAAAATAAATGGTGGCGAACAGCCTATTGACGTGGCTTACACAATAATCGCTTTGAGTAAATTTTACAGTGTTTTTAAAGTAGAAGATTATTTTGCTAAAATTCAAACTGCATTTGACTGGTTTTTGGGTAACAATCATTTGCAACAAATCATTTACAATCCTGCAACTGGTGGCTGTTATGATGGATTAGAAGAAGATTATGTAAACTTGAATCAAGGAGCAGAATCAACGGTGAGTTATTTAATGGCTCGATTGACTTTGGAAAAATCTTTGCAGCAAAAACATAAATTAGAGAATCTAAAATTCCAACCACTGAAAATGGTAAAGGAAATTGAATTGGTGTAAAGTGTGAATTATATAACTTCCTAAAATAGTTGTGTAATGGTCTATTCATCAATGTTTACAATCTTTGCAGTGCAATATATCAATTGCAACTACCATGATTTCGTCCATAATTATTCTATCCGCTTTCGCTATTTTCTTACTCGTTTTAATCTTCAATATTTATAAACCAATTCAACGCAGCAGAATTTTGCTGATGAGAATAAGTGCGATAAAAAGAAACAAAAAAGCATTTGCATTGCTTGAAATTCTTCCAAGTTGAATCATTTCAAATCTTCAAAAGATGTGTGAATGATACAACATAAATGAAAAGTTGTGTAACGTTTAAAGTCTCACTCATAGCCACCTTTGCATCGCAACAATTGTGTTGCAAAATAAAATTCAAACAAAATGACAAAATCAATTTCAAAGATTGTTGCTACAATTTATTTAGCAGGAATTGTTGCCACCATCGGCTCAAATGCTTACTCACAAAAGGTAAAGAAAGCTCAACAAAATGTTACTCAAGCCCAAAAAGATTTAGCAAAAGCAAATGCTGATTATTTAAAGGAAGTTGCTAATTATAAAAAAGAATCGGCTGAAAAAATTGCTGCAAATGACAAAAGCGCAAAAGAATTTGAAGCACGAATTGCTTCGGAAAAAGCAGAAGCAAAAGCAGATTATAAAGCGAAAATTTCTGCATTAGAATTGAAAAACAGCGACATGAAAAAACGTTTAGAAGATTACAAAGCTGATGGCAAAGACCAGTGGGAAAAATTCAAAGCAGAATTCAGTCATGATATGGATGAATTGGGAAGAGCGTTTAAAGATTTAACAGTTAGAAACACAAAATAGAACAACATGAAAAAAATAATTTTAATTGCAGTCATTGCTGCCAGTATTACAAATATCACGAAAGCCCAAGACTACTCAACTCCAGCACCAACAGCAGTTATTGTTCCTTCCACAAATTATTCTGACAACAGAACAGATTACAGAGATAGGATGTTATTTGGATTTAAAGGGGGTATCAACTACTCAAATGTTTATGACGCACAAGGAGACGCATTTAATGCGAAGGCTAAATTTGGTTTAGCTGCTGGTGCATTTGTCGCCATTCCGATTGGAAAATATGTAGGTATCCAACCTGAAGTTTTATTTTCTCAAAAAGGATTTCAAGCAACTGGTAATATTCTGGGAAGTGGTTATAATTTCACTCGAACTTCAGATTACATCGACATCCCAATATTATTTTCTTTTAAGCCAACTGACTTTATTGCCATCAATATTGGACCTCAATATTCTTATTTGTTTCATCAAACAGATGTGTTTGCCAATGCAACAACCAGTATTGCCCAAGAGCAAGAATTTGGAAATGAAAACTTACGAAAAAATATGTTGTGCATCACTGGTGGAATAGATTTCACGATGAAACATTTTATTGTAGGCACAAGAGTAGGATGGGATTTACAGAACAATAATGGTGATGGCACTTCAACAACACCACGATATAAAAATGTGTGGTTTCAAGCTACTATTGGATATAGATTTTACAACAATTAAAACATAAAAAATGAACAATCTACTTTACATCATTGCAGTTATTCTTGTTATTGGCTGGGGCATTGGATTCATTGGATACAATGCTGGTGGCATCATTCATCTACTTTTAGTGATTGCATTAATCGCAGTTATTCTTCGAATTATTCAAGGGAATAAAATCAGTTAAACCAATCGAAAATGAAAAAAATATTTTTAATTCTCGGTATCGCAATTTCGTTTTTAATCGCTTTGCCTAATTGTTCATTTGCTGAAAAGCCTTCAACAATTATAATTCCGACGCCTGAACAAACTGCAAAGGCAAAATCATTATTACTTCGATTAGATGAAATCAACAACATGGACAAATCGAATTTAGATGCTTGTGATAAAAAAGAATTACGCATCGAAGTTCGTTCTATCAAGCAACAATTAAAATCAATCAGTGGTGGTGTTTATTTATCAGCAGGTGCTGTCATCATTATTGTATTACTGTTGATTATCATTTTGTAAATCAAGATTCAAACTATTCATTTAACAATTTAAACAAACAATAAAAATGGAAAAAACAACAAACAATGCTGGTCAATTAATTGGCGCATTAGTATTAGGAGCTGCCGTAGGTGGCGCATTAGGAATTTTATTTGCACCTGCAAAAGGTAGCGAAACCCGTAAGAAAATTTCTGCTCAAAGCGATGAATTAACTAGCGCTATGAAAGAAAAATTCAACGATTTTTTAGATGAATTAAAAGCAGAAGCAAACACTGCCACCGACAGAGCAACAGCAATGATGCATGACGGAAAAGCAAAAGTGGGTCTTTAAAATTTTCATTCACCTTAAACTGCTTATGTATTTTTCTTCTTCAGTTAGGAGTTGGAGAGAAATACATTTTGCGGTTTTAAAATTTCACAAAAAATGACAAACGCAGAAAAAATATTTGAACCGATATTTGATAAAGCACAAGCTTACACTAAAACCAGTTGCGATTTAATAAAACTGCAAATGCTAGATAAATCAGCATCTGTAGGGGCTAATATTTTTTCAAGGTTATTGTTATTGAGTTTGACTTTACTTTTTATTTTCTCATTGAGCATTGCAATTTCACTTTTAATTGGCGAAGCATTAGGCAAAACCTATTATGGATTTTTTATTGTAACCGGGTTTTATTTCGTTGCCTCATTAGTTGTGTATTTAATTCATCCAGCCATTAAATCTTGCGTAAATAATTTTATCATTAAACAATCTCAAAATTAATTTTCCATGCAAAAAATCAATACTATAGATGAGTTGAAAGCCTGTATTCAAGAATTGAAATATCAACAAACCAAAGAATGGAACGAATTGAAAGAAGAAACTTTTGTTGCTTACGAAAATCTAACACCGTTCAATATTTTAAAAACTACTTTACAAAAAACAGCAGCTTTACCAAATTTGAAAAACACTTTAATAGATGCAGCTTTTGGTTTAACAGCTGGCTATCTTTCGAAAACTTTGCTGATTGGTGCTTCTAAGAATCCGATCAAAAACTTTATAGGAGCATTGATGCAATTCGAAGTGGCTAATGTTGTTTCGCAAAACACGAACATTATAAAATTTATTGGCAAAAGAGCACTAACTTGGATGCAGAACAAATCCCACCACATAAATACTTCCATAATTGATTCAAGAAAATAGAATTCCATTTTATGCAAGAGCAGCTTTGCTCTTCATTGCTTTGTTTGGTTTTATGTATGTGCTTTTTATAGGCCAACATATTCTTATTCCAATAATCTTTGCCACCATTGTTGCTATTCTTTTGAATCCAGTGGTTAATTTTTTAGTGAATAAAAGAATCAACAAAACTATCGCAATTTTTATTGCAGTCATTTTGGCCTTGATAATTTTATCTTTCATTTTTTATCTTATTGCATCGCAGGTGAGTATGTTTAGCGAAACCTATCCACAACTAAAAGTAAAAATTTTAAAAACCGCTAACGAGTTGATTATATGGGCTTCACAGCGGTTTAATATCAAAACAGATAGAATAACAGATTGGTTAAAAAATATGCAAACTGATGCGATTGACAATTTTGCTATCGGAGAAAGAATTTCGGAAGTAGGAAGTATTTTGTTGATGATAACTTTATTTCCAGTGTACGTTTTTTTGATTTTATCTTATAAAACTTTGTTGCAAGAATTTGTTCGTCGTTTGTTCAGAGCCGAACATCAAACTACTGTTGCTGATATTTTAAACAGTACCAAAACCATTGTGCAGAGCTACTTGACAGGTTTATTTTTTGAAATGATGATTGTGGCAGCTTTGAATTCTTTAGGTTTATTGTTGCTTGGAATTCCTTATGCAATCATACTAGGAATTCTTGGTGCTGTGTTAAACATTGTGCCTTATATCGGTGGAATAATTGCCATCGCGTTGCCTATGATCATTGCTTTTGTGACAAAAGATTCTACCACTTATCCTATTCTTGTTTTAGCAATTTATGTTGCTATTCAATTTGTTGATAATCACTATATCATTCCGCATATTGTTGCTAAAAGAGTAAAAATAAATGCACTGGTTTCGGTAGTTGTAGTGCTGATTGGTGAAGCATTGTGGGGCATACCAGGCATGTTTTTATCCATACCATTAACCGCTATTTTAAAAGTCGCTTTCGATAATATTGATGACCTAAAACCTTGGGGTTATTTGCTGGGCAATGTTGTACCTGTTATTCGAAAACCTATTTTCAGAAAAAAATAGTGCTCTATAAAAAGTGTGAATGATACAATTTTTTGAAAAAGTTGTGTAACGCTTTATCCTTGATTGTATCAGAATTTTGTTGAGTGATAATCCTATCACAACAAAATCATTTTATGAAAACACTTTCTTTTCCACCAGCAGTTTATTTAATCACGTTGATGGTTGTACTTTTTTTTTCGTCTTGTTGTTATGAACGTCCGGGTGGTTATGATACGCATCGCCGAATGGGTTGGCACCATCATCAACGAAATGTAATAGTAGTGCATCCTGGTGGCGAAGTAAGACCGAGATAAATACAGTTTCAAAATTCAATTCTTCAAAAAATAATTTTCAAAAATGAAATTCAAAAACATTTTTTTATGCGTTGCATTTAGTATCTCATCATTAACATTTTCTAAAAAAATAATGGCGCAAGAAGTGGCAGTTAATTTTCAAGTATTTTATGATGAACTTTCGCCTTATGGCACTTGGGTTAATAATCCTGAATATGGTTATGTGTGGCGACCTAATGTAGAAGCTGGTTTTCAGCCCTATTCTACCAATGGTTATTGGGTTTATACCGAAAATGGTTGGACATGGGTTTCCAATTATTCATGGGGTTGGGCACCGTTTCATTATGGTCGTTGGTATTACGATGACATGTATGGTGCTATGTGGATTCCTGATAATGAATGGGGTCCAGGTTGGGTAACTTGGCGGCAGTCAGAAGGGTATTATGGTTGGGCAGCAATGAGTCCGGGTATGACTTATGGAATGACGTATGGCGGCGATTATCACGAACATCATCATCACTGGACATTTGTTCACAGTCATGATTTTGGTAGAACTGACATCACACATTATTATACAAGTCGTGCTGAAAATGTTACAATCATCAATAACACTACTGTTATTAATAATCCACGATTAGATGATGCACATCATGTAAATTATAATGGCGGTCCAAATCATGAAGAGGTAGAAAAAAGAAGTGGGCAAAAATTTCAGGTTGCTGAAATTAAGGCGAACGATAAGCCGAGTGAAAAATTTGAAAACAATCAATTGCATTTATACAGACCAGCAATTCAAAAAAATATTTCAACAGACCGTAAACCAATGCCTGCTAAGGTTTCGAGCAGAACCGAATTAACACCAATTTCTGTAAAAGCAATTGCAACTTCACCACAAAAATCAAATCAAGTTGAACCTATACATGCAAAGCCAGCGGCAAATCAACCGCAAAATTTTCCTCGACAACATACTGCCCCAAACATTCAACCACGTCAACAAAGTTCGCCAACACCGCAACAAAATAATAATGCTGAAAAGCAACCGCCGCATAATTCGCAACCAGCTATGCAGCCACATCAGCAAGCGCAGCCACCACGAAGTGCACCAACTCAACAGCAGCAGCCTCGACAACAAGCACCACATCAATCATCTGCACCTATACAACAAAATCGTCCGCCGCAGAATATGGGTGGCGAAGAACATCGCCCGCATTAGTTATTGTGATTTTTAAAAGTGTGAATGATGTAACCTTTTATGGAAATTATGCAATGACTCTATAAAGCCAAACAATGAAATTTGTTTGGCTTTATTCTTTTACTCTTAAAAATATTTTATGAAAAAAAACTTCATCAGCAATTCTAATGAATCGGTAAGAATGTTTAAATCAAATTTGTTGGAAGCTTTATCAAAAGTTCATTTTATGATTCCATTAATTGTATATGTTCCACTTATTTCTTATTGGTTGTATGTAGCGTTTACAAAATTTAATCAATCCAATATTAAAGTTACAGAATACTTTTTGTTGGGAATTTTTGTGTGGAGTTTTGCTGAATATGTATTACATCGTTTTATTTTTCATTACCAACCAACAAGCAAAGCTGGTAAGCGATTGCATTTTGTTTTGCATGGCGTTCATCATGATTATCCAAGTGATAAAATGCGATTGGTAATGCCACCATCTATTAGTTTGATATTGGCTTTTATCTTTTTTTATTCTTTCAGTTTGTTATTTCCAAATGCTTTGTTGTACCCGTTTTTTGCTGGTTTTGTATTGGGATATTTATGTTATGACATGACACACTATGCCATTCATCATTTTAATTTTAAAGGGGAAATTTGGAAAAAAATAAAACAGCATCACATGTTGCATCATTATTCTGATTCGGAAAAAGGTTATGGTGTTACTTCAAAATTATGGGATGTGGCTTTTAGTAGTAATTTTTAATTTTTGTTAAGCAACCATTCCGATAATTGGTTCATCAATCTTTGCATCGTTAAAATAGTCTGTTTATCAAAGACTTTAGGGCTGGTTGAAGAAAATGCTTACATCCATGCGAATCATCGTGTGGACTTTGACTAGCAAAACGATTGTCTTACACTTTTATTTCTTTCGTAACATTCTGAACAATTCTTCAAATTTTTCAAAGTCAGTCATAAAGTTCAATATGGTCTACTTTGAAAACACACTTCAAAAGCAACTTTCAAATACATTTGGAAGTTACTTTTTTCTTTACTTTTAACGTGTGAAAATTTTATTAACTACTCTTAATGCGAAATACATTCATCTCAATTTAGCGATTCGCTTGTTGTATGATTTGAACAAAAATAATGAAGGACTTCAATGGAAAGAATTTACCATTAAAGAACCCAAAGATGAAATTGCCGATTATTGCAAAGCCTTTGATGTAGTATGTTTCAGCTGCTATATTTGGAATATCACACAAACTTTAGAAGTAGCAAAAAAAATAAAGGTATTAAATCCTGCAACAAAAATTTTACTCGGCGGACCAGAAGTGAGTTACGATTGGCAGGATGTAATTGCGTTAAATGAAGTTGATTTTATCATCACAGGCGAAGGCGAAATTCCTTTTCGACAATTTTTAGAATCGTATCCAAACATAGCCACAGTGCCGAATTTGGTTAGTAAAAACAATGGCGAAGTTCTTTATCATAAAAAAGAATTGCAGTTTGATTTGAATTTATACGCCAATACTAATCCTTATACAAATGAGCCTGCAAAAGATTTGTACAACAAAGTGCTTTACATAGAAACATCTCGTGGATGTCCTTACAAATGTGAGTTTTGTTTAGCCAGCTTAGATAATAGTGTTCGTTATTTACCGATTGACCACATCAAAAATAATTTGTTGTATTTAATGCAACACGGCAGAGTAATTAAATTTTTGGATAGAACTTTCAACATCAAAAAAGATTTTACGATTGAAATGTTTCAATTCATTTTGGATCATCATTCTCCTGAAAATGTTTTCCAGTTTGAGATTACAGCCGATATAGTTCATCCTGATATTATTGATTTCATTCAAAAAAATGTACCAAAAGGTTTGTTGCGTTTTGAAATTGGAATTCAAACGGTGAATCAAAAAGCAAATTTGGAAGTTAGCAGAAAACAAAATTTTGAGAAAACAAAAAGCATTATCAAGCAACTTGAAAATAAAATCGAGTTGCATTTAGATTTGATTGTTGGCTTGCCTTTAGATTATTTTGAAGACGTGAAATATAGTTTTGAAGAGGTTTTCAAGCTGTTCGCTCCTGAATTACAATTAGGTTTTTTAAAATTTTTAAAAGGAACTCCAGTGCGTTATAAATACGCCGAACATAATTTTGTATTTGATGCAAAACCACCTTATCAAATCATTGAGAGCAAATACTTATCTAAAAAGCAATTGCTTCAAATTACTGAACTGGAGCATGCTTTGGAGATTTATTGGAATAAAAAACGTTGCTTAAATACATTAAAATATGTAACGGCGCAATATAGCATTTTTGATTTTTTGTGCGGCTTAGGAAAATATTTTGGCGAAGTAAAAGATTATCACAAGTTCACTTTACAAGATATTTACAACATCATTTTTCAATTCGCTCAAAAAGATTATGCTGACGACAAAGTGCTACAACAATTGATTGCATTGGATTATTTCATGCATCATACTGTTCGCCCAAAAGTATTATTTGTTGAAGAATTAAATCGCTTGAAACAGTTGGATTTGATTGCAAAACACAATTTGAATCAACACAAATTCCGTCACGTCTTTTTTGAAATTGATTTTGATGTAGAGTTATTTTTGAAAGAAAATCGAATTGAAAACAAAAAAGAAAATATGATTTTGCAATTCAGCGGTGTTGCAAAACCAGAAATCATTTTTCACAAGAATAATTTCAATTTGCAACTACAGCAGTTGAATTGATTTTTGATTTTAATACTTCAATAGTTCTATCAATTTCTTCTTTCGTATTGTATTTTGAAAATGAAAAACGAATGGTTGATTGATTGGCTTTACCCTTGTAAATGCCTTGAATGACGTGACTTCCAGCATTTGCGCCACTGCTACATGCACTGCCACCACTTACACAAATGCCGTCCATATCCAATGTATAAAGCAACATTTCTGTTTGTTCATTTTTCGGAAAACCAACGCTCAACACAGTGTACATCGAATTTTCAGAACCCGAACGACCATTGAATATTAAGCCTTCAAAGTTTTCTTCTAATTTTTTCTTTAAATAAAATTTCAAATCGCTGATGTGTTTTTTATCTGCATCAAAATTTTCGTAAGCCATTTCTAAGGCTTTTGCAAAACCGATAATACCTGTTACATTTTCAGTGCCTGCCCTCATGTTGCGTTCCTGTCCGCCGCCAGCCACAAAGGGTTTCACCTTCACACGTTCACTTACATACACAATGCCAGCGCCTTTTGGTCCGTGAAATTTATGCGCCGAACCGGTGATAAAATCCATCGGCAATTCATGCAAATTAAATTTCCAATGCCCAACTGTTTGCACTGTATCTGTATGAAAATAAGCATTGTATTTTTTTACTAAATTTCCAACTGTTACTAAATCTAACAGGTTACCAATTTCATTGTTACCGTGCATCAAACTCACTAAAACTCTTTCATTTTTTAAATTTTCCAACAAACTCCGTAAATGAGCAATATCAATATCTCCGTATTCATTCACATTCACTAAATGCAATTTTATTCTGCCCAAATGCTCAATATCTTCCGCAGTGTGCAGCACACAATGATGCTCTAAAGGCGATGTGATAATGTGCTTCACATCCAAATCATTTACACAACGGCGCATAATCATATTACTACTTTCGGTGCCTCCTGATGTGAAAAATATTTCTCCAGGATTTGCCCCCAACAAAGTTGCAACCGACTTACGAGCCTTTTCTATAGACGCTTTCACTTCTCTTCCATAAGAATAAATAGAAGATGGATTGCCAAAATTTTCTGTAAAAAAAGGCATCATGGCTTCTGCTACTTTTGTATCAACTTTTGTAGTGGCGGCATTATCTAAATAAATTCGTTGCATGAAAAATGATTTTTATTGAAGCTGCAAAGTTCTAAATATTTTGATAGTTTTGAAAAAATAAAATGGAAAAACAGCAATTTAAAAAAATTACTTCGCCTGATGTTTTGCGCCGAAAGGCGGAGCATTATTGTGCTTACCAAGAACGTTGCCAGCAAGAGGTTCGGAGTAGATTGTATGAATTGGGTGGCTATACTAAAGACATTGAATTGATTATTGCTGAACTGATTGAACACAATTTTTTAAATGAAGAGCGCTTCGCCATTGCTTATGCAGGGGGAAAGTTTAGAATAAAAAAATGGGGGAAAATAAAAATCATCAACGAGCTAAAATTCAGGCAAATCAGTGCTTATTGCATCAAAAAAGCTTTGCAACAAATTGATGAGGATGATTATCGAACAACATTAATGGACGTTCTAACTAAAAAAAATTCAAACTTTGCTAAAGCATCGCCTACACAAAAAATGCAATTAGCCAAATTCGCTATGAGTAAAGGTTTTGAGCCTGATTTGATTTGGAAATTGTTAAAAGCCGAATAAAATATTTTCTACAAATTTCATCCGCATTTGATTGCTTACATTTGCACCGCTTATGGCAGTTCCTTACCAACATTTACAGATAGAAAAGAAAGAACAGGTGCGACAAATGTTTAACAACATTGCGCCTAAATACGATTTGCTCAACAATGTTTTATCAGCAGGCGTTGATAAAATTTGGCGAAAAAATGCCATCAATGAATTGGCAAAAAATCACCCAAAAAAAATATTGGATGTTGCTACTGGTACTGGCGATTTTGCGATTGCAGCATTGCGGATAAATCCTGAAAGCATTGTTGGAATTGATATTTCAGCCGGTATGCTGGAAAAAGGGAATGAAAAAATAAAACGATTACAACTTGAAAATAAAATCGTTTTAAAAGAAGCTGATTCTGAAAACTTGCCTTTTGCCGAAAATAGTTTTGATGCTTGTACTGTTGCTTTTGGTGTACGGAATTTTGGCAATTTGCAAAAAGGTTTATTAGAAATTAATCGTGTGTTAAACAAAGGCGGCATATTGATTGTGTTAGAATTTTCGCAACCACAAAACAAAATTTTTGCCCTACTTTATTCGTTCTATTTCAAAAATATTTTGCCTTTGATTGGGAAGATTATTTCGAAAGATTTTTCGGCTTATAAATATTTGTATGAATCAGTACAAGAATTTCCATTCGGAAAAGCATTTGAAGCGGAATTAACAAAGGCAGGATTTTCATCAACAGTTGCAATGCCACAAACTATGGGCATTTGCACCATTTACAAAGCAGTAAAATAAAAATTGAAAAATAGAATTTTCATACTCATTTTAATGTTGCAATGTTTAATTGCTGTAAATGCGTTTGCACAATTCAATCAACTAGAGCATGACAAAAAGAAGCATTACTTTGGTATCACATTTGGCTTCAACACTTCTCGTTTCAGAGTTTATCCAAGTGCTGATTTTATTACGAATGATACCATTAAACAAATTCAAACCAAGGCTGGTCCTGGCTTCAATTTAGGCTTGATGGCAAACATCAGATTGAGTAACCGATTAGATGTAAGAATAGTGCCGGCAATGGTTTTCGGTGAAAAAAATTTAATTTTTACCACACACGATTATACTAATGGAAAAGACACGTTGAGTAAATTCAACATTCAAAACATTTACATTGATTTGCCAATTCAATTCAAATTGAAAAGTGATAGGGTAAAAGATTTCAGAATGTACGTTATCAGCGGCATGAAATATTCATACGATTTAGCATCCCTTTCAAAGGCACGAAAAGCAAATAATTTGGTACGATTAACGCCGCATGATTTATCAGCTGAAGTGGGTTTCGGTTTTGAGTTTTATTTTCCATTATTCATTTTAGCACCCGAAATAAAAGTATCGCAAGGCATGATGAATGTGCTTTTCCAAGATTCACATTTGTTGTATAGCCGCGAATTAGACCAATTAAAATCTCGTACAATTACATTTTCAATTCATATAGAAGGATAAATTATGAACGCAACATCTTTAAAAAATATTTTTTCTGCCGAATCATTTTCACCCGAAACCCGTGTTTGGATTTACCAAGCTGATAGAAACTTAAATGAGTTTGAAGTTCTGCAAATTGACAACATATTAAAATCATTTGCACAGCAATGGACTGCTCATCAAATGCCTCTAAAAGCCACGGCCCAAGTTCAATTCAATCGATTTGTTGTTTTTTATGTAGATGAAAGTAAAAATGAAATCAGCGGTTGTAGCATTGACAAATCGGTGCAATTGGTAAAACAAATCGAAAAAGAATTAAACCTCAATTTTTTTAATCGTACTCAAATTGCTTATCAAGTTGAAAATGAAATCAAAACTTTTTTGATGCACGATGCTCAAAAGTTATTGAATGAAAATGTCATTAAAGCTTCAACAATTATTTTCAATAATTTGGTGAATTCAAAACAAGAAATGGAAAACGAATGGCAAATTGAATTGCGACAATCATGGTTGTGGAATCGTTTAAAAACAGTTTAATTTTTTTGCTCAATAAATTCAATATATCTTCGCCGCTCATTTTCAAAAAATGATTCAACGACTGCTGCCATTATTTAAAAAATTCGTTTTCTTCGGAATCATAGGATTCATCAGCTTTTTGATGGATTTTGCTTTGACATATTTATTC
The DNA here is from genome assembly GCA_947449695.1 of Chitinophagales bacterium. Classification (GTDB taxonomy): domain Bacteria; phylum Bacteroidota; class Bacteroidia; order Chitinophagales; family CAIODY01; genus CAIODY01. The sequence goes on from CANFST010000018.1 coordinate 46,504, forward strand.
AAAGAAAAACTAAAATTAAATAAATATGTGGCAAATAGTTTGAGTTTTGTGTTGGTTGGTTTTATAAATTTTACCTTGAACCGAAAATATACATTCCCCGATCACAGCGCAGATTACAAAATACAATTGTTACGTTTTTTTATTGTATCAGGTACTGGCTTGATTTTAAACAATATGATCACTTATTTTTTTACCGAAAAAAGGAAATACAATTTTTATTTCTCTAAGTTGTTGGCAACATTCATTGTTATTTTTTGGAATTTTAGCATGAACAAAATTTTTACTTTCAAATAAAAATTTAAAAGATGGCTTTTTTTGTTCTACCCTTGATATTCGCCATATACCTTTCTTAACACATCTGCTATTTCGCCTAATGAAGCGTAAGCCTCCACACATTCAATCACAGTTGGCATAAGGTTTTCAGAACTACGAGCAACAGCATCTAATTTAGTTAAAAGCTGTTTTACATTTTCATTATCTCGTTCGGTTTTTACTTTTTTTAGTTTTTCGATTTGATATTTTTGAACTGAATCATCAATTTTAAATAAATCATTTTGTGCTTCTTCTTTAGCTACAAATTTGTTTACGCCAACAATCACTTTTTCATTGCTCTCAATTTTCTTTTGATATTCATAAGCACTTCTTGCAATTTCATTTTGAATGAAACCCTGTTCAATAGCCGCTACAGAGCCACCCATCGCATCAATTTTTTCAATCAACTTCAATGCTTCTGCTTCTAATTGCGAAGTAAGATTTTCTACAAAAAAACTTCCTGCTAACGGGTCAACTGTATCTGTAACGCCGCTTTCGTTGGCAATAATTTGCTGTGTACGTAAAGCTGTTCTTGCAGCTTTTTCAGTTGGTAATGAAAGTGCTTCATCAAAACCATTGGTATGCAAAGATTGTGTGCCGCCTAACACCGCAGCCAAAGCCTGCATGGTTACACGAATGATATTGTTTTCAGGTTGTTGTGCTGTTAAAGTACTGCCACCAGTTTGTGTATGAAAACGCAACATTTGTGCTTTGGCATCTGTTGCGCCTAATTCTTTTGTAATGCTTGCCCAAATTCGTCTTGCGGCTCTGAACTTCGCCACTTCTTCAAACAAATTATTGTGAGCATTGAAGAAAAAAGACAATCGCTTTGCAAATACATTAATGTCCAATCCTTTGTCCAAAGCAGCTTTCAGATATGCTTTTCCGTTGGCTAATGTAAATGCTAATTCTTGCACTGCATCGCTTCCT
>CANFST010000019.1 GCA_947449695.1 Chitinophagales bacterium
ACAAAAGTCAGCATTATTGCCGCTTTTGCATTTAGCACAAGACAATAACAACAATTGGTTAGATACTGCCGCAATGGATTATGTAGCTGAATTATTGAAGATTACAAAAATCGAAGTGTATGAAGTAGCTTCTTTTTACAGCATGTTTAATTTGAAACCTGTCGGAAAATATGTTTTTGAATTTTGTCAAACAGGGCCATGTAATATTCAAGGTGTGAAAGATGTAATTAAATACATTGAAAAAAAACTGGGTGTAAAAGAAGGTGAAGTAACTCCTGATGGATTGTTCTCGTGGAAACGTGTAGAGTGCTTGGGAGCTTGTGGTTACGCACCAATGATGCAATTGGGCGAACATTTTCGTGAACATTTAACACCCGAAAAAATTGACGCAATTGTTGATGAGTACCGAAAAAAGGCAGTACAATTAAATTGATGCAAAAAATGGAATTTCAATATTTCTGCGAAGCACTTGACACATTAAGTAACAAGTTCTCGAATCCTAATTTTCAAACAAAAACTGGGTTCAAGAATATGCTCTTAGATTGTAACCAACTTTTAAAAGATTTTGATGAAAATAATTTTGAAATAGAAGTTGGAAAACGCAATACAACAGAGATTATGAACCCTAAGCATAATTTACTTTATCTTCTACCAATGATCAAAGCTAATTTGTATTTAGAAGAGAAAATAATAAATGATAGTGAGCTTAACGAGATACAAAGTGATTTTAAAAAATTCTTTTTATTAAAAGATAGTAATGGTGATGTATACTACAAAACAAGCGATAATTTAAAAAATGAAGCTGATGTTTTGTTGAGAAAAATAGGTTCTTTTTTAGACTATATTGATTGCTGAATAGATTTAACCAAAGAAAATAAATGGCAAGAAAATTATTAATAGACAAAGCGCACATTGCAGGCATCGAAACCTTTGAAGGATATCGCAAAGAAGGCGGTTATCAGGCTGCTGAAAAGGCTTTGAAAACAATGACTCCTGATGAAGTTACGGAAGAAGTAAAAAAATCGGGATTGAAAGGTCGTGGTGGCGCAGGTTTCCCAATGGGCATGAAATGGAGTTTCTTGGCAAAGCCTGAAGGTGTGCCTCGTTACTTAGTATGCAATGCTGATGAAAGCGAACCTGGAACTTTTAAGGATAGATTTTTGATGGAAAAAGTTCCTCATCTTTTCATTGAGGGCTTAATTATTTCATCTTATGCTTTGGGTGCAAACACTTGTTATATCTATATCCGTGGTGAGTATGCCTGGATTGTTCATATTTTAGAAAGAACAATTGCTGAAGCTAAAGCCAATGGTTTTTTAGGAAAAAATATTTTAGGAAAAGGATTTGATTTAGAGATTCATGTTCAACGTGGTGCAGGTGCTTATATCTGCGGTGAAGAAACTGCATTGTTGGAATCATTAGAAGGCAAACGTGGAAATCCACGTATGAAGCCACCTTTCCCTGCTATTAAAGGTTTGTATGGTTGCCCAACGGTGGTTAACAATGTTGAATCTTTGGCGACAGTGGTTCCGATTATTAATCTTGGTGGCGATGCTTATGCAAAAATCGGAACAGAAAAAAGTACAGGAACGAAATTGATTTCTGCTTCTGGAAATGTTAATAAACCTGGTGTTTATGAAATTGAATTAGGAATTACTGTTGAGGAATTCATCATGAGTGATGAATATTTGGGCGGAATGAAAAATGGCAAAAAATTGAAAGCTTGTGTACCTGGCGGTTCATCAGTGCCAATTTTACCACACGATTTATTATTCAAAACAGCTAAAGGCGAAACCCGATTGATGAGCTATGAATCAATGAGTGATGGTGGTTTTGCAACAGGTTCAATGATTGGTTCAGGCGGATTTATTGTGTATGATGAAGACCAGTGTATTGTTGAAAATACTTACAATTTCACTCGTTTCTATCGTCATGAAAGCTGCGGACAGTGCAGCCCATGTCGTGAAGGAACAGGCTGGATGGAAAAAGTTTTACATCGTTTAGATAACGGACAAGGAAAAATAGAAGACATTGATTTGTTATGGGATATTCAACGCAAAATTGAAGGCAACACGATTTGTCCTTTAGGTGATGCGGCTTCATGGCCTGTTGCAGCAGCTATTCGCCACTTCCGTGAAGAATTTGAATGGCATGTTACACATCCGAAAGAGGCTATGGAAAGAAATTATGGATTGAGGAAGAATGTTTTTGTCGCCTCCCCTAACGCATAATTGCAAAATTTATAGTCACGTATTTTTTTTATTGAAAGAAAATTATTTTTAAAATATAATTTCTTTTTTGCTTTATTTGCGAAAAATAAAACCTCGATAGCGAACTGATTAATGGAAAGTATTAAGAAAGTAAAGTTTACTGGTCACAACAATTCATCATTTAATAAAGACCTAAAAAAAAGATTAGATAATTATTTTGCTACACAACAACAATCACAATTTGCTGATTACAGAATGTGGTTTAAAATTACATTCTGGATATTTGCATGGATTAGCACATGGGTATTTGTAATATTTTCAAAAATGCCTGGTTATGTGCTCTTCATAGTAGCAATTACACATTTATATACCCATTTGTTCATTGCTTTTAATATTGCTCATGATGCAAATCATGACGCAATTAGCAAAAAGAAATGGATAAATCAATTGCTTTCAGCCTCACTTGACTTTTGTGGGGTAAATTCCTATTTGTGGCGCTATTCGCATAATACGGCTCATCATAGTTATGTCAATATTGAAGGGGCGGATACGAGCAGCCAAGGTCATGGTATTATAAGATTCACTTCTCAAGCTGAATGGAAACCAATTTACAGATATCAACATATTTATGCGCCATTTTTATATGCCGTATCAACTTTAAATTATGTTTTCACAAAGGATTTTTTAATATTTCTGCATTTACGCAAAAATCAACATGGCATGCGACCAGGTATTAGACAATGGTCTTTTTTGATTTTTACTAAATTATTTTATTACAGTTACACTTTATTGATTCCTACCATTCTATTACCCTACTCTTTTATGACAATTTTAGGTGTATTTGTTTTTGGTCATGCATTGCTTGGAATCACGTTAGCATTAACCTTTCAAACTGGTCATTTAATTGAAGAAACAAGTTTTCCGGCTTTAAACAGCGATGGTAATATTGATAAAAACTGGGCTATTCATATTGTAGAAACCACTGTTGATTTTGCAAGAAATAACAATTTGGTGGGTTGGCTATTGGGCGCTATTAATGTGCACGTAATTCATCATTTATACCCTCGTATATGTCATACACATTATGCTGACATCGCTCCTATTGTGCAGGCTACAGCAGAGGAACACGGATTGCAATACAGAACTTTTCCATCTTTTAGTTCAGCCATCTTATCGCATTTTAAATTGCTAAAACAATTAGGGCAAAATACCATAGCAATACAAAAAGCTGCTTAGTTATTCCTCTTCATAAAAATCTTGCAGCGCCCCGAAATAATAATTATTCCAACCATCTACTATTTCGTCAAAATCATCTTCAGGGATATTGGTATGGACTAATTCGGCTGAAGTGCCTTTATTATGCTCATGCAGTTTTATGGTTACGATAGAATCGGGCTTTATATCGCCAAAATACCAATGTTGTACAATTTTTTTTCCTTCAGTAAATTCGATATTTCTGCCTACAATACTGCCATCCCAAAGTGAAAACTCGGTATCGGGTTCAGCTTTCATTTCGGCTTTATCACCAGTCCAAAGCATAATGGTGGGTTTATGGGTGAGTGCCAAATAAACATCGTGGGGCGTTGCATTCAACAAATAATACTGTTTAAAATCGGGCATAAATATTTTTTTGGAAGCAATTAAGTGAAGCTATATGTTGCATTTATTGCCTAACAAAGGAACTACAAAGATTTGAATGTAGCAAGTAAGTTGCAGACAATGCTTTAAGTCAGGCATTTATTTAATCTTTTACCTATTCAAAATGACTATCCATTAATCAGTAATGATAGTAAAGCTATACTGCTGCTGTTGTGTCGTAAGTTCCGATTTGGCACTTTTTGCTTAAGAAGTATCTATTTATCCCATAACTGAATTGAATCGGATAGCTCACAAGCGAAGCGAATTGATGAACGCCTTAAAAAATAATTATTCGTGAATAAATCTGATTGAGCTTAGCAATGGCAAAGTGAGCAATGCTAAATTTGTGAAACAAAAAGCTATTTTATTTCCTACGATGAGAAAGAGCGTTTAGAAAAATCGAAACGCTCCTTTTTTATTAAAGCCTTAATCAATTGCGACGGTTAAGCTCTTAATTATCAATAGTTGGATGGGCTTTTGATGATTTTGATATAAATGATGAGTAATACAATAAACTATCGATGGTTAAGCTCTTAATTATCAATAGTTGAATAAGTTATTGATGGGTTTGCTCTTAATTATCAATAGTTGAATAAATTATCGATGGATTTACTCTAAATTATCAATAGTTGAATAAATTATCGATGGGTTTACTCTAGATTATCAATAATTGAATGAGTTTTTGATGATTATACTCTTAATCATCAATAGTTGGATGAGTTTTAGATGGCTAAGCTTTTTAGTCGTTGTCGGAGTTTGCTCTCACAACGGCTAAATTATATTTTTTATATAGCTACAGTTGGAAGGCAAAAAAGAGATGAGTAAACTGAGTTTCATTTTAATTTAAAAAAATGTTTTTGTTTAGTATTTAATATTTCACATTGCACAAAATAAATTTCTTTTTGCGTTTATTTGCAGTCATAATTTTTTTAGAAAGGAATGAATATACTAATCATTGGCGATGAGCAGCGTACAAACGAATTCAAAACCAAAATAAAACTGGTTGAAAACATTACGCTTCAAATTACGGATTCAGCCTTATCAGCCAGTGTAAATGAACTCAATCAGTTTGAAGCCATTTTCGATTTAAGTTTTAATGGCAATCTGCAATCGGTAGAAAACTACAGGCAATTGCAAAACCGGATAGTGGTATTGAATGCCACAACGAATAATTTACATCAGTTTTATTCCGCATTAAATAAATCCAATGTGCTGCTGGCAGGCATGAATTGTTTGCCAGGTTTTATTGATAAACCTTTAGCCGAGTTAAGTGTATTGAATGAAGCTCATCAACGCATGATTGAAAAATTGTTTCATCAATTACAATGGCAGGCAACATTTGTAGCTGACAGAATTGGTCTGGTAACACCAAGAGTGGTTTGTATGATTATTAACGAAGCATTTTTTACTTTACAAGAAAACACTGCCAGCATTAATGATATTGATACTGCTATGAAACTAGGCACTAATTACCCTTATGGTCCGTTTGAATGGTTGAAAATAATTGGAGTAAAAAATGTGTACACTACATTAGAAGCGATTTACAACGATACGCACGACGAACGATACAAAATTTGCCCAATGCTGAAAACTGCATATTTAGAAGTTATTTAATTTAATTGAATACCCATGGATGATTATCGCCCCCGACAGTTTAGCTTATTGCCAATTGCTGTAAAAAACATTTTAATCATAAATGTAATTTTTTATTTAGCCAGCTTTGTTTTCGATTCTGTTTATCATGTTGATTTATCGAAATTTTTAGGTTTATATTTTCCTACCAACGAGCATTTTCATGCCTGGCAGTTTTTAACCTATTTGTTTATGCATGCCAGTTTTGACCATCTGTTTTTTAATATGTTCAGTTTCTGGATGTTTGGCAGTGCCATCGAAAATTTTTTAGGTACCAGGCGCTTTTTGATATTTTATTTCTTCACGGGCATAGGGGCAGCATTGTGCAATTTAGCCGCTAACTATTGGAGTTATTATCATATTCAGCAAGCAGCACAGGTATTTTTAAACCATCCTACGCCAGCAGCTTTGAGTTATTTTATCAGTTCACAACATCTGAATGATTTTAACAATATCATTTCTGCCAACCGATTGCCGATTAATCATTGGTTGATGAATCCTGACGATTCAAATCTGGCTCAGCAAATTAAAGTTTTGGCAAGCGATTACAGTTTGCATCTGGCAAATGTTGACGAACGGTTTGCCGAAGTGATGATTGGTGCATCGGGTGCTGTTTATGGTGTATTGTTTGCCTATGGTTATTTCTTTCCTAATACACTGATTTATGTGTATTTTTTTATACCGCTAAAAGCAAAATATTTTGTTTTGATTTTTGGTGCTATTGAGTTTTTTTCAGCATATCGTAGCGTACCTGGGGATAATGTGGCGCACGTGGCACATTTAGGTGGTATGCTATTCGGGTTTTTGCTGTTATACATCTGGAAAAATGCAAACAAATGGCGGCAAAGATTTTAAGCGAAAAAGAATAGTATCTTATTTCACTATTTTATAAGTTTTCTTTCTTTTTTGCGAATTGTTGGTCAGTACTGCTACATAAAATCCATGTTCAGCACCATTCAAATCAATAGCTTTCACTTCGCTTCCTCCCCCATTTATATCGAAATTTTCAAATTGCTTGATGATTTGACCTGCTTCATTATAAATTTCTAATGAATAATTAGATGAACTCCATGATGATGGTGTAGTAATACTTAAAGCTGGGTCAGTTGCGCTATTCAGTAAGTTGACTTTTTCATCTTCATCCAACCCATCAGAAGTGAAATTAATTGCCACAATATCTGAATATTCAAAAGTACCATCTAAGTTAAATTGTTTCAAACGATAGTAGTTATAACCTGATAATGGTTGCTCATCAGTTGAATTATAATTCAAAGTTGATTTGCTATTTCCACCTACTGCTTTAGTTTTTACTTGTGCAATTGATTCAAAAGTAATTCCATCGCTACTTCTTTCTACATCAAAATGATCATTATCTGATTCAGTGGCAGTTGCCCAGGTTAAATCAACTTTAGCTTCATTTTTTTGAGCGTTGAAAAACAACAATTCAATAGGTAATACATTTGCGCCTCCGCTGCTATTTGCCAGTGCAAAAGTTGAAAATGAATTAAAGGCAGAAGGTGATGAAGTGGATGTGATACTTCCTGCTCCATTATTCAAAACTCCATTTGTGCCGCCAATGTCAATCCAGCGGTTAGTAGCTAAATAAGTATTTTTAACAATAGTTAAATTGCTGACATTTGATATGCCATCATTTGCACCAAAAAATACTTGTATAGTCTGGTTACCACTTAAGTTTTGTGTTGGCTGAGAAGTATTGGAAGCATCTTTTCTTGTGATAGTATAATAATGAACTAACGACACATTCTGGACGGTCATTGGTATGAAATAATGCAAAGCATTTGCACTTGCATTAATCAGTTTTGATTGATAAGTGTATAAAGTACCATTTGAATGATTAACTGTTAAAGCAACTGGTCGGCAATCTGTACCATTCCCAATTGGAAAATTTAGTGTAGTTGCGCCACTGGTAGATTTTTGATAATTCATTGGTCCGTTTACATAACTAGTTGATAATGCAGTTCCAACTGCAGTTGTAGAAGCATTAAGCATAGTTAAAATATAACTTGTTGAAGTATTCAACAAGCCTGATGTCAACGTTAAATTATTTGAGACATTTATAGAAGTTGAATTTAATGTTACACCACCGCCAACGGCTGAGTTATTAATAACTAACCGAGTAAATACTGGAGTTGCTGTGCCAGCAGTGGCATTAATGTTTTGTGCAATAGAACCTCCAAATGTTGCAGTACCATTGCCTTGACCAAAAGTAATAGCTGTAGCTGATGGTGATGTAATAGTTAAATTACCATTATAACTACTATTGTTATTGTAGTTTGGATAAACCGGTCCTGTACTGCTTTGAACAAAGGTTACATCATTATTATAAGTATCGGCAGTATTGTTCGTCATCAATAAATAGCCTGTACCTGTATTTGTAAATGTGCTGCTTCCATTGAATACATTTGCACCCGTTGAAGCGTCATTGGTAGTTCCGGTTTTTGTTGAATTAACTATTCCATTAAACGTTGAGCCATTAAAAAACAAACCAGGACTTGAGGTTGTAATATCACCATTAAATGTTGTACCCGTTGCAAATTGAATATAACTGGTTCCAGTTGTAGCAAGTATTTGTGGTGTAGAGCCTGATTGAACAAAATTTCTAAAAATTAATCCACCACTATTAAATCCATTTACGCCTATGGTAATTGTTTTGCCACTTGCCAATGTTGCAGTGCCTGTACTTGGTCCAAAATTTATTCCTCCACCTGCAACATTATTTAATATGATATTGCCATTGAATTGTGTATTGATGCCATAATAGTTGGGATAAATCCAAACTCCACTTGATACAGGTTGATTGTTGAAAATAACATCTCCATTAAAAATATTTCCAGTGCTGTTGTAGGCAACATACATGTGCTGACCAGTACTTTGATTGTTAAAAGTAGCAGTAGCATTGAATACATCTGGGTTGCCATTGCCCATTAAAAAATATCCGCTACCTGTATTCGTAATAGTAAATGTTGAGTTGAAAGTGTTGCCACCTGGCGAAGCATCATTATTAGAGCCAGTTTTAACTGCATTTACAGTTCTATTAAATGTTCCACCATTAAAAAGAATGGATGGGCTTGAACTTGATACATCACCATCAAAACGTGCAGTAGAGCCAAAATATAATTGAGCTGTTCCAGCTAATGTAAATGTTTGTGGTGTATTACCAATCTGTGTAAATTGCTTCAATGATAATATACCTGCCGAAAATCCACCAGCACCAACCGATATAGTTTTTGTTGCTACTAAAGTGGCTGTGGCAGTATTGTTTCCACCACAAAATTGTACACCTTGTCCATTGGTAGAAGTTACAATAATATTATCATTAAATGTTGTGTTAGCTGAATACCAACCTACATAAATTGCTGAATTTCCAGTAGGTGTATTATTAAAAGTTGTTACACCTCCAAAAACATTATTAGCAGCATTATATGCAACATAAATCTGACTACTCCCTGTATTATTAAAAGTTGACGCTGCATTGAATTGGTCACGATTTCCATTACCAAACAACAAATATCCTGAACCTGAATTGGTAAAAGTTGATATACCATTAAAAACATTGTTCCCAGTGCTTGCATCATTTGATGCACCAGTTTTTACGGAAGTTACAGTGCCATTAAAAGTACATCCGTTAAAATATAATCCTGGGCTGCTTGTTGTAATATTGCCATCGAATGAAGAACTTGGTCCAAATTGCAAATAAGATGCAGTGCTGTTCATTGCAATGTTAGTTGAAGAACTTCCTACCTGAGTAAATTGTTTTAAAATTAAATATCCAGCATTTAATCCATTCAAACCCGATTGAATTGATTTTGAATTGGCTAATGTTGCTGTCGCAGTATTATTTCCACCACAAAATTGAATGCCTTGAGCATTCCCAGAAGTATTTACATATATATTGCCATTAAACTGATTACCTGCACTTGAATAAGCTGGTAAAATTCTTTCACTACCATTATTGGTAAAGGTTACATCATTATTCCAGATATCCGGATTAGTTCCTCCGAACAATAAATAACTTGTCCCTGAATTGGTTAAAGAACAAACACCATTAAATGTATTCCCACCTAAACCCCAATCACCTGATATTCCTGTTTTTGTAGCGTTTAGAGCACCATTAAAAGTACATCCATTTAATAATAAAGCACCACTTGTTGATGTAATGTCACCATTAAAAACTGAAGTCGGCCCAAATGTTAAATTACCAGCACCTGTTAGTAATAATGACTGTGAAGTTGCACTTAATTGTGTGAATTGCTTCAGCAACAAAGTACCTGCTGAAAATCCACCTGCACCAACTGCAATTGTTTTGTTGGCAGCCAAAGTAACAGTTGCATTACTTGCTCCGCAAAACTGAACTCCCTGCCCAAAGGTTGATGTAACTTCAATATTATCATTAAACAATGTGCCTGCTGAATACCAACTCACATATATTCCTGTGTTGGCAGTTGGTGTATTATTGAAAGTTGCCTTACCATTAAAAATATTATTGCTACTGTTATATCCAACATAAATCTGATTGCTTCCTGTATTATTAAAAGTGGATGCAGCATTAAATTGATCAGGATTTCCATTCCCTAACAATACGTACCCAGCCCCAGAATTAGTAATATTTACTATGCCATTAAAAATATTTCCACCACTGCTGGCATCACTGCTGTTGCCAGTTTTGGTAGCATTCACAGTGCCATTAAAAGTACATCCATTAAAATAAATTGAAGGTGTATTAGTAATGACATTTCCACCAATAACTGAGTTTCGAGCAAATGACAACGAAGTTGTTGAACCACTAAAAGTTAAGTTGATTGGTACTGTGCCTAATTGAGTAAATGTGTTTAAATTGAGTGAACCAGCGCTAAAACCAGCATTACCTATAAAAATTGATTTGCCTGAAGCAAGAGTTGGAGTGCCTGTTCCACCTGTATAACCTAAATTAATTCCGCCAGTGCCTGTTGAAGTAACAATGATTGAATCGTTGAACAACTCATTTGAATTATACCCCAACATAAAGTAACCAGTATTACTTTGTTGATTAATGGTACACGATGCGTTAAAGATATTTTGTTGTTGATTGTTATGATTAGATGAACCACCAGTTTTGGTGAAAGTGGCAGGAGCATTAAATGTTGCCCCTTCTACCCAAATATCCGGAGCAGTTACATTAAACGAACCGTTGAATATAGAAGGGCTTAAAGTTTTAAAAATATATAAACTTGCTGTACCAGTTAAGGTTAAATTGATTCCAGTCGATGAGCCTAATTGTGCAAATCCACCAAAATTTAAAGAGCCAGCACTGAAGCCAGCACTGCCAATATAAATATTTTTCCCTGCTGCTAATGTTGGTGTACCTGTGCTTCCAGGTTGCCATCCTAAATAAATTCCACCTGTCCCAGTTGAAGAAACAATAATAGAATCGTTAAATAATTCATTGGAATTATAACCCAACATAAAATAACCAGTGTTACTTTGTTGATTGATAGTACAAGATGCGTTGAAAATATTTTGGTATTGTTGATTGTGATTGGAATTACCACCAGTTTTTGTAAAAATGGCTCTGTTGTTAAATGTTCCGCCCATTACACTGATATTGGGAGCAGTGACGTTAAACACACCATTGAAAACACAATTGCCAGTTGTTTTGTAAATGTTAAGTGTAGCACTGCCTGTAAGCGTTAAATTAATTCCACTTGATGAACCCAACTGAATAAATCCACCTAAATTTAATGACCCAACTGAAAAGCCAGCACTACCAATATAAATATTTTTACCAGCCGCTAACGTTGGTGTACCAGTGCTTCCAGGTTGCCATCCTAAATAAATTCCACCTGTCCCAGTTGAAGAAACAATGATAGAATCATTAAACAAATCATTAGAGTTATACCCTACCATAAAATAACCTGTATTGCTTTGTTGATTGATTGTACAAGAAGCATTGAAAATATTCTGGTATTGATTATTGTGATTGTATATACCACCAGTTTTATTGAAAGTCACTCTGCCATTGTATGTTGCACCTTGTGCCCAAATATCAGGTGCAGTTGCGGTAAATACCCCACCAAAAACTGATGATGGCCCAAGATATAAAACTGAAGTGCCTGTTGCAGTTAAATTGATGGGTGCAGTACCCGATTGAATAAATTGCTTTAAATGTAAATATCCAACCGTTAAACCTCCAGAGCCAGGTTGAATAGTTTTACCTGAAGCTAACAGAGCAGTTGCGGTATTATTTCCACCGCAAAATTGAATTCCTTGTGCGCTGCCTGATGTGTTCACATAAATATTGCCATTGAATTGATTGCCCACACTTGACCAGGCGGGCAATAATCTTTCAGAGCCACTATTGGTAAAGGTTACATCGTTGTTCCATATATCAGGATTGGTTGATCCCATCAATAAATAACTACTACCTGTATTAGTTATGGCTGATACGCCTTGAAATGTATTGCCACCTTGCCCCCAATCACCAGTTGAACCAGTTTTTGTTAAATTAGTTGTGCCGCTAAATATTGCCCCATTCATATACAATGTAGGACTTGATGCTACAACATTTCCACCGAAATTTGAGAAAGGTCCAAATGTTAGATTACCTGTTCCGGTCAAAGTAAAATTTTGTGCAGTACTTCCGATTTGAGTAAACTGACGAAGTAATAACGTGCCTGCTGAAAATCCGGCAACACCAATCGAAATTGTTTTCAGAGCAGCTAAAGTTGCATTAGAAGTATTATTGCCGCCACAAAACTGAACACCCTGCCCATTGGTTGATGTTACTACAATATTTTCATTGAAAGAGGTATTTGCCGATAACCAACTTACATAAATAGTTCCAGAAGTATTGTTAGGTGCATTATTGAATGTGGTTATACCAGCAAAAATATTGTTACTGCTGTTGTACGCCAAATAAATATGATTACTTCCTATATTGTTAAAAGTTGCCGTAGAATTGAACTGATCGGGGTTTCCATTACCCATCATTAAATAACCAGAACCAGAATTGGTCATGATTACTGCCCCATTAAAAATATTATTTCCCGAACTGGCATCATTAGATGATCCGGTTTTTGTTAAAGTTAAAGTATTTTGAAAAATTGTTTTAGTAATAGTAATTGTGGCTGAAGTAACATTCACTATGCAATTCATAGTCACGTTACTGCTTCCAAATGTTGTTGTTGTTGCGCCTGAAATAGTTAATGTCCCATTTTGAATAGTGCCCAAAGTAAATGTGGCATTAGTACCACCAACAGTCAATGTATTACCGCCTAAATCAAATGTGCCACTAGTTAAAGTTAAATTTTTAACTGATGAAGAAGAGTTTAAAATACAATTTCTACTGCCAGTTACAATAGTAATATTATCATTTGCTGTAGGTACTCCATTTGGAGTCCAATTAGTTGAAACATTAAAAGCTGTTGAGGTATTTCCGTTCCATGTATAAGAAGTTTGCGCCAATGCGATTTGCATCGAAGCAATCATCAAAACAGAATGGAGTAAAATGTTTTTCATTTCTTCTTAAAAGGATTGAATGTTTTCGTTTCATGCAAAAGTTGAAAAGTTGCTTTAATGCTTTAATCGGCAATTATTGGTAAAAGCATCAGTATAAATACTTAAATTTTGAATTTTTAGTAAAGCAGGCGGTCAAATCATCTCTGAAAAGTATTCCATTAAAAAAATTACTCAACCCCCAAAAAAAACATTAGATTTGAACTTCGATTATGATTAAGAAATATTTTTTATTGTTATCATTTATAGTGATTTGTTATGCTTGTAAGAAAACAACTCACGAAACTGTGCATGAAAACCATGTGGTATCGGGCAATCAAATACCTAATTATGCTGGTGTTTCCACTATTCAGGTGAATGCTTATGTTAATCGTGTGTATGTTGATTTGCTGGGCAGAGAAGCCGATTCGACAGAGTTGGTAAAAGCCAACAACATTATTAAAAGCGGCAACTACAATGATGCGGCTCGTGATTCGGTTATTAATACGGTGATAAAAAATGCGCAATTTTATCCGCAGTTTTTTATAAAAACATCGGCAGTAATTTTAAACTCAACCAGCAAACAAGATATTATTGACGAAATAAATTTAGATACTTATGTAAAACAATTGAGCCTGCAAAATAGTGATACTGTTACTGCCAATGCCTTAACTGTTGAGCTGAATGCACTGACGAATTTACAACAAACTGATTCATTATATCGCATCAAACAAATTGATATCAACGAATTTTATCGCCGATTTATTTACAATTATTTCTACGACCAGATTAATATGGGAACTGAAAATTTTGTGAAAGCATGTTTTGAAAATTTGTTTCATCGCAATGCAACTGCAAATGAATTAACCACTTCGAAAACAATGGTAGATGGCTTAAGTGGTTCATCTGTATTGTTTTTGCAAACTGGTAATTGTAAAGGTGATTTTGCTTATATAGTAACCCATTGTACTGAATTTTATCAGGGCTTAATTATTACTGCGTATCAAAATTATTTATTGCGCAAGCCTACTGACAATGAGATTAATGCACAGGTAAATGGCTTAACACAAACCAAAGATTATCTGGCTTTGATAAAATCAATTATGAAAACAAAAGAGTATGCAGGGTTTTGAAATAGTCATTAGTCATCGGTCAACAGTCATTAGTAAATACAAAACAGCTATTCAAAAATATAACCTTTGTACACTTAGCAATTTAGTGAAAGAAAAAATAAAAGAAAGATGAAAAAAATATTTTTACTACTGGTTTTAATTACTGTTTTTGCGGCTTGCAAAAAAACGGTGATACAAGACCATGTGTATGATAATGTGATTTATGATGTGGGTAAAACTGTCGTATATCAATCATCGGCACAAAAGACCAGACAAAAAACACCCACCCAATTTATTTCAATTTTGTATTCGGATTTGTTTCAGAATTCAATTCCTAATAATCAACTCAATGATTTATCAGTTATGTTTTTAGCCAATGGCGATAAAAATATGATTACGGAGATGCTGGTGAGTAATTATATGAATACCACTGGTGTGAAACTGCCAACCAGTGCTGCTATGAGAGCCGATTTGGATAAGTTTATTGATGCTACTTTTATTCGGTTTTATTTGCGCAACCCAACTGCGTATGAAAAATATTACTTGAAAAATATGATTCGGAACGATGCGAACATTACACCTGAATTGGTTTATAGTTCGTTTGTATTGAGTGATGAATATTGGTTTTACTAAATAACAAAACAAAAAATGAAAAATTTATTTGAACAAACTACTTACACAGAAATTGTAAATCGAGTGAATCAACTTTCTGTTAATTCAGAAAGAAAATGGGGAAAGATGAATGTAGCTCAAATGTTAACGCATGCAGCGATACCTTTAGAATATGCCATTGGCGACAGACATGGTAAACAATCTTTTATCGGAAAAATATTCAGACCATTTGTGAAAAAAGCTTTTTTTGATGAAAGACCATATACCCGTGATTTACCAACTGCACCCGAATTTAAAATAAACCCGACTGATGAAAAAGAATTTAACAGTGAAAAATCGAAATTGGTAACTGCATTGAATCGGTTTCATAAGGATGGGAAAAATATTGCTGGCAATCAACAGCATTTGTTTTTAGGAAAAATTACTGCTGATGAATGGGCAAGAACTATGTATAAACATCTCGACCATCATTTGAGTCAGTTTGGGGTGTGAGAAATAATGTGCTGATGTGATAATGAAATGCAATTGAACAGATTTTAAATTTATGATGATGAAAAGAAGAACCTTTATAAAAAACACGGCAGCCGCAGCAGCAGGTGTAATTCTGTCGCCTTACATTTTGCCATCTGGGCGGTTGTTTGCAGCCACAGGTACACGGTTGGCAAATCATGTGGTGTTTGTATTGTTTGCAGGTGGTATCCGCAATCAGGAAAGTATTCAACAGGCTTATGTATCGGCGCAAACTGGCTTCAATACTTCGGGCAATATGATGAGCAATATGCTGACAGGCAATGTGCCATCGAGCAATTTGTTGTTTAATTTATGGAACCCTATTCAAACTAATTCTATTCAATCGCAAGGTGTTTTGTTTCCAAATATTCAATACACCACTGGCCCTACGGGACATTTCAACGGACATACTGTAGCCATGACAGGCAACTACACCAACACAGGTTTGAATTTAAATATCAATCCTGATATGCCGACCTTGTTTGAATATTATCGCAAACATACCAGCCCAACAAAAAGTGCTATCAACAGCTGGTGGATTAGCGAAGGCTTAGTCCCTTATCCGGCTTTGAATTACAGCAAACATCCCTTGTATGGTGCACAATATGGTGCTAACTTCTTAAATCCTGCTGCGGTGTTTCAGCAATATTCCAGCTACATTGCTAATGCAAAAGTTTATCAGCCGCAAGATGTAAACAGGATGGATGGCATGAAAACATTTTTAAACAATAGTTTTCATCAATCCGCATCTAATTTGCCGGGCATAAAAAATGATTCGGCTGATGACCAGGCGATTAAAACTTTTATTTCGAATTTAATTGCCAAAACACAAAACAATCAAATAACCTGGCCATTGCCTCCTAGTATTTCTACCAATGAACTGACAGGCGATTTAACCAATATTGCTTATGGCTGGGAAGTACTGAATAATTTCAAACCCGAGTTAACTGTTATTAATACTTTCAATTTAGATATTTGCCACAGCGATTTCAGCAATTATTTACATTTCTTACACAAAGCTGATTATGGTGTGGGCTGGTTGTGGAATAAAATTCAATCAACACCAGGTTTGATGAATGATACCATTATGATTTGCATGCCTGAACATGGCAGAAACTTGGCACCCAACGCCATTTATGATGCTAATGGTTTACGTGCTTTCGATCATACTGGCGATGCCAATAGTCGCAGCATGTTTGCATTAATAGTAGGGCCTAACGGCATTGTAAAACAAAATCAAACGTTCGGCAGCAGCGGCAACCCGGTTGGTGAAAGCATAGACATTGTGCCAACCATTGCTAAAATATTGGGTTTTGATACTTCTATTCCAAATGGTATGTTGCCAGGCAATGCATTAAGTCAGGCATTTATTTAATCCGGAGTTTTAGTTGAGTATAAAAAAGCATTCAGTATTTTCTGACCGCTAGTTAACTACGTTTTATTGATAAAATGTTTGGTAGCCACATTTTATTGAATCAATGAGGTTACTTTTATTTATCCTAACTGATGATATAATTCTTTCGACTAAGTCTTAACAACAGACAAGCAGGGTTCATTTGTATTTCAGTTTAATAGTTACAAACTTGACGAGTTCAAGAATCGACACTAAATAAAAGTTAGTGTAATAAAATAAAACTTGCTGACAAAACTTGTATAGTTTTTTCAAAAAGAATTTCTTTATTTTCTTTAAAGGCTTCATAAAATACAATTTAATGAAGTAATCTATCAAATTTAAGATATTTATTTTTTTGTTAGTTTGAATATTTACACCTACATTTGCAGCCCAAAAATATTTTTTAACAAAAGGAGGAACCAAACATTGACAGAAACAAAAAACATTAACACAACAACCGCTCACGATGATTTTGATTGGAACATCGACAAACGTAGTGCAAACAACTACACTAAAGCGCAATCAACTGACATGGCTTCTATGTATGATGGTACATTTAAAGCTATTAACAACAACGAAATTGTTATCGGACATATCGTTGGTATTTCAAAAACTGATGTAGTGGTAAACATCGGCTTTAAATCGGATGGCTTGGTGCCATTAAACGAATTTAGAGATATGCCATCTATTAAAATTGGTGATGAAATTGAAGTATTTGTTGTGAACAAAGAAGACAAATCTGGTCAATTATCGTTATCTCGTAAAAATGCTAAACTGGCTAAAGCCTGGGATCAAATTGTTAGTGCCCATGCTACTGGAATTATTGTTACAGGTCATATTATCAGCAAAACAAAAGGTGGCTTGATAGTAGATGTATTTGGTTTAGAAACATTCTTACCAGGTTCTCAAATTGATGTAAAACCAGTAACTGATTATGATGGTTATGTAGGTAAAAGCATGGAATTTAAAGTTGTGAAAATCAACGAACAAATTAAAAATGCAGTTGTATCTCATAAAGCATTAATTGAAAGTGATATTGAAAGCCAACGTGCAGTAATCATCGGACAAATGGAAATTGGTCAGGTATTAGAAGGTACAGTTAAAAACATTACTGACTTTGGTGCATTCATTGATTTGGGTGGTATTGATGGCTTATTATATATTACTGATATTTCTTGGGGTCGTATTTCTCACCCAAGTGAAGTGTTGGAAATGAACCAAAAACTGAATGTGGTTGTATTAGGATTTACAGATGAGAAAAAACGTATCAGCTTAGGCTTAAAACAGTTGACTCCTCATCCTTGGGAAGTATTGCCTGAAAACGTTGTTGAAGGTGGTATTGTAAAAGGCAAAATTGTAAACATTGAAGAATACGGTGCATTCATTGAAATTAAACCAGGTGTTGAAGGTTTGTTGCACGTTTCTGAATTGAGCTGGAGCAACCAACCAGTTAATGCTAAAGAATTCTTTAAATTAGGTGATGAATACGAAGCTAAGGTTGTGGCGTTAGATAAAGAACAACGCAAAATGTCGTTGAGTTTAAAGCAAATGACAACTGATCCTTGGACAAGCATTGCTGATACCTATCCAGTAGGTAGCAAACATACAGGCACTGTGAAAAATGTAACCAACTATGGTATTTTTGTTGAGTTTGAAGCTGGTATTGGTGGTATGGTTCATATCAGTGATTTAAGTTGGACTAAACGCTACCAGCATGCTCATGAATTTGCAAAAGTAGGTAGCCCAATTGATGTGGTAGTTTTAGGATTAGATACTGAAAACCGCAAAATGTCTTTAGGACACAAACAATTGGAAGAAGACCCTTGGGAAACATTTGAAAGTATTTTCCCTATTGGTTCAATTCACCAAGGCACAATTGTGAAAAAAGACGATAAAGGTGCTACTGTTCAATTGCAATATGGTTTGGAAGGTTATTGTCCTGCAAAACATATGAAAAAAGAAAACGGTAAAAATGCTGAATTAGATGAAACACTTGATTTTAAAATTTTGGAATTTGAAAAAGGCGAAAAACGCATTTTATTATCACATTCAAAAGTGATGCAAGATGTGATTAATGCAACTAAAGCAGCTGAAGCAGGTGAAAAGATTGCTGAAGATAAACGAACTAAAGAAACAGTAAAAAACATCAATGAGAAAGCAAAAAAATCAACGATGGGCGATATTGAAGCTTTAAGTAAGTTGAAAGAATCAATGGATAAAAACGAAAGCAAATAAGTTTTTGTTTTATCTTAAAAAAAGCATCGTAAACTTAATTACGATGCTTTTTTATTTAATAAAGCTTCTATTTTTAATATAGAGAAAATTGAATTGAAAACAGATTTACAAAGTATATTTTACTTTATTATAATTTAGGAGTATTTAATTAAAATAAGCTAATGAGCAAGTATGATTACTTTACTTCTCCTCTTCCGTAAAAACGGCATCTTGCAATTTTTGATTCACTTTGTAATTGCTGAAATTTAAAGTGATAAAACCAGCAGTTTTGGTATTGTAGCTTTTGTTGGTGCTGCTTTTCGAATTAATATCTACTGCCAGCGCTTTTGGAATTTTGAATTTAGCAATGTCCACCGTAAATAAAATTTTACTGGGCAGCAAATTATTTTCTTCGTAAGTATTATCCATTTGAATAGTGCCATTACTTTTTGTAGTCAGCTGCGAACGCATAACCAGAGCGGTTTTAGCATCAATCCAAAACTTACCCAAAATCATATCACCATCTTTATTCGGAATTACATTCACCACTTTACAAACACAATTTCCAATTTTTTCTTCGCCATTTATCAATGCTGTATAAGAATTTGTATCAGCTAAAAGTGTGAGTGCATAAGCCGGATTTTCTTTTGGTAAAAAAACAATGCCATGCGTTCGTACACGAAATTTATTAGGCTTTTTAAAAAAAACTTTTCCTTTTATGGTTTGAATATTTACCGATGGAATATTGAAATCCATTTTTAAATCGGCTGAATAATCTTGTACGCTGTTAAATTTTTTATTCACCGCAGCAATTAATTGCTTTGGATTTTGCGCCATTAATTGCACAGAAAAAATCATCAAAACAATTGCGCTGAAAAATATTTTTTGTTTCATCAGTTAACTTTGAATGTCTTTATTATTGAAGTGATACAACGAAATCCCTAAAAATGCAGCAATGTGAAAAACCAGCACAGATAAGGATTCCATAATTTGTTTTTTATCCAATGGATTATCAAAAAGATTTCGCCAGATAATCATGTGTGTGGTAAATAAAAATGGCTTGATGTAATCGAAGATAGGCACCTCGATAGTGCCAATAATAGTGAACACAATGATAACTGACATGCTGATAATAATAGGTCCAATCGAATTATCAGTGAAACAAGAAAGCATCATTGAGAACGAAGAAATCACCACCAAACTCACAATTGCAATTAAAAAAGCAAACATAAATCTCCACAACACATCTGTAGAACGAAGAATAATTAATGATTCGCTTTTGATAACAATAATATCACCATCACCAAATATCAAACGACTCAAACCCAATGCCAGCAAGCCTAGCCAAGCTACTAAACAAACAGTGTAAATTGTGCCAGCAAAATATTTGGATAGTAAAATTTGAATTCGTGAAAATGGTCTTGTGGTTAATAATCTAATTGTGCCAGTAGCTGCTTCGCCCGAAATCAAATCACCAGTTACCAACGCCACCATCAATGGCATTTGCATAATTAGTGTTTGCAAAATGATAAAGCAAATTTGATTGCCATTTAAAATATTGCCTTGCATCACAAATGTTTGTTGCAAATTTTGAAACACAAAATTGATATAGTTATCGCCTTGCAAATACAAAGCAAACTGAATCAGTAAAATCACCACAGTAACGGCCAGAAAACCAATGTAGCTACGTGGTTTCGTGATTATTTTATACAACTCAACTAAAGTTAATTGCAGCATTTTATTTTAGGAATGAGTAAGTTTTAAAAAATAATCCTCTAATTTTTTGCGGTACTGAATGGCAAACAACTCCACTTTGTTTTCAGTCAAATAATTAATCAGCGCAGGAATTTCCTCTTTCGATAATCGCAAACTGATTTGCGTTTTATCCACTGAAACTTCATTCTTTCGCCATTGCGAATTTGCCAAAGTAGCTTGTAATTGAGCAATATTAATGGGTTCAATGAACACCAACAAATCTTCGGTGGAAAGTAATTCATTCACCTTGCCTTGAACAGCCACTTCGCCTTTATTGATAATCGCCATGCTATCAGCAATCAATTCTATCTCACTTAAAATATGCGATGATAAAACAACTGTTTTATTCTTTTCATTTTTCAATTGCAAAATCAGGTTTCGCAAATCGATAATGCCTTGTGGGTCTAAGCCTGTAGTGGGTTCATCTAAAATTATTAAATCAGGATTATGAATTAAAGCCTGCGCAATGCCCAATCGTTGCTTCATTCCATGGCTATAGGTTTTTACTTTATCAGTATCTCGTCCTTTCAAACCAACCAATTCAATTACTTCATCCAACATTTTTTTGGTTGGATTTATTTTACTCATTTTAGCAAACAACTCTAAATTTTTTCGAGCAGATAAGTATAAATAAAAATCAGGTTTTTCGATGATGCAGCCAATATTTTGCAAAATTTCATTTCGCTTTTCAAACAAACTTTTTCCAAAAATTTTAATGCTGCCCGAATTGGGTTTGATGAGCGAAAGCATCATTCTAATCGTGGTGCTTTTGCCTGCACCATTTGGACCAAGCAAGCCTAAGATTTCACCTTTAGGAACAGTTAAATTCAAATGATTTACGGCAACATGCTTGTCGTAAATTTTCACCAAATCATTCAACTCAATTACATTTTCCATTGCCGATATAACATTGTTTCAGTTAAAAAGGTTTTGAAATCATACAACGAAAATGGCAAAGCAATATTTTGAGAATCACAGTTTTTGCTTCATCATTTTTGTTAAAAAATTTCTTTTTGCTCATCAAAATACTTCCATCGAAATTTTTAGAAACAATATTTCAATATAGTTGTTTTTGAATCATGCAAAAAACATTTTTAATCGCTGGAGGCAGCAGTGGAATTGGGTTAGCGTTAGTCAATCAATTGGTGGAAAACGGAAACGAGGTGATTGTTTTCTCAAGAAACAGAAATTCGTTGGCTGAAAACATTGAGCATCATGCAATCGATTTTAGTGCCGATGAATTGCAACTTCCAATCATCGAAAAACCAATTGATGGATTTGTTTACTTGCCAGGAAGCATACAGCTAAAACCTTTCAGAGCATTTAGCAAAAAAGATTTTTTAGAAGATTTCAATTTGAATGTGTTGGGTGCCACTGAATGTTTGAAAAAATATTTCACCAATTTATCGCAAACAAAAAATGCAAGTGTGGTATTAATGAGTTCAGTAGCGGTAAATGTCGGCATGCCCTTTCATACCCTAGTAAGCAGCAGCAAAGGGGCTCTAGAAGGATTAACAAAAACTTTAGCTGCCGAATTTTCACCCAATATCAGAGTGAATGCTATTGCACCATCACTTACAGAAACACCATTGGCAGAAAAATTTTTAAACACCGAAGAGAAACGTAAAGCCAGTATAGAAAGGCATCCGATGAAACAAATTGGTTCGGCAGATGATGTGGCAAGTTTGATTTCATTTATATTATCGCCACAAAGTAAATTTATGACTGGTCAAATTATTCAAGTGGATGGCGGCATGAGCAGCATCCGAAAATTTTAGTATTTCTCAAACCAATCAAATTTGTTTTTGATGATGTTGCTTTTTTCTTTTTTGATGTAAGTCAAAAATGCTTCGGCGACAGGAGAAAACTTTTTGTCCTTCATCCACACTAAATTCCAAACCGATTTTATTGGAAATCCTTTTACAGGAATGATTTGCAAATCGCCATTGTGCAGTTCGTTTTTAATTCCAATCAAAGGCATGATGGAAAACCCTAAACCTGCTATCACAGCTTGTTTTACAGCTTCGTTACTGGTCAGTTCCATTTTCTTTTTTACTGGCAAATGATTGCGCTCAATAAATTTTTCCATTGTTAATCTGGTTCCTGAACCTTGTTCGCGATAAATCATCGGCAACTTTTCAAAAATAGATTTGTCATAGATTTTTTGCTTGAATTTTTGTTCAGTATTACCTACCAAGTATAATTTGTTTTGCAACAATTCAATTTTTTGAATTTGCGAATTATCTGGCAATACACTCACCAATGAAAAATCAACTTCATTCTTTTCTAAACTTTCCACCACTTTGGTTTTGTTGGTTACATCCATTTGTAATTCAATGCCCTCATGCAGTTTGATAAAATCTGCTAAGAAATAAGGCATCACATATTTTGCAGTTGATACTACTGAAAGCTTCAATCTGCCGCTCATCTGACCTTTATGTGCCAAAGTTTTGTAATTGATTTTATACACCTCATTCAAAATATTTTCGGCAGCAATAGCAATCTCTTTTCCAAAATCGGTGATAAATAATTTTCTGCCCACCACTTCAGTCAAAGGAATTTCAAATTGTTCTTGAAAATTTTTAAGCTGAATAGAAACCGCAGGTTGGCTTAAATAAAGCTCTTCAGCAGCTTTTGTAATGCTTTGTGTTTGCGCAATTTTCAAAAATACTTGTAGTTGTCGTAATGTATAATCCATAAGTTTTGTTTATGACAAAGATAAAAAGGTTAAATAAAAACAAATGAATTAGGCACTGCATTTTTGCACCGTCAAAATTTAAACAATAAACAACATGCAAAAAATAACTGTAGCAAAAGGAGATGGCATCGGACCTGAAATTATGGATGCCACTTTAGAAATCATCAAAGCCGCTGGGGCAAAAATTGAAATAGAAGAAATTGAAGTTGGTGAAAAAGTTTATTTAGCAGGCAACACAGCAGGCATCGCAAAAGAATCATGGGATGTAATTCGTAGAAATAAAATTTTCTTAAAAGCTCCAATCACTACACCACAAGGCGGTGGCTATAAAAGTTTGAATGTTACTACCAGAAAATTTTTGGGATTATATTCAAATGTTCGCCCTTGCACTAGTTTTCATCCATTTGTAAAAACGAAGCATCCTGCAATGGATTTGGTGATTATTCGTGAAAATGAAGAAGATTTATATGCAGGTATTGAACATCAACAAACTGATGAAGTGGTGCAATGTTTAAAATTAATTAGTCGCCCGGGCTGTGAAAAAATAGTTAGATATGCTTTTGAATATGCTAAGCAATATGGCAGAAAAAAAGTAACCTGTTTTACAAAAGATAACATCATGAAACAGACTGATGGCTTGTTTCATCAAGTGTTTAATGAAATTGCAGCAGAATATCCACAAATAGAAAATGAGCATTGGATAATTGATATTGGCGCTGCAAAAATGGCTGATACACCTGAAGCATTTGATGTGATAGTGATGCCGAATTTATATGGTGATATATTATCGGATGTGGCTGCACAAATTGCTGGTTCAGTTGGATTGGCAGGTTCTGCAAACATTGGTGAAGAGTGTGCCATGTTTGAGGCAATACATGGTTCGGCGCCAAGAAGAGCTGGTCAAAATATGGCAAACCCATCAGGCTTATTACATGGTGCAATTTTGATGTTGAATCATATTGGGCAAACTGAAGTGGCTGAAAAAGTTCACAACGCATGGCTTTATACTATTGAAGAAGGAATTCATACTTATGATGTTTTCAAGGAAGGTATTAGCAAAGAAAAAGTAGGAACAAAAGAATTTGCTCAAGCCGTAATTAAAAATTTAGGAAAAAAACCAACAACGCTTAAAGCTGTAAATTATTCCAACGGAAGCAGTTTAAAATTACCAAAATACAAACGTAGAGCACCTGCAAAAAAAGATTTAGTTGGTGTGGATGTTTTTGTAAACTGGCAAGGATTGAATGCTGATGAATTAGCCGCTAAGCTTAATCCAATTGAAAAACTATGCAATGTAAAATTAAGCATGATTACCAATCGTGGAATAAAAGTGTGGCCCGACGGATTTCCAGAAACTTTTTGCACCGACCATTGGCGATGCAGAATGAAGCCAAAAGATGGTTTGATGCTACCTAAAAAAACGATTGCAGAAATTTTAACACAATGCGAATTATTAGGAATTGATACCATTAAAACAGAGAACCTGTATGAGTTTGATGGCAAATCAGGATTTTCATTAGGTCAAGGACAATAAAAAAACAAAACTATATGCAATTCATTCAAGGTCATTTTTCAAAGCAAGAAGCAATTGAAATTCTAACTCAAATTGTTCATGTAAAAATAAAATTTCATGAAAACAAAATTCACTCAACTTCTAATGAAGAGGATATTAAAATGAGGGAAAAAAGAATTAAACAATTGCAAAAAGATTTGTACGAAGCAAGAATTAAAATCGAACAAAATCAAAAAAATAAAATCAGCCTGAATGGCGAATTAATAATTAATTAAAAGCATGAAACACATTCAACAATTCAAGTTAATAGATGGAACTTTTGAAACGGAAGAAGCTCGAAACCTTTTGCTGGAGCTAATTAGCTACAAAATAAATTTTCATGCTAAAGAAAAATTCAGCAATCAAGAACGATTTGGAAAAGATGTTTTGAATTCAGGAAAAAGAATGGAGGAATTAAAAGAAGAAGAAACAGCTTTAAGAAAATTATTGGAAAAAGTGAAATCAGAAAACTTCAGATTAAATGTAAAATGCAATATCGAAATAGAAATTATTAATCAACAAACAAAATGAAAAACAAAATTTTTAAATTAAGCTTACTTACTACAATTCTTATTAGCAGTGCATTTGTGTATGTTCAACAAGTGCAAACAAATTTGATGACAAAAGAATCGCAACAGAAAATTACTTCGAATGAAGCACTTGAAAAACTGAAAGCTGGCAATGAAAGATTTGTATCAGGAAATGAATTAAAACACAATCATAAAGAAGAAGTAGCGCAAACTGCGAATGGACAATATCCTTACGCTGTAATCTTAAGTTGTATTGATTCACGAGTTTCCTCAGAAATTATTTTTGACCAAAATTTAGGTGATGTATTCAATGCTCGAATTGCTGGAAATATTGTAAATACTGATATTTTGGGCAGTATGGAGTTTGCTTGTAAAGTAGCTGGTGCAAAATTAATTGTGGTAGTTGGGCATACAAAATGTGGTGCTATCAAAGGAGCATGCGACCATGTTGAGTTAGGAAATTTGACTCATTTAGTGAATGAAATTAAGCCAGCAGTGGATAGTGTAAAAAATATTTCAGGCGAACGAAATTCAAAAAACGATGCTTTTGTAAGAGCGGTTGCATTGAAAAATATTGAGTTAACCATCAAAGAAATTCGCCTAAAAAGCCCGATTTTAAAAGAATTGGAAGATAATGGAAAAATAAAAATCGTAGGCGCATTATATGATGTAAGCACAGGAAAAGTAAATTTCAATTTGAACTAAATCAATCAAATGTTTGAAGGAAGAAAAATAATTATTTCAACGAAACATTCAAAAGAACAAGTGATTGCGCCCTTGTTGGAAAAGCATTTGCATGTAAAATGTTTTGTGCCTGAAAATTTTGACACAGATAAATTAGGAACATTTTCAGGAGAAATTGAAAGAGAACACGACCCAATAACTACGCTACGCAACAAATGTTTGATGGCAATGGAGCAATATAATTGCGACTTAGGAATAGCCAGTGAAGGCTCATTTGGAGCTCACCCTACGTTATTTTTTGTTCCTGCTGATGATGAATTTGTAATGCTGATTGACAAAAAAAATGGTTTAGAAATTGTAGCTCGTGAGCTTTCAACGCTAACAAATTTTAGTGCTGAATTTATTTCTACAGAAAAGGAATTAAAAGCATTTGCTGAAAAAATAAATTTTCCGTCACATGGTTTAATAATAAAAAAATCAGAAAAAGAATTAGGTGAAATGCAAAAAGGAATAACAGATTGGAATACTTTAAATAG
Source organism: Chitinophagales bacterium (assembly GCA_947449695.1). Taxonomy (GTDB): domain Bacteria; phylum Bacteroidota; class Bacteroidia; order Chitinophagales; family CAIODY01; genus CAIODY01. The sequence continues at coordinate 26,568 of CANFST010000019.1, forward strand.
TGCATTCCAAAGCATGTTGAGGCAAAATGGAAAGGCTTATGTAGAAACAGATATGAGAGCAATGATGAATCCAACACGAATGAGTGTAATTGAAAAAGCCACAGAAAAATTAATTGAAAAAATAAAATCCACTTGCCCTCAATGCAATACACCAGGTTTCTCAATAACCGATTCAAAGGCAGGTTTGCCGTGTGAAAATTGCGGCTTCCCAACAAAATCAACTTTAAGTTATTTATATCAATGTGCTAAATGTTCCTTCACAAAAGAAGAAAAATTTCCAAAACAAAAAACAGTTGAAGACCCAATGTATTGCGACATCTGCAATCCATAACATTTCTAAAAATAAAATTAAACCAAACAAAAAACAAACACAATGGACTTTCACATTTTAATTTCAAACTTAACCAACCCAACTTTATTGTTTTTCGCTTTAGGCGTATTTGCCATCCTAGTGAAAAGTGATTTAGAAATTCCTGCATCTTCCAGCAAATTTATTTCATTGTATTTATTGTTTTCCATCGGCTTCAAAGGCGGACAGGAATTGGCACACAGCGGTTTCACCACTGAAATTATTTATTCACTTTTATTCGCCATATCGATTGCATCTATCATTCCGCTGTATACTTTTTTTATTCTTAAACGCAAAATGAGTATCAGCGATGCAGCTGCTGTGGCTGCGGCTTATGGCTCGGTGAGTGCAGTAACATTTGTGGCAGCAGTTTCATTTTTAGATGCGCAGAAAATAGTTTACGGCGGTCACATGGTGGCTGTGATGGCTTTGATGGAATCTCCTGCCATTATCATGGGTGTAATTTTGCTGATGAAATTTGATGCTGAAAATAGAAGCGAAGGAAAATTGACCCAAACCATAAAACACTCTTTCACTAATGGAAGTGTCATCATGATTTTGGGAAGTTTAATTATCGGATTTATTGCCGATACCAAACAAGCTGAAGGCATCAAACCTTTTACAACAGATATTTTCAAAGGATTTCTTGCAATTTTCCTTTTAGAAATGGGAATGGTAACTGCTCGAAGATTTTCAGCTTTCAAAAAATATGGCTGGTTTGCAACCGCTTTCGCCATTGTAATTCCTTTACTAAATGGCTGCGCTGTAGCGGCTTTGAGTGGTTTGTTTATTCACGACATGGGTAACAGATTCATCTTCGCAATTTTGGCTGCAAGTGCATCTTACATTGCAGTGCCAGCGGCTATGCGATTAGCAGCTCCAAAAGCAGACCCAGGGCTTTATATACCAATGGCTTTAGGAATTACTTTCCCTTTCAACATTACGATTGGGATGCCCTTGTATTATTTGATTGTTCAAAATATTTAAATTGTAAATTCGAATTAAAGAATTAATTGGCTTGAAGTGACCACGAAAACAAAAGTAGCCGAAACAACCGAACTTTCAAATTACTCGTCAAGCCTCAGTGGCAAGAAAACTATACTATTATTTCTGATTTTAGCCATCGTTGGTGTTTGTTCACCAACGATTCAAATGGAGTTGTCGGTGAACAAACACCGACAACGGCTCTACACAATTCAACCCAATAACACTGAACACCAACAATGGCTAAAAGCCGCCAATAAAGCATTTTTGTTAGGCGTTGAAACCAGCAATCGAGCTAAATTGGCTGCATTGGTTAAATAAGGCACTGCGGCAATGTAATAATCATTGCGGTCAGCTTCAGCACTTGGAAATGGTCCGTTGTGTGGCATAAAATTATTGTTTAAAAGTTAAGAAATTACGTGTAAAAGTGCATTGGGCGGCAGCCCACAACTTTTGGGCAGATGCCCCGAAAAGTTGGGCGGATACCCAAAAACCTTGGGCGGATGAAAATTTATTTTGGGCGGCAGCCCACATTGATTGGGCGGATGCCCACAATCTCTGGGCGGCAGCCCCTAACGCTTGGGCAGATGCCCAAACCATGACTATAAAATGATAAAAAATATTTGGAGCCATCGTTGGTGTTTGTTCACCAACGATTCAAATGGAGTTGTCGGTGGACAAACACCGACAACGGCTTAAAACTTTTTTTTAGCCATAAAAAAAGCGAACCTTATTGGTTCGCTTTGCTTTTTGCATATTTTTAAGCAGTTATATAGTAGTTATTTATTCAGATTAGCTGTTTTGAATTCAAAATAGAGTCATCCCGAATCATAGCTTTAAATAATATAAGGTATTTAGGCGTTGGTTTTACAAATTCATAATCGCTGCTATTGACCCAACTGAAATAAATACCCAAAGCAATATGCCTAACAGCAAGGGCATGGCGCCTACATTTTTAATTGCTTTGCGGCTTAAGCCTGCTCCTATCAGCAATAAAGTGATGGTGAGTCCTTTTCTGGCAATTAATACAATAACCGGGGTGATGCTGTGCAATACGGGTAAAAATGTATTGATGAGCATGGCTACTACAAATAATAAGATAAACCAGGGTATTTTGATTTTGTTTTTTTGTCCACGGTAAAATATAGCCACTACAATAGATAATGGAATTATCCACAAAGCACGTTCTAACTTAACAGTGGTAGCAATTTTCAAAGCTTCGCTGCCATATTGTGATGCAGTGCCTACTACTGAGCTGGTATCGTGAATGGCAATGGCCGACCATAAGCCAAATTGCTGCTGCGATAAATTGAAATAGTGGCCTACAAACGGGAAAATAAGCAACGCAAGCGAATTTAAAATAAACACAGTGCCTAATGAAATGCTTATTTCATCTTCTTTGGCATCAATAATTGGCGATACGGCAGCTATGGCACTTCCGCCACAAATAGCAGTGCCCGATGCAATCAGCAATCGGGTATTGCGGTTAATCTTAAATAGTTTGCCTACCAGCAATCCTAAAAATATGGTAACGGATATAGATATAATAGTAAATACCAGCCCCTGCTTGCCTGCCTGTGCAGCTTCAAATATATTCATCCCAAATCCTAAGCCTACTACCGATATTTGTAATAAATATTTGGTGGCTTTGCTGTTGTATTGCTGAAACGGATGACCAATAGTTTGCGAAATAATAAATCCCATCAGCAATGCTAATGGCGGATTAACCCACGGTGTGAGGCAACTGATAACAGCAGCTATAAATAATATTTTTGCAAACAAATCGGTTTTATAAAAAGGCACTGACATAAATTAAAAGGAAAAGGATTTATTTGATAATTGGGTGTGGTTTCATTTCAGCATTTTTATCAAACATTATTTTATAGGTAGCTAATGTTTTTATCTTTTTGGCATTAAGGCTTTCGCAAATGGCAATCATTTTTGGGTTAAATGAACCAATCCAGTTCATTTCCATATCCGTGTATTTATTTAAAGGCTGAATCACTTCTTCGGCAGCTTTAATAATGCCACCTTCAATACCCCTGCCCTGAAACTCGGGTATAACGCCAAACACTACGCCATAACACTTGTTTACAGCCTTGCTGAATTTGAGCAGATAAATAAATTTTAATTTATGATACCAGTCAAATTTGCCATTCAGTTTTTTAATTGCCTGATTGATTTCGGGCAACATAATAAAAAATGCTATAGGCTTATTGTCATAAAATCCAAACCAGATGAGTTTTGGGTCCATGATGGGTTTAATAGTGTTCAAAATCTTCTTTGCCGCTTCTAAAGCCATTGGCTTAAACCCATGATGGCTTCCCCAGGCAGCATTATATACTTCATGAAAATAGGCTGCGTATTTTTCTAATTCCGATTTTTTTAAATATTCAAATCTGTATCTGTTATCCCGTGCTATCCGTTCGGCTTTTTCGCCAAACTTTTCGGGCACTGGCTGGTTGACTACATAATTAAAAACATATTGTTCGTAGTAAGTTTTAAAGCCATATTGTTCGAACAATTGCTTGTAATAAACCGGATTATAATTCATGCCATAAGTAGGGTGCGTAAAACCATCAATTAATAATCCCCACCATTTATCTCTGTCACCAAAGTTAATCGGTCCTTCCATAGCGGTCATATCCTGCAATTGAAGCCATTGCTTGGCAGTATCAAATAACAAACTGGCAGCAGCCTGATTATTTTCACATTCAAAAAAACCAATCCCTCCTACTCTATTATCTTTAGCCGTACGATTATTTATAAATGCAGCTATTCTGCCAATAGTTTTATCAGCATCATTTTTCAAAATCCATCTTGTACACACCCCATGACGAAAAAATTTGTTCTTCTTTTCATCAAAAACCTGGTCTATATCATGATTCCAGGGTTGCACCCAGGTTTCATCTTGCGCATAAATAGCACAAGGCAATTGTAAAAATTCTTTTGCATCGGCTAAAGTTTTTACCTCTACTATATGCATAGTTTATTTATTTTTTTAAAAGCGTAAAAGTAGAAAACTATCAGCAATGGCTGATAATGAAATTGACTATTCAAGTATAAATCCAAGTTTTTTTAATTCATCCCAATAGCTGGGAAACGACTTAACTACCACTTCGGGCTCATCGATATTTATTTTACCCAGTTTTAAACAAAGTGGCGCTAACGACATAGCCATCCTATGATCGTTGTAGGTTTGAAATGAAATAGGTGAATTCTCTTGAGGTAAGTTTCCCGAAGGAGAAATAGTAAAAATATTGTTTTGATGATTAAAGCTAACGTTGATTTTTTTTAATTCATTTTCCAATGCTACTAATCTGTCAGTTTCTTTTAATGCCAGATGTGCAATGCCCAAAAAATCTGTTTCGATGCCCAACCCTGCACTCATACTTGCAACTGGCTGCGTTAAATCGGGCGTTGAGCGAAAATCGAATGATAGTTTTCTTTTGCTGATTGTAGCCGAAGTGTATTTGTTTTTAATAATGATTAATTGATTATCAATAAATGAAAACTGCACTCCGTATTGAATTGCAATTTGCGAAATAATAATATCGCCTTGCACACTTTTAGGCGAAATGTTTTCAATAATAATTTCAGCTTCATCTGCTAAAGCAGCAACTAAACAAAAAAATGCAATTGAACTCCAATCTGGTTCAACAGTATAACTAACCTTAATTCTTTCAGTAAATTCAACCTCAATAATGTTTTCATTCTTATTACAATTGATTCCAAATCGCTTTAATACACCCATTGTATTTTCAATATAACTTTCAGAAACCGGATTTTTTTCTAATTCAATTCTCAATCCATTAGGGAAAGTTGGAGCTACCAAAAGCAGGGCATTAACAAATTGGCTACTTTGTTGAGTAGTCATATAAACATCACCCCCTTCTATTTTTTTACCAATGATTTTAAGTGGTGGAAACCCTTGATTATTCAGATAAGTAATTTCAGCACCTAATGAATTTAATGCATCCACCAATGGTTTAATTGGTCGCTCTTGCATTCGTGCATCACCAGTTAAAATCCAATTGCCTGGAGTTGTAGCTAATAAGGCAGTAAGAAAACGAAATGCTGTGCCTGCATTCCAGGCATCAATTACATAGCTCGATTTGGAATTGTTTTCATAAACACTTCGATGATAGGCTAATTGATCAAGACATTGAATGAGTAACTCGGTATCTTTAGCTTCAGAGGCATTAGAAATTGTTACTTCATCTTCGCCATATAAATACTGTAATATCAATGCTCGGTTGCTAATGCTTTTAGACGATGGCACTTGCACAATTCCTTTAACGATTTTTGTAGGATGGCTGATTTTCATCAGTTGAGATATGGAGTTTTAATAAAATGTATCGACCAACAAGATATAATTTTTTTAAATCATGAAATAAGAAAATTATTTAGTACTAAATTTCATTCGGTAATCAGTTTTCACAAACCCTTTACTGATGTCATTTAATTTTTTTGTCAATAATTTTTTCTTCAAAGGTTTTAAATGATCAGTAAATAAAATTCCTTCAATATGGTCATATTCATGTTGAATAATTCGAGCGTTGATGCCGTCGAATGTTTCAGTATGCATTTCGAAATTTTCATCTAAATATTCCATCACAATAGCTTCTGGCCGATATACATCTTCACGGATGTTGGGAATACTCAAACAACCTTCATTATATGCCCATTCTTCGCCCATTCTTTTTATAATTTGTGCATTAATGAAAACTTTCTTTAGCGGATTGTTATACAGATGAATATCCTCATCGTCTGGCTTGGCATTTTTAATAATCTGTTCACTATCTGCAATAAACAATCTGATTGCCTTGCCAATTTGAGGTGCAGCCAAACCAACACCCGATGCATTATACATGGTATCCCACATATTAGCAATTAGCTCCTCTAATTGCGGATATTGGTCATCAATATCTTCTGCTAGTTTTTTTAAAACTGTACTTCCATACGCTACAATTGGTAAAATCATTTGCTGATAAATTTTAATTTATTTTTTCATTTCCATATAATACTGCAAAATTATGGTGGCACTTACCTGATCAATCAATCCTTTGTTTTGCCGTTCGGTTTTTTTTATACCACTCATCAAAATCGCTTGCGAAGCCATTTTGGAGGTAAACCGTTCATCAACTAAAACAAATTCAACGGATGGGAATTGTTTTTGAAATAGATCAACAAATTTTTTTACTGGTGCAGTGCCATGCGTATCATTGCCTCTTAAATCCTTTGGATAACCAATGATTACTTTTTCAATTTTTTCATTGCTGAAATATTTTTTCAAAAACTCCATCAACTTCGATGACTCAACAGTACATAAAGCGGTGGCAATAATCTGAAATTCATCTGTAACGGCTATTCCGCTTCGTTTTAAGCCGTAATCAATTGCTAAAATTCTTGCCATATTTTTTGTGATGCAAGATTAAGGAGAATTATTGAAGGCTAAAAAAAATGAGCGGATTAAATTGTTTTTTTTATTGGCTAGTGATTTATTAAAATTAAGTAAAACTACCTAGTCTATTACTTTCTATCCCTTACAAAAACAGACTTTGATGCATGTTTTCTTTGTAGAGTAATAATATTTCTATCCACACTTTCAAATGAAGACACACAATAAATACCTCATCAGTTCATTTTTTCTACTTTTTTGTAGTGCAAAAATGTTCGCTCAAACTGCAGTAACCAATCAAGGAACTTTATATATCAGTGGTGCCTCAGATATATTTTATGTCAGTGGTTCTTTTGATAACCAATCTACAGCAGCAACCACTAATAATGGAAATCTATACTTATTAGGAGATTTAAATAATGACCAAAGCAGCATGGCTACTGGAACTGGTACCTTGTTATTACAAGGCACTTCAGCTCAAAATGTCACAGGTTCTCAGCCTTTCAACACTTACAATTTAACTTCTAATAATTCTAATGGAATAACTTTAAACAACGATTTAAGTGTTAGTAATTCACACACATTCAGCAATGGATTAATCACCACATCATCAAGTAATTTTTTAATTTATCAAAGTGGCGCAACTTACAGTGGAGATAATGATTCAAAACATGTTAATGGCTGGGTGAAAAAATTAGGTACACAAGATTTTGATTTTCCTGTTGGCAATGCTTCAATCGAAAGAAAAGCAGGTGTTAGAAGTTTAACTGCAACATCTGAATTTCAGTGTCATTATTATCAAAATACTCCAAACATAAATATGCACAATGGTTCATTAGCAATTGTTGACCCAAATGAATATTGGTATATCGATAGAAATAGTGGTGGTTCCGCAAAGGTTTATCTTACTTGGGACGTTTCAAAAGTTCCTTTAAATATTGGAACAGCTCTATTATCATCAATGCAAATTGCACATTACAAAAGTTCAATGTGGAATGGACAAAATTCAACAGCTACAACAGGGAATTTACTATTGAGTGGTTCTATTACTTCAGGGTTATTAAATTCATTCAGCCCTTTCACTTTTGGAAGCAACATTAATGTTTTGCCAGTTACTTATTTATATTTTACGGCTACCCCACAAGATTCAAAATCTAAATTGGATTGGGCGACAGGAAGCGAAAATGCTAATGATTATTTTGAAGTACAGCGTTCAACAGACCAACAGAATTGGACTTATGTTACTACTGTGGCAAGTAGCGGACAAAAAACAGGTGGGACCTACAATACATTTGATAATGAACCTGAATCCGGATTCAATTTTTATAGAATAAAACAAGTAAATCAGGATGGAAGTTTTTCTTATTCAAATATAGCTTATTGCAAATTTGATAAAGGTAGTTTAAGTGCAAGCGGTGATGAAGAAGATGAAAAAGTTGATTTATTAAATAGTACAAACAGTCCTTCGCTTCGTATCACAACACCTGGCTCATGGTCAGTGAGTCATTATACTTTAGAAATATATAATTTATCGGGTCAGTTGGTAAAAAATATTGAATCCGCAGATGTTGATGGTGGTGGAGAACAAGTAATGCCAATTGATTTAGGCTATTTAGAAAGAGGAATGTATGTGGCTGTTCTAAGCAACACATCACAAAAACGAAAGAAAACATTTAAAGTGCTAAAATAAAAACAATCAAAACAACTATCAAAAAAAGCAAATCATTAACGGTTTGCTTTTTTTGTTTTTTCTAGTTGATTCATGTTGAATAAGAAATCAATTTTTATTGCCCTAGAGATAGACAAAAACTTGTTCAATCAGTTTTTTTAATTAGATTATAAAAAGTAGTTTCTTTTTTTATCTTTGCACTCCTTAAAAATGCTGCATCAGTTTGCAGCGTTTTTAATTTATTAGCTTTTATAAAAAAAATACAAACTTAACACAACTCACAAATGCAACTGAAAGGAATTGTACGCTTTATTGCCATTGCTTTAATCGTTTTATGTTTATTCCAATTGTCATTCACTTGGATGGCTCATCGCACCGAAAACAAAGCTGCTGAAACTGCTGAAAAATTAGTTTCAAAAAATGCTGCGGCTGCTAATTTATCAAAAGATGAAAAAGATGCTTTGATTAAAAAAACAAAGAATCATATTTTGGATTCTATGAGTACGGAAACGGTGTATAATTTAGCAATTATAAAATACACTTATCAAGAATGTAAAGAACAAGAATTAGGCTTAGGGCTTGACTTGAAAGGTGGCATGAGTGTGGTATTGCAAGTGAGTGAAGAAGATATCATTAATGCTTTAGCGCAAAACAGCAGCGACCCTATGTATCGTAAAGCATTTGAAACCGCTAAACAAAAAATGAGCAACAGTACTGATGATTTTGCTACGTTATTTGCACAAATTTATAACGAAATTGCTCCCAATGGTCAATTAGCTGCTATCTTTAATAGCGATGCAATGAAGGCTGATGGAATCAGTTTCAAATCTTCTAACAGCGAAGTTTTAACCGCTGTAAATAAAGAAGTAAAAGATGCTGTAAAGCGTACTTACAATATAATTTCTGCTCGTATTGATAAATTTGGTGTAACTCAAGCTAACATTTCTTTAGAAGAAAGAACTGGAAGAATATTAGTAGAATTACCAGGCGTTGACAATCCTGAACGTGTTCGTAAATATTTACAAGCAACTGCTAATCTTGAATTCTGGGAAATGTTTGACAATGGCGAAATTGCTCCTCGTTTGTTAGATGCTAACAAAGCTTTAAGTGCAAGCTTGAAGACTTCAAAAAATGATAAAGCTGATACTTCTGTTAGCTCATTATTAAAATCTGCCAAAGATACTGCATCGAAAAAAGATGATCTAGCATTGCTAAGTGCTAACAAAAAAGACAGCAAATCAGTGTCAAAAAAAGATGAAAAAACTACCGCCAAAAAAGATACTTCAATGGCATCCAAACAGGCCAAAATGGCTGAAGAGAATGCTTTGTTTACTGTATGGCAACCAATCATTGATAACAAGGGAACTTTTGTTCAGGGTTCTTATGTAGTTGGTTATATTCAAGGAAAAGATACTTCTAAATTAAATGATTACTTAAATCGCCCAGAAGTAAAAACAGCATTACCAAAAAATTGTATGATTTTGTACAGTGCAAAACCTGTTGATTTTGCAAAACGTGGTGCTAAAAATTTAACCGCAGCTGAAAGAAACACTTATGAAATTTATGCTATTAAGAAAAATCTGAATAATGATAATGCGCCATTAGATGGTAAATATGTTACTTCAGCTTCACGTGATGTAAGCCAAACAGGTGGGAATGAAATTGTTATGCAAATGAGCAGCGAAGGAGCAACTATCTGGCAACGTTTAACAGCTAAATGTTCCGCTGACAGACAACATTTAAAACCAATTGCAATTGTATTAGATCATAAAGTTTATTCTTACCCAACAGTTCAGAACGAAATTTCTGGAGGTCGTTCTTCTATCACTGGAGATTTTACTGCAAAAGAAGCTTTAGACATGGCTAACATTTTGCAAACCGGTAAATTACCTGCACAAGCCAAAATTATTCAGGAAGACATTGTAGGTGCCACTTTAGGTGATGCTTCAATTAAAGCAGGTTTCTGGAGTTTTGTTATTGCATTTTTAGTTATTGTAGTTTTAATGTGGATGTATTACAGCACTGGTGGTATGATTTCCAATGTTGCATTAATACTTAACTTGTTCTTTACAATTGGCGTACTTACTGGTTTTGGTTTCTCATTAACAATGAGCGCTATCGCAGGTTTAGTAGTTACAATTGGTATGGCAGTAGATACTAACGTAATCATTTTCGAACGTATTAAAGAAGAAATTTTAAGAGGTAAAAGCAAAGCAAAAGTTACTGAGGATGGTTACAAAGCAAGCTATGCTCCTATTATTGATGCGCATATCACTGCATTATTAACTGGTGGCATTATGTTTTATTTTGGTTTAGGCCCGGTTAAAGGTTTTGCAACTACCCTGATTGTTGGTTTGATTATTAATTTATTCAGTGGTGTATTAATTACTCGTTGGTTGTCTGATTGGTGGTTAAGTCGCGGTAAAAGCATTGAATACATTACTGGTGTATCAAGAAACTTATTTAAACATTTCAACTTTGACTTTGTAGGCAAAAGAAAAATTGCTTTCGTTATTTCAGGTGCTTTAACTGTTATTGGTATTGTTTCTATATTTACAAAAGGATTTGATAAAGGGGTTGATTTTTTAGGCGGTAGAACTTATACAATTCAATTTACAAAACCGGTTTCAACTGAAGATGTAAGAGCTAAATTAACTGCTGTTTTCGATAACTCTGCTCCTGTTGTAAAAACTGTTGCTACTAATAATCAATTGAGAATTACCACTTCGTTTAAAATCAACGAAACCGATTCAAAAACTGATAGCTTGGTTGAAGCTACTTTATACAACGGTTTAAAAGGTTATTTTGATAATGCCAACTATAAAGATTTCCAAAAACAAGTGTTAAGTTCTCAAAAAGTAGGACCAACCATTGCTGATGATATTAAATCATCTTCTTTCTGGGCTACTATCATTGCCTTGATTGTCATTTTCATTTATATTTGGATTCGTTTCCGCAAATGGCAGTATGGTTTGGGTACTATTATTTCTTTATTCCATGATGTGATGATGGTATTAGGCTTGTTTAGTATTTTCCATGGAATTTTACCATTCTCATTAGAAATAGATCAAACATTTATTGCTGCTATCTTAACTATTATAGGTTATTCAATGAATGATACAGTGATTGTATTTGATAGAATTCGTGAATATATGAGAGAGCAAAAAGGAAGAGATATGAAAGATGTGATTAACGATGCGATTAACCATACTATGAGTCGTACGTTAATGACTTCATTCACAGTATTCTTAGTGGTATTGATATTATTCATCTTCGGTGGTGAAGTAACTCGTGGATTTGCATTTGCTATGTTAATTGGGGTAATTACAGGTACTTATTCATCTATTTTCATTGCAATGCCAGTGTTGTTTGATTTACGTGATAAAAAAGAAGATGCTTTAGCTGCAGCAATTAAAAAATAATCGCACCTTATTATGATAAAAAAGCCGCTTCTAATTCATGAAGCGGCTTTTTTTATGTTTGACATAGAAATCAATAATGCTTCAGATTTTTATTTTAAGCTTACAAAACGTGAAATGCTAATCGTTTTTTGTTTTATCAAAATTGAATAACTTATTGATGAAGAAGATAACAATCAATTTTTATCAAATTTTAAGTTTGCTTCTAAATTTAAAACTACATTTGCTTAAATAAGTATTAATTTGAAAAAGAGTAGAAACCAGAGTAACAAAAGAACCGACAGTAACCGAAAAACAACTTTAAAATCAGCACCTAAACATACTAATACCAAGCTGATAGTATTAGAAGGAAAGCTGGATGTAAACCGCCAAGGATACGGCTTCGTTATATGCGAAGAAAGACCTGATGATGATATTTTAGTTCGCCAAAATAATTTGAATTCAGCCATTAAAGGCGACAGAGTTTTAGTACAAATTACCAACAAATCAGGCAAGAAGACCGAAGGACGAATTGTAAAAGTAATCAAGCGTTCACATGAATATTTTGATGGATTAATTCATGTGAAAAAAGATTTTGCTTTTGTATTGCCAGACAATAAATATGGCATGAGCAACGATATTTTTGTTCCACAAAAGCATATCAATGGTGCTAAAGATGGCGAACGTGTCATAGTGCAAATAGTGGATTGGAATGAGAAAGGAAAAAATCCGCAAGGAAAAGTGAAGGAAGTGTTGAGCGGCATTGGCACCAAAGAATTGATGTGGAAAACAATATTGATGGACCAAGGCTTTCCGCTTGATTTCCCAAAGCAAGTGTTGGATGAAAGCGAAGCCATCTCCACCGAAATTTCAAAAGAGGAAATCAAAAAAAGAAAAGACTTCAGAAAGACGACAACATTTACCATCGACCCTGATACAGCAAAAGATTTTGATGATGCTTTATCTATTGATTACTTAAGCAATGGCAATGTGGAAGTAGGCGTTCATATTGCTGATGTAAGCCATTATCTAATTCCGAATACGGCATTGGATGCATTTGCTTATGAAAAAGCCACGAGCGTCTATCTGGTAGATGGCACCTTGCCGATGTTACCCGAAAAATTATCGAATGAATTGTGTTCGCTGAAACCGAATGAAGACAAACTATGCTTCAGTGCAGTATTTGAATTAGATACCAACGGAAAAATAATAAAAGAATGGTTTGGTAAAACAATAATTCATAGCGACAAACGATTCACCTATGAAGGCGCACAAACGGTGATTGAAAACGGCGAAGGAGAATTTGCCGAAGAATTAAAAACGCTGAACACGTTGGCGCATAAGCTCCGTAAACAAAGATTTAAAGAAGGTTCTATCAATTTTGATACGATTGAAACCAAATTTATTTTAGATGAAGATGGACATCCTACGGGTATCATTTTAAAAGAAAGAAAAGATGCACATTTACTGATTGAAGATTTTATGTTGCTGGCAAATAAGCAGGTGGCTCGGTTGATAAACAAAGTCATTTACAAAGGCAAACATGTTGAATTCCCTTACCGAATCCATGATTTACCTGATATGGAAAAACTCAAAAATTTCAACAATTTTGCCAAGCAATTTGGTTACAGAATAAACCTGACCAACCCTAAAAAAATTGCTGAATCGTTCAATGAGTTGATGATTGCATTAAAAGGCAAACCCGAAGAAAAAATATTGACTTCATTAGCTATAAGATGCATGGCAAAAGCAATTTATTCAACAAAGAACATTGGCCATTATGGATTAGGCTTTGTTGATTACTGCCACTTCACCTCTCCTATTCGCCGCTATCCTGATGTGTTGGTTCATCGTGTATTGCAGGAGCATTTAATGAACCAAAATTTATCCTATCAAGGCGAAATGGAAGAACTATGCAAGCATTGCAGTGCACAAGAGAAAAAAGCAACTGAAGCCGAACGTGAAAGTATTAAATATAAGCAAGCCGAATTTTTAAAAACACAAGTTGGGCAAGTAAAAGATGGAATTATTTCAGGTGTGACTACTTTTGGAGTATTTGTTGAATTGCTCGATAGTAAATGTGAAGGCATGGTGAGCCTGCGCCGATTAACTGAACCACATGAATTTGATGAAAGAACAATGACTGTAACAGCTAAATTTAGTGGCGTAAAATATACTTTAGGCAATCAAGTAAAAGTAATCATCAGTAGTGCTAATCCAGAAAAAAAAGAAGTGGATTTAATGTTTGTGGAGTGAGCTGCTGGCTGATATTTTTTTAAAATAATTTTTCATCGTATTGATTGCTCTGTTTCCCTCCTCTCCCAAATCTATAGTGAAATTATTTACATATAAATCAATATGTTTTTTCATTACTTCCTCATCCATTTCCTGCGCATGTTCCCTAATGTATGAACTGATGAATGGTGTTTTTTGATAAGCCCATTCAATACTATCATGTAATAATTCTTCTATTCGGCTTTTAATATCATTTCCCAATCGCTTATGAATAAAAATGCCTCCTAATGGAATTGGTGATTGTGTTTCTGTTTCCCACCATTCGCCTAAATCAACAATTTTCACCAAGCCTTTATTTTGATAAGTAAATCTGTTTTCATGAATTATTACTCCTGCATCTGCTTGTCCGTTTAGTACAGCATTTTCAATATCCGAAAAAACAATTTCTTTAATATTATTTAAGTTGGTAAATCTGGATTGCAATAAAAAATTTGCTGTGGTATATTTCCCCGGAATAACTATTCTTAAATCCTTTATTTCATCCTCTTCATAAAGTTTTTTAGCAATTAAGAGTGGTCCACATCCTCTTCCCAATGCACTGCCACATTGTAATAGTTCATACTTGTCTTGTAAATATAACCAAGTGTGAAAACTTAATTTTGTAATATCTAATTCCTCGGCAAATGCTTTTCTGTTTAATGCTTCAACATCTGCCAGTACAGGTTCAAATTCAAACTGATGCTGAAAGTCGGCTTGCAGCAATCTTTCAAAAATAAAAGTATCATTAGGGCAAGGACTGAAACCAATAGTCATATTTTATATCAATTTGTATTAAAACAAAAAACCGCTTCAAAAGATTTATTTATGAAGCGGTTTTTAAAAAGTGTAATGAATTGCAAAAAGTTATTTTGCTTTTTTCTCGTATTTCTTTTTGAATTTATCAATACGACCTGCTGTATCGATAAATTTCATTTTACCAGTAAAATAAGGATGACTGGTATGTGAAATTTCTAATTTAACTAAAGGATATTCGTTGCCGTCTTCCCATTTAATAGTTTCTTTTGTATTAGCACAAGAAGCACTTAAGAAAGCATAGTCATTGCTCATGTCTTTAAATACTACTTTGCGATAGCTGCTTGGATGGATATTCTCTTTCATCTGTTTTGATTATAAAAAATTATTTTTTTTCGGACTGCAAAGGTAATTGTATTTCTTTTATTTCCAAACATCTATTAATAAACTTTTGGTATAAGTAAAACAGATACATAAATCGGGAAAGGTTAATTTTCTGAAAAAAAATATGAACTGGAGACGATTTAACGGTGAAGCTTTAGGCGAAAGCATTATTGACGAAGTTAAAAAAACTTTGATTCGTGAGCAAAACAATGGTAATCGATTAAAGGTTTGTATTGGTACCGATTCGCAAGTAAGAGGCAACATTACTGATTTTGCAACCGTAATCGTTTTTCTTCGTGAAAAACGGGGTGGATTTATGTTCATAAAAAATGACAAATCACATCAGCAATTTTCTATAAAAGAAAGAATGTTAACTGAAGTAACAATGAGCATTCAGGTGGCTTATGAATTATGTGAATTATTTGATGAATTCAAAATAGATATGGAGGTTCATGCCGATATTAATACCAATCCTAATTTCAACAGCAACCTGGCTTTAAAAGAAGCTATGGGTTACATCATGAGTATGGGCTTTATTTTCAAAGCAAAGCCCGATGCATTTGCTAGCAGTTCATGCGCTGATAAAGTCGTTTGATGAGTCTTTTTTACGGGGTGTATGCAACCATTTTGTTGTTTTTTTCGTCAATAATTTATTCTTGTTGATGTATCAAAATTTATCTTACTTTCGCTTCCTGTTTTTACAAAAAAATAATGAGAAAACTATTTATTACCATCTTTTCGCTGTTTGTTTTTGCTGATTTAATGGCTCAAACTGCTGCTACAACTACCGCTGATTTGAAAGGATTTGTTTATGATTATGAATCGGGTGAACAGGCTATTTATATCAATGTGGTGATTAAAGGCACTACCATTGGTTGTCAATCTGATGCGAATGGTTATTTTGCTTTTAAAAGATTAGCCGTTGGCGAATACAATTTAATTGCCTTTGCAATCGGCTACGATACTGCCATTGTTAAAGCTTCTGTTACTGAATATGGTGCTAACTCAGCAAAGATTTTTATCAAAAAGAAATCAAGAATGCTGAAAGATTTAAAAATCAGCAGCAAAAAATTAGAAAAACTTACTGAAGTAAAAATTGGCGAAACACAGGTAACGGCTGCCCAGATAAAACAACTGCCAAGCATTGGCGGCGAATCCGATTTAGCTCAATATTTGCAGGTAGTTCCGGGCGTAGTTAGTAGTGGCGATCAGGGTGGGCAGTTATATATCAGAGGGGGTTCTCCTATTCAGAATAAAATATTGTTGGATGGTATGACTATCTACAATCCCTTCCACTCCATTGGTTTGTTTTCAGTTTTCGAAACTGATATCATGAAAACTGCCGATGTAAAAACTGCTGGCTTTAACGCTGAGTATGGTGGTGCAACTTCAGCAGTAATTGATGTATCAACCCGTGATGGAAACAGAAAACGAATTTCAGGAAAAATTTCAACCAACACATTTGCAAGTAAAGTATTATTAGAAGGTCCTTTGAAAAAAATGACTGAAAACAGCGCTGGTAGCTCATCATTTATTATCACTGCCAAATCAAGTTATTTAGATAAATCGGCACCATTATTTTATAAATATGCTGATACATCTGGCAAAGGATTGCAGTATAATTTCACTGATATTTATGCCAAGTTATCTTTCAACAGCGATGGTGGAAGCAAACTGAATTTGTTTGGATTTAATTTTAAAGATAATGCCAACTTTCAGGGCAAGTTGCAATATGGATGGAATGCCTTTGGAATAGGTGCTAATTTTGTTATCACACCTGCTGGTTCTTCTACTTTAATCAGCGGACAAGTGAGTGGCTCTAAATACTCCATCGGTCTTACTGAAAGCGATGGTTTGCCTCGTACCAGCAGCATTGGAGGTTTTACCATGAAAATGAACTTTGCTTATATTTTAGAAAACAACAGCAATTTTAATTATGGTGTTGAATTGAATAATTATAAAACCACTTTCAATTTTTTCAATGCACAGCAAATAAAATATGGCGATGGTTTCGACCAAAGTACAACTGAGCTGGCAGCTTATACCAAATTAAAATTAGTGACTGGTAAATTTGTATTTGAACCTGGTATCAGATTGCCATATTACGCCAATCTGAACACCCCTGCTTTCGAACCAAGGCTGGGCATGAAATTTAATGCCACAAAAGATATTCGTTTAAAATTTGCTGCTGGCAGATATTCACAAAACCTGTTAAGCACAAAAAGCGACAGAGACATTGTTAATTTGTTTACTGGTTTTATGTCGGGGCCTGAAGAAACTGTCAGAAACACTGAAGGAGTTGAGTTGGTCTCTAAATTACAAAAATCGTGGCATTCCGTATTAGGCATTGAATATGATGTGGTGAAAAATGTTGAATTAACTTTTGAAACTTATTACAAAGATTTCACACAGCTAATTAATCTGAATCGTGATAAACAATTTAATTCAGACCCTAACTTTTTGACCGAAACTGGCAATGCTTATGGCTTTGATTTTTTAGCTAAATACGATTACAAACGATTGTATGTGTGGGTTACCTATTCGCTGGCTTATACTAACCGATATGACGGAACTAAAAATGCGGATGGAAGCAAATATTATTACCAACCTTCTTTTGACCGCCGTCATAATTTGAACATATTAACCACTTATACCTTCGGAAAACATCTGAACTGGGAAACCAGCTTGCGTTATAACTTCGGCACAGGCTTTCCTTTTACACTTACACAAGGCTACTACGAAAATTATAACTTCACCAATGGCGTAACGGCTAATTATGTGAATAATCAAGGTAGCTTAGGCATTGATTATGATACCAAACTGAATGGTGGAAGATTACCCAATTATCATCGGGTAGATTTTGCTATTAAGCGTAAATTTTTTGTTGGCAATCGGGGGGTGTTAGAGGCTAATTTCAGCATCACCAATGTATTGAATTATGCCAATATATTTTATTTCGACCGTGTATCGGCTCAACGAATTAATCAATTGCCATTGCTGCCTGCTGCTGGTGTGAATTATAGTTTTTAATGCTGATGCTGATTAGGTTAAAACTATCTGCGCTTTAAATTGGGCATTTATTTAATACGAAATTTTAAAGGCATCTATAAAAAAAGCGGTCAGTTATTTCTGACCGCTTTTTTGTTTGATTAAAGTGAACTGCCGTTTTTTTAATCTATTATCATTTCAAAATGCCCTTCCATCAAGGCATCTACATTTAATACATTGATAAAATGTTGGGTAGTCACATCGCCCAATTGATTAGCGGTAATATCATGGTCGGTCATCGGTGGCACTTCAAAATAGACTGCACCAATAGCGTCGGTTTTTAATGCTGCTAAATAAAACCGCAAAGGCGTATTGCCTGTATTGCGCAAAGTGATAAACTGTGTTGCATCTAAGGTGCGATGAACAATATCAATAAAACTATTTCCAGCTACATGACCAACAAAATCAGTTTGCTGAATATTCCTTAAACTTTCTACATCTATATAATCAGTAATAGCAGCAGGATTGGTATTGAATTTATCCATCAGTTTACCCAATACACTATATAATCCATTGCAAATAATAAGGCGTTGTACCTCTACAGCAGTACTTAAAGTATTGGTGATTGATTTATTATCACTACTGGCTAACAAGGCAGCTTGCAAAGCATTATAAGTATTGTTTACATCAGTTTTGGTAGCTGCCAATGCAGCAATACCAGTTAAATTAGTATTTAGGCTACTTACCGCTTGAATACGGTCAAGTTGAGTGCCCGAAGTAAATACTGATTTGCCATGTGCAAACAGGTTTTCGTATTGGGTTGATGTTTTGGCATATACCCCCCTGATGGCATATTCCCAGGTATCGTATTTGGCTGATAACCCTTCCAGCAGATTGTTCAAAGCCGAGGTATTGGCTATTTGGGTACTCTTTTGAGCATCCCAGGCATTGTAAGCCGCAGCAAAAGCCGTGTGCATTGGGTGATAAATATTGTACATAGCTAAAATGGCTGCATCGCTCATGTGGGCATGCAATCCTGAATCGGTGAAGAAGCTAAGCTTCATGGCCAATCTAAAACTACCTTTGGTAGCTGATAAGAATGGGTTGATTAAAAAAATCCATAAACGGTTCATAAAAAAAGATTTAAAAGTGAATTAAATTTGTTTACGTATTCAAAATTAATAGTGCAAATAAGCGAAAAGTAAAAAAAACAAAACTAAATTAGTTAATAAAATGTTAATAAGTAACTTTAATTATTGCTTTTTAACATTTTTTAACAGTATGGGCTTTCTGGTTATTACAATCAATTTAACATAAAGTAATTAAATGGATTTCCTTGAAAGGAAATGGGCTCAGTGACATCCATAAATGGGTTTCCTTAAAAGGAAATGGGCTCAGTAACATCCATAAATGGGTTTCCTTAAAAGGAAATGGGCTCAGCAACATCCATAAATGGATTTCCTTGAAAGGAAATGGGCTCAGTGACATCCATAAATGGGTTTCCTTAAAAGGAAATGGGCTCAGTGACATCCATAAATGGATTTCCTTGAAAGGAAATGGGCTCAGTGACATCTATAAGCACAAAAAAGGAGCAATAATGGTATTGCTCCTTTGATTTTAGTATAATATCTTTTTAGTCAACACCTAACTCTGTTCAAAGGTCAGGTATAAACAA
>CANFST010000020.1 GCA_947449695.1 Chitinophagales bacterium
GAAAATTGTATCAGGACGGGTTGTGAATACATTAATGGTTAATGGTGAATTGTTAATTGTAAATGCAATTTGAGCACCTTCCGAACGACCAATCCAGTTGCGTTGCATTTCTTTCATTGGTTCGCTCCAATCCAATATTTCCAAGCCTTGCAACAGTCTATCAGCGTATTCAGTAATTCTTAAAAACCACTGACGCATTTTCTTTTTCACCACAGGATGTCCGCCACGTTCGCTAACGCCATTCACCACTTCATCATTTGCCAATACAGTTCCTAAAGCTTCACACCAATTCACTTCTGCATCGGCTAAATAAGCCAAGCGGAATTGCATTAAAATATCACCTTGTTGCTTTTCTGAAAATGATTTCCATTCAGCAGCTGAAAAACTATTTTCGATTTTTGATTTTTGATTTTTGATTGAACAGCCAACAGTTTCAAACTTTGAAATCAAAGTAGAAATATGTTCTGCTTTGTTGGTTTCAGGATTGTACCACGAATTGAAAATCTGTAAGAAAATCCACTGCGTCCATTTGTAATATTTAGGGTCAGAAGTTTTGAATTCACGACTCCAATCATAACTCAAACCAATTTTATCTAACTGCTCACGATAACGGGCAATATTTTTTTCGGTCGTAACCGCAGGATGCTGACCAGTTTCAATCGCATATTGTTCGGCAGGCAAACCAAATGCATCATAACCCATCGGGTGCAATACATTGAAGCCTTTATGACGCTTGTATCGAGCATAAATATCAGAAGCAATGTAGCCCAGCGGATGCCCTACATGCAAGCCTGCACCGCTTGGATAAGGAAACATTTCAAGCACATAATATTTTGGTTTATCGCTTTTGTTTTCGGTGCGATAAATATTTTTTTCAGCCCAAAGACTTTTAACTTTTTCTTCTATTTCGGCAAAATTCAATTCCATTATAGTTCAATAAATTTGGGCGAAGATAATTTTATGAAATTGTAATTAGAAATAAATGATAATTTTGAATTGTAACTCAATTCAATTTTCTCAATTTTTCAGCGGCTTGTTCTAATGTTTGTTTCTTTTTAGCAAAACAAAAACGTAATAATTTATTATCCTTAATTCTGTGATAAAATGCTGAAACTGGCACTGCTGCAACACCATATTCTTTCGTTAATCTAATTGCGAAATCTTTATCCGATTCATCACTGATTTTACTGTAATCAACACACTGAAAATAACTGCCTTTTGTTGGTACAAAATGGAATGGTAAATCTTTAATAATTTCTAAAAAATGATTTCTTTTTTCTTCATAAAACTTTGGTAAATACAAATAATTGTCAGCGTTTTTTAAATAATCAGCCAATGCATATTGAATTGGTGTATTTGTGCTGAAAACATTGAATTGATGAATCTTTCTGAACTCTTTCATCAAATTTTCGGGAGCAATAATGTAACCAACTTTCCAACCTGTGGCATGAAATGTTTTTCCAAAAGAATATACCGCAAAACTTCTTTCTACCAGCTTTGGATATTTCAAAACGCTTTCGTGTTTTTGATCATCAAAAATAATGTGTTCATATACTTCATCACTCAACAAAATAATGTCGCTGCGGTCTATTATTTTTTGCAACTGCAACATATCATCTGTTGAAAAAATACTTCCACCTGGGTTATGTGGTGTATTTATTATCATCATTCGGGTTTTATGATTAATTCGTTTTTTCACTGCTTCCCAATTTACTTTGAAATCAGGTGATTCTAATTCAATATAAACCGGAACACCTCCGCTGAGTTCAATCGCAGGGGCATAACAATCATATGCAGGTTCAAAAATTATTACTTCATCATTCGGATGAATAACAGAGGTGATAGCAGAAAAAATAGCTTCCGTTCCGCCAGGAGTAACCGTGATCTCTGTTTCAGGATTTATATTAACACCATATAAATTATTGCATTTCTCAGCAATCGCTTCTCTTAAATTAATTACACCAGGCATTGGTGCATATTGATTCATCCCTTTTTTAAAGTATTGATGAATAAGGCTTATCAGTTTTTCATCTACTTCAAAATCAGGAAATCCTTGAGAAAGATTTATTGCTTGGTGCTCAGCAGCTAAAGCCGACATGACTGTGAAAATTGTTGTACCAACATTAGGTAATTTGCTTCGTATCGAAGATGGGTAACTATTCATTGCAACAAAGAAAACTAAAAAGGCGGAATTGGAAAACTGCTTATTGATTTTTACTGGCAAAATCCTTTCAAAAAAATCTTGCTATATTCGCCATTCAATTTTTAAAAATAAAATCAGAAAAGATATATGTCGTGGTTTAAAAGAAGAATACAAGGAATTACTACCAGCACCCGTGAAAAAAAGGAAGCACCTGATGGAATTTGGTTTAAATGCCCAGATTGTAAAAGTGCTATTTCAATGGTGGATTTAAAGGATAATCTATATGTGTGCCCGAAATGTGAATATCACAGCAGAATTGGGTCAAAAGAGTATTTTGAAATCATCTTCGATAATAATGAATTCAATGAGTTGATGACGAATATGATTGCAAAAGATTTTTTACATTTTGTTGATTTGAAACCTTACAACCAAAGATTAAAAGATACTATTAAGAAAACTCATTTGAATGATGCAATGCGAAGCGCACATGGTAAAGTAGCTGGCTACGATTTAGTGATATGTTGTATGGATTTTGGCTTTATTGGCGGTTCGATGGGAAGTGTAGTGGGAGAAAAGATTTCTAAAAGTATTGATTATTGTTTAGAGCACAAATTGCCATTAATGATTATAAGTAAATCGGGTGGTGCAAGAATGATGGAGAGTGCTTTTTCATTAATGCAAATGGCGAAAACTTCAGCTAAATTAACTTTAATGGCTGAGGCTGGCTTACCTTATATCTCTTTATGCACCGACCCAACAACTGGCGGAGTTACTGCCAGTTATGCTATGTTAGGTGATTTTAATATTGCTGAACCAAAAGCTTTAATTGGTTTTGCAGGACCAAGAGTAATTAAAGAAACTATTAAAAAAGATTTACCTGAAGGATTTCAGACTTCTGAATTTTTATTAGAAACTGGCTTTTTAGATTTTATTGTACATCGAAAACAATTAAAACAAAAGTTAGGACAATTGTTGGCAATGTTTGTAACTACACCTTAATTTTCAAGTTTGTCAAATATGAATAGTTCGGAAAAAATATTGGTTTTAGCCCCCCATACTGATGATGGTGAATTTGGCTGTGGAGGCTCAATTGCAAAGTTTGTAGAAAATGGTTTCGAAGTAAATTTAGTTGCATTTTCAACCTGTGAAGAATCTGTTCCTGCTCATTTGCCTAAAGATATTTTAGCTAAAGAAGCAAAAAAATCTGCTGAAAAATTAGGGATTAAAAATCTAGTTCTTCTTAATTATAAAGTACGCTATTTTTCCGAAAATCGTCAAGCAATTCTGGAAGATATGGTAAAGTTGCGAAAAGAATTTTCCCCAACTTTAGTCTTGATGCCTAATTCAAATGATATCCATCAAGACCATCAAGCCATACATAACGAAGGTAAAAGAGCTTTCAAAACTACGAAAATGCTTGGTTATGAATTGCCATGGAATAATTTCACAATGACTACTAATTTTCATACAGTAATTTCAGAGCAACAAATTCAAAAAAAAATAGAAGCAGTAAAGTGTTATGAAAGTCAGGCTCATCGGGACTATTATAGCGATGAATTTGTGAAATCATTGGCTTATACTCGTGGCACACAAATAGGAGTTCACTTTGCTGAGGCCTTTGAGGTAATTCGTTGGATTAATTTTTAAATAAAACATTGTTGAATAAAATTTGCTCTATCCATCAGCCTAATTTTATGCCGTGGTTAGGTTATTTTTCTAAAATAGCTCAATCCGATGTTTTTATTATTTTAGATAATGTAGAATATCAAGTTGGAAATGCTAATTCTATTACAAATCGGGTTAAAATTAAAACACAAAGTGGAGAATTATTTTTCACAGTTCCTGTTAAAAAAGGGAACTTGAAAAACATTAATCAACAATTAATTGATTGGAATCAACCTTGGCTAAAAAAGCAATGGAAGACAATTGAAATGGCTTACGCAAAGGCTCCATATAAAAACCAGGCATTAGAGTTTTTTCATCCGATTCTTCATCAGCAATTTGAAAGTTTATCGGCTTATAACACAAATATAATTCATCAGATATGTGCAGAGTTAAAAATTAAAACACAACTTTTTATTGCATCTGAAGTTCTTAATATCAGTGACGAAAAAAACCAACGATTAATAGATTTATGTAAAAATTTTGATTGTAATATTTATTTATCTGGCAATGGTGCAAAAAAATATAACGATGAAAAGTTATTTTCAGAAAATGGTGTAAGTATTACCTACACTGCTTTTCAGCATCCAACCTATCCGCAACTTCATGATGAGTTTATAGCAGGCTTATCAATTTTAGATACCTGGATGAATTGCGGAAAAAGTTTTTTAATAGAGCTTTATCAATAATGGGTTTATTAGAAAAAAAAAGGGCTTCAAGGAAATCCCTGAAACCCTCTATAAATCTTGCTCCTGCTTCTGGACTTGAACCAGAGACCCTCTGATTAACAGTCAGATGCTCTAACCAACTGAGCTAAGCAGGAATGCTTTTTTAATTGGTGCGCAAAGATAAAATCGAATTTTAAATTTGCAACATTGAAGTAATATTTTTTTCATAAAAAATAAAAATTAGTTTTGTTTAAAAAATTATTGATTTGAAAAACCGCCTTTTATTTTTTTATTTCCTAGCTGTAATTGCTTTGCATAGCTGCAAAAAAGATAAACAGACTGATGCTAATCCTGCTATAGGCTTTTCTCCAAGTATTGAATTAATAAGTATTTCCCCAACTACTATTCATCAATTTTCAGATTCTATCAAATTTGAAATTAAATACACAGATGGAGATGGCAATGTCGGTGATTACAATGCAGATTCAACTTCATTAATTATAGCGGATAATCGTAATTCATCATTGTTAAATAAATTTCATATTCCACCTGTAAGTCCTCAAGGCAGTAATTTAGTTGTGCAAGGTAATTTTTTGTCAATTTTAAAATCTATAATTTTATTAAATAGTGCATCATCAAGTGAAACCACTACTTTTTCTATTAAATTAAAAGATAGGGCTGGCAATTGGAGTAATTCCATCACAACACCTATAGTTACTATTCTTCCCTAATATTTTATTTTAAATCAAATTCTAAAATAAAATTGTCAAATATTAAATTGGTATTTTCGCCACTTCATATTTTTAAATAAACATCTATTTCAATTGAAACATATCGCCATTCTTGGAAGTAGCGGCAGCATTGGTACGCAAGCATTAGAGGTGGTTGAATTGCATCCTGATAAATTTTGCGTTGAAGTACTTACGGTAAACTCAAATGCAGAGCTTTTAATTCAACAAGCAAAGAAATTTAAACCCAATGCTGTGGTAATAGTTGATGAGACTAAATATCAATTTGTAAAGGATGCATTGCAACACGATTTAATTAAAGTATATACAGGCGAATCTGCTTTAGAGCAAATTGTCCAAATGGATTCAATTGATATTATACTCACTGCATTAGTTGGTTACGTTGGGTTAAAACCGACAATTGCAGCCATCAAAGCAAAGAAAAATATTGCTTTAGCCAATAAAGAAACATTAGTGGTGGCTGGTAAATTAGTTACTCAATTGGCACAAGAAAATGGAGTAAATATTTACCCGGTTGATAGTGAGCACTCTGCTATTTTTCAATGTTTGGCAGGTGAGTGGAATAATAAAATTGAAAAAATTTATCTCACAGCAAGTGGCGGTCCGTTTTTGGGTAAAGATATTTCTTATTTAGAAACTGTAAAAAAAGAACAAGCGCTTAAACATCCCAATTGGACAATGGGTGCAAAAATAACTATTGACTCTGCAACTTTAATGAATAAGGGTTTGGAGGTAATAGAAGCAAAATGGTTATTTGTGTTAACACCTGAACAAATTGATGTAATCGTGCATCCTCAAAGTATTATTCATAGCATTGTACAATTTGAAGACGGAAGTATGAAAGCTCAAATGGGTTTACCTGATATGAAGTTGCCTATTCAATACGCATTAGGTTTTCCTGAGCGATTGAAAAGTGATTTTCCTCGTTTTGATTTTTTAAAAAATCCACAACTTACTTTTTTGAAACCAGATATGAGCACTTTTCGTAATTTGGCTTTAGCTTATGAAGCCATGCGTATTTGCGGTAATATGCCATGTGTTATTAATGCTGCAAACGAAGTGGCTGTTGATGCTTTCTTAAAAGACAAAATTAGTTTTTTAAATATTACTGATGTAATTGAAAAATGTTTAGAAAAAATATTCCTGATTCAAAACCCAACATTATCTGATTACATCGAAACAAATTCTGAAACCCGAAAAATGGCTTTGGAAATGGTGTCGAATCTTAAAAGTTAAAACTTTTTAAAGCTTCCGTAATCCTTGTTAAATCACTATCATCTACATCCAAATGCATAGCAAATCGAATTGTTTGAACACCTGCTGGAACAATTTTGATTTGATGATTCTCAAAATGATGAATGAAATGTGGCATTGAGATTTGCACTTTTAATTTGAAAATTATCAGGTTGGTTTCAACAGTAATTACATCATCAACATAATCTAAATGCTGAATAATTTGTTCTAAATATTTTGCCTTTTTATGGTCATCTGCTAGTCTAACTATGTTATTATTTAAGGCAAAGATGCCAGCCGCAGCTAAATATCCAGCTTGTCGCATACCACCTCCAAACACTTTTCTTATGCGCCTAGCTTTGTAGATAAAATCTTTGTCGCCAATTAAAACTGAACCCACTGGGCATCCTAAACCTTTACTTAAACATATAGAAATTGAATTAAAAATGGCACCAATTTCTTGAGTTGTATTTTTAGTTTCAATTAATGCATTAAAAATTCTAGCTCCATCCAAATGTAATGGTAACTTTTTATCATCACATACTTTTTTGATTGATT
This sequence comes from Chitinophagales bacterium, assembly GCA_947449695.1. Lineage (GTDB taxonomy): Bacteria > Bacteroidota > Bacteroidia > Chitinophagales > CAIODY01 > CAIODY01. Next base: position 7,014 of record CANFST010000020.1, read on the forward strand.
GCATTTGTTCTAAACTCCAAATGCTACCACCTCCTTTATTCACAGTATTTTCAATACAGACCAAACTTGTTTTTGGGAAATGAACGTTATCATCATTTATATTTTGTATAACATCTTCAGCTGTGAATCTGCCTTTATCGCCAAACAGATAACGAACCTGAACACCACTATTGAATGCTATTCCACCACCTTCATAGTTGTAGATATGTGTTGTTCTGTCGCAAATCAATTCATCGCCTGGTTGTGTATGTACTTTAATTGCAATCTGATTAGTTTGAGTTCCGCTACTACAAAAAAGAGCTGCCTCTTTGTTAAATAATTTAGCTGCTTTTTCCTCTAATGCATTTACTGTTGGGTCATCTGCAAATACATCGTCGCCAACTTCAGCCTCAAACATGACTTGCAACATGGCTTTTGATGGCTTAGTAACTGTGTCGCTTCGTAAATCAATTATTTTCATTTATTATTCTATTATTAACTTTTGATAAAAAATCAGATTGTTATTGTTTATCATTTCAACTAAATAAAAACCCTTTGCTAAAAAACTTACATCAACTTTTTCTAAAATACCATAAACACTATCTGATGAATTATGAATAGTAAATGTATGTTGCAATTTCCCTGCTAAATCATAAAAGTTAAGTTTTGAAATATTGTATTTTTTTTGATTGAAATAAATTTCATCATGGGTTGGATTGGGTGAAAGTTGCAAGGAAGAATTGTAATTAAATTTAGCCTCTGGTGAAAGTTCAACATCAAATCGTGCAAGTAACTTTGTGCGTTGGTCAAATAGGAATTCACCTAAATTGTAAGGGTAAATAATTTTGTAATCTTCAATTGGCTTAGTGTTCATAAATACAAAATCGCTATCCTGCTGATAACCATGTTGCCATGTTCTTATAGTAATATCAATTGGGGAGCTCCAAAATATTTCATTAGGTAGATTTGAAATAAATTGGGTACGAATAAAAATTGTGTCATCTGTTTTCCAATATCTGACTCTATAGGTTGGTAAGTTTTTACCATAATAGTAAATAAGAAAAAATGTATCTAAAGATTTCCCAAAATGGTTTTCAAGATGTGATTTTAAGATATTAGTGGTTGTAAAATTGTATTGAATTTGTGGCTCATTGATGTAATCTTTAATCGCATTAAAAAAAGATGAATCACCCATTTGCCAACGCAAGGTATGAAGCAGCCATGCTCCTTTCAGATAAGAAAAGCTACTGCTGAAAATTCTGCTGACCTTAGTAGTATCATCGCAATAAACTGAACCAGGTTTGTCATTCCATATTGCACCTCTCGAGGCCCATTGCCATCCAATCCAATCTTCTTTATTTAAAAATTCATCACTCAATGCAGCGCAATAAGTAGCAAAGCCTTCATTCAGCCATATTTCACTCCAGCTATGACAAGTTGATTTATCACCAAACCATTGGTGCGATAATTCATGTGCAATTAACCCAAAACCAAAATTGCTAACAAAAGTTTGTGTTTGATGTTCCATGCCGCCACCCCAGCCAAATTGAGCATGACCATATTTTTCTTTACGAAATGGATATGGGCCAAATTTGCTTTCATAAAATTTTAAAATATTTACAATTTCCTTACTGTTCGCTTTGTCAATAGAATCGTCTTCGGGATAAATAAAATTTTGAATTTGTAAACTATCGGTTCCATTAATATCCCAATCATTATATTCTTCATAATTAGTACATGCTATTGCAATCAGATAAGATGCAATAGGATAGCGGTGTTTCCAATGCGTAAAATTCGTAAAGTTGTTTTGATGTATGATGCTTTTTCTTATTCCATTTGACACTGACTTAAATGAATCGGGAGCAGTGATATAAACATCAATAGAATCTAATTTGTCATTTAATGATTGTTTGCATGGCATCCAATCACTTGCACCATATGGTTCACTTAAAGTCCAGATAATGCCACTACCATGGTGAGTTTGTTGTTGAAATGCTCCAAATCCATTACTACCAATTGGTTTTCCGTGATAAAAAATCGTAATAGAGTCTATTTGATTTATTGGCAGAAAACTTAAAAAATTTATTTCTAGTAAGTCATTTGGCATTTGTTGAAACTGACTTGTATGCTGATGATACAAGACGCTGTCAACAATTAATGTGTCAGAACAATCTAAAATCATTTTAGAAAAAAATGGAATACTTGGCTTAAAATAATAATCAATTCTTCCAGCTATTTTCCAGATTCGTGGATTAATATCAAATTGATATTTTCCATAGACTAAATCATAATCGTTATTGGTATGTGTTCCAATATTTTTTTTTAGATTAATATATTGTTGTTCTTGTATAGATAAATCAATGGTTTTACACAAGTCGAAGTTTTTAGTAGCTTGCGATAAAACAAGTTTAGAATAAAAAAAAGAAAACAATAATATAGGATAGAAAAATTTCATGGTTGAATAAAAATACTAACTCCGATAGTAATTTAATTATTTTTTTTTCTGCTTTCTGCTTTTTGTATTTGTCTTTTGATGATTAATTCAGTTATAATGCTTGCAGCATTTTTTTTTTGTAAAGCAGTCATGGCAGCGTTTTCATTAATATCAATTCGATATAATATGTTTAATAATTTTTCTGAATTATTCTTTATCAAGAAATTAATCTCTTCTTCGAGTAATTTTTTTATAGTTTCCCATTCATCATTGGTTGAAACAGGTAATTCAAATAATTTGTTGATCGCATCTTTTGGTGTTTCATTCCATTCTTCCATAAAAGTTATTTTTGAAACTAAAAAGCGAAGAAATCTTTCTTCGCTTTTTAATATAATTATTTCACCCCACTCATTGTAATCACATACTTCAAAATAGAAGCTTGCGTTTCATCGCTGATGTGTTGCAAATTTGGTTTTTCATTATTCTTCTTACACATCCAAGGTACAATTTTGTTCCATTTTTCTTCAGTTTCCGAACTTGGTCTTTTTAAACCATGGCATTGAGTACAATATTTTTCGTAATCGTTTTTACCTTGTTGCAATTGAGCCAAAGAATAGTTTGGATATTTTGAAGCAACTCTTGCAACATCTGATTGTGTTGGTGGAATTAGCTTTACAGAGCAAGCTGAAAAAATTATAGCTGTGAAAAATAAAATTGTTTTTTTCATTTGCAAATGTTTTGAATTGATTGTAAATGTAAAATTGTTTTCGAAGATTTCTTAATGTCCTCCATCATGCACTTCGCCCGGCTTGATTTTATAAATTCTTGCCATGAAAACAAAAGGAATAATGATTACTAAAATTAATGCTAACGATTGAAAAATATTGATGTAAGTAATCATGCTGGCTTGTTTAAAAACTTGTCCATAAATCATAGAAAATGCACGAGATTGATTGGCTACCATATCAGCACTACTATTCGCCATAGCTACAGTGAAAGCTTTTATTCTATCTAAATATTGAATATTATCAGAAGCTACATTGCTGATTAAATCGTTGTAATGTTGGGCTGTAGTTTTTTCTAAAACCACACCCATCACCGCAACACCAATACTACCGCCGAGTTGACGAATCATATTGTTCAAACCTGATGCTTGTTGAATGTCTTTGCCATGCAATCCACCCAAAGTTAAATTGGTTAAAGGCACAAACAATAAGCCCATTCCCAAGCCACGAATCATCAATGGCCAGAAGAAATTTCCAGGACTTGTGGTGGGTGAAATTAAAAACGAACACCACCACACAAAGCTTGCTGTTAATGCAAATCCGATAGCAATTAATATTTTTGAAGGCACACCTTTTTGCAAAAGTCTTCCTACCATGGGCATACAAAATCCCGTGAATAATGCGCCGGGCGTAAACATCAAACCCGTATCAGTAGCGGTAAAGCCCAACCATGTTTGTACAAAAATTGGGATAATAAACACTGTTGAAAATAAAACAGCACCCAATAAAAAGCTCAACGAAACACCAATGCCCACATTGCCTCTGGTAAAAACTCGAAGGTCAACAACAGGATGTTCAGTGGTTAATTCTCTCCAAACAAATCCCACAATCCCAATGATGGAAGTAACAAAAACACCAAGAATGAAGCGACTTTCAAACCATTCATTTCTTTCGCCTTGTTCTAAAAATAATTGCAATGAGCCTATTCCTAAAATCAATAAAAATATTCCGAGCCAGTCAATTGATTTTTGCTTGACGACAAATGGATTGTCTTTTACGAAAATCAATGTTAAGAAAAATGCAATCAACCCAATTGGCACATTCACATAAAACAACATCGGCCATTCAAAATGGTCAATGATATATCCACCCATCAGCGGTCCTAAAGTTGGTCCTAAAATAACACCCATTCCAAACATCGCACTTGCCATTCCCAATTTTTCTTTCGGATAAATTTCAGTTAAAATAGTTTGCGAAGTAGTCATCAATGCGCCGCCACCAATGCCTTGAATGAATCGCCAAAAAACTAATTCCCAAATCCCTGATGCATGGCCACACATAAATGAGCCAAAAGTGAACAACAAAACCGAGCCAGCGAAATACCATTTTCTTCCAAATTGCGAAGCTAAAAATCCTGACATCGGAATCACAATAATATTTGCAATCGCATACGATGCAATCACCCAACTAATTTCACTCACTGTTGCACCCAAATTGCCCATCAGTGTTTTTGTAGCTACATTCACAATCGTGGTATCCACCAATTCCAGCAGGGCACAAAGCACCACCGTAATCGTAATGATAACACGTCGGTAGCCATATTCCACCAAAGCATTCGTATCGTAATTTATTTTTGCTGTCGCCATTTTTTAATTAGTAATTACTAATTGATAATTATTAATTGAATTTTACTTCCACCACACAATTCATCCCTGGGCTCAAACGATATTTTTCTTTATCAAAATTTTTAAGCAAAATTTTTACAGGAATTCTTTGCACCACTTTCACAAAATTTCCTGTTGCATTATCTGTTGGCATCAATGAAAACTTGCTACCAGCACCATCTTGAACGCTTTGCACTTCACCTTCTAATTTCAAACCATCAAACGCATCCACTTCAATATTTGCCGCCATTCCACTTTTAAATAAAGCAGTTTGAGTTTCCTTGAAATTAGCAACCACCCAAATATTTTCAGCGTCTACAATGTACATTGTATTTTGACCAACATTCACCAATTGCCCAACCTGCAAGGCTTTGCGACTTACAAAACCATTATATGGCGCAGTGATAACCGCATAACTCAAATTCAATTTTGCCATTTCCAATTCCGATTTTCTTTGTTGTACCAGCAACTCAACTGGCTTCATTTGGCTGCCCACACTATTCGCTTGCAAGCTTGAAGCAGTAGATTGATTTTTTGCAGTGTTCAATTGCATTTGCGCCACTTTCACCATTTTATCAGCTGATTCCTTATCCGCTTTTGCGTTGTCAAACTGTTGCTGGGTAGCACTTTTCAAATCTAATAATTTTTCGTAGCGATTAAAATCTTGTGTGGCTTTCCACAATTTTATTTGTGCAGCATCTAAGTTTGCTTGCGCTGTTGCTATTGCAGAATTAGAAACGGTAGCCGTTTCATCAGCCGCTTTTGTACTAATGCCACTCACATGCAAATTGGCTTCAGCGCTGGCTAAAGCAATTTCTGCTTGTTTTACTTTTAATTCTAAATCGGCTACATCAAGCATCGCTAGTGTGTCACCAGCTTTTACTTGTTGATTATCTTTCACAAAAACTTTTGCTACAAAACCTGAAACACGAAATGACATTGGCACCACATTCGTTTCCAATTGCGCATTATCGGTGTTTTCGTAGTGCATCGAATAATTTACTTTTTTCACTACATAAAAAAGAATTGCAAGCACAACAACGCCAGCAACTATGGGCAATACTTTATTTTTCTTTTTTGGTGATTCGTTATTTTCCATTTTTATTATTGTTTTAGAATTGAATTTTGAGTTTTAAAATTTTATTTTTCGATAGAACGCATGTATTTGTAATAAGCCAATAATGCATCACACTTGGCTTGTACTTGATTGATTTGCGATTGAATCATTTGTGTGTCAGCATCAATTAAATCGCTGAATAAAGCTGTTTGATTATCGAATCTATTTTTAAAAATGCGGTCGTTTTCTTTTGCTTGAACTAACGCTTGCTCAGCCAGTTTTAACTTTTTTTGTTGCAGCAAATAGTTTTTTTGAGTGGTGAATATTTCTTGTTTCAAGCCATCATTTATTTGTTCCATTGCTAATTGTGACATTTTCAAGTTGCTCTTTGCTTCATTCACATTTGTTCTTGTGGTGAATAATTGTGTCAAATTCCAATTCAACGTTACACCAATATCCCAAGTGTTTTTCAGTTTCCATTCCATCGGAAATACACGTTGATTAGGCTGATTATAATAGTAATTAAACCCAGCAGAAATGACTGGATAATAACTTGCTTTTGCAATTTTTACAGAACTCATTGCTGCATCACTTCTCCATTTTGCACTTAACCATTCACTTCTTTGAGTAGATTGAAATGCAGCGTCAATAGGCACTTCGCGATTGGTGCTTAAATCAGCATCGTTTAGTTCCAGCAATGTGTTTTCTGGCAAGCCCAATAAAATATTTAAGTTGTAATTTAATGTGGCAACCATATTTTCGACTTCCGATTTTGAAATTTCTAAATTCGATTTTGTTAACTCTGCTTTCAAAACATCATTGTCTAAAGCCATTCCAACCTTTTCAAAATTTTTCACATCATCAATTCTGGCTTGCATCATTTTTAAATTTTCATCCAATAATTTTTGTGATTCAATCGCTTTGAATAAATTAAAATAAACATTAGCCACTTGCAATTTTAAATCAGCTGCATCTTTTGTTGCATCTGCTTTTCCAGATTCAATTTGTGCATTAAACATGGATGCATAATTGTAGGTTCTAAAGCCAGTAAAAATAGGTTCTTGGACCGATGCACGATTATAAAATTGGTCAAGAATCTGAGGATTTAAAACAAAACTTCTCCCAAAAAAGTTAATTGGGGGCAACTCTTGAATATTGTTGCTAATTCGAGTATAATTGTCCATTAAGCTAACTGACGGAATCAACGAATTGTACAATTCATTTTTGTGTAATTGATTCACATCGTTTTTTAGTTTTGAAATTTTTAGAGCTGGACTATGCTGCGAAGCCATATCCATTGCTTGTTGCAAGGTGATGGTTTGCTTTTGTGCCATTGCAAAGTTTGCAAACAACACCAAAGCAACTATCGAAAATAAAAGGTGCTTAAAAGTAAAGTTCATTATTTAGTTAATTGATTTTTAAGTAAATTTTTTAAATGTTCTTTCATTCTTTCTTTGTAAATATCGTTCATGCATTCTTCAGCACTTGATGCACCAACTAATTTATAGCAAGTAGCATTACCATTCATATACATCATCAATGTTCCGAAAACCGTCATGATTAATAGCTCTACATCTGATTTTCGGAATATTTTTTTCTTCACACCTTCATCTACAATGGTTTTGATAACTGAAAAATTATCCATCATTTTTCCCGAAACAAACTTTGATAAACTTGCTCTTTTATTGCTACTGATTTCTTTGAAAATAATTTGCACCATGGCTTTATTAGTGAAAAAACGTTCGACATAAACATCTACAATCGCATAAAGTTTTTCCCAAGGTGTTGATTTTGGATTTTGCAAAATGGCAACATCAGTTTTTAACTGAATGGTATTTCTATCCAAAATTTCTTTATACATATCTTCTTTTGAACCGAAATAGTATGAAATCATGGCTAAATTAACACCGCATTCATTCGCCAAAAGCCTTGTACTGACGCCGTCATAGCCTTTTTGTGCAAATTGTTTTTTTGCACATTCTAATATCTGTTCTCTTTTTTCTACGCCTTTATTTGATGTATTTGTTGCCATCTCTGATTCAAAATTTCTCTACAAAGTTAAACGTTCGTTTAACTTAATCAAACGTTTGTTTAATTTTCTTTCAGCAAAAGTATTGGCTATTATAAAATGAGGAAAACGAAATTAGGCGAATGGTAAAAGGAAGTCGGTGAGTTAATTAGCTAAACATGATTTTTATTTTTTCAATAAAATTCAAAAAAAGTTCAGGCTTAAAAATTCCTGTAAAAACAAAGCCATATAGTGCCCCCCAAAAATGTGCATCATGATTAATTCGTCCAGTATCTCGTCGGCTTAAAAAGAATTCAACTGCTAGATAAATTGCTCCAAACACAATCGCAGGCATCTGAATTCCCATCATGCTAATGGTTGATTGTGGCTCAATTAATATTGTAGCGTATAAGATGGCTGCCACAGAGCCGCTTGCACCAATACTTGCATAAGCATAATTGTTTTTTTCTTTTAAAAAAGTTGGAATATTTGCAGCTGCTATACCCGTTAAGTATAAAGCCAAAAATAACAAATCGCCTTTCCCATCGAAATATATTTTATAAATACTGTTTAGATAATTCCCAAATGAAAAAAAAACATACATGTTTAAGAACAAGTGCATGAAATCAGCATGTAAAAATCCGGAAGTTATAAATCTATGCCATTCTTTTGGATTTCGGGAAATTGCATACGGTGAAAATTTATTTTTATCAAAGAATTCACGATTACTAAAACCAATGAATGAACATAAAAGCGTAAGGCCAATAATGATATAGAAATAAGGTTTATCTGATAAGTGTAGAATCATATTTTACCAACTATGTTTTAAAATGTTATATTTTTCAATGCCAATTTTTAATTGCAATGGATGATGGGTTTCATTAGCTGCCGAACCTACCAGATAAAATCCGATTTTAAATTTGTCTAAGCCAACACGAAAAATTTTCTCTAACCCTACAAATAATTCAGCATATTGCAAATTGCGTTCAGGTGCGTACAAAATTCCACCACCGCCAACTTCTAGCAATTTTAACTTTTTAATGAAAGGAATCTTGTTGATTATTGCACCATTGAATTCTTGCAACACATGCAATTCGTAATACCAATTAAACAAAGCGAAAGAAGAATCTAATGCTTGAAAATTTCTTGTAGGGCTTGAGAATAAAAAAGGGTCACCTTTTCGCATAAATTTATCATCTACAAGTTGTAAATTTTTTGTGTTTACAAATTTACCTGTAGAAAAATTAACAGTTAAAATACCTGCTAATCCTAATGTTCGGCGTTGTCGCAAACCAAATTCTAGGTAATCAAAGTTAGTAGTGCTATTAAAAACACCTTCAATTCCTTTGCGCCATAAACCATAAAATGTTGGATAACGTGAGCCTAAGATTATTTTCTGCAAAGGCTCATGCAAATATTTTTGCGCTGGGGTGTAATCGAATTCAATGCGATTGTAAAAAGCGTTGTAGGATGGAAATGTTCGAATGGTTTGGTTAGCAAAATCAGATTTTACAGTATCTGATTTTAATACATTCTCAAAAGCATGAGTCAGTTTATAATTGCTTAAATCGCTGCGCATCGAAAATTGCAATTCATTGATCAAGTAAAATCCATTCAGCAATTCGGTTGAATGTGTTATATCCAGTTTGTTATCCTGATAAAAATTACCTCTTTGAAACAAATTCAAATAAGCATCATTGTAGTTGATTAAATCAAAATTATGTCCCACCTCAATGGTGTAAAACGAACGATGATATGGGTTGTACATCTTTGAGAAAATAACCGTTCCTCTAAAATCTTTATTCAACAAGCCATAAGTGATGTTAGAATTGATGTTGATGAATTTCTTATTGGCAAACCGTTTTTGATAACTTACATAATCGCCCAATCGCATTCCACCGATAAATAGAAAATTCGGAATCATTAAGAGTAGTGGACTGATTTCAATTGTTCGTTCTTTTATGTGATTGTTAAAAGTTAAGCCATTCCAAGCAATGCGCCCAAAAGTAATTTTGTTGGTAGCCTTATCTATGCTATCTAAATATTTATTGCTGTGTGTGATTTGATAAATGCTATCATTGTGTCGGATAAATTTGATTTCCTTTGGTTGCAAAGGCTCGGTTCTGATTTGTTTCCAAAACAATGAATCGTGTAAATAAGCCGAATCAGTTGTGTAGCCAATTTCATTGCCAAAGAATTTTTTTGGAAATTTTTTCTGCAATTCATAGTCCTTGTAGCTCACACTGGTATTGCTTTTCAACTTGCCTTCGTCAGTATTAGAATAATAAGTGAAGGTTTGATTTTGCAACAACCATTTGTTTTGTTGAAGTTCAAAATTCTGAACCACTTTAAAATAATCATACTGCGGTAAGTGGTACGATGGAAATTCTAATTCTAACTTTTTAACTACCCAAATACTATCCATAATGATGGCAGTGCCGCTCACTAAAGCGTTGCCTAATTTGCTGGGTGAAATTTTTATTTTGTAATAATGATGCCCTCCTTCATCATACGTTTGCAATAATTTGAAACGATACGCAATTAAGCCGCTGTAGCTGAATGGCGAAAGAAATGGGGTGGTGGAAATGCCTTTGGCGTAAATCAGGTTTTTGTAAAAGTTAAAATCTCCATCGGTCGTATTCAGATAAAATAATCGTTTTGTGTCACCATATTTTTTTATGCCAGTTTTGATTTGTTTAATTTTGTCGGGATATGAAAAGTTGTATTGAATTGCCACTTCAGCCATGTTCAGCCCGGCATATTCATCCATATTCTTTTTCTTTGAGGTATCAATTTTCTGCGGCGAAAAAAACAAACTTATTTTGTTTGAATCACGTTTCGATTTTTCATTTTGCTCAATGGCTTTAATGTATAAATTGCACGAATAATTTTTATCAGGAAATTCTAAAGAGTCTTTATGAGCAATCACTTTGCGTATTATTTCAGCACCTCTGTCTTTTTTTGATGCTGAAATCTTCACAACATTTAATTGCGTATTAGATGCATTTTCAAGTAAAATATTTTGTTTTAAATTTATTTTATCTAATACAACTGTTATCACTTGAGTTTTATAGCCAACCAGCGAAACTATTAAATCATACTTTCCTTCTTTTAAAGTAAATTCGTAATTTCCTTTCGCATCTGCAATTTTACCGAGTTGCTCTTCTTTTACTTCAATGCTGGCATAGGGTAGAGGTTCTAAATTAGTATTAGTAATAGTTCCAAATACTTTAATAGGTTGTGCAAATGCATTATTCAGCAATAAAAAAATAATAAAAGAAGGAAATAGCCAACGCAAAATCATGCAGTCAAAAATACTATGAAAAACTATTTTATTTGAAAATAATGAAGCTTTAACATTTTAAAAATTACAAAAAAGAGATTGGTATAAATTTATTTTTAGATTTGCCTAAATATTAATTTATACTAATAAAAATTATGGCTAATACAACTGCGGAAGAAAATTATATAAAAGCAATTTTTCATTTAAGTAAAAATGAAAAGACCGCTATTAATACCAATGCCATAGCTAATGAATTGGATACTGCTGCTGCCACGGTGACTGATATGGTAAAAAAACTTGCCGATAAAAGATTAATAAAGTATGAACCATATAAAGGCGTTATGTTGAGTAAAAGTGGTTTATCTATTGCTGGTAAAATTGTTAGGAAGCATAGACTTTGGGAAACATTTTTGCTTGAAAAGCTAAATTTTAAATGGGATGAGGTACATGAGATTGCTGAACAATTGGAACATATTCAAAGTGATGAGTTAATTAACAGACTAGATGCTTTCCTTAACTATCCTAAAACTGACCCTCATGGAGATGTTATTCCAGATGAAAATGGAAATTTTAATTTAATAGCTACTCAATCGCTAAAAGAGTCTAGTAAACATGCTGTACACGTTTTGATGAGTGTTGCAGACCAATCGGTTTCATTTTTGAAAATGCTGGATAAATTGAAAATTAAAATTGGTAGTAGAATAAAAATTATTGAAGTACATCAGTTTGATGGTTCGATGCAAGTGAAAATTGATAATCAGTCTGTTGTTAATATTTCAGAACAATTAGCTAAAAATTTAATTGTGAAATGAAAAGCAAATTAGACATGTCAAAATCACTTGATGAGGTTAATAGCACTATAAAAACTAAAGCAACTGGAAGTTTTATTAAAAAATTTTTAGCCTTTAGTGGTCCAGCATATTTAATTAGTGTTGGTTATATGGATCCGGGCAATTGGGCAACCGATATAGCAGGTGGAAGTCAGTTTGGTTATCAGCTATTATGGGTTTTATTGATGAGTAATGGGATGGCTTTATTATTACAAACATTATCAACCAGATTAGGATTGGTAACTGGGTTGGATTTAGCGCAGGCATCAAGAAAATATTATCCTAAACTGCTAAACATTCCATTGTTTTTACTGGCTCAAGTTGCAATTATCGCTTGTGATTTGGCAGAAGTGTTAGGGTTTGCTATTGGCTTGAAACTATTAACAGGTTTAAGTTTGATGAACGGGGTAATCATCAGTATTTTAGATACTTTTATTATTTTATTATTGCAGCAATATGGTATTCGAAAATTAGAAGCATTTATAATTTCTTTAGTTGCAATCATTGGTCTATCTTTTTTAATTGAATTGTTCTTTTCTCAACCAGATTTGCATCAGGTAGCAAATGGATTAATGCCTTCTTCACTTTCACCCGATGCTTTATTAATAGCAATCGGAATTATAGGAGCTACAGTGATGCCACATAATTTGTATTTACATTCTGCATTGGTTCAAACTCGAACTATTAATCGAGATGATAAAGCACATCTTAAAACGGCATTGAAATTCAATTTTATTGATTCATTGTTCGCTTTAAATTTAGCTTTTTTAGTAAATGCTGCAATTTTGATTTTAGCAGCATCCGTTTTTTATATTCATGGGATGAATCAAATTGCAGATATTGTTGATGCACACCGTTTATTGCAATCTTTATTAGGCAGTAAAATAGCTCCTGTTTTATTTGCAGTTGCTTTAATTGCAAGTGGTCAAAGTAGCACTATTACTGGTACTTTGGCTGGGCAAATTATCACGGAAGGTTACTTGGACTTAAAAATGAAACCTTGGTTAAGGCGATTTTTGACTAGGAGCCTTGCAATTTTACCTGCAATAGGCACATTGATTTTTTGGGGTGAAAGCAAAATTACTTCTCTTCTTATTTTAAGTCAAGTTGTATTGAGTATGCAATTAGGTTTTGCAATTATCCCACTTATACATTTTGTAAGCAATAAAACATGGATGAATGAATTTGTAATTAAAAATTGGGTAAAAGTATTGTCGTGGTTTTGTGCAACAATTATTTTGGTTTTAAATATTCAATTAGTGGCAACCAATTTATCTGCTTGGTTGAAGCAAGATGATGGTTTTTGGATTTCTGCATTCAAGTATGGTTGCCTGCTCCTCGTAATTGCTGCATTTTGCTTATTATTGTACATCATCATTTATCCGCTTTTAAGGAAAAAACAATCCGAAAATGATATTAAATAAATTTAAAATTGGCGATGTAAAAACTTTTAGCCATATAGTTACTCAATTAGATGCAGCTACATTTGAAAGTGGTAATGTTCATATGGTTTATAGCACTTTTGCTTTAGCTCGTGATACTGAATGGTGTTGCAGACTTTTTGTATTAGACATGAAAGAACCAGATGAAGAAGGTATTGGTACATTTATCAATGTTCAACATCAATCTCCTGCATTAATTGGGCAACAGGCCAATTTTACTGCAACTTTAAAATTAGTCGATAAAAATTTGATTGTATGTAGTTTCATTGTTAAAGTTGGAGATAGAATAGTTGCTATCGGTGAGCAAGGACAAAAAATATTAAAAAAAGATAGGATTGAATTGCTTTTCAATAGCCTCTAAATTAAATTTTAAAATAATTAGCTGAAAAGTTTTTATAAATAAAATTTCAAACATACATTTGCGCTCCGAAAAAATGGTGCGGTAGCTCAGTTGGTAGAGCAATGGACTGAAAATCCATGTGTCGCCGGTTCAACCCCGGCCCACACCACCACGTAAAAAAGCCCTCACTAATTGTTAGGGCTTTTTTATTCCATTTTCTTTTTAAGTGGTTTAATTTTATTTTATGGACACTATTTCCAGAAACTGTTAATTTTACTTATAGTTTAATTACTTCAACTGTATTTAGATACCTTTATTTTGTGAACACAAAATTACAAACGCGATGAAAGTTCGTTATAAAATATTGGTGCTAATTGCGGCATTCCTTCTTTTTTTCATTGGTTCTATAATCGTTTTTAATATTTCAATTGGCGATAGAAGCAACGTGATACTTGAACAACGTTTGTTAGAAACCAGAGAAGATTATTCAAAAGCATTAAATAACAGCCTTACTCCAATAAAAATATTTATTGATGAAGATACCAGATGGGATGAAATGATAGATTTTGTAAACGGTAAGAAAGATACTACCTGGCTAAAAGAGAGTTTTATTAACTCAGCTCTAAAGTTGGGAATTAATTATGTTGTTGTTTTGGATAAAAACTTTCAAGCTAAATATGCTAAAGATTTAACTAATGGGAAATTGGATGTATTAGGATTAACTTTTGATGACTATTTAAAGCACTTGAGCGAACATCAAAGCACTAATTTTTTTATAAGCCATAATAATCAGTTAATTCGGGTAGTGGCATCACCTGTTCAACCAAGTACGGATGAGGATAGAAAAACTACACCTCAAGGATATGTAATAGTTGGTGAGCCAATTAATGAAAGTAAATTATCAACTATTCAAAAACTATTAACTGGTGTGCAATTAGAACTTAATTTATCTGAAATAATTGATTTGAATCCACCATCATTAAATACTAAAACAGGGGATATAATTTATTCTGAATCTGTAACTGATTTTAACAAAAAGCAGGTTGCAATAATTACCATAAAGAAAAATACACCTATTCTTACAAAGTTTAATCAAGTCTTTAAAGATTCTCTCTGGATATTTATCAATGGTTGTATCATATTAATGATGATACTTTTTTATTTAGTAAACAGATGGGTAAATAAACCATTAGCTAATATTGAATATGCTTTGAACACTGGCAATAATTCTTCTTTACAATCGCTACAGCAAGATAAATCAGAATTTGGTGAGGTGTCAAGATTAATCAATCAATCGAATCAACAAAAAGAGGTTTTACAACAAGAAATAGAAATCAGAAGGAAATCGGAACAAGCACTGCAAAAAGCTTTGGAGGAAGTTAAAATTGCTAATTACGAAAAAGATAAAGCTGAACAAGCAGATTTAGCTAAATCGCTTTTCCTTTCAACCATGAGTCATGAAATTCGAACACCAATCAATGGTGTAATCGGGATTGCTCACTTATTGTTAGCTGAGCATCCTACTGCAAGTCAGGAGCGTTATCTTAAATTATTAGAGTTTTCTGCAAAGCACTTAAAATCTTTGGTTGATGATATATTAGATTTTTCTAAAATCGAATCGGGCAAAATTGAATTTTCGAAATCAACTTTTAATTTATCATCTCTTGTTCAGGATATTTATTTAACTCACCAACTCAGAGCACTTGAGAAAAAAATAGAATTAAAAGTAGAACATGATGATAGTTTAAGAAACTATTTGATTGGCGATAACTTAAGACTAAGTCAAATACTTACCAATCTTTTGTCGAACGCTATCAAGTTTACAGAAAAGGGTTTTGTGAGTATTAAATACGAAGTCGTAGAATCAACTCCAACCGAAAAGATTATTCATTTTACCGTAAAAGATACTGGCATTGGTATTAGCGAAGAACATATTGACACTGTTTTTTCTCACTTTACACAAGCCAATATGGAAATTAATAGAAAATATGGTGGTACTGGTTTGGGATTGGCTATAAGTCAGAAGTTAATTGAGTTGCAAGGGGGAAATATTTCAGTAGATAGCCAATTAGGTGTGGGTTCTACCTTTCATGTCAGCATGAAATTTGCAATTGCTGGTTCATTAACTAATGAAAATAAAATAAACACTTCATCGTACAAAAAAGACCTTGATAAAATGAATGTGCTGGTTGCTGAAGATAATAATATCAATGCTTTTGTGGTAAAACAATTTTTGTCAAAATGGAATGTTGGACGAATGGACTTTGCTATGAATGGGCAAGAAGCATTAGATAAGATAAATATGAACGATGATTATGATATTGTACTGATGGATTTGCAAATGCCAATTGTAGATGGATACGAAGCAACCAGACAAATACGAGCTCATTCAAAAGATAGCATTAAAAATATTCCGATCATTGCGCTAAGTGCAGATGCATCATCGGATACAAGAGAAAATACAAAAAATTTAGGTTTTAATAGCTACATCACAAAACCATTTGACCCAGATGAATTGTTTCGTGAGATGATTAAAACTACAGTTGGGTTGTAAAAGTTATTTGCGCCATCTTAATCTTAACGAATTGCCAATAACAACTACATCGCTGCAAGCCATACTCAGTGCACCGATCATGGGGTTCAAAAATCCGAAAGCCGCCAATGGAATGGCGAATATATTATAAGCAAAAGCCCAAAAAAGATTTTGCTTGATGGTTTGATGCGTTGCCTTGCTGATAATAAATGCTTGCATCAAGCTATTAAGATTGTTATTCAGCAAAATGATTCCTGCGGTTTCTTTCGCAACTGAAGTAGCATTACTTAATGAAATACCAACTGTTGCCGCTGCTAATGCAGGGGCATCATTAATGCCATCACCAATCATTGCAGTTTTTCCTTGTTGTCTGAATTGATGAATAACCTTTAGCTTTTGTTCAGGTAATTGTTCCGAATATATTTGTGTGATGCCTAATTCATGAGCTATTTTTTCGCACCTGCTTTTTCTATCGCCGCTTACTAAAACTGGTTCGATATTATTTTTTTTGCAAAATAGTATTAAGTCTACCGCACCATTTTTTATGGTTTCATCTAAGCTAAATTCAGCAACAATGGTTTCATTTTTGGATACGATGATATTTTTTTTGTCACTTAAAGAATTTACCCAATCAGCTTTTCCAATTTTGAATTGATTGTTTTGTGAATCAATACCCAATATGCCTTTGCCTTTATATTCTTCAATTTTTGTAAATCTAATTTCGGTTGAATTTTGAAATTTTGCTGCCAGAAACTTTGCAAGCGGATGTGAGGAATGTTTTTCAAGTGAAAAAATTATTGATTTAGCTTCATCTGAAATATGGTTTAAATCTTCCATTGAGGAAGGTACGGTTAGGGTTCCTGTTTTGTCTAGCAAAAGAAATTTTGCCTGCGCAAGCAATTCCATTTGAGTTGCACCTTTAACCAAAATTCCTTTTCGGGCAGCTTTCCCTAAACCCACAACCACAGCTGTAGGGGTAGCTAAGCCCATTGCACAGGGACATGAAATAACAACCACAGCAATACTTTGCAATAAACATTCCTTGATTGCAACATGAAAAATAAAAAATGATATAATAAAAGTGAGTACCGAGATGCCAGCAACAACTGGCACAAACCAGGCACTTATTTTATCAGCTAAGCGCTGCACAGGAGGTAAATCATTTTGAGCTTGCTTAATTAATTTTATAATATTTGCCAATGCAGTTTGATTTCCAACAGCAGTGGCTGAAAAAATTATGGAACCATTTTCAATGATTGTTCCTGCATTAACAATATCATTTTTGTTTTTTTGAACAGGCATTGATTCACCATTTAACATTGATTCATTGATAAGTGCTTCGCCTGAAAGTATCAACCCATCAACTGGTACAACATCGCCAGTATTCACTTGTAATCGATGCCCGTTGATAATTTCAGTGATTGGAACGGTTTTTATCTCTTCCTTTTTGGTGTCGAAATTATACCAAAGCATTTTTGCATGATCTGTTTGTAAGTTTAATAACTTCTCCAAATCGACATTGGTTTGCTTGACACTTTTCTCTTCTATATAATTTCCTACTAAAACCAAAGTGATAATTGTAGCACAGGTTTCGAAGAATAAATATTTTTCGGGTTGATTTTCAAACATCCCTATTAAGCTATAAATAAAAGCTGCTGACGAACCCATAAAAATCAACACATCCATATTGGGGATTCCAGCCCTTAAACTATTAAAAGCACTTTTGCCAAATACTTTTAACCCGATATAAAAAACAGGAATGCATAATATTAATTGTGTTATTGCCTGATGCAACAGGTGCCAATCAATAAACATGTGCAGCAACAAAGGCAAGGTGAAGATGATTGCAACAATTAAATCTTTTTTGAGTGAATCACTATGCGAATGATGTTCATGCCCATGATTTGAATGATTGTTCGCAACAGTATATCCTATGCCCGATAAGCCTTTGGCTATTTTATCTAAATCTGTTTCAGCAGATGAAACAAAGCTGGCTTCTTTGTTGGTGAAATTCACCTGCACACTTTTTAATCCGTTTTGTTCTAAATATTTTTTTACATTTAAAGAACAATTATGACAAGTCATACCCTCAATTTCCCAATCTATATGTTGTTCTTTTTCCATTTCAATATTTAGTTATCAAAAGTAAAACACTTTGAGCGCAAAATGTTTCAGAATATGTTAACCGCCGCTTTATATTTCATCAATCATCCGTTGAATTTACTTCTTTCGTTTGGCTGCTTGTTTTGCTTCATTTTGTTTCATTCTTATTTTAACAATTTTCTTAATCAAGGTAATCGGTAGTGGCTTATTAAAATCGAATTGAATGGTGCCTTTTGAAGTTTTATAATTCTTTAGTTCTTCTTTTAAATCAGCTATCAAACTGCTATTGGCCGGAAACAAACTGCAATGGTTTTGAAACCCGGCATAATAAACCAATATTCTGCCTTTATATTTTAAGGCAGGCATATTATAACTGATTATTTCATCTGCATCTTTAGCAACAGCATTTATTATTTGCCTCATTTTGGCTAACATTACTTTCGCTGAATCATTCTGGAATGAAATGTATTCATCAATATTGGCTGGTTCTGCCATCATATGGTTTATAATTTTATCACTAAGATAAGCAGCAGATTTATTATTAATAGCCGATCCATCAATTAATTTTTATTGGATATTGCTATCTTTGCCGACTTTCACAAAAGCATTATGAACAGCCACAAACAGCCATTTGAACTAAATATTAATAAAGAACATGACGAAAGCCGTCAAGGTGAAGCTTTTCAGTTTGCTGATGATAAACTGAATGTGAACGCTACCAGCAAAAAGTTTTATGTTGAAAGTTATGGCTGTGCTTTGAATTTTAACGATAGCGAAATTGTAGCTACTATTTTAAATCAGAACGGATTTGGTATTACTACTGATTATTATGAAGCCGATTTGATTTTAATTAATACTTGTAGTATCAGAGAGAATGCTGAGCAACATGTACGCAACCGGTTAAAACAATTTAACGATATTAAAAAGCGCCAGCCCGAAGTATTGATTGGTGTATTGGGTTGCATGGCTGAGCGATTGAAAGATAAATTATTAGAACAAGAGCACCTGATTGATATGGTGGTAGGGCCTGACGCTTACCGAACTTTGCCCGATTTAATCAGAACTGCCGAAAGCGGACACAAGGCTGTAAATGTATTGCTGAAAAGGGAAGAAACCTATGCTGATATTTCACCAACCCGATTAATCAGCAATGGGGTGAATGCGTTTGTAACCATTATGAGAGGTTGCAACAATATGTGTAGTTTTTGTGTGGTGCCTTATACCCGTGGCAGAGAACGCAGCCGCGATGCTCATTCAATTGTAAATGAATGTACCAAACTATTCAACGAAGGGTTCAGAGATATTACTTTGCTGGGGCAAAATGTTGATTCGTATTACTGGAATGATGATGCTCAAATCAATGAAACGCAATCGGCTTTGATGCCCGAAGACAGAACTCAGCATTTGCAGGGCTCGGTTAATTTTGCACAATTGCTCGAAATGGTGGCGCTAATCAATCCGCTGCTTCGTGTTCGGTTTAGTACATCGCACCCCAAAGATATTACGGATGAAGTATTGTTTACCATGAAAAAACATCACAATATTTGTAAGCAGATTCATTTGCCAATTCAGGCAGGCAACAGCCGCATACTGAAGCTGATGAACCGTACTTATGATGCTGACTGGTACAAAGCCAAGCACGACAGAATTAAAGAAGTGATGCCCGAATGTGCTGTTTCAACTGATATTATCACTGGCTTTTGCAGCGAAACCGATGAAGAACATCAGGATACGCTGGATATGATTGATTATTGCAAATTTGATTTTACTTATCACTTTAAATACAGCGAACGAAGCGGCACACCTGCCCAAAAGAAATATGCCGATGATGTGCCCGATGAAGTGAAACAAAAGCGATTAGATGAAATTATTGCCAAATGCCGCAGCTATTCATTGCGCAAAAACCAGCTGGCGGTGGGTAAAGTGTTTGAAGTATTGATTGAAGGACCATCTTACAAAAAACCTGACCAGGAGTGGTGGGGGAGGAACACCCAGAACCAGATGATTATTTTCCCCAAAGGCAATTTTGCCAAAGGCGATTATATTCATGTATTAGTAACCAAAGCTGGCACCGGCACCCTGTGGGGTGAAGTGGTATAAGCAGCAATATTGATTATTTTGCCAGATCCCGATTCGCTTTTTCAAAATCATGAGGTATGCCGATATCAATAAAATAAGTATCGCTGATAAAACCTTTAAAGTGCAACAGATTTAAGTGGGTTTCTAAAAAATCTTTTTCAAAACTGAATTTATCCGGAAACTGATAGCTATCGAATAGCTGTTTATTCATTAAATAAATGCCCCCGTTTATCAGGCCAGCATGGGTAGGTTGTTTTTCTTTAAAAGCTGTAATGTTGTTCAGGTCGTCTATCAACACTATACCATATCGGTCAAAGTTTTTTAATGGCTTTAAGGCAATCGTCAAATCTGCCATTTGCTGCTGATGAAATGCATCCATTGCCGATAGGTCAGCATTAAATAAGGTATCTGCATTCAATATAAAGCATTGCTCACCCTCCACCTGTTTCAATGCATTTTTTATGCCTCCGCCAGTGCCCATGGGTTCGTTTTCGATAGCAAAGGCCATTTCAAAATCATCTTTCCACTCCCACAAATATTCCTCAATCAACTGGTGTTTGTAGCCCAGCGAAAATATTAATCGGCTGATGCCCTGTTGCTTCAGCGATTGCAATACATGGTATAAAAATGGCTGACCTGCTACCATAGCCAATGCTTTAGGTACATCACTCACCACGGTTTGCAATCGGGTTCCGAGTCCGCCTGCCAATACAATTGCTTCTTTTGTCAGCATCTTTTTTTATTAAAATGAAATAACCATTTACTTTAATACAATATCTGCTAGGCTAAAAATGAGCCCTGCTTTCCAACTGACAAATTAATAGCTTTTTTTATTAATCAGATTAAAAATAATACTGTTTTTTGCAGCGGACTAAAAACAAACCCCCCGTTCGCTACTGCACAAATCAACACTGCAAACTTGCTGGCAAGGGTTGTCGGTGGGCAAACACCGACAACGGCTGAGATTCAATTCGCCATTCGCAATAAAAATAAAGCACCAATTTCCTCTTATTGGGCGATTACAAATATTTTTTATCATTTTATAGTCATGGTTTGGGCATCTGCCCAAGCGTTAGGGGCTGCCGCCCAGAGCTTGTGGGCATCCGCCCAATCAATGTGGGCTGCCGCCCAAAATAAATTTCCATCCGCCCAAGTATTGTGGGCATCCGCCCAAATTTTAGGGGCATCTGCCCAAAAGTTGTGGGCGTGCGCCCAAATTTTGTGGGCTGCCGCCCAATGCACTTTTTAGCCATTGTTGGTGTTCAGTGTTATTGGGTTGAATTGCGTAGAGCCGTTGTCGGTGTTTGTTCACCGACAACTCCATTTGAATCGTTGGTGAACAAACACCAACGATGGCTAAAATCAGAAATAATAGTATAGTTTTCTTGCCACTGAGGCTTGACGAGCAATTTGAAAGTTCGGTTGTTTCGGCTGCGTTCAACCATTGATTCTTATAAATACAGATTAATACAGCGGCTTGCCTTGGTAATAGTTCAGAATTTTTATTTTGAACAGATAATCGTATTTGGCATTCGATAAATCAGCCAACGATTTAGCATAATTATTCTTTGAAGTATTGAAGTCAAAATAATTAATCACACCAGCATCATATTTCTTTTGATTGGCTTCAAAAGCAGTTTGCATAGCCAGTGCAGATGCTTTGGTAGCTTCTAATTTGGCTGCTGCCGCTTTTACATTCAAAATAGCATTAGCCACATCTTGCTGCAATTGTTTTTCAGCAATTTGCAAATTGAGTTTAGCATTCAAAGCCGAAATCTTACTTCTGTTCAAAGCCGCATGATTCTGAAAACCATTATAAAAAGGCACATTTAAATCAAAGCCGAATGTTTTACCCAGGTTATTATTCAGCTGAGTGTTAAACATATCTTTGTATAGGTTAGAATAACTGGTCCTTACACTGCCCAGCAAACTTAAAGTAGGAAACAAAGTGCCTCTGTAATAAGAAACATTTCTTTCGGCAGATTTAACCCGCCATTGACTGCTGATGATAGATGGTTGTGATTGATGTGATATTTCGTAGGTGGAACTGAAATTCAAATCAACATCATTGGCATCCACATTTTTAGTAGAGATGCTATCGATAGCAATATTCTGATTCACATCAATACTCAGCCATTTTTTTAAATTCAATACTGCCACATCGTAATTGTTTTGAGCAGTTACAATGTTCAAATCATCATTGGCTAAAGTGGCTTCAATATCTTTAATACTGATTTCAGCCATAGCACCAGCAGTAATTAATTTTTGAGTTTGATTTTTTTGTTGCTCAGTAATGCTCCTTTGACGTTGTGCAATTTTCAATTGCTCGGCAGTATTCAGAATGTTCAGATAAAAAGCAGCCACATTCAATGCAATATCATTTTCCATTTTGGCTACATCAAATTTGGCAGCGTTCAAATCCGATTCCGATTGTTTTAACTGCTGATATTTAGTTAATCCTGCAAAAACAGGTAAAGAGCCATTAAAGCTAAATTGATTTTGAGAATAAGAACTTTGCTCATAAATATTAGTAGTAAAATTCAATGAACGACCATAACTAAAATATTGAGTAGCCTCTCCATTCACATTTGGTAAATAAGATAACTTGGCTTGGGTATTATTTATTTTAGCAGTTTGAGTAGTTAATTTAGATTGTTGCAATTGCAGATTATGTTCAATTGCATAGTTAATGCATTGTTGCAAACTCCATCGCTGTTGAGCATTTGAAGCGATTTGCAAAGTGATAAAAACTGAAATCAAAAATAGTTTTTTCATTAAAATTCGTATTGCTGATGACAAAAATAACAAGTTCATGATTAATAATTCATTTAATTCTGATTCTGCAATTAACCATAATTCGTATTATTGTCTAATAAAAAAAGCCTTGCTGATTTTAGCAAGGCTTTTTTATATATAAGTCAGGAAATAATTATCCTTTTCCCATTTCTTTTGCTTCTAAACTTTTAGTTGCATGAGGTACTGCTCTCAATCTTTCTTTAGAAATTAATTTACCAGTTACAGTACAGATGCCATAAGTTTTATTTTCAATACGCATCAATGCTTTTTCTAAATGTTCAATAAATGAACCAGCACGAGAAGCCATTTGGTTCAAATACTCACGTTCTAAAGTGCCAGCACCATCTTCCATTCCACCAAAACGGTTTTCAGTATCAGCTGTTCCATTTTCACCTGATTTGGTGATTTGCTCAGTGATATAATGTAATTCTTGTTTTGATTTTTCTAATTTTTCATTGATGATGGCTTTGAATTCTTCTAACTCTTCATCTGAATATCTCGAACGAGTAATATCTAATGTTGAGCGTTTCAAAGGTTGTGTACCAACTTTTTTAATTTCACGAATTTTTAATTCAGGAATAACTTCTTCTGCGGCTTTTTTCTGTGCCAATTGTTTTTTCAATAGTAGTTTTTCTTCTTTTTTCGACATTGCTTTTTCAACTTTTTTAGGAGTTGGTTTGGCAACTGGTTTAGAAATTTTCTTTTCAACTTTTTTAGGAGCCACTTTTTTTACAACAGGCTTAGCTATTTTTTTAACTACCACCTTTTTAGCCACTGGTTTTTTGGCAACAGGCTTTTTAGTTGCAACCTTTTTAGCAACAGGTTTTGCTGCTTTTTTAGCCACTGACTTTTTTGCTACAACTTTTTTAGCCACTGGTTTGTTTACTTTTTTAGCTGCAGGTTTTGATGCTTTTTTAGCCACAGGCTTTTTGGCAACTGGCTTAGAAGCTTTCTTTACCGATTTTTTCGGTGCTGGTTTTTTAGCCATACACTTTTTAATTTAATTGGTGAACAATTATTTTTAGCGGAATTTCATTGATTTCAATTGTAGTTGTTGATTTAATATCTTCTGTAAAACCAATATTCTCTGCTAAAATTTCGGCGCAAATATAACTTTTATAATCAGTTAATGATTTTTTTACTAAAGAATTTTCTTCTAATTCAACGTTAATTTTATCGGTGATACTAAAGTTGCTATCCTTTCTTAACTTCTGAATCTGGTTGACCAACTCACGGGCAATCCCCTCATTTTCAAGTTGTTGTGTTAAGTTAATATCCAGAGCAACAGTTAATAGACCTTTGTTTGCAACTTGCCAGCCAGGAATGTCTTCTGCAGTAATTTCTACATCAGAATCGTTAATCATTATTGGAGAATCGTTAATTGTTAAAATGATAAAGCCAGCTTTTTCAATTTCTGATATTTGATGTTGGGTAAAATTGGCAATTTGTGCAGCACCTTCTTTCATGTTTTTACCCAACTTGGCACCCAAGGTTTTGAAATTGGCTTTGATTTTCTTTTTGATAATGCCTTCAGTTTCAGTAATCATTTCCAATTCTTTCACATTCACTTCGCTCAAAATCAAATCCTGAACTTTTGTTAATTGAGTTTTGAAATCATCATTCAAAATAGGAACAATTATTTTTTGCAACGGCTGACGAACTTTGATGTTTACTTTCTTTCTTAAGGATAAAACCAAAGATGAAATATCCTGTGCCATTTGCATACGCTCTTCCAAAGCTTTATCAATTGCTGATTCATTAATAGCAGGGAAATCGGTTAAATGAACTGATGATGCATTTAATTTTGAAGTGGTATCGTTCAGGTTTTTATATAACCATTCAGCAAAGAATGGTGCAACAGGACTCATCAATTGGCTCAAAGTTTCCAAGCAAGTGTACAAGGTTTGATAAGCTGCAATTTTATCTTGTTCATATTCACCTTTCCAGAAACGGCGGCGGCACAAGCGAACATACCAATTACTCAAATGTTCATCCACAAATTCCTGAATGGCTCTTGCTGCTTTTGTTGGTTCATATTCGTTGTAAGCCGATTTTACATCTTTAATTAAGGAGTTTAATAAAGAAATAATCCAACGGTCAATTTCAGGTCGTTCGCTTAATGGCACTTCAGTTTCTTTATAATTAAAGCCATCTACATTGGCATACAAAGCAAAGAAACCATAGGTATTATATAGTGTACCGAAAAACTTACGACGGGTTTCATCAACGCCTGCAAAATCAAATTTCAGATTATCCCAAGGATTGGCATTTTCAACCATATACCAACGGATAGCATCAGCACCATATTTTGGAATGGCTTCAAATGGGTCAACTGCATTGCCTAAGCGTTTGCTCATTTTCTCACCATTTTTATCTAAAACCAAACCATTGCTGATTACATTTTTATAAGCAACACCAGGAAATTTCGCTGGGTCAATTTCATTCAACATCACAGCTATTGCATGTAAAGTGTAAAACCAACCACGGGTTTGGTCAACGCCTTCAGCAATAAAATCAGCAGGATAATTTTTATTGAAAGTTGTATTGTTTTCAAATGGGTAATGCCATTGCGCAAGCGGCATAGCGCCACTATCAAACCAGACATCTATTAAATCGCTTTCACGTTTCATGGGTTTGCCCGATGCAGAAACCAAAGTCAATCCATCCACAAATGGTTTATGCAAATCCATTTTCGATTTTAATTCTTCTATGGAAGATTTTTCAAAACCTGCTGCGATTGATTTTTCAATTTCAGTATGCAACTCTTCTAAACTTCCAATTACTATTTCTTCAGTGCCATCTTCTGTTCTCCAGATTGGTAATGGTGTTCCCCAAAATCTACTTCTACTCAAATTCCAATCATTAGCATTTTCCAACCAATTACCAAAACGGCCTGTACCAGTAGCTTCGGGTTTCCAGTTGATGGTTTTATTCATTGCCACCATTTTCTCTTTCACTTTGGTTACAGCAATAAACCAACTATCTAACGGATAATAAATCACAGGTTTGTCAGTACGCCAGCAATGAGGGTAGCTATGTTCGTAGTTTTCTTTTTTGAATAATTTTCCTTCCTCCTGCAATTTCAAAACTATTCGGGTATCAACACTTAAATAGCTTTTCAATTCTTTCACTTTTCCTGCGGCTTCTAATATTTGTTTCTGCTTCGCAAATTCAGTTTTCTTTTCGTCATCAGTTAAATAGGCTTCCTTAATGTATTCTTCACCGAATAAATAAACATCATCTTTTACACCTGCTAAAAACTTACCACGTTTATCAACCATCGTTAAAGCACCGATGTTATTTTGTTTAGCAACACGGAAGTCATCAGCACCAAAACTTGGCGCAATATGCACGATACCAGTTCCATCTTCGGTAGTTACAAAATCGCCACAAATCACTCTCCATGCATCATTTGGGCCTTCTAAGTTAGCTTTAGTGTTAGCTTCGCAAGGCAATAATTGTTCGTAACGAATACCTTCTAAATCTTTTCCTTTGAATTCAGCAATGATTTTCGCTAAAGGTTTTTTATACTTTTTATGTATTGCCATTCTTACTGACATCCATTCAGTCGCAGATTTTGACAAAAGAAAATCCATATCATAGGAGTTTTCTTCAAAAGAAATTATACCATTATTTAGTATTCCAATTCCTTCACTTTCATTAAGTTCATCTGCATCAATAAAATACCTTTTAAATAATTGCTTGGATAAAATGTAAGAAGCTTCAACGCCACTAAATGGATTGTAAGAATTAACCAAAACATAATCAATTTTTTCCCCAACAGCCAAAGCTGTGTTTGATGGCAATGTCCAAGGTGTTGTAGTCCAAGCTAGAAAGTAAGCACCCTCTAATTCTTTAATTGATAATTGTTCTTTGCTAATTGCAAATTGTGCCACCGCAGTTGTGTCTTTTACATCTCTGTAGCAACCTGGTTGATTCAATTCATGACTGCTCAATCCTGTGCCAGCAGCTGGCGAATAAGGCTGAATAGTTAAGCCTTTGTATAAAAAACCTTTATTGTAAAATTGTTTCAGAATCCACCACAACGATTCAATGTATGTGTTTTCATAAGTGATGTAAGGCGATTTCATATCCACCCAATAACCCATTATTCTGGTTACTTCTTCCCACTTATCCTGATATTTCATTACCTCTTCACGGCATTTTTTGTTGTATTCTTCTACCGTGATTTTTTTACCAATATCTTCTTTGGTAATGCCCAAACTCTTTTCAACACTCAATTCTACAGGTAACCCATGTGTATCCCAACCAGCTTTACGATTCACCTGTTTGCCATTCATGGTTTGGTATCGACAAAAAATATCTTTAATCGTACGAGCCATTACGTGATGGATGCCAGGCATTCCATTAGCACTTGGCGGACCTTCATAAAATACAAAACTTTCAGCACCTTCACGATTGCTGATGCTGCGTTCGAATATTTTTTCTTCCTGCCAGAATTTTAAAACCTGTTTATCTATTTCTGGTAAACTTAATTGCGTTGTTGATGGATATTTATTGATCATGGATAAAAATTAAAAAGCTATTTTAAAAACAGCTATTAAAATTGAGCGGCGAAATTAGCAAAAAGCTTTCAATCATAAGGTTTGAAAACAAAAAAGGTTGCTCCATTTTCAGAAACAACCTTTTTTAATTTTAATAAAGAACAATTACATCACCTTACTCAAAAAATTATTGAACTCATATCGGGTTTCAGTAAAAGTTGCGACAAAACCAATTACGTTATTTTTCAACTGATTTTGGTCATTCAAAATTTTTGCACTGATTTGCTGTGGTTTTTCAACAGCCATTTTTTCGATATTTTCTTTTGAAAGGTTTACTGCATGACGAACTTCATCATTCCTTTCTTTTAGTAAGATGAATTTATTTTGAAAATGCTCAACACTTGCTAATACTTCTTGAGATGTGTAATTAGTGGCTACTTTCGTCAAACGATTTTCTAAAATAACAATTTCAGCTTTATAAAATTCTAATTCCTTTAACCAATCGTTGTATTGATGATGTAAGGTATTGATAGATTCTTTTGTGTTCATGTATTTTTGTTTTTGATTTTTTGAAATTATTGATGAGCAATGAAAACGGGCATTTTTAAATTCATAATTATTGGATTAGAAATGCTATGATGAAAAAATCTTGAAACTGAACTTCTACCATAAGCACCCATTACAACTAAGGTATTATGCGAATGACGTTTGATATATTTTATCAATTCTACATCAGGCAAACCATGTAATACTTCGGTTGCCAGATTGCTGAAATGCCTATGCAACAAGTCTTTGATATTAGAGTTATCAGCTAAATGATTGCCTGAGTTTTCATTTACAGTTACCACAGTTGTTGGGGTATCAGCTAAATGCGGAAAAGAATAACTAAACATTTTTATTGCATAAATGCTTGATGGATAACCATCGTAGCACAAAATCACTTTTTGAATCGGCACCCAATCTTTAGGAACAATTACAACAGGACAATGCGAATCGTGTAAAACATCTTTCAAGAAAACTTTTGAACTATCACTGGCAAAATTGAAAAAACTCATTTCCGAACTCACTACTAAAAAATCGGCAAATGCAGTTTCATGCAATAATTCATCCAATGGAATGCCTTTATCAATATGGATTTTATGATGCACCCCATTCTCTTTGCAAAGTGATTCAAAATGCTCAATGGTTGATTTTATTTTCTCCTTGCCTAATTCCCTTTCCGCTTCAATTGCAGTATAATCAATCACTGGTTGATCCCAAGCATACCCATACACATAATTTGAAAAACGCAAATCGTGCAACAAAACTCCAACTAACAAACCATTGCAGTTTTTTGCAAAGTGCATGGCATATTGCATGGCTTCTTCATCTAATTTGGTAGCATTAAAAGCAACTAAAATCTTTTTCATAAAAAACAATTTTGCTGGTTCAAATGTAAGATTTATAAAGCATTTCAGTCATGAGGAAAGTCAATGAATCAAATGATTGAAGTCACAACTGAACTGATTTTGAAATCAAATTCCTATATAATAATTGGGATTTGATATTGTCATCAGTTTCTTTGAAATACAACAATCCTCAACATTTACCATATTTGCACTTGTTAGCTTTCAAACCAATGAAATATTTTTTGTCTTTTCTTTTTATTTTT
Source organism: Chitinophagales bacterium (assembly GCA_947449695.1). Taxonomy (GTDB): domain Bacteria; phylum Bacteroidota; class Bacteroidia; order Chitinophagales; family CAIODY01; genus CAIODY01. Next base: position 36,443 of record CANFST010000020.1, read on the forward strand.
TGTTTATATGATTTAATGTATTCTCAGTCAAGTACTAATCTGAACATTATCCCCAAGCCCAATTCTATTCAGCTTTTTAAAGATGAATTTGTTTTGGGAAATAATACTTTTATTGTTACGCTTGATGATATTCCTAAAGATGATGAGCAATATTTTATTTACGAATGCAAAAAAAGATTTGGCATTAAGCCAGTTCATGGGTTAAGTTATAATCTCGAAAAGCCAAGTGTGATAAGAGTTTCAAGAGATTTATCTACATCTAAAACTAACGGTGGATATTCATTATACGTTTCACCAAAATTAATTTCTATCACAGGTTATGGCAATGATGGAATTTTTAACGCCTTACAATCCTTACTGCAACTGACTTCTAAAGAAAATGATTCCTCACTCACTGTGCCTTGTTGTTTAATTGAAGATGCACCAAAGATGGAATGGAGAGGAATGCATTTGGATGTATCGCGGCATTTTTTTACTAAAGAAGAAGTGAAAAAATACTTGGATTTGTTGGCTTATCACAAGATGAATGTGTTTCATTGGCATTTAACTGATGACCAAGGCTGGCGCATTGAAATCAAAAAATATCCTTTGTTGACAGAGGTTGGAAGCAAGAGAGATCAAACAATGGTGGGCAAAGATTTTGCTGCCATGAGTGGCGATGGTAAGCCTGTGGGTGGCTTTTATACACAACAAGACGTTCAAGAAATTTTGGGTTATGCTGCTAATCGTCACATAACTGTTGTGCCTGAAATTGAAATGCCAGGTCATTCGCAAGCCGCACTTGCTGCTTATCCGCAGTTTAGCTGCAGCGAAAGAAAAGGTGATGTTTTAACCAAATGGGGTGTAAGCGAAAATGTATTTTGCACCAAAGATTCTACGTTAAATTTCCTGAAAGATATTCTGACTGAAGTGATGGATTTATTCCCATCGCAATACATTCACATTGGTGGTGATGAAGTACCGAAAACTGCTTGGAAAGCCTGCCCACGTTGTCAACAACGAATGAAAGATTTTCATTTGAAGGATGAAAATGAATTGCAAAGCTGGTTTGTAAAACAGATTGATTCGTTCCTCACATTAAAAGGCAGAAACACGATTGGTTGGGATGAAATATTAGAAGGTGGCTTAGCAAAAAATGCTGCTGTGATGAGTTGGAGAGGCAATGAAGGTGGTATTGCAGCAGCCAAACAGCATCATAAAGTAGTGATGTGTCCAGGTTCGCATTGTTATTTCGACCATTATCAAAGTTCGCCACTGACGCAGCCTTTAGCCATAGGTGGTTATTTGACAGTTCAAAAAGTTTATTCTTTCAATCCAATCCCTGATTCTTTAAAAGGTGATGAACGCAAAATGATTTTGGGTGGTCAAGGCAATTTATGGACAGAGTACATTCCTGATTTCGACAAACTTACTTTCATGGCTTTGCCCCGAATGAGTGCATTGAGTGAAGCTTTGTGGACGAATGAAGAAAACAAAAGCTGGTCATCTTTTCAACAACGATTATTGCATTTGTTTAAATATTGGGAAACACAAAAAGTTAATTTCAGCAAAGCCTTGTTTGATGTTGAAAGTAAAGTTGTTCCGATAGATGGTGGTGTGGAAGTAAGCCTTCAATCAGCATTTGCCGAAGGAAAAATAAAATATTCTACTTGCGATTCATGCAGATTCAAAACCTATTCTTCGCCATTAAAACTGACAAAAAGTGTGAAGCTATCTGCATTTTATGAGAATAAAGATTGGAACATGAAGAGCGATTTGTGGAAACAAAAATTCATTATTCACAAAGCAACAGGCAAAAAAATAGAATTAAAAAATCAACCTGCTGAGGCATATAATACAGGCGGGGCAACAGCTTTGGTAGATGGGATAAAGGGTGTAACACCATGGTATGGCAAAGAATGGTTAGGATTCAGTGGTACTGATTGCGATGCATTGATTGATTTAGGAACTGAAAAAGCGATTTCCAAAATTAAAATCGGATTGCTGAACGAAGAAAATAGCTGGATTTATTTACCCGATTCTGTTTTCATCACTTGTAGCTTAGATGGTGAAGTTTACATTCCGTTTTTCACACAACATTTATTGCAAACTGAGGAGGATAAAAAACAACAAAGGCAAGAGTGGACTTATGTGCCGGATACCCATCAAAACGAACATTTACTAACAGATGCACCACAGCCAAAAATAAATGCGATTGGTTTTGCTGCCCGATACATTAAAATTCGCATCAAAAACAAAGGCATTATTCCGCAAGGAAAAAATGGGGCAGGGGAGAAGGCCTGGTTGTTTGTAGATGAAATTGAGGTGCGATAAAAGAGATAGACTATTGTTTTACATCTGTCACTTTACCATCTTTAATGATAAAACTTCCACCCGAATCGTATTTGTATTTAATACTACCATCCTTTAAATCGACTGTTTCATCGGGGTCGCCCCAGCTTAATACAGCTTGTTCACGAGTCATACCTTTATAAATCTGTTTGTTCATTACATCGTGCCAGGTATCACTTTCCCAATTGTATAATTTGTGTGGATCGTGTTTAAAAAAGAATTTACTTAATAAATTCTTGTTGTGCAATGATGCCTCCACATTGGTATTGTTAACGTTGATGTTTAATACGCCTACTTCACCCATCTCATCTGTTAAAGAAATTTCAAAAGGTGCATTATCATCCATGCTCATGCTTACTCTTGTAACCCTTACTTTTTTAAATTTATGTCCATATTTTATGATGAGTTGTTCTTTTTCTTCATCTGAATAATACCAATAATCTACTTTCATCCAGAATATTTTTCCGATTAAAAACCGCTCAGTCTTTTCTATATCATCTACTAAAGCTACTCTTGATAAGGTATGATGGAAAGTACGTCCGATATATTCTTTGTGATTTTTATCTAACATTTTCACTTTCACTCTGTATTCGCCTGCACTATCAGGCGTTACACTTTCTACCAATGCTTCATGGTCATAACATTCAGCGTAAGTTGGTCTGCCTTTAAAGCCACTGCCACCAGTAAAAGAAACATAATCAAAATCAATTTTCGAATTATAGGTTCTGAGAAAAGTAATTTTTTTACCAACCCATTCTGTAATATTGGTATGAGCTAAGGTATCATCAGCTTCAACTAGGTTTTTTTTGGATGAGCCTTTTTGACTTTGTTTTGCAACAACTGCCAAGCCAATTAAAACAAATAAAAACAATAAAAATTTACGCATTATTGGTTTGAATTTTACCATGCAAATCTAATAGAATAAACATTACCCAAAGGTTAATACATAAAAATAAGTGAATGCGTTTGCGAATTTTATTTTACTGATGTATGTTTGAGCATTCAAAAAAATAATAAAACAAAATGAATTTACACGAATATCAAGCTAAAGCTTTGTTGCAAAAGTTTAATGTACCTGTTCAGGAAGGCATTGCCTGCACTACTGTTGACGAAGCAGTTAATGCTTATGCGCAAATCAGCAAAGAAACCAATTCGAAATTTGCAGTAGTAAAAGCGCAGATACATGCCGGGGGCAGAGGTAAAGGTAAAATAGTGGGTAGCGAACAACGTGGGGTTCAGGTGGCTAAAAGCGCTGATGATGTAAAAACTATTGCAACCAATTTATTAGGTGGCACATTGGTAACTATTCAAACGGGCGAAGCAGGCAAAGTGGTGAATAAAATATTTGTGGCTAAAGATGCTTACTATAGCGGTGCTAGCGAAGTGAAAGAATTTTATTTAAGCATATTGTTAGACAGAGCTGAATCGAAAAATGTGATTATGTACAGCACCGAAGGTGGAATGGATATTGAAGAAGTGGCACATAATACACCCGAAAAAATATTTAAAGAGTGGGTTCAGCCTGGTGCTCAGTTAGCTGCCTTTCAGGCTCGTAAGATTGCTTTCAACCTGGGGTTGAGCGGCGATGCTTTCAAATCGTGTGTAAAATTTGTAACTAATTTATACAACGCATTTGTTGGGTTAGATTGCTCTATGTTAGAAATTAATCCCTTGTTCAAAACTGCCGACGATAAAATAATAGCTGTTGATTGTAAAATGAATGTAGATGATAATGCTTTAATTCGTCATCCGGATGTGGAAGCATTGAGAGATTTTGCTGAAGAAGATCCTACCGAAGTAGAAGCAGGAAAATTCAATTTGAATTTTGTGAAATTAGATGGCAATGTGGGCTGCATGGTAAATGGTGCAGGCTTGGCAATGGCTACTATGGATATGATTAAATTGAGCGGTGGCGAACCTGCTAACTTTTTAGATGTAGGCGGCACAGCCAATGCTACCACAGTAGAGGCTGGTTTCCGTATTATTTTAAGAGACCCTAATGTAAAAGCTATACTGGTAAATATATTTGGTGGTATTGTACGTTGCGACCGTGTGGCACAAGGTGTAGTAGATGCTTATAATAATATTGGCGAAATAAAAGTGCCTATCATAGTAAGATTACAAGGCACCAATGCCGAAGCTGCTAAAGAACTGATTGAAAAATCAGGATTAAAAGTGGAATCAGCCATTCAGCTGGAAGAAGCTGCTACCTTAGTGAAGCAGGCTTTAAACTAAACTAAGTATAAAAATAATTAAGGCAAGAAGTTATTGATTTCTTGCCTTTTTTAATTTTGCGAAATACAGGTTTCGTAGTTCAATGGATAGAATAGGAGTTTCCTAAACTTTTGATACCAGTTCGATTCTGGTCGAAACCACTCCACGGGAAAGTACACCAAAATCGGAGTGCTTTTCTTTTTTAGAATTATTGAAAGCCTTACTCTTACTGCATATTAAGGCAACCACAGGTTCTACTTTTAGAGTTCGAACTTTTTGTTTATCAAAAATCAACTTTTCGGGAAAAATCGAACTCAATATTCTTCTTTTAGTTGCTGTATCCCTTTGTTCATAATAGTTTTCGAGGTTTACAAGGAGTTCGACACAACCACTAATTTGTTTTTCAAGATTCAATAATCCTTTGTTTAAAGAAGACAATTCTAAGGTTAATCTAGTGATTTTTTCTTCAATTTGATTTCGCATTTCTTTATATTCATTCGAAGTAAACTCACCATCTAGCATCATGTCTTTTGCGTTAGCTAATCGCTGTTTTTGTTTTTGAATTTCTTTATTAATTATTTCAATTTCTACCTTACTGTTTTTATCTTTTTCTTTCAGTTTGTCCTTTAAGATGGCTGCAAAAAGATTCGCACTACTTGGGTTGACTTTAATTTTTTTGAGTAGTTGGATAAAGGATTCATTGACCACCTCGGCTTTCTGTCTTTCCTTGCAACCTTTTGAACAGTGATAATAAGAAAACAATGTTCCCATCATTCCTCTTGATTTAGAAGCTGTTAAAGTCTTGCCACATTGCGGACAGAGCAAAAATCCTCTCAAAGGAAATTCATCTCTGACAGTGGTAAATGAAGTAGGCATATTCTTCTTTCTGCCATCTAAAATATCTTGTACTTTGTAAAACGTTTCTTCATCAATAATTGCTTTGTGCTTTCCAGCTACCCATTCAGCAGGTTCTTGTTTGTAAGCTGGTACAAATATTTTTCCGATATAAACTTTGTTTCGGAGTAATGCCCAAAAACTATTTCGATTGCTAATTAAGCCTTGTTTATTTAGTTTGTACCGCAATTCTTCGATGTTGTAAGTCCCTGTTGCAAATTCTCTAAATGCTGTTTTTACAAGTTGTTCTTTTTTCCCACCTTCAGGTGCAATAATTGGTCGATTATTTTCATCACGAGTATTCTTGTAACCTACAGGACAACCACCGAGCCATCTGCCATCTTTTTTTGCCCTTCTGATGCCGTGAAAAATATTTAAAGCTCTGCGGTCATTATCAACTTCGGGTGCAGTTAAATAGATTGCAAGCATCACTTTTTGTTCAGGAATTTCTAAGTCCAAAGGTTGTTCGGCAGCTCTTGCTTCCACTCCTAATTTTTTGAGTTTTGATAACTCTGCATAGGCTTCTGGTGCATTTCTTGAAAATCTATCCCACTTTAAAAAGTAGATGTAATCAACTGCTCCTTTATTATATCGAAGGAAGTTCATTATCTTCTTCCATTCAGGTCGTTGAAATGATTTGCCACTTTCATCATCGTGGTAAAAACCTACCACATCAATGTTTAGGTTTTCGCAATAACGATAAAGTTTTTCCTTTTGGTCAGTAGGACTATAGCCATTGTTTTGTTCATCAGTGGAAACACGGGTGTATATAATTGCACGTTTCTTCATGATTTCATGATTATAAATTTTTAATTCTACTTTTTTGCTTCCATTGCCTCAATTGCAATATCAGCAAGGGTGGAAAGCCAAGCTCTTATTTGCTGGATTTCCTCATCTGTTAATTTGTTTGCCTCTTCGCCTAAAATCGTTCGGCATTCTTTTATCGATAACATGATTCGCACTAGGTGCGATTGAAAACCTTGTCCAAAGGGGTTCAGTCATGATGATGAATAAAGCCGTATCTACGGGTATATTTCTGTTAAATTCTCTTTCTGTTTTCTACATATAGAGTATTGTCATTTCTGTATTTTAATACGATTTGTTCATACTCTTTTAATCCAAGTATTTTTCGGAGTTCTTTTGCTTTTGCTCCATTTATTTCTTTGCTCAACTTTGCTTCAATTATTATTTCCTTTTCAATACCACCTTTCTTGATAAGAATTTCTTTATAGTCATTATTGCGCAGTGCCTCTATTACTTTCATCTCTTTAGGACTAATAAATCCCCACTCGAAAAGATTGTTTTCGTTTTTAGGATTCCCCATAAATTCTTCCACATAACCATTCAATGGAATATTAAAATGAGGTGCTGATAATTGCTCTAACAAATGTTCGGTTGTATTTTCAATCAATTCAGGAATTGCAAAAGAACACATCATGGAATCTTCGGTTTGAGTTATTAAAATGGAAACCCTTTTATTCTTTAAAACAACTGTTGAAATTAGTGAACCCAATAAAGTTGTAAGATGTTTTTCTTCTGGTTCTAAAGAACTTGATACTTCCGTTAAATAGGCTGAAACGTTTTTTACTACTTCTTTATTTTCTTCAGATAAATGTTCAGTTGCCACAACAATTTCACCCTCTATTCCATCTATCGGCTGACCGCTTAGTAACTTAGCCATATCAGCTTCTAAATATGATTTGATATGCTTCATATTTTCAACCGACATCCCGAATGTTCGCATGGATTGTAACATCTTTACCCATACAAAATCATAGAGGTTTAAGCGAACCCATTCTCTCTTAACGTCTTTTTCCACTTCTGTATATTCTCCTACTAAACCTTTAGACCGCCAATATAAATAGGCTTTAGTTCCTACTCCTGTTACATTTAATGCTGCTCTTCGCTCAGTTATTCTTGGATACAACAATTCTAATGAAGGCATTAGTCCAGTTTCCTGAATAATCTGAAGTCCTTTGTTGGAAGCATCTGAATTCATCGTTTTTTATTTAGGAAACAAATGTAGTTAATTTTAAAATAAAATCAAAATGTTTCTTTAAATTTGTTTTCGGATTTAGCTATCTAAACAAAAAACAGTCTCACTAAAATCATTTGAAATATCATTTTTTACAACAAAAAATTAGAGAAACTAAGAAAGAAAATGCGATTTCTTTATTAGAAATTATTCGCAAAACAACTGTTAAATAGCCGAAAAATAGCCGTAAATTAATTGTAAAAACTAACCTTAAAAAAATGAGAAAAAATAAAAAACATAACTCAAAAGCCACTAAAATCAAGTGTATTCATTGTAAAAAGGATTTCTCAGCCAATAGAAATGATGCAAAATTCTGTTCTAACCTTTGCAGAGTACAAGAACGTTTAACAAGAATTGAAAAAGGCTATACAATTTCGTTGGTGACTGACAATAAAAAAGAATTAGAAAAACTGTTGAAATCAGAAGAGCCAAAATTCTTATTAAATATTCTTCCGACTGATAATGATATTAGCAGTTTAAGGAATGAAGTTAGTAAAAACGAAGAATCAAAGATTAGTTGGAAATTTGAAACAAAAGGGTATCTGCTTTATTGTTTTCCGCATTTAAAAAAGAAGCCTTTTGAATTGTATTGCACTAAAGAACAAAATTTTAAAACCAATGCAATATTTAACCCCAAGTTAATAGTTTCTAAAATAGTCGTAAGATGAGGTAATAAAAAATGGTGAATTTCACTTAACAGGAAAAAACGGAGAAGTTGACCACCAATTTTTATTTTTAGCTGATCACTCAATTCCATTTAAAATCGATAACTCCTATTTTATTTAAAGCGAATAAAATAAATACTCTAAAAGCCTAAAAGTCAAACTAATACAGAACAGATTTTTTCAGTTGTTTTATATACAATCTGAATTTAAAATTGGTGGTCAATTGCTACTGAAAAAAGATAGTCAATTATTCTGATTTTTCAACTTAATGGTTAAGATAGAATTTATCTCATTTTGATATGGAGTTTTATAAAAATAGAAATAGTTGGTGTAAAAATAATATGGCTCAAAGGTATTTTGAAATGCCAATTTATGGGTAATCTTTAAGCATTTTATTAAAAAAACATCAAAAAATACAAACAAGTTGGTATTGTCTATGACTATTTGAATTACTTACTTTTGCAATCTATAGTTGCTTTAATTGGTTAACTTTTCAAATCGAAATATTAGCTAGTAAATTGTAACATAGCAAACTGACAAATTTACTAACTGATTATTTAGCTTATTCCTTTATGCTAATTCAAACAAATGTCACCTTAACTAATTTTTATTTTGGATGTATTGCTTTTGTAATTATACTTTTGATTATTATGGTAATTTTCACACGGCTTCAAAAAAAAAATAATCTATTTTACTTACAAATGGAATTAGCAAAACAACATGCCGTTTTTGTTGCCTTACAGAGAGCCGAAGAACAAGAAAGAGTAAAACTTTCACAAGAGTTGCATGATAGTATTGGTGCAAGATTATCAGGGGTGAAAATGTTGTTAGAAGGTTTTGTACATAATGTTAATGATGAAACAAAAAAGGAAGAAAA
>CANFST010000021.1 GCA_947449695.1 Chitinophagales bacterium
CAATAAAACTGGCTATTAAAATGGAAAATAACCCATTAGGTAATAAACTGAAACCAATTGAAGAATTAAAAATTGATGCTCAAGAAAAAATTGATTTACAAAATTGTAAAGAGGCTGCCAACAGAAAAAAATATGGTGATTTTTGGAGCAATCGCCATGATTTAGAGAAGGAATTTGAACGAATGAATTGGGAAAGCCCACAGCGAATTTATGAAGTAATTCTTCATTGGGAAAATGTACTTGAAAAAGCTGAAAAAAAACATGGGAAAGATTCTGATTCTTATAAAATATACATCAATACACTGAATTCTTTATGGTGGAGTATCCGAAATTGGGATGCCGTGACGATGTATCATAAACAAGTTGATATTCTTCGCCTTGAAAATCAAGCACTACGTGATAGGGTAATAATTGCTGAGAGAGAATTACAGAAATATACTACGATTGAAGAATTAATATTTCACGATACACTTGATGATTATAAACGTGCTGTGGTTGAACGAATGAAAGCTGTTGCTGAAAAAAACCCAGGGCTTGATTTTGGCGCAAAATCAAAAATTAAAGCTAATTATTAAATTACAAATTATTTATCATGCCTGATATTGAAGAGTTAGAAGATTTAACAAGTGAAATATTAACAGAAAAAAAAGCGGAATCAAATCCGCTATTTTTTACGCAAAAATTATTAGAAACGCTGAATTTAGATGATGCCAAAGCTAAGAGTGAGGCTGTGCAAAAAGTAATTCGTCAGGTGGCAATGGTTCGCAACCCGATTGAAAGGGAAGGATATATTGATCCAATTGTGAAATTATTGAAAGTGGCAAAAGGCACTTTTAAAAAATTGCTGAAAGATGAAATGACTATTGATGTGATGGGGCATGAGGAAGCCGATGAAGTACAGGCTTTAAAAGAAGAAATGAAAGCCAAGGGAATTACTGATGATGAGGCTTTTGATAATCTGTTAAACTTTGGTGTGTACGCTTTCAAAGGTGTGTATTGGAGCAAGGGCGATAAACGGGGTGATATTGCTATTACCAATTTTGTGATGGAAATATTATTTCATGTAAATACTGGTAACGATGTGGCTTATAGAATTGTGAAGCTGCATAATAAATATGGGTTTGAAACAGTCATAAATATCAATACGGATGATATGACAAGTGTTGGTACATTTCGCAAAATATTGGCAAGGCAAAGCGGTGGTTTCACTTTTAAAGGAAATGATAATGATTTGATTCGATTAAGCGAATGGCTACAAAAAACTGAAAAGCCTACTCGGTTTGTGGGCATTTTGGGCTACCAAAGCAAGTATGAGTTTTACGCATTTGCCAATGGTGTGGTGGATTGCTCGAAATTGGATACGGATAAATATTGGCATGCTGTGGATGATTATGGCATTGTGAAAGTGAATGATGCCGATTATTTTATCCCAGCCATGAGTAAGGTGTATGCTGATAAAGAAGATTTATTTACCAACGATAAAAAATTTATTTACCTAAAAAAACTGATTGAATTTAAAGAGTGGGCAGCGCAATATCAATTAGTATATGGCGATAAGGCAATGGCTTCTATTTTATTTGCTGTGGCTTGTATCAACCGCGATGTAATATTTAAGAAGCTGAAACGCATGGTGATGTTTTTTTACTATGGGCAACGTGGAAGTGGTAAGGGTACGATGATTCACAGCTTGATGTATTTATGGGGTACGCCACAGGATCAGTTAATGTTGGGCGGTGGTAGCACCATTAAAGCTACGATGCGAAAATTTGCACAGTTTAGAAATGCCATGATTTGGTTGGATGAATACAAAAACAATATTGGGCAAAAGCCGATTGAATCGTTGAAAAATTTGTATGATGGAATTGGGTATGAAAGAGCCAACACGGACAATAGTTTAGGTACAAATACTACTGCTGTGAATAGCGGTGCGGCGGTAAGTGGGCAGGAAATGCCAACGATTGAACCTGCACTTTTTCAACGATTTATTTTATTGATGTTTGAGCCGGGAAAGTTTGATGACGCCAAAAGAAATAATTTTAAGAAGCTTCGTGATATGGAAGAAGGTGGTTTGAGCTGCATTACGGTGGAGCTATTGAAGCACCGAAAATATTTTGAGCAAAACTATCCGGAACAATATGATGCAGTTGAAAAAGAAGTGATCAAGCAAACCAACAACCCCAACATTGATGATAGAATGATGGTGAACGTGGCTATGATATTGGCTTGCTACAAAACTTTGGAGGCAAAAATTACATTTCCGTTTACTTATGAGGATGTAAAAAATTGGATGATTGAAAATATGAAGCAGCAGCATTTGATATTGGCTGGGAGCGATGATGTACGCAAATGGTGGGAAATGGTTGAATTTTTATTTAACAGTAAAAACTCGAACACAAGAATTGTGGAGGGTGTTGATTTTGAATTGAAAGAGGGAAAATTATTTATCAGGGTGCAAAATGTGCATCCGCTATACATGAATGAAATGCGCCAACGCAATGATACTAATGCTTTGACGAAGCCAACCTTGGAAAATTATTTGGCTTTGGACAAGAATATTTATTTGGATAAAGTGAAGCACCAATTTTCTGATGGTAGTTATACTTGGTGCATGGTGTTTAAATATAAGCCATTGGGTATTGATTTGATTAAAGTATTCCAAAAGAAACATCAAGATGGAACAGCGGCTGAATCAATTGAAGAATTTGAAGCAAGACGAAGGGAAAAAATGAAAGAAATGGGTGTGGATGAACCCGATTTATTTAACCCAAAAAATGAAAGTGGGCAGGTAGAAGATAAAGATTTGCCGTTTTGATGAAGCAATAATTTTTTTTTTCGAGGTTGAAAACGCTTTTTTGCTCAAAAATTGGTGGACACTTGGACATAGAATTAAAGAATGTAGTAAAATCAATAGTTTCAAAGGATTATAAGTTTAAAAAGTGTGTCCACGTGTGTCCAAAGTACCCTGTTTTTTGTCCAGTAGCATCCACGTGTGTCCAAACATTCCAAGAATTTTTTTGGAAATCGCACTTTTGAGGAGCAAAAAAAAATATTTTTTGAAAATGTTTTTAAAATAAATAATAAGACAGCTAAAAATGAGTACGTATAAAATACTAGTAAAACCAATCAAAGCAATTGATGAAATGCCATCGATTGTAAAAGGAAAAACTTTTACAATTGATAACCAAAAGTTGCTATGCCTGGAGCAACATTTTTTCAGAATGGATATGTTACCTTTGATTTATTGTATTGCTGCTTTCAATAAAAATTTGAAACAATGCCTTGATATGTGGCAAACTGATTATGATATAAATGAATGGTGGGTAGTGGCGATGGAGTGTGAAGTTTTAAGCTAACGTTCCGATTATTGCCGCAGTGGCGGATTAAAAAGCAAAAATTTTCAATTTAAAAACAAATGTATATGAACAGCACAAATGACCAATTAAGCACTTCACCCGCCATTGACGGCAATAATATGTTGGCGGCTGCCCTTACTTCTCCTGCTTTAAAATGGCAGTCAGATAGAGGTGGTAGAATGAATTACCCTGCAAACTTTCGGGGGAGAGTTCCGCTAAAGGTGAAAGTCGCAAAAAACGTAACTCCCGACCTGATGGAGTTTAAAAAGGAATTGGGTATTAAAGATGATACAATTTGCCTTAAAGACAATGAGTATTATGTATGGGTAAATTCCTATGGTGCGGTGTCTGCCATTTTACCTAATGGTGAAAGGCTTGGTTTGTTGCCGTCCGAATTTGATGTTACCGAGTGGCATTCTTAGGGTTGCCGCCAACATACTAATTGACGAATCCCCTTCATTTTCAAATAATTAAATAATTCTTTTCGCAATAAAGATGCCTATGAATAATAACTACCATCCAAGAGTGCAATGGCTAGAAGAATTATTTCAGCTATTAGCAAAATTTATTTTGAAATTTTTCAAGAAGAAATAATATTTTTGCAGCACCACCACAGCCATAGTCATTTGTAATAATAAATTACAAATGCAGAAAAATCAAAGTTTATTTTTATTCCCAAAAATTGAATTGCTTTGCCGTCCACATGTTGCAAAGCTTCTTCACCACTTTTCAAAAGAAAATGGTGTTGATTTATTATTTAGCAACCATTGGACTGGCCGTAATTTAAAACGATCCTTGCAGAAATATAATCCTGATTGGGATTATACTGATATGGCTGAAAAGTATTCAGTAAAATTTGTAATAAGCATATCGGAGTTTGATTTACAAAAATTTGGTGGTGGCTATTCACCAGCAACTATGATTGAATTGAACAGCGATATTCATTATTGGTTTATTAGCAACTTATATTACCAGGCGAAAGCACTAAGAGCTGAAGGTATGAATGAATTGAATGCTATAACAGAGGGGATGAAAACTTTCGGAATCACTTTAGATGATTATACTTATGAAGCTGCTCATAGTGCTATTTGGGAGTATGGAAAAAAGTTTGAAAGAAAATTGCAGCATTGATAAGGGTTTTAAGAAATTTTTAAAAAAAAGATAAAAAAAACTTGCAAAAAACTTGACAAGCAGAAAAATAGCATTATCTTTGACCCATCAAATAATCAAATCAGGGGCGAAACTGAATAACGGTCGCAAAGCAAAATGAAAAATCTTACCATTGAACAATTAGCTTGGAATTACTTAGCCATTGAAGAAAGAATTTTGGAAGATGATATGAATAAAATGGAAGAGGAGGACGAAAATGATTTTTAATTTCACAACACAAGGTTCGGCGCAGTATATTAATTTTATAGATTCTGATAGTCTATTACTACAAGGGCAAGTAATTAAAGGATTTGATGCTACTTTATTTTCAGATAAAGTATTTGAAAAAATACAAGATTATAATATTGCTATTGCAATTACCGGTGGAAATAAAATTGATATTTCAACCCGACATTATTTGCATAGAATTGCAAAAGCGATGTGTAGCTGGTATTTAGAAAACAAAATTGAATCGAATAAATCTTATTTCAAACGCTATTTAGATAAACCATGACTAAGAAAATAATTCAAGCTAATGCTTTAGCTGTATTAGCTGAGGTGATGAAAAAACGTAATTGGCAAAATGGGAAAATCCCCCGTGAAATTGCTTGGGATAGAAAAAACAAATTGAAGAATAATAAATTGAGCTATAAAATAGCTTTCGAAACCTTGCAAACATTGGGTTGGGAAAAAGTAGTGGAAGAAACGTGGCAAGCACCTGATTTAAATACTAAATAGATTAACGTTCAAATATTGCTGTCAGGAGGGGATTTATAGCACTACTGCCCAACCGAAGCACAAAGTTTAATAGTAGTGCAAATACTGAAATGTGGAACGTCTGCCCCATTTGCAGCAATATATTGTTGGCAGCAGTTAAATTCGCACTATGATGGCAAATGATAAAGCTGCCGAGCTTGTAAAATTATACGGTAAAAAAATTGCACTTGAAATCGCTAATATGATTTTCCAAGAGCATTATGAATATGCTGACCCAAATTATGTTTGGCGAGGTCAATTTCAAGAAAAATATACCAATGCTGATAAATGTAAGTATTGGGGTGAGGTTAGAGATTTGATTGAGCAGTTACATTAATTGCTGCCAATAATTAGTATTAGAAGCCCAATAACACATTTGCATTGCATTTTCGCTACACTTCATTCCAGCAAATAAGTTATTGATGCCTTAATAGGTATGCGGAGAATCAACATTAAAAGATTTACTACTACACTGCTAAAGCTGGTAGTTTAGTATAACAATTTCCAAGTTGATACACCGCATTATTTATTTTATAAAGAAATACAATGGTTTATAATTTATCTAAAACGCTTATCTACATTGCGTTTTAGCGTATAGTTAGTTTTATTGTTTACTTTTTTGACTTGTCAAAAAATGACAAAAGCCGCATCATTATTGATTGCGGCTTTTGTTTTTGTAGTTTTTTCAACAATAGGTTTCAGGTTGAAGTTGAGCGAATTTTGTACTACAATTTTTCCGATTCAATCTGAAGCTATGACAAAAATAATTGCACAAATTATAGGATATATTGGAGCCATAAAAGGGGTTCAATCTATTTCTGCATCCAAATTTGAAAAAGATTTGGTAGCAGCTATTGATGCTTCGGGTGATGCTAAAAGTGCTGAAGTACATATTCATAGCCGAGGCGGTTCGATTGATGAAGGTAATGCCATGATTTCAGCTATGAAAAAATGCGGTGCAGAAATTATGACTGTAAATAATGGCTTATGCGCAAGCATGGCTGTTGCTGTATTTGCAGCAGGGGATGAAAGATTGGCAGCAAAGAATTCAATTTTTATGATTCATGGCGGTAGTTGTGAATCAGTTGATAATACAGCTTCTGGGCATCGCTTAGCTGCTGATATGATTGAAGCATATAATCATACTATTGCGGTTACACTAGCTGAAGTTTTGAAAAATGAAGATGGTAGCGCAATGAGTGTGGATGATGTGAAAGCAAAATATTTGAATGATGGTCAGGACCATTATTTAACTGCTGATGAAGCAGTTGCTTGTGGATTAGCTACTGGCATTGCTGATTTCAGTGCAGAAAACATGCCTACTAATTTAATGGCAATGAGTGCTACTGAAGTAGAAGCTCATTTTGGCTATAATACACCTGTTGCAGAAGAAACTACCGACATTGAAGGTTGGGATTTGTATTTATGCGGAAATCTTTCAAATGCATTCATCCAAATTTTAGGATTATGTGATGACGTAGAATGTTCTGAAAATCCTTCCTTAGCAAATTTTGCTAAAAAAATAAGTGTACAAGCTGCTGCTAATTTTTCTGAATTAGCCACTTTACTCAATATTAGTGAGCAGGATGATATGCAAGCAGTAGCAACCAAATTGCGTCAACGTATTTCTGCTACATTGAAACCACAAAGTAATGTTGTTGCAGTTACTGAATTTAATTCAGTAAAAGCTGAATTAGCTACTTCACAACAAAAAATTACTGAATTATCAGCTAAAGCTGATGAAGTAACAGCTTCATTAACAGCAAAAGCAAATGAATTGGCTACTGCTCAAACTGAAATTGCTTCTTTGAAAGCATTAATACCAGGTGCAGCAATTAATACAGGCAATGCTAGTGAAAAGAAGGATCAAGTAGAAGCATCTGCCACCAATAGTGGATGGAAGAGTTTCCTGACTTCTACAGATAAAGAACGAATAGCTAAAGGAGAATTGAAATTGAATTAATTTTTGAAAACACTTTTATAAAAACACAAAAAAAAATAAAACATGGCAGCAACACCTGATATGTCAGCAATTATTAACTCTTTTGTAGAGTTTGGTGGGCAAATTATCAACCAAAAAGTATTGGACTGGAAAAAGGCTAGTGATGGCATTTTAATACGTAATAACGTAACCAGTGGTGAAACTTTACCAAAAAGAACTGCCAATGGGCAACCTATGCCATACAGAGCGCAGGAAGATTTCACAGTATCTGGTACTGATAATGGGGTTAAGTACCAAGAGCGTACAATTACTACTTATCAATCTAAATGGGATTTCCAATTAGATTTGGAAAACTTCCGAAATACCGAATTGCATAAGTTTTTAACTGATGGAGGCACTGAGGCGCAGGCAATTAATGCATTCATGGCTGAAAAATACTTAGAGTACATCATCAAGACAATGGGGAATGGTGTAAGAAATGCATCAGGAACTACTGCGGCAGACATCTTTAATGGATTTTTAAATGTAATTGCCTCTGAAATCACAGCGCTAACTGTTGCTCCAGTTACAACAGGGGCTACAACTTCAACAAATGCTGTTGCTGCTTTTGAAAAATTGATTGAAAGCTGTTCAACAGCAATGTTTGAGCAGGGTGGTATTTTATATTGCTCATACAAAGAGTTTTTCAAGTTCAAAAATGATTATCGTACTCGATATACATTCTTATTTGATCCAAATAAACGTGAGTTTACAATGGATAGCTACAACTTTACTATTAAAGCTCGTAGCTGGATGGGTACAAGTAGCAGATTGATTGCTACAGTTGCGGATAATCTAGTATTTGGCACAGATTCATCTAAGTTGGCTATGTATCCTACTCAAAATCTGAATTTGATTAAAAACAGAATTCTTTTCCCTGCAGGTTGTCAAATTGCTGATTTGGAAATGCTTCAAGTTGGGGACCAAGTATAAGCTAAAAAATAATTTTACCTGCTATACCTAGCAGGTGAAATTAATAAAAAATACAAATTTTAAAAAGCAAAAATCAAAAGCAGTGGCAAAACAAAAATCAAAAGCAGTGGCAAAAGCAAATAATACTTCTTCAGATAAAGTAGAAGAATTAAAGTTTGTATTAGATGGATTGCTAAGCCAATTAGCTCCATTAAATGATTCTTTATCTGCCGAACCTACAAACGAAAATTTACAAGCTCAGGTAAAAGCCATGCAAGAAAAAGTTGATGCTGCTCAGGCTAACTATGATACAGCAGTTGCAAAAGCTTTAGCTGATGGTTCTGAATCATTAGTTACTGTTAATGATGATGATACATTTACACATAGTGATGTACCAGATGTAATGCTTCAAATTGCTGTACCTGCTTTGAATTTTGGTGGTTCAATTGGCATAGTTTCAAAAGAAGCTATCATGAACAATGAAAAATTATTAGATGCTTTGGTCCAAGCGCAAATGGTGGATGGAAAAATAGTTGAAGGCGGCAGTATTAAAATTATTGCCTAATAAATATCACAAAACACAAAAAAGAATTTTAACCCAATAATTTCAAATCAAAATGGCTCTTCAAAATCTTAAAAAACGTACAAACGCAGCAAGTGGCTTTGGTAAAATTTTCATCGCTCCGTTTAGCGATATTTCTGCCCATGCAACTCTTGGTACTATTACCAGCTTGGGTGATGCTAAAATTCTTACTACTGCACCAACTTTTAAAACTAGTAAGGGTTGGATTGACTTAGGTATTGAAATTGATTTGAGCAAATTGGATGGTGGTGCTACAGGCGAATTTGGCTCAGTAACTCGAAATGTAAAATTGGAAGCTGAAGTAAATGGCTTAGATGCACAAACTCTTGATATTTTGGATGAGATTTTGAAAGATGAATTGGCGGTAGTGGTTTTCCCTCCTGAATTATTGCAAGGTACTGGTAATCCAATGTATATTGGTGATCCTGACAGAGGTGCAAGAGCTACTTGGAAACTTTCAAGTGGAGCTGTGAAAGGTGGTGGTAAAAAAGGAGCTGTTATTTCATTTGAATATAACGGCGGATTGAAACAAACAAGTTTCAGTTTAACTTATAGCCCTTCAGTTTTTGCATAAGCTGAAATAGTTTTTAAATAAAATTTTTAATTCAATAAAATATTCAAAATGGCACTGAAATTTGATAATGCTGATGTTCAAGCAAAATATTCTACCAACGAAGAATTGGATAGAAAAGTAAAAGTGATCAATAAAAATGATGACGGCAGTGTGAAAAATGTTGCTGATTGCAACTTTACTGCTATCAGTTTAGAATCAGCTGATACTTTATACAAAGAATGCCCAGGATTATTGATTTTAAATCCTGCACCAAAAAATAGCAAACCATCAGATAAATAAGCATTTCTGAAAACACAAAATTAATAAAAGCCCAATCCGGCATTGAGAAGACTGGGTTGGGCTTTTTGTTTAAAATCAGTTCTTTTATTTCATTAACAATCAAAAATTCAAACAACATGAGAAAGCTGTATGCCTTGTTATTGTTGAGTGTTTTTGTATTTGTTGTGAGTTCGCCACACATTTCGTTTGCAAATGATTTGCCTCATAGAGGCATTTGTTTTGTAAAGGTTGAAAAGAATCACATTGATTGTGATTTTATTCAATCAAACGAATTGCACCTGGGATATTCAAGCAATTTAATAATTGCTTTTATAGCCCCAGCTGTGGTGAATAAAGGTTCTTTCGTAGCTTATACTAAGCCTACGATTCGGCCTCCCAACTTATTACAATTTAGGTGACACTTACAACTAATGAATGGAGTAGCAGGATTTGTTACTCCATTTTTTTTGATTAGTTATAAAAGCAATAAAATTATTTTGGAAAAAACATCATCAATATTCAGCAATCACGAAGTTATCGGCGGCAAAAGCCTCCGGAATGATATTGTTTTTCCGCAAGCTGCCTACAATAAAAATTTATATCCTTCCTTTGATGAAACTTCGGTTCAATCACCATTAGTTGATAAAAAATATTTACAACTACCTGAGCCTTGGAGCCGTTGGGGCAATAATAATTTGCAGCCTGATGTATTGATGCAGTATGTAAAAAAATGTGGGTTGCTTGCAAGAGCCATAAGCACGTTGGCCAGTTATACCACAGGGAACGGCGTATTTTTTTATACTATTGAAAATGGCCTGATGAAAGAAGCTGATCCAAAATGGATGAAAATGTGGATTGCTGCACATGGCCCACGTTGGCTTTATAAATCAACTATTGATTATTGGACTTTCGGATTGCCTTTTACAAAATTTGTGATGAGTAGTGAAGGCCAGCCGAAGCCACTTTTTATTATTTCAGAATCAACACCTTTTTGTCGTTGGGAAAAACAAGATAAAATTTCACGTTCGATTTTGAATTGCTATGTGAGCAATCAGTGGGATACGGCTATGGGTGTAAAAACTGTAGCTGAACGCGATGAATACATTGACATTATTCCTGCCTTAGATCCATTTTTTGCGCAACTTCAGTTGAAAGAAGCAAAAGCTAAATCGTGGATGATTGGTATTGATAATTATACTCCTGGTAATTATTATTATCCTACACTGCCTTGGCATTCAAGTGATGTGTTGAAGTATATTGATATTCTTTCAACATTGCCATCTATTGAACAAAGTCATTATGAAAATAGCTTGAGTGCTACTAAAATGATTTTGATTGATGAAGATTATTTAGCTAAGCGCTTAGGCTATAAATCGAAAAAAGACAATGAATATTTGACCTGTGCGCCTGAAAAAGTTCAAGCAATGCGCAATCAAATAAGAGACGAGTTTGATACTAATTTGAAAGGCTCTTCATCAGAAAAGAAAACTATTGTTACGCAAGTAGTTTATGATGAAAATGGCAATAAACGCCCAGCCTTGGAAGTAGTTGATATAAAAAATTCCAACTTAACTTCTGATAATATTCCAAACTCACAAAATGCTAGTGGTAAATTATTAGAGTCGTTTGGTGTTGATCCAGCAATGTTGGGTTCAGTAATGAGTGATACTAAAAGCCGAGGCGGTGGTAGCGATAAAGAAGCTGCAATGATTGCTTTACAAAATTGGCTACGCCCTGACAGAGAAAATTTATTATTCCCTGCAAGAATATTTATGCAAGCTATCGGGATGCCTGATGATATGATGATTGGAATTCGTGATTTTCAATCAGTGGCTGATGTACCTATGCAGAATGGCCGTCAGTGGGCTACTATTCAACCAACAAAATAAAATCAATGGGAAAAATATTTACAAAAGCGGCAGAACTAAAACCTCATTTGAGCTTAATCAGCACAGCAGATACGAATGCGCTGACTTCAGCATCGGATTTGGATGCTGCTTTTCGTGATTTTGTAATACCTGTATTGGGTGATGATTTGGCTAATGATTTAGTTGATGCTTATCAAGCTTCTATAGCAACTTCACCTACTGTAATGACTGATCCATTGAAAAGTTTATTGCCAATAGTAAGAGATGTGGTTGCACCAATGGGTTGGTTAAAATATTTAGCAAAAAACTATAATACTTCAAAAGATGGTGGTATTACTATTCAAGTAGATGCTGATTCAGGTAGAGCTAGTTCGCCTTTGTGGGCTTATAATAAATTGGCAAAGCAATTATCTGAAGATGGGATGAGATCCGTTGATGCGCTTTATACTTATTTGGATAAACTGCCATCAGGCACTTTTCCTCAATGGGAAAGCAGCGATGCTTATACGCAGTATAAAGATGGATTTATTCAAACTACTGTTGATTTCAATAAGCAGTATTTCATCAATAATAATCGATATACTTTTTTGCGCTTAAAATCATTTATGAATGATGTGGAGGATTTGATGATGGAAGGAGCAATTGGGAAAGATTTTTACACTTATTTAAAATCAAAATTAAGTGATAGAACTTTCACTTTCAACAATCACGAAAAAGAGTTTTTACGCTTATTCAAAAAAGCAATTGCATTTCATACTATCAGCTTTGCAGCTGAATCATTGCCGCTTGTTTTTGAAAATGGATTGATGGCTTTGCCTGAAATACCACGTGAAGAATATGGTGCTGAAATAGGATTGAAAGCAATGGATAGTGATAGGGTAAAAAAAATAAAATCGGAAGCTGAACGAATTGGGAATATATGGCTAGGGAAGGCTTTGAATTATCTGAATGCTACTGCTAGTAGCAGCATTTTCCAAGTGTATTTCAATAGCCCAACATATACATCAAATAATAATTCTGACCAGCTGGAGCAGAACAAAAAAGGTAGTGGATTTGGAATGTTTCTTTAAAAAAAACAAATGAAAAATCAAAGCATGAGTAATCATAATCATTTTCATCAAGCAGCTATTGATGCTGTTCATTTTGTAGTTAATCACCTGATTGATATTGGATTTTTTGGGGGTGCTATACTTGGCATTTCTTTTTTCGGATTAGTTGAAGAATTAGTACTAAAATTTTTAAGTGTATTGATTCTTCCAGCAATATCAGTATGTTCGGCATGGGCTGCAAAGCGATGGTTGTTACCAATTCTTGACAAAAAATTTCCAAAAGAAAAATGACATTTAGCAAAGACAATATCAATAAACCTACACCAAAATGGTTCATCATTTTGGTAGCACTTACTGAATATACATTCGTGAGTGTTGCTGGTGGAATGTTTGTAGTGCCTGAACATTGGACTTGGTGGAAGTATGTGGTGAGTGGTGCGGCTTTTCTTGCAGGTGGATTGAATAAATTGAAACCCTATATCGGCAATGATTTAAAACCAAATAATCAAGATGAATTATAAACCAACTAAGGCACAGCAATTTGCTGAATTGATTTTAGCATTGCTTTTTTTATTGATTGTTTTCATGATTGCATCGTGCAATCCTGTAAAGTATGTACTGAATAATAATGCAGAATTTGAAAAGATTTGTGCTGAATGCAATGTGCAGCATCCTTGCTACACTAAAACAGAAATTAAATTTAAAAAAGGGGATACGATCACTAATACTATCACCCGAGTTGATACGATTACTAAGTATGATTCAGTTGAAAAAGTTTGGACAAAAACTGTCCAAAAATTTGTTACCAAAGACAGAATTATTCGAGATACAGTTGAGATTTCACAACCTGATTTAAGGTTGATTAATCAACTGAATATTGCATTGAATAATGCTGAAAAGAAAGCTATTGAAGATGAAAAAAAATTGCAAACTGCTGAGTATCGTGGGGATAAATTAAGAGATTATTTAGTTGGTGAAAATGTGATTATTGGATTGCTCATCATCATTTATTTTTTATTAAAATCAAAATTCAAACTGCCTGTGTAGCTCAGTTGGTTAGAGCATGTGATAAGCCCCGTAAGGTTCTATTTTGGTCGGTGGTTCGAGTCCATCAACAGGCGCATAAATATTTTACCATGAAAAATGTAAAATTTAATCAGCAAGCACTTAATGAAATTCTCGGCGCTAATTTATTGGTTGATGGTGTAGATGGACCTCAAACTAAATTGGCTGAGGATAGATTTAAGCAAATCTTGACTAATCTATTTTTGAAAAAATCATTTTCAGTTAATAGCAATTCAACCGGCATGATTGGCATAAGAATGAATGATTCTTATACTGATAAATTTACCGACTGGGGATTGCTAATATTTGATGCTGGTGCTGAGTTGATATTTTTCCCAATGAGTACAAAGCCTGCAACTGGTGCTGAAAGTGATGCTGATGTTGCTTGCCTAAAAGAAGGGCAATATGTAAATGCTTTTCAGTACAGCAATACAGGATGGAGTAAGTTGCCATTTTTCCAACAGGTAAAGCCAGTCAGCATTTACAGAGACACTTTTGTCGATTGCAGATTGGATAGAAATGCAACTGTTCAAACTGGATTATTTGGCATCAATCTGCATAGTTGGTTGAACTGGATGCAAAACATTTTATGGTATAAATCATTGAACAGAAATATTTGCCTTAGCGAAGGATGTCAAGTTGCTCAGGCTGATGTTTGGCTGAATTTAGTTTTGAAGAATATCAATAGACGATTCACTGTTGGCGATTTCATGAGTTATACGCTTATCCATTTAGCTGATTTTAAATAATTGAAGCAAGAAATACAAGAATGAAGTTTACTAGTGAAATATATCAAGAATTAAAAAACAGAGCTTCATCAGTTATTGCTGGTGGAGGATATGCTACTATGAGTTGGGTTACTTTACAAGGGTATTTAACTTCATCTTCTTTAGTTGGGTATGAAATGCTTTCAAATAAGGGAGTAGCTAATGGTTATGCTCCTTTGAATTCATCAGCGCAAATTGATTCTGTTTATCTGCCAAGTTATGTGGATGATGTATTGGAGTATAATAATTTAGCAGCTTTCCCTGCTACTGGGGAAACTGGCAAAATCTATATCGATAAATCAAATGGCAAACAATATCGATGGAGTGGCTCGGCTTATATATCAATTACTAATGGATTCATCGCTTCAACTACAGATATTCCTGAAGGGACTAATTTATATTTCACCAATGCACGTGCTATTGCTGCATTGCCTTCTCAAACAGGTAATGGCGGAAAATATTTAAGTACTGATGGAAGTGCTATGAGTTGGGCTAATGCGATGGTTATTGGTAATAATATCACATCAGCTACGGCAGGTAGTGTATTATTCGCAGGAACAGGTAGTGTATTATCACAAAATAACGCTAAGTTATTTTATGATAATACCAATAATTGGTTTGGAATCAATACTGCAACACCTAAGTTGCCTTTACATGTTAGGAATGGCAGTGCCGTAACTACACCTAACACCTATCCTTCATTTTTAAATACAACTTTTGATGGGTTTTTATTTGAAGGTGCGCAATATAGTTTAATGACATTAATGACGAACGGCACAAATAGCGCTGAAGCACATTTAATATTCGCCAGTCCATCGAATAGGGCAGCTGCATCTTTTGGCTATCAATACACAACATCCAATCCATTATTAGTTATGGTTCATGGTGGAGTTGTAAAAGCTACACTAAACAATGCAGGTAATATGTATGTGGGCGGATCATCGGTAGCATCATCAACTTTGCAAACGGCAGGTAGCTTCGCAGCTCCATTAAATGCTGCAGCTAAGACTGGCAATTTTTCGGTTGCAAGTTCAGATTATTCAATAAAGATGAATGGTACTTCAATTACTGTTACTCAATTAGCACCTGGAACATGCGCAGGTAGAATATTGAATTTTATAAATCAAAATGCAACATCAGCAACGCTATCAATTAGTTATGTAACATTTACAGGCATAACATCAACCACTATTGCGGCAAATAGTAGTGTATCAATGCAATCGGACGGCACAAATTGGATTCAAATAAAATAACCATGAACAAAAAAATTATTTTACAAAAAGAAGTATCAATTAATGTAGTTGGGTTTACTACGCCAACAATTACTGATGACAGGTTGAATAAAAAAGTAACCGCTAAATTTAATTATAAACTTGAAAACGAGCAGCAGCAGGAATGTGAGCCTATTGAGTTATGGGTTGGGGAAGCGTATGATGCTATTGGGCAATATACTGATAGTGATGTTGACCAAAGAATTACTGAAATTCTAAACACACTATAAAATGGCTAAGAAAAAACAAATTGAAGTAGTACAAGCTGGTGCTATCATTAGTAGATACGCAGATAATAAAGCTGTGAAAAATGTGATTTTTGAGTTTGATTTAAACAATCAAACTTATTTGGAAAAACGTGCTGCAAAATTGGAAGAAATAAGCAAGCGACATTATACTGCAATGCAGGCGGAAATCAAAGCTTATGATGAAAAAACAACCGTAGATATCAATCCTGTAAATGCTGATGATTTAATATTTGCTGAAGCGAATATGTTACCAATAGAAATTTCTATTTTAAAAGGAATTTACTGCAAATGATTGAGTTGATTATTCAAAATAAAGTGGTGAATCTCCCTGAAAATTGGGATGAAGTGAATGCTAAAGTTTTGGTGGCTTTGGGTGAGGTTTATTTTAAACCACATTGGAGCGATTTGGATAAACTTTGCCATGTAGTAGTAAAGGGCTGTGGCTTGCAAGTGAGCAAATATCAGTTTTTTAAAAAACAAAAAATTGATTGGAAATATATTGCTGGGCAATTGATAGATAATGGGATTTTTGAAAAGTTAATTTTTTTATTAGGTGCTCCAGATTGTGATCAACAATATTTCCCACTGATTGATACTTGGCGTTATACTTTTTATGGCTTGGATTGCAGCAATGCGCCGTTGCAATATATCAGAGTGAAAGAATGGATGGATGCTGACCAAACGATGCAGGAATGTTTTGACTTAATTAATGAAAAAGTAGAAGAATCGGTACTAGAAATGAAGCTAAATGCATTGGTAGGTATTCTTTTTAGAAGACATGGCCATGGTGCCGCTTATGATAAACTTAGTAAAGATTTTAAAGGTGATGAACGTGAGCCTTATAGTGATGTGCTACACCTGAATGGCTATTATGCTAAAAAAATAAGTAAAATTCCATTTGGCAAAAAAGCGGCAATACTACTATGGTATTGGAGTTGTAGCCGTTGGATGGCTGAAGAATATAAACTGGTATATGATGGCGGTGGAAATGGTGGTGATAGCCACCCTGCCGATTTGGTATTGAGTGTGGCCGAATGTGGCATTTTTGGAAATATTGAAGCTGTGCAAAATGCTTACGTACATGATGTGATGTTGCATTTGCAACGCTGTATAAGAGAAGCTAAAAAAAATGAACGACATGATTAGTTATAGCAGAATAGTTGATTTGATG
The DNA here is from genome assembly GCA_947449695.1 of Chitinophagales bacterium. GTDB lineage: Bacteria > Bacteroidota > Bacteroidia > Chitinophagales > CAIODY01 > CAIODY01. Next base: position 17,006 of record CANFST010000021.1, read on the forward strand.
GAATGGTTTGCGGTACACCATAAAAAAATACAGCATGTGCCATCGGCTGATAACCAGGTGGACGGTACTACCAAATTTGCCAGATACAATGAATGGCAAGATTTGCAGAAAACGGCTATGGGCTACCCACGAATATTATTGCCTAATTTGATGAATGGTGCAATTGGCTACAACTATGGAGGTATGCACACCGATACTAAAACTATTGTGGTGCAACTGCTTACACATGAAAACCAGTATGAAGTTGAAAATGGATTTGGTGCCGGAATGAACGCCATTGATGACATAGAAAGCATTTTGCACGATATAAAAACTAAGATTGTAGATTGGAGGGATAATGACCCAGCAATGGGCAGTTTCCCCGATGTGATTGGCAGAATGGATATTGAACGGATTAATTACCGTGAAATTGGTCCACGACAATTGGGTGATGGTTGCTGGGGTATTGAGGTAACTTTTGCTTTTGTGATTAATGTGGGGATTGAGGTAGATAATGATAATTGGGGGTAGATTTTAGAGTTGGCAGTTGCCAATTTTGATATAAAAAAACGTTGTTTGACATATTGGTGAAAGTGATGTAAGTTTGTAAAAAACTTAATACTTATGGAATTTTTAGCTGGATGGGCAGTGGTATCTATTTTTGTAGGGATGATTGGTTCTGATAGGAAATATGGCTTTTGGGGTTCATTTGCGCTGTCATTTTTCTTATCTCCATTAATTGGCATTTTAATAATTCTATTTACAAAGACAGAAGCAGAAGTGTTGCATAAAACTGAACTTGAAACTAAGCAGCTTGAGGTGCTTGATTCTATTTCAAAAAATACTGCAACAGATGTAAAACCTACATTGACAGATGAATTAAATAAATTAGCTGAATTAAGAAATACAGGATATTTAACTGATACTGAGTTTGAAGCTGCCAAAGCAAAGCTTTTAAAATAAATTTTGGGTATGAAAAAAAATATTTTTTTAGTAATTTTTATTTGTTTGGTAAGTTGTAAAAGTAAAGAAGATAAAGCGAAAGAAGCTATCAAGCAATTTTTGTTTGAAAACTTACATGATTTTAAAAGCTATGAGACTGTAAAATTTGAAAAGCTGGATAGTGCATTTATTTTATATAGTAAAAGCGATAGCGCAAAAATTACTTGCCATAAACTATTAGATACTATTAGAGTAGGTGATTCTGTTTTTCAAAAAATGCTGTTGTATAAAAACTATGAAGACAGCTTGAATAAATTTGTTTACCCTTTTCCAATATTATTAAGCGATGATGAAAAGATTAAACTAATTGATACAACTAAGTTTATTGCTAAGTGGGCAAAGGAAAATCAACATTATTTTTACGAAAGATATAGATGCCAAAAAAGAATCAATACAATTGATTCAATTCATGAAATGGTATTTAAAGGCTATAAAATGTTACATTCTTATCGATGTAAAACACTGGGGGGGAATACAAGAATATTTACCACAGAATTTTATTTCGATACAAAAATGAAAATAACTGGAGAAAAAAATCTTGACGATTAAATTTGGAAAACAGGCAAACATTGGTATATATTTGCAATGTCGAAACCAAATTAAAATGTTTAATCAACAATTTTTACTTCAAACTTTTTGCCCCAACGAATCCGTAAAATCGGGTTACTATTCAATTCATTTTGATTTGGTTCGACACGTTGGGGTATTTTTTAACAAACAAAATTCTTTTTATGTCGAACCAAAAAGCAAACCAAAACGAAGCCACATTACCTGTTGCATTGAGTGATGAACTCAAAAAATTTATCAAAAAACATTTTGAAGAAGGTTCTCCCCTAAAATTTAAAGAAGACTGGAGGCAATTTATCCGCTTTGCTGTATGCAATGAAAAACTGGATTTAGATAAAGAACAATGCCGAATAGGGTATTTATTTTTTGAAGATCAGATTGATGATTTGATAAATATTTGTCAGCTATTGATAAATCATTTTGAGCTTGATTATTTTACAAATTCAAAAGCGAAAAATAAATATTTAATATTCGATGAACAGCATATTGATGTTTTGGAAAAAATAAGCGAAGAAATATCAAAATCTACTTTTGAAGACAGATTTAACCTGATGACACAAATGCTACAATTGAGATTGACCTTTAAATGGCATAAAGATTGGTCTACGGATGTTTACGACATTGAAAAACTTTTAGATTTGTATAATGATACTGTAAGTATTTTCAAATGCTTTTTTGATGGTGGATTTATGGGGTATTCAGATCAAAGTTTTCATACATTTTATTCAAAAATTAAAATTGACTAATCATGCGCAAAAAAAATATTTTAGAAGATGTGGTAGATACCAGTAATGAAGTATATTATATCATTGGGCGAATGCGCAGAATTATAAATGAGGATCAGATTCGCCCATTATTATTCAATGAAATTTCACAAATGACGCCTACTGAAAAAAATGAAATAGTAGAGTTGCTCAATAAGCAGCTTTATCAAACGAATAGATTTTTGATTCAATGGCAGGAAACCACTAAGAAATTACAAAAAAGCTATGAAAAGCAAAAGCGAAAAAATACTGCTTAGCTGATTATAGTTCATTCACTTTCACCAATATGCGCTAATGATGTTTTCAAAACATTGTTGGCGCATTTTCTTTTATAAAAAATGGATTATACAAAAACAAATACTGTGGTGCTTGAATGGTTGGAATCAACCGTGATGCTTTTACGGGCTGAAGCTATGGCACTGGGTATTTTTAAAACAGGTGCATTTGCTAATAGCCTGACATATAAATTTAAAATAGTGAGTTCAGGCGGTAAAGCTAGTTGGCATAAAGCAGGTGATTCACCTGATATGAATAGTGGGTTGATAACTGTAGTAGGGTTTAGCTTTAGAAGACATGGTATTTATGTGCATTATGGCTTGGCAGGGAAAGGTGGACAGGTGAAAACAACAGAAAAGCATTGGTACACCAATGTGATGAAAGTACAATTAGAAGTATTACAACAATTGCATGCAAGCAAACTGTCAGAAGATATTTCAGATAGATTATTTAACCAATTAACAGTAGGATTAATTTATGAGTGATGTAGTTAAAAATACCAGATTAAATATTTTTATTGGTGAAGAAGAGCATTTGGCGAAAGTTGAACGGCTTGAAACTGCCTATAATGGATTGAACCAAAAATTGAAAACTTTAACAGAAGGCACAAAGGAGTATAATGCAACTGTTAAGAAAATGGATGAGGTAGGCGCTTCATTAGGCAAGGCTAGAAGTGAGTATGACAATCAAACCATTTCAATAAAAAAAGCTGAATCAGCTACTACGAAACTAAGGGAGGAAATAAAAAACTTTACTGGAAGTAGTGATAAGTTGGCAGAAATGACTGGTAAATATCAGCTAATGAATGGTGAACTATCAGTAATGAAGCAAGAAGCAGGATTAGTTGGGAAAAGCCTTGAAGGAGCAGCAACGCAAAGTACAGGTGCGTTTACTAAAATGTATGGTTATTTGCGTACTGCTGCTAATATTATTCCTGGTATGGGTATTAGTGGGATTATTCTTGCTGTTGGAACGGCATTAGCATACGCTGCAAAAGAAATGGGGCTGTTTACTGAAAAAATGGATGCTGCAATTGAAAGAAATGAAGCACTAAAAGAAGCAGAAAAAGAGTACACTAAAATATATGTATCTATCCATGAAATGAAAAATGCTATTAATGATGCTAAAGAGGGACTAATTGAAAAAAATAGTGTGTTGAAAAAGTATAATGAAACCCTTGGGGAAACAATGGGAACTGCAAAATCATTTAATGAAGTAGAAGCTAAACTTTCAGATAAAAAAACAACTGAAGCTTACTTAAATATGATGCTCCTACGTGCTGCGGCTAATATTGAATTGGAAAAAGCATCTAAAGATGCAGTAGCAGCTGAAGAGGCTAAAATGAAAAAATTAAATAAATTTGGCAGCGTAACAGATTTATTTGGTTCTCTGGCTGGATATGGTTCAAGATCTGGCGAAGTTGATGAAGAGAGAGTTGCCCAACATAAGCAAAGAGTTTTAGAAGCAGAAAAGAAACGTCAAGCTGATGAAATAAAATTAAATGAAGAATCTGCTAAGAAGAAGCTTGAAATTAGCAATAAATTCATGCAAGATGCTGAAAAAATTGCAAAAAGCAATCCGGAATTTAAGTTATATGGAGATTTAATAAAATCAAATAGTAATGATGGAGAGAAACTGAAGCATGATTTTGAAACTTTTTTAAGTGAATTAGAGAAAATAAAAGGGGATGCCAATGCCGATGAGATTGCAAAAATTGTAGTGCATTATCAAAAGCTGATGGATGAAGCAAAGAAGTTTGCTAAAGCTAAAATGCTTACTGAAGCAGGTTTGAAAAATGATTTAATCATTATCCAACAGCAAATGAATGATGAAATTGCTGCTTTGCAACAAAAGCAATTTAAGCAACGAAGTAGTGATGAATATAAAAAAGCATTGCAGGATAGTCAGGATTATTATAATCAAGAACGTGAGCAAGCTAATCAATCATATTTAAATAATGAGATAAGCTATGACCAATTGCAGCAGCGATTAAAAAGTATTGATTTAGCCGCTACAAATGCAAAATTGGTAATTGCTAAAGATTATGAGAAAAATGAAGAGCAAGCTGCAAAAGATACAACGCAATTCAAGTCGGAGCAATTACAAAAAGAAATTACTGATAAAAAACAAACTGAAGATAATAAAGCAAAAGCGACTAAAGAAGCTTATAAAAATGAGTTGCAAGCCAGTGATGAAAAATATTCTTTGCTCAAAATGCAGTTGGATAAAGATTATTCAGATGGTTTAATCTCAAGAAAAGAATATAATCAGGAAGATTTAAAACTTACTAATGATGCCAACCAAGATAAGTTGGCAATATTAAAAAAGTGGCTTTTAGCCGTACCTGAAGCACAGGATGAAATAAATAAACTACTTAAAAAGCTTTATGCTGAAGATGCAAAAAATAAAGAAACTTCTGATAAAAGTAAATTTGCTAAATGGTATTCAGAAAATAAGGAAATGATTCAAATAGCTGAACAGGGTGCAGCAGAAGTAGGTAAAATATGGAATGGCTTAGTAACGATTGCAAATAATAGAGATCAAGCTGATTTTAATAGTTTTAAAACATATCAAGACTATAAATTGAAGGTTCTTGAGCAAAATCATAAAGCAGGAAAAATTTCAGACAAACAATATGAAGCTGAAAAGCAAAAAATTCAAGATGAAACTGATAAGAAACAACGCAGGATGGAGCATGATAAAGCTATAAGACAAAGAGATTATGCAATATTTGAAGCAGCAATTCAAAGTGCAGAAGCTATCATAAAAGCTTTAGCCACAGGTGGTCCAATTTTGGGGCCAATATTGGCAGGAATTATTGCCGCAGCTACAGCTGTGCAAATCACTGCTATTTCCTCAACTCCTATTCCTGCCTACGCCCAAGGAACTGAATATGTAGATGGTCCAGGCACTAGTACAAGTGATTCGATTATGACTAGGTTAAGCCGTGGTGAACGGGTGATTAATGCTGCTGACAATGCTAAGTTGGGTGCTATGAGTAATAGTGAGGTGGTGAGTAGAATCAGTGCGCCAAGGGTGAATGTGAGCAATACTGCTGCTGCGGTAAAACAGAGCTTTGGAAATGCCAGTATTATTGGTGCTGATACTTTCTTCAGCAATATGAGCAGTACGATGTATAAGCAAAGCAATGATTCGGCTGCGGTAATGAATTCTATTTTGGAAGAATTGCGCAAGCCTAAGCCTGCGGTGATGAGCATTGAACAATTTCACGAAATAAATACACAATATCAAAAACTACTTAAAAGAGCTGGAGCATAATGATTGAAGTAAAAACTAAAGAAGGGCAAATATTGGAATTGGAAGCTGGTGCAAAATTGGCTTTGCAGTATGTTTCTCCGTTTTTTACTGATTCCTTGGGTAATGCTGAATATAGTTTGCCCATTAAATTGGTAGGTAGTGGTAAAAATAAAATTGCACTTGATTTTTTTGATAGAATAAAATCAAGTAATCGGTCAGTAAGTTTTAATGGCGTTACGGTGAAGGATGATGGGATGAAGATTGCGCAAGATTTAAATTTGTATATTGATTCAGTTGTAGGGAATTTGAACAGCGGTAATGCAACATTTGAAGGGCAATTGATTGGTGCTAAAGATGTTTTTTTGCGTTGGTTGGGTAGTGATGAAAATGGTGGTGCTACTAAGAAATTGAGTGATGTAGGATTATTGCAACAAATGATTGCTAGACCTTCAGTATCAGCGGCAAGTTTTGCAAGCCCAAATGCTGTATCAAGGTGGGCAACTGATGTGGTATTAAACCCAAGTACAACGCCACATATTTGCTTCCCAAGCTACCATGTACCTAATTGGAATACTTATGGGGAATTTGCAGCAACCCCATCATTAAATATGCATTTAACGTTAAATGGAGTGATAAATGCTTGGGATAATGCTAATAACAGGATGCACAGTGAAATACTTTCAGGTACTGATTTATATATTAATGAGGTAGTTCCCATGTTTAAGGTTTATTGGGTTATTGAGCAAATATTGGCTGATGCTGGTTATACGATTGGGAATGCACCAATATTAAATGATGCAGATTTTAAGAAAATATATGTGTTCAACAATGTTTCTATAACACCATTTGATACTACAAATGGGAATTATGAATATGATGGTTTTTTTGTCGCTCCATCTAATCACATGCCCGATAAGTTGGTTTCAGATTGGTTGAATGAAATATCAATTATTTTTGGCTTGAAGTTTTATTTCAAGCCTGATAATTCAGTTGATATATTTCAGTATAATGAATTACTGAATATTTCTGACAATGATGACTGGACAAATAAAGTTGATGCAAATTTTATGAAAACTGGTACTGGTGCTGACTTGATTGGGTTAACACTGGGCTATGGTGGGTATGATTCAGAAAATTTACTTGGCGATGCGTTAAAAAAAGTGGAAAGTATTTATACAGCAATTGATAATGGGACATATACAATTGTTGCAAATAAAGCTGCATTGGGAAGCTATTCAGCAGGTACTGTGATTTTTGTAAAAAGTGAGAATACTTTTTATCAATCGCAGCCAGATAGTTCAAACCAATTGATTGGAGATAATTTACAACGCATTAAAGTATTGGATGGTAAAAAATCTATTTTATCAAATACCATTACACATAATAACATCATTAATCCAAATTATGGGGTTACGGCTTGGCAGCCAGTAAGTGATTGCTCAATGAGTCGAATAAAAGTAAAGGTTATAAGTTATACAATTACTGTCCCTGTACCTGTTCCGGGTACATTTTATAGGTCATACTATCAAGGTGTGGCAATACAACCATTTGTTTCAGCAATTGGCATTTATCACGGATTTCAAACTGTAATGGCTGGAACGTTCCCATTCGGCTCAAGCAATAATTATGCGCCTGATTCAACTACACAGCTAAATGCTTGGCATTTGGGATGGGTGGGTAGTGAGGGTTTGTATGAAACATTTTGGAAAAAGTGGGCTGAGTTTTTGGTAAAAATGATTACTGTAAAATTCCCAATGTATTTGAATGCAAATGATTTGGCTACGCTGGATTATTCGAAGAAAAAAAGAATTAACGGGGTAAATTATTATTTGAAAAGCCTGAAAGTTGAATTCCCATTGAGTGGAGGTAAGCAAGAGGGTGAGTTTGTATTGGCCGAAGGAATTGATTTATAAAAATTAAAATTGAATAAATATGAGTTTGACAATTTTGGAAGAACCTGGTGAAATGAGTTTGAGCAGAAACCCTGTAAGGATTGCTGTGAATACTTCACTTGGCAACGCTGCTGGTGTGAAAATTGAATTGGGTGTATATGTTGAAACGATTGCTTTTAGTGGCAATTTCAGTAAGCTATATGCTGAAGATTTAACCCCCGATACGAATGGCAATGTAGTTTTTCAATTGGAGAAATATTTTGATGATGCTTTGGATTGGTTTATGCCTGAGTGGAGTAAACCAATGGGTAGGGTTGCTGAAGGTGTACGTCAGTTTTATTATGAAGTAATTGAGTATAACAATGGCTCCATTCTTTCAAATTATAATCCTTGGGCAGGTGGCCCAGGCACTCCTTTTAAAATAATTTATAAGGGTGGTGTGCCTAAAGAACAATGGCGCAAAAATTATTTTTTCAGTCATTTTATTACTGGGAATAACGCAGGGTTAAGCAATTGGTGGCAGTATGATATTAAGTATTTGCCAGTGGGTTTATATCAACCTTATTGGCTGATGATGCAATGTAGAAATGCTACTGGGTATGCTAATCCGCAATTGGTTACAACAGTGTATTGGAATGATGGGACAAATACTGTTGTGAGTACTAATGTGCCTGAATTAAAAACTGGTGCTACGTTTAAATCGGCTTATGGTGGCTTATATTATTTTGCTGTGGGGATTGATCAATTGCAATTGGAGGCTTTAAGTAGTACTAAACAAATTGATTATTACACTGTGGAGTTAAACGATGGAGGTACCCAAATTGGCAGCAGAGCATGGTTTAAAGCTATTTATGAGTTAAGCTCGAAGGATAGGGCTTTGCTTGTAAATAATAGCTTGGGGGGGGTTGAAACTGTACGTTATTTCTATCAAGAACAAACTGGCATTCAGTTAGATGAAAGCAGGGGCGAATCTATCACTGATGATATTGGCAATGGGCGGATAATTGGGAAGCAATTTTTTAGCAATAGCATTCAAGAGCAGGTGAAACGGGTGGGCAATACTGGTAATTTGAGTAAGCAAATTATTGACCATTATCGTCAGGTTTTATTAGCTGAAAATATTTATGAAATTATCAGAAGTACTCCTTCGGCACCAATTGGTATTGGGAATAGAGGTGTTAGATTTATTCCTATTCAACGTGATAGTATGAAGATTGCTTTACGAATAAAGAATGAGGATTCGGTAATTAATTCAATGGTGATGGAGTATAGCTTGGCTTTGAAAAATAGTAGCTATGCGCCTGAAAATTTAGATACTAATTTATTTAGAATGGATGCTGGATATGGTTATTCGTTTACTTTCCCTGCCTTGCCTACTGGCGATGCTTATTATATTTCTGCATGGCCTGGGTTCTTTTCTCCATCGCCATCGGGTATTGATTTTAACTCGAAAGAAACTTTGTTATTGTGGGTAATTGGTAATTGGGGAACATTTGGCTATTGGTCAATTGATATGGATGGGAATTTGCAATTGGATTCAGATGTAAATTATGGAACGCTTGCAGCTACTGCAGTATTTATTCAAACACACTAATTATGGTAAACTCTGAAATACAAAATTGGCTGAATGGTGATAGAAATTTCAATAAGGGATTATTGTTATTTCAATTTCACGGCAAAACAATTTATCCGGCTAATATGGTAATGGCTGAATGGAAATTGATGAGTGGAAAAGAAGATGCCATGAAAGGTAAACTGCTTAACTATTTGAAAGAAATATATAATGCTTCAAAAAAAGATTTGCCCAATCAGAATATGAATGTTATGGCAGGTGAAAAAAAAGTTCGCCTGCCTTCTTCTGATAAAAATAAAATTGTTAGAACTGGGAAAATAACATTGCAATCGTTTGATAATTCTTCCGACAAAAAAGAAATTTTAAAAAATAATTTGTCGGAGCAGGAAGAAAAGGTTTCCCAAAAAACTGCTCACCGAGAAAATGCTACTGTGAACATTAAATTATCGGATAATTCTGTAATGAAAATTCATCCTGATTTGGTGGAGAAAGTGAATGGGATGGAAATGCATTTGGGTAGTACTTTGAAAATTGGGATAAGCCAAAAAGAATTTTTGAAGATGCTTTACAGCGGTGAACGATTGGATTTGGTGCTTTGTAAATTGAATTTGCAAATGAAATCGGGAGGTGAAAGGGAAGAGTTTAGAAATGTGATTTGTACTGTGAGCCGTGAATGGGTTGACCATTTGAGCGATGATATTAAAGCTTATCCAGTTTCTACACAAAAACAAATCAATCAGCTCAAGGCTGAATGGTTACCGTGGTGGGCTGAAAAATGTGATTTGCATAGTAAGCTAAAGGTTACTAATGACAAGAAGCAACGCTATGAATATGCTGAACGGATTGTTTATTTACAAAAATGTTTGGTGCAGGTATGGGATGCTGTGAACTTCATTAAAAAATTTGGTAGGCCGCCTGCAAATTTTGTTTTACCAACGTTGAAACCAGTTGAAGTGCAGGTTTCAAACAATGATGCTGCAATGGTGAAGGAGCATGAAAACTTGATTGCGAATATTAGCAAGATGCGAAAAGCTGTGAAAACTTTGAGTGGTACTAAGTTGGAAAAGAAACAAGCTGCTTTGGCAAAATCAATTGAGCGTAGAGATTTTATTCGTGAGAAATTGGGTTACCCAAAATTAAAAGAGTGAGTTTATTTCAAATACATACTACTGAAAAAAATACTTCTGCAACTGAAAATATTAGTTGCAGAAGTATTGGTGCTATTCAATTTATTCAGGAAAAACAAAAGCTATTACTAGATGAGGTGATTGGTGAATTAAAGATGAATGAGCATATTCATTTTTTTACAAAAAATTCATGGACTGTGCCTGATTTGGTTTTATACATTTTATCGCAAACTGGTAAAGCGAATGTATTTATTGCCAGTTGGGCAATGAAAGAGTTCCCAGCTCGAAGAATTGTTAAAGCCAAGCAGGAAAATTTGATTGAGCAGTTGCATATCAAATTAGATCATCGAGTGAAAACGTATGATAACCAGGTTTATCATTTTTTGCAAAAAAATGCTGATACGTTGGTATTGGCTCATTGCCATGCTAAAGTAACAGTGATTGAAAATAAAGAGTGGGGTGTAGTTATAACTGGTAGTGCTAATTATTCTGCTAATCCAAGAGCAGAAGCTGGTGTGATAAGTTGTGATAAAAAAGTAGCACAGGTGGCAAAGAATTGGATTTTGAATATTGATGAAAATAATTTGAATGATGGAATGGACTGATGAAAAACTAAAGGAACTGAAAGGCTTTGGTGCTGCATTTTTCAGCATCAAAAAAACTGCATTTTGTATGGAATTAGATTATGAAGAATTGAAAATGGAATTGAAAAATGACGAAAGTAAAGCCTTTAAAAATTATTGGGGTGGGTTTTATGAATCGGAAGTAAAAGTGAATAAAGGGGTAATTGATATGGCAGCAAATGGCAGTAATCCTGCTCAAACATTGGCTATCAAAATTGCTCAAGAAGCTAAAAATGAAAATTATGAATGACGTTTTATTAGATAGAAATATTGCGCTGAATATTCTGCAAAAAATAAGTAGAAGTGCAAAAACGACAGCAGTGGAAGAAATTCTTCAACCTGCTGAAATGGCTTATAAAAATAAGCTTGATTATGTTGATACTTTGGTAAGAAGTCACCCATCAGCAACTGATAAAACATTGGTGAAGTTGATTCAATCCTATTTTTCATGTTGCCTAAATACTGCTGATAAACTATTAAATGATACTAAATTTTTTCATGGTTCACAATTGAAAGCACAAAAGAATTATGAAAAAAGAAAGTTGACTTTAGTACTTCAAGAAGCTATTGAAGATACTAAAAAAGTGATGGAGGCCAATAAATACAAAGATCCTTACATTCAGTTGGAAGGAAGCAAAACTTTGGCGAAACTTACCGAAGTGCTAGATAAATTGAACCAGTATAATGTTGAAGAAAACGAATTGAATATTGGCAATGAAATAACTGTAGTTTATAAATTCAGTACTGACCCTAAGATACTGCCTGAAATGGATGAAGAATCAATTGCAAAAATTGATGCTAAAGTGGATAGAATTATTAAGAATAAGCTTCGCCGAGATGATATTGAGGATGTAGATTATGTTGAAGTAAAAAAATAAACAAATGGAAACGAAAGAAATTTCAACATATATCAATGAGGCACAGCAAAAATGTATGATGGTGCGAAGCCGAATACAAGTGAATGGTATTGGTAGAGCTGGTGGTAAATCAACTATTATTTTCCCTTACAAATTAAATTTGAGGGTGAGTTTAATGCCTAGAAGTACTGGGGCATTATTGGCACCCAGTTACCAAAAGATGTTGCAAGATTTGATAAACCCAATGCTTACTGGATTATCAAAGTTTGGCTTAGAAGAAGATAGAGATTTTGTGATTGGTAAAAAACCACCGAAGAAATGGGGTTGGGTTGAACCTTATTTAAAACTCAAAAACTATGACTATTGTATTGCTTGGCGCAATGGTGCTGTGCAACGTGTTGTTAGTCAAGATAAATCAGTTACTAGTAATGGTATTGAGTGCCATTGGATAATGGGTGATGAATTCAAATTATTGAATGGGAAACGATTTGTAGAACAATTATTACCAGCAATGAGGGGTATGGCTTGGGTTTGGCAGGATATTCCGGAGTATAACTCTTTAGAATTTTTCTCTGATTTATATTTTGATAAACGTGGTGGTGATTGGGTTCTCAAGCTTTATGGAGATAAACATAACGATGAAGTGACTGAAGCAATTTATCAATTAGCCATGTTGGTTGAGCATTTGGAAGAAAATATTCCTACTCATCCGAAATTAGCTTCAATGAAAACTAAGTTGAACATCATGCGATGTAATTCAATTTCAGTAATCAAAGCGCCATCAACTGCCAATAGATATGTATTAGGTGCTAATTACTTTAAAACTCAAGCTGAATCAATGACAATTCAGGAGTTCAAAGGTTCAATTTTATCAATGGAAGCTGTTGGTGGTGGTGATTTCTATGCAGCATTTGATGTAGATGTTCATGGATATTTTGCAAAAGATATTATGAACAATGGATTGGCGGAGGATTTGAAAAAGATTTCAGATAAAGACAGTACAATGGATGATGATTGCGATGCTTATAAACCATTGGATATTGCTGTAGATTGGGGTGGTACAATTAATTGTTGCTCAGTTTACCAGGAAAGAATTTACTCAGTTGATAAGCTTAACGAATTTTTTACAAAACCACCAGAGAAATATTTAGCACTAGCACGAAAGGTTGCACACTATTATCGCCATCATAAAAATAAGGTGTTCTATTTTTATTACGATCCATCAGGTAATTCTGAAAGAGCAGATTCAGTTGAAACATTTGCTGAAGAATTTGCAAATGAGCTTCGTTCTAATGGTTGGAAAGTGATTATGATGAGTTTGGGTAAAAAGAATACTTACCATGCCAAAAAACATCGTTTGTGGTCAACTATATTGGTTGAGCGTAATGGACGATGTACTGATGAACGATTTAAGGTATTCCGCATTAATCGAAATAATTGTCCAAATTCTATTATTTCAATCGCAAATGCTCCATTGAAAATTACAAACGGTTCTTATGAAAAAGATAAAAGTTCAGAAAGAAAAACAAGTGGTGTTCTTCCAGAACATGCCACACACTTCAGTGATACTGATGACATATATATGGTAGAAAAACAGATGCATATACTTGATGATGATTCCAGCCCATTTGGTAGAGTAATATAAACATCTAATTAGGTAAACAAAAAGGCAGTTGAGCGTAGGTAATATAGCTCAACTGCCTTTTTTTATTATTGGTATCAACTTTTCAAGTTGATTTTCATAAGGCATGATTTTGTAGTAAAAACCATACAAAAAACGGTCAAAAATGCCTTGCGACTGCCAAAAAATTTAGGACGTTAGGCGTACCCTCAAAAGATAAACTAAAATGCGTATAAAAAACAAGACGCATTTTGATGAAATTCAATGAATTATAAAAACAAGTGTTGAGTTTTTAATTTTGAAAAATCAATTGAAATTATTTAATAAAAATAATTTTAAAAACTGCTTGAAAGTATTAACAATACTGTATTTTATGTGGATAATTATAATTAAAATCCGCAAAAATAACTTGCATAAAACTTGACAAAATACATTTTAATTTTGTATCTTTGAAGTATCAAAATATCAATAATTAAATCAGGGGCGAAACTGAATAACGGTCGCAAAAACAAAATGAGTTCTACAGACAAAACAGCCACAAATGGCAAAGTAGCAAACACAGTTTTAAATTCTTCTAAAACTGAAACTAAAAAACCTGAACTTTCAAATTTGGTAATCACTACCAAAAGTTCAGAGTTAACAACAAATCAAAAGTTGGAAAAACTGAATGAGTTAAACGCAATTAGTGAGCGTTTGACCAGTTTGCAAAACACAAAAGAGAAGTTAGGAAAATTCAAACTTCAATCTGACAAAAATTTGGATGTTTTAGGGATTAAAGACGGATTCGGGAATGAATTCAGAACATATAATACTATGTTGATTAAAGATGTTATTGATTTACTGATGAAGCAAACTGAATTAAAAATGGCTGATACTGAACAGCAGTTAATTTTCTAAATTCTTAAAATAAAAATGGGCATTGGTTACACCCTTTGCCCATTTTTTAATTATTAAATTTCTTTAACAATTAAACACATTGCAAATGTACAATAAAATTGATACACAAAATTTTAAATCATCAATTCAGAATGATGATATTTTTATAAAAAATGAAGTGGTAAGCCTTGCAAATATTAGCAATTACCCGACACGAAAAGGACTTGAAAATGCTATTCTTAGCAATGGGCAAATTGTAAATATTGTTTCACAACAATATGGACATTTGCCGAATGAAAATTTCTTTTTAAAGGTGGAAAAGAAATTAATTGATGCTGAAATAAATTATATCACCAGGAGCATTAACCGAGACAATAGAAGCTTTGCAGTTGATTATATTTTAGCTGATGAAAATTTTGAAGTTGAAATAAAAAATGGAGCTGATAAAATTAAACCAATGTTGCGTTTTACAAATTCTTATGATGGAAGCTGTAAAACAAGCGGACATTTCGGATTTTTTAGAGAAGTTTGTAAAAATGGTTTGCATGTAGCACATGCTGAAATTGGATTTTCGGTAAAACATAAAGGCAACATTGCTGAAATTGTTTTGCCAGAGATAAACCACATTTTGAAAAAATTTATGGATAATGAATTTTTCACTTTGCACAGAAAATTTGAAGTATTAGCCGAAGCGCCTATTTCAAATGTAAAAGATTTTGTGCAGCAAGTTTGCGGTAAAACTGCTTTATTTCAATTTGAAAGCAGTGAAAAAAATCCAACTAATCCAAGCCTGAATGCTCAATTGGTGATTGATGCAATTGAAAGGGAAAGTAATTTTTTGAAAACGCCGCCTAATTTGTGGTTGGGCTACAATGCCTTTAATGAAGTATTGCATAATAAATTGAAACGCACTTTTGAAAATCAAAAGCGCACAGATGCTCATATTTTTAATAAAATTTTGGAAATGGCAAACTGACATTTAAAATAAAATGTTGCATTGAATTGAATAAAAAAGCCCTTGCTGATGAAAATTGGTAGGGGCTTTTTTACAAAATTTTTCTTTTTGGTTATCCCCAAAAAGAAACAAAAAGCGATTCGATGCTACTTGGTGGAAAATTTTAAATTGATTATTTTTGCAAGAAAAATCCTAAACATGAAAAAAATAATTTTAGTTGCTGTTATTAGTTTGATAGGGTTGCAATGTTTTAGCCAATCTAGCGATTCAGTTAATTTGCAAAAAGTAAATTTTGGATTATTAATGCCAATGAGTTTTAATAATTCAGCTGTAGAAGAAAGTGGCTATACTTTTTTTGATAATGATAAAAGCTTTACTGATTTCCCTTGGACTTTATATTTAAGATTTCAAACAAAAAAGCTAAATTATTACCCATTTTTATCAGCTAGCTTTTCAAAAAATACTTTCCTATTGAATAATTTGAAAGGTGATTTTTTACCCGAAGGAGCCGATCTTTATTTGCCATATAAAACAGTGGGAAATGGTTGGACTCTTGGGTATTCTTCTAATTCTTATTTAAGAAACACGTCAGATTATTCACAAAGTCAATTTGCTTTCGGCTCTTTATTTACACATGATATTGGAAGTGGGTTTGAGTTGGGGTTAGGCATTGCTGCACAGGTTATTCACTATAAAATTACTGACTATCAAGCCTATGATGAATATGACTGGGCTTATTCAACTTCTGATTCCAAATATGATGTTTATAGTTATACCAGTACTACAGATTTTGCAAATGATAATCCCAAAATTGATAAAACGATAATTAAGCCATACTTGCCTTTATGCTTGATTTATAGAAATGCACCTGGTTATGGAGCAATAGGAGGGATACTTACTGTAAATATCATTACACCAACGCCAAGCGCAATGATTGGATTTTTATTTGATTTACAAATAAGTAAAAAATAAATTTGCTTTTATATTTCGGGCAATTATATTTGCAATGTTTCGCAAACAACTGTAATTATAATGATTTACCAACTTCAAAATCTATTTTCAAAATCCGCCGTGCAATCCGTATCCAATCGGGTTAACCTTGTAACTTCATTGTTACAGTTGTTTGCGACCACGGCGGATTTTATAATTTATATCTTACCTAAAAATGTCGCAAACAACAGAAACAACCAAGCCAAGCAACCAAGACTTAAATACAGTTGCTGATTTCATCAAGTGGTTTATCCAGCCACGATATTCTTGCATTCAAAATGAAGAATTTAAAGAAAAGCATATCGTTGATACTTTGAGTATTTATACTGAAATGCAAGATATTTTGCAAAATGAAATGATTACAATGGCTGATTTAACTACCTACTTAATTCAACATGATTTTGAATTAAGCGAAACTTCATTATGGATATGCTGGGCGAAAACTAAATAATCAAATAGAGTTCAATCTATCCATCACTTTTATTGCTTCAGTTTTATCTTCGAGCAACACATGAGCATATTTCATAGTGGTTTTAATATCGGCATGTGTTGCAAGTTCTTTTGTAATTAATGGAGAGGTATTCAGCTTTAATAGTGTGGTAATAAATGTATGACGTGATGAATGGAATTTTAATTCTTTCCCCAACTTACACTTTACACACATTTGTTTGATATGCTTTCGAATAGTTGGCTGTGCTACATAAGGGAAGTTGAACTCCTTTAATTTTTGATATAGAAATACTGCACCTTCACTTAATGGAATTGAAAATTCTTTTTCCTTACCCAATTGTTGTTTTTTAGGCTTAAAATTCAGAACATTATTTTGCATATTGAATGTACCAATCCTAGTAACATCACTTATTCTTAAGCCAGTATGGCAACTAAACAAATAATAATTCAGTGCTACTAAGTAGGAATTATGATAATTATAATTTTCTAAAGATTCCATGAAGTGATCAATAACCAACTGAAGCTCCCTGATAGATAAAAATTCAATTTTTCTTTCAACCCAATTTGTTCCCAAATCTTCAAACGGATTAGTATTCAGCTTTACTCCAGTTTGTTTTTGAATTAATTTCCAGTAGGTCCTCACATTTTTAACAATGCTATGGATATAATTTTCAGAATACTTTTTGCGATATAATTTTTCAATTAACTGTATCATCATTGGCTGCGTAATATCAGCAACTTCAAGTTTCTTGAAATACTTACGAAGTATTTTAGCTGTGTTTAAATGTACAGTTCGAGAGCTAGGCTTTAGTTTTATTCTAGTTTTTGCCTGTTGCTCCATATAATCAATAAAATCACCCGAAATATTTTGAATTTCAATTCTCTTATTAAATAATGAAACTGATAGTTTTATTTTCTCTAAATTAGCATCAGAAGCAATTTTATCAACTAATGATTTGAAATTGTTCAGCGTAGAATTTATTTCATGCTGTGATTGACTGGTTGATTTTACTAGTTTTATTTTTTCATCCCAATCTTTTTCATCAATAAAAAAACCTGAATGCTTTTTTATTCTTTCTCCATTAATAGAAAGATTAAAATAAATTGGCTGTAAGCCAGTAGTACGGCTTTTGGAATCAGTACGCAAATAAATTTTACAACGAATTCGATTAAACATATCGACCTCCTTGCGTATTACACTGTTGGGACAAACTTCGGGACGATTTCCTAGAATGAGCATCATGGGACAGTAGTTGGGACTGTTTTTTTGTTAAGAAATAAATTCTTAACCATGACTGAAAGCTGTGGTGGGCTTGATTTAGCGTAATAAAAGTACAAGTAGGTAAATCTTGTACTTTTATTATTGGTTGTCCGACTAGATTTTTGATTAATTTTTCAAACGCTGACTGCATATAGGCTTTAGATTTTTATTTTATTTTTTGGGACAGTTTTGGGACAAAATGCAACAATTTCCGTATTGCGGAAATTTGTCTATTAAATACAACAGGTTATTTTGCATTGTGATAATTTATAAATAATTGATTTGTATTGTTTTCTTTCTTTGGTTTGCGGTATGCTATGCGGATTTTGCTTTCCGGTTTCCTTTAAGACTGGCAATCATTTCTTTTTGCAACTCAATTGTGTATTCTAAGTCGGCTATACGCTTGTCTTTTGCGTTGCCATATTCTACGGGAGGCTCTGATAATATATTATTACTTGCCATTTTCCCATCTAAAAACATTGGTTCACTTGGATTGAATAAGTAATTAATATTCATCTTGAAATTATCATGGAAGTACTTTATCGTTTCATTAGATGGAGGCCTACTACCTGTAAACACACTACTTATATACTGCCTAGTATAAGTTAGTTTATTCGCCAATTCAGTTTGCGAAGGCAACTGATCACTTTGTTTTATTTTTTGGACAACACTAACAAAACGCTTACTGATAGCATCATTCATATGTGGATAATTTTGTTGATAAATATTGTAAAGCAAATGCTTGACTTTTGTCAACTCATTGCTTTACATTTGCAATGTCAATTAATGCAATTTAATACATTTTAATCACATGGCAAAATCAGTAAAAAAACTTAAATCACTAAGTGAGATTAAGCGCAAGGCTTACAGAGGGCTTAGGGTTGATATTGCGAAGCAAACTGGTCTAAGTAAGTATGATGTAAATAATGTTTTCTCGGGAAGAAGCAAAAATCCAATTTATGTAACCAAAGTTCGTAAAGCAGGTGGTTTACTTTTAGCGAAACACCAAGCAGAACTTGAAAATATTCAATCATGAAATCAATCACCGCATACTACACAGGGTTGAACCCAATGCAAGCTGCAATATTAACTAAAGCAATTGATGATGCTGCTGCACAAATTAAAGATTGTGAATGCACTATTCGCCCGTTGGTGGAAGTGAGAGAAACACATATTGATACCACTGAAACAGATTTGACGATGGAAGAATTGAAGGATTGGAATATTCACTTAAAAAGAATTAGCCGTGCAGCAAGTTTCTCTTAAATATAGTATTAAGAAGTGGGTGAAGCATAAGGCTCATGTCATTTATAAAGGGCATGGCTATGAGGAGAAGAAGGCAGTTTATGAATATGTGAAAACGCATTTAGAAATGACTGATTACAGCCTGAAGATGTTTAAAAATATGGCTGATAAGCTTTGGCAAATTTTACCACATGAAAGCAACCCAAGTTATTTGAATCAAAAAAAACAATTAGAAGAAATTTTAAACGCAATACCATGAATACTCCCAGCAATGAACAATTAGAATTTGAAGCAAAATATAATGAGTTTAATGATGCTTTTATATGTGCTGATAAAACTGCTAAAAAATCAATGTTCTGCTTCATGTCGGCGCAATCAGTTGAAGAAATGGCATTGTTCAGTGTCGAGTATAAAAAAGCTGTAGCCGACTGCGAAGAGCTTATAGATATGATGATTGAGAAATTTATTGGCACTGAGCCAGTGAAATTTATTCTTAAAAATAATAACCAATGACTATAGCTGTGGTGGCCATAGAGTTAGGTTAAAAATTGAAAATGTCAGGAGGGATTTTTGGGAAATAGGTAGCCCAGGTTTTGCCCTCCTGCTTTTCAAAATAAATGTAAATGTTCTACTCACTGAATTCGTAAGCAGTGAGCCAATTATAAGTTGGTGCGGTGGTTGGGAAATAACCGCACATGGTGGAGGTGTTACGATGAGGTAAGTAACATCGGTTTGGCATAGCCTATCCGATATGGTTCGATTCCTGCTGCCACTACAAATAGGCTATATCTATTTAGCCACTTAGTGACAATGGTGAAGGGTTGCTACCAACATATAAATGCAGCCCACTTTTTTAAAACTAAATATCATGAAAGAAAAATTTGAACACTTACTGGTTGCCATTGGCATTACAATAGTTGCTTTTGCCTTTATGTGGCTAGTTTTTTAACAGAATTGAAGCCGTAAGTCGAACGGCAACATTGACCAAGCGCCGAAAGAACTGCAAATATGTGGGTGAACAAGTAGAGTGATTGCTGCCACAATCATTTGTAGATGAAACTTCGAACTTCCCAAAGCAGGAAGCCACGAATAGCCGCAGTTTTTTTTAACAAGTATTTTATAACAATTAAACACATAAAAAATCATGGATTACAACATTTTAGAAACTCGAATTGAGTTTCAAGAAAACAAAATTTATAAGGTGATTGTGCTAGTTGATTGCACAGGTTCATCAAGTAAGCCTTATAGTGATGTGAGGGCAATTTATGCCACAACTGAACGACATGGAGGTTATATGAACATTCCTAATGGTGCTGAACTCAACGCCGAATTGCTTCAGGAAGTTGCAGCTGCTGGTATGGAAGCAATGGGTAGAGATGAAATTTTCCCTGACTGGAAAAAGAAATTAAGAATCCTAAACTCCTAATCCTATGACACAGCAAGAATATAATTCAATCGTGGCGCAATTTAATTTAAAACAGGTTCTAAGTAAGCCGATTCAGTTTAAGATTTTCAAGTCATCAGCTAATACAATTCAATTGAACATTCTTTTTTTTGAATTTATAAAAGGCACTGTAGTAGTTTATGTTATCCATTACATGGATCCGGGCGACATGAATACTTTATATAGAAATGCGCTTGAATTCAAGCACTTTGATACAGCTAATGATTTACTGACGTTCATCACTTTAATCAACTTTCAAAACTAAGACTATGCCTAGTATAATGCTTTCAATAAAATGCCCTCACTGCAAAACTTGCACTTCTAAGCCACCAAAACTATTAACGAATGGCCGAGATAAAATTCAATGTACGAATTGCAGAAAGTACAGCTATATACGTGATTGGAAGGTTGGCTCATAATTATTTCAATAACAATTTTAATTAAACACAAATGAAAAAACGAATCTATATCTGCCATCCTTATGGCAATGATAATAATAACTTAAAAGCAGTTCAAGAAATTATCAGGACGCTTGCAAGCAATGAAGCTTTATTGCCGCTTTGCCCTTAGTATGCCTATACACAGGCATTCAACGATGGTGATCTTAAAGAACGACAAATAGGATTAGGCCTTGCCTTGCACAGTATTGACCGCCGAATGGTAGATGAGCTTTGGATTTATGGCACTCATATCAGCGAAGGAATGAAGCTTGAAATTGTAAAAGCCCAACGTTGCGGCATTCAGGTAGTGATTATGAGCCAGAATATTCTTCCTGGGGATTTGATTTCCTTATATAAAGAAAATGGATTGGTGGAGCCTAAAATTATTAAAGGAGTAATAGCATGAACGGTTCTCGGCTTTATTTCAGTGCCGTATTTTAAAACTGAAATTCACAAATAAAAAATAAACTTATGAATAGCGAAAACACTTCCAATACAAACCAAGCGCAGGCATTGAATAAAACCGATGTTATAACTGGTGCTTATAAAGATTTCACTTTAAAATCAATGAGCGATTTTGTTTTAATGCTTCGTAACCGAACACTATCAGAATTAGTTAATGATTTTCCAAGAAACTTTAAAATGCCAATTTGGAATGGTAATCAATCAGAAATGGTAAAAGATATGTTAGCTATTGATGCTATACAATGGAAACTTACAGGCGAATATGTAAAGTTTTTGAAAACTAGCATTATTGAAAATTTATTTGAAGGAGAAACTTCTTTATTTAAAGGATTGAAAATAGTAGAAAAATACAAATGGGGTTTTAAATTAGAAATGTCATTTGAAGATTTTGAAGAAAGAGTTGATGTTATGTACGAAGATACTATTGAAGATTTATTGACTTATTCAGTAAATTTTGATTGGGAATTAACCGATTTAGCAATTAAGCGCATTTTCGGATAGCATCAGTTATAACGTTTGCAGCTAACCGAAGGCGGCCTATGCGGTTAGTTTGTTTGGCCGCTTTTGGTTAGGTGCTGTTAGGTGTCTGTATTTTTTTAAACTTTTAAAATTAGCGTGGAATGAAAATATTAATAGCTTGTGAATTTAGCGGAACTGTACGAGATACTTTTGCCGCACTTGGACACGATGTAACTTCGTGCGATTTAGAACCAACCGAGAAGCCTGGAAAGCATTACCAAGGTAGTGTGTTGGATATTATTAACGATGGGTGGGATTTAATGATAGCGCACCCCCCTTGCACTTACTTAACTGTAACAGGCAACAAATGGCTAAAAGACCAACCGGCAAGAAAAAGCGGTGCATTGGTTGGAGCAGAACGCAGAGCCGCAAGAGGTGAGGCTAAAGAGTTTTTTATGCTATTGGCAAATGCACCGATAGAACGAATTGCAATAGAAAACCCAATAGGAGCAATGAGTACTTTGTGGAGAAAGCCAGACCAAGTTATACAGCCGTGGCAATTCGGACACGAAGCCAGTAAAAGCACTTGCCTATGGCTAAAAAACTTGCCATTGTTGCTGCCTACAAACATTGTAAGCAAGGGGGAATTTGTGGAGTATAAAAGCGGTAAAAGGTGTACGAAGTGGTATGCTGATGCGGCAAAAGAAACGCCCGAAATGAGAGCTAAAATTCGTAACCGTACATTTCAAGGGATTGCGGATGCTATGGCGAACCAGTGGGGAGGAATTTTAAAAGTTTAAAAAAATATTGCACCTAACGAACAGGTATTGCTTTGCAGTTGTGGAATTGGCAGCACAACTGTTGAATAAATAACGAATGATGCCGTATTATTCTACTGCCTAATTATTAACATAAAGCCACAATTGCAGCAATACTTATGTTACCTGCTGCTTGAAGTCCAAAGGACTTTGTGGACAAAAAAAAAGTAAATTATGAAACAGCAAGATTTTAGAATTGGCAACTATGTAAAATATGTTGATGGTAGAATTGGAACTATTGAGGCTGGTATTGGCGGTTCAAAAATTAGAGTAAAACTCGCCCATTCATCTTTAACAACACCACCTGAATTATTAGAACCTGTTTACTTATCAAAAGAAGTTTTATCAAAATATGCTGTATTGGTAAATACAGTTTCTGGAACATTTAGAATTGATTTGCCAACAAGAAGTGAAGTTTTGTTTTTGTCATTAAAAGAGGTTGGAAACGGCAAACCTTACTTTGTAGATTTATTCAGTTTTGGTACTTCTAAAAGGATAAGATTAGTTCATTATTTACACGATATACAAAACATTGTTTATTGTCTAACAAGTAATGAATTGCAGCCTGTGTCCGCCAAGTAGCAGGTAACATCCTAATTAACGAATCACATTAAAAATCAATCAATTAAACATGGCTACATTACAAGATTACCGCCGAGCATTCGAAAAGCATCTGAAGCTTCGCAATTGTGCAGTAAATACAATTGATTGCTATGATGGTATTTTAACGCAATTTATCTGCTATTTTAAAAAAGACCCACGAGCCATCACACCCAGCATGATTGGCGATTATTTGTTGCAGTTGAAAAGTACCCGATACAAACGCCAAACCTGGTACACCTTGGCCTCTTTTTATGCCAATGTTTTAAATGAAAGAAATTGGATGGATTG
Organism: Chitinophagales bacterium; assembly: GCA_947449695.1. GTDB lineage: Bacteria > Bacteroidota > Bacteroidia > Chitinophagales > CAIODY01 > CAIODY01. The sequence continues at coordinate 40,839 of CANFST010000021.1, forward strand.
CATCCCCAAACCAAAGCAGGAAAAAGTAATTGTGGAAACACTGAATTATGCTGAAGTAAGCCGCATGATTGGCACTATTCAAAACATTAAGCATCGAAGCATTATTACTTTGATATATGCTTGTGCATTGCGAATTAGCGAAGCGGTGAATATTAAGATTGAACATATTGATGGCACCCGATTGCAGTTGCATATTAGAGCCAGTAAGGGTGCTAAGGATAGGATTGTGCCAATACCATTGGAAACGCTGAATTTACTTCGTGAATATTTTAAGCAATACAAACCAACTGAATATTTATTCAATGGGCAAAACTGTATGCAATACGATGTTCGCAGCATTCAAGCCATATTTCATAGAGCCAAACGGGCGGCTGGAATTCGGAAGAAAATTAGTGTGCACACTTTGCGCCACAGCCGAGCTACTGAATTACTAAGGCAGGGTGTTGATGCTACTTTGATTCAGAAATTTTTGGGGCATTCGTCTATTAAAACCACACAAGAATATTATTTGCACACCAACATTAATGATTTGGCACTTGCCATTGGCAGAGCCGATATTCAACTAAATTTTTCACAAAAAAAAATTGCAGCATAATGACACCACACAAACCAATTTTATTCAGTACCGCAATGGTACAAGCCATATTAAATGGCAATAAGACAATCACCAGAAGATTAGTAAAGCCACAGCCACGATTACAAGGGGATGGAGCAAGAACAATATCTATTGAAAGAATTAGTGATGAGGGGGATTTTGTAGATTATGATGGTAAGATATTCAAGTTCCCATACGGCAAAGTAGGCGATTTGCTTTGGGTGAAAGAAACACATTATGCATTTGGAACATGGAAAGTAAATGGAACTACTAAAAAAGGGAAATTAAAATACAGATTCAAATTGCAAGATGATGAATCAATTGATTTTGATAAGGAAGTTAAAATAATGAAAGAAACTTACACATTAGATGTACAACCTAATTCGAATAAACTTGGGGCTAATTGGTATAAACGTTCATCACTTTTTTTACAGAAAAAACATGCACGTATTTGGTTGAAAATTGAAGAAATAAGAGTGGAAAGATTGCAGGAAATAAGTGAGGAGGATGCAAGAGCTGAAGGAGTTGAATTTATTGAGCACTATGAAACCAAAAAGCCATTCTTTAAAGATTATTCTTATTACACAGATTGTCCATTGAGTGATTGCGGTGGGTTTTACCAAGCAAAACATTCATTTCAATCATTATGGCGAATTATCAATGGCAAAGAATCATGGAAAGCCAATCCGTGGGTTTGGGTAATTAAATTTTCGAGAACTGCCCGACCTGCAATGAGTGAAGTAAGTATTCCAATAAAAATTGTAGCTAAAAAAATTGAGCCCTAATCATGACCCAACGCCCCTTTTACCCAGTATTTGTAGATGAAGAGTTTAAGCCTAATATTATTATGATAGGTGGTAATAATATGGGCTTATATGCTCAAATAGCTAGAGAGGTTCAAAAATTAGAAACTGAAGCTCCAATAATAATTATTGCACCTGAAGAAGAGCCAAATGAAGAGGAAGTAAAACGATTAATTGAAAGCTTTCACAATCTGCCTGAGAGAGAAGAAAAACTGCTTCAGCAATTTAAAACCACCAAGGCGACCATTTAACAACCGAAAATGCAAGCAATACAGCAAGCGAAAACAAAGAATTAAAAAAAAATCACGTAAACAAAATAGAAGATGAAATTAAAATTCGTACAACAAGATTGGGGCAAATGCTTATTCTATTGCCTTGCAAATATTTTCAACGATAATTCAATTATAGAAAATGGCCATAATGGGGGTTACCACATGGATGCCAGAAAAGTAGTTGAAAGAAAAACCAATAATGAATTTTCGGTTGTATATCATGCTTTGGTTCAGAATTATATGAATCCAATTAGTGATGCTAGTGTATTTAAATCACAAAAAAACAACTCCCAATATTATACAGCTTATATAGTTTCTGTGCCTGGTTCACAGCCTAAAACATATCATTGTCTTCTAGTTTTCAATGATTGCTTATCTGATGAATTAATAGTTTTTGATCCAATGAAAGTTGATGGAGTAAGAATGTTAGCTACCGATTTTATGAAAAAATATTCTGTATTCGAAATAGAAACAATATGCACTACAGGTGATGGAGGTCAGATATTTTTTAACCGTAATTACTTTAACCATTTAGGCCTTTAATCAACAAAATCAATACTTAAAATGAGTACAAAAATAGAATGGGCAGATGAAACATGGAATCCTGTAACAGGATGCAATAAAGTAAGCGCAGGCTGTAAAAATTGTTATGCCGAAACATTAGCAAAACGCTTTTGGAAAGGCAGAAAATTTACTGATGTACAAATGCATGAGGACAGATTAAGTCAGCCTTACAAATTCAAGCCTGGCACTAAAGTATTTGTGAACTCAATGAGTGATTTATTTCATGAGGATGTGCCGTTTGAATTTATTGATAAAGTTTTTGCAGTAATGGCTGTAAACGCCGATACAACTTTTCAAATCCTTACAAAGCGACCTGATAGAATGCTTGAATACTTCAATTTTCAAGCTCCTTTTTATGGTGATTATCCCAATGCTGAAACCGAAAAAAGAGTTTGGGATATTGCCTTAACTGAATACTCAAAATATTCAACTGAGTGGCCATTGCCAAATGTTTGGCTAGGCGTTTCTGTAGAAAACCAAGCGGCAGCAGATGAAAGAATTCCATTGCTTTTGAAAGTGCCAGCAGTGGTAAGATTTTTGAGTTGTGAGCCGTTGTTGGGGGAAGTAGTTTTAAGAAAAATAACACGAATTGACAGAATGGAAGTATTAGTTAAATGGATGCACATGATTCATTGGGTAATTGTTGGCGGTGAAAGCGGACATGGTGCTAGACCTATGCACCCTGATTGGGTTCGTTCACTTCGTGACCAATGCCAAGCTGCTGATGTGCCTTTCTTTTTTAAGCAGTGGGGTAGTTGGTATCCTGCATTTGTAAGTAATGCTGCAAATTATATTTCAGAAGGGAATAAAAAATCAAGCTACCAATACCATTATGAAAATGAACATAAGGAAGATAAATGGCAGTTCATGAAAAAAGTTGGTAAGAAACAAGCAGGTGCAATGCTTGATGGATTGGAGTATAAAAATTTTCCTAATCAATAAAACTGGCTATTAAAATGGAAAATAACCCATTAGGTAATAAACTGAAACCAATTGAAGAATTAAAAATTGATGCTCAAGAAAAAATTGATTTACAAAATTGTAAAGAGGCTGCCAACAGAAAAAAATATGGTGATTTTTGGAGC
>CANFST010000022.1 GCA_947449695.1 Chitinophagales bacterium
AGCACAATTAATATGTGTATCGGCTGGTTTGCCACATTGGTGACAAGTTGCAATAATATCTTCTGTAATCCTTTCCCCTAGTCTTTCATCAAAAACAAAGTTTTTACCAATGAATTTATTTTCTACACCTAATTCTTTGGCTTTGTTTACATATTCAATTATACCACCTTCAACGTGAAATACATTTTTAAACCCATTATGAAGCATATAGGCACTGGCTTTTTCGCATCGGATTCCACCTGTACAATACATGATAATGGGAACATCTTTTTTATCTTTCAGCATATCCACAGCCATTGGAAGCTGTTCTTTAAAAGTATCACTTGGTACTTCAATTGCGTTCTGAAAATGACCAACCTCATACTCATAATGATTGCGCATGTCTACAATAATTGTTTCAGGATTTTGACTTAAAGTATTGAATTCATTCGCTTTCAAATACTTTCCTCGGCGCTCCATGCTAAATGTAGGGTCATCAATTCCATCAGCAACAATTTTGTTTCTGACTTTAATTTTTAAAACCCAAAAACTCTTTCCATCATCATCCACCGCAACATTCAATCTGATTCCATTCAATGGCTCGATGGAATACAAGTAACTTTTAAATGCTTCATAATTCTCAGTTGGAATACTTATTTGTGCATTGACACCTTCATGCGCCACATAAATTCGTCCGAAAACTTTCAGTTCAAACAAATTTTTATACAATTCATCACGGAATTGTTGTGGTTCTGTTATCGGAAAATAATGGTAAAATGAAATAGTGGTGCGCTTTTCATCTGACTGGAGCATTTTTTCTTTTAGCTCCTTTTGGTTAATACGGTTGTAAAGCAATGGCATTGCGAAAGAATTTTAGGATTAAAAAAAATGTTGCAAAGAAGCCACTGGCATGGTGGACAAAATTCTTGAAACGCTGCAAAGATAATAGTTTTGAAATTAATTCAAAAACTGAACTAAATCGGAAGGGTCGATGTCATTATGTGTTGAGGAAAAAACACATTTACCATCCTTAATTAACAATAGTTGTGGAGATTGGTGCTCCACATTAAATTGTTCGGCAATTTTATTCGAGATATTGCGATGCTGCAATAAATCAAGATAGTAAGGCTGTACTTGTGCATCATTAAAATTCCAATTACGCTCAGTTTTGCTTAAAGCCATTCGGCTTATGCTACAACGAGTACTATGTTTAAATAGAATTTGAGGAACACTGAATGAAGCTTTTGCAATTAAATCTAACTGCGCTTCTGATTCCAATTGATGCCAGTTCATAAATTTATGAATGAATAACCTTGTTAGATGAATTCGCCTTAGTAATCATACCCGGACAACCCAAGGTTTTCTTGTGTGACGAACAGGCTGTGATACAAAATGATACGATTAACATCATTCCCACAACTGCGATGGTGTATTTTCTCATGCGTTTAAATTGAAAATATAGATTTGTAAAATACTTTTACAGTGAAAAGTTTTACAAAAATAAACATTTTATAAGTAAAATAGTTTTTCTCAAAACACATTATCAACATGAATTTTCACATTGTAGCTTGCGGCGGAAGTGTAATGCACCAGTTAACTATTCAATTAAAGAGGCTTGGACACCATGTTACAGGCAGCGACGACGAAATATTTGAACCAGCTTTATCTAATTTAAAAGTCCACAATTTACTCCCAGAAGAAATGGGTTGGAATGCTGAAAGAATCACTAAAAATCTGGATGCAGTAATTGTGGGAATGCATGCACATGCTGATAACCCCGAATGGTTAAAAGCGAAAGATTTGGGATTGAAAATTTATAGTTATCCTGAATTTATTTACGAACATAGTAAAAACAAAACCCGTGTTGCAATTGCCGGAAGTCATGGGAAAACAACCATTACAGGGATGGTGATGCATGTATTAAAACAAAACAATAAAGCTTTTGATTTTTTAGTAGGTGCAAAATTAGAAGGCTTTGAATATTCAGTTCAATTAAGCGATGCGCCAATAATGATTATTGAAGCTGATGAATATCCTGATTCGCAGGAAACAAAAATTCCAAAATTCTTATACTATAAACCGCAAATAGCTTGCATCAGCGGCATTGCCTGGGACCATATCAATATTTTTCCAACATTTGAAAACTATGTATTACAGTTTGAAAAATTTATTGAAAGCATGGAACAAAACGGACATTTGTTTTACAATCAGGATGATAAAACTTTGTGTGATTTAATAACCAAAGCTCAAAACCTGAATGTATCAGGATATAGTGCTCATGAGCATTTGAAAACAGAAGATGGTTTTGAATTGGTCACAAAATCCAAAAACTATACTGTTCAGATTTTTGGCGAACACAATTTTTATAACATCAATGCTGCCTATCACATTTGCAAAACACTGGGTCTGAGCAATGAGGAATTTTATACTGCAATACAAACATTTAAAGGTGCTGCAAAACGATTACAGCTCATTCATAAAAGTGATAAAAATATTTTCTACTTCGATTTTGCTCATGCACCTTCAAAAGTGAAAGCAACAGTGAACGCTATGAAAGAGCTATCACCAAATCGAAAGCTGGTGGCTTGTCTCGAGTTACATACTTACAGCAGTTTGAATAAAGAATTTCTGAAAGAATATAAAGGTTGTTTTGATGGTGTTGATTTTCCAATTGTGTTTTATTCGCAACATTCTTTTGAAATGAAACGTCTGCCAGAGGTTTCACCAAGGGAAATATTATTGGCATTTGGCAATGGAGAATTAAAAACTTTTAATCAACCACAGCAATTGCTAACTTATCTGAAACGCATAACGCAGTTTGAAAAAGAATTCAACCTGCTGATGATGACCAGCGGTAATTTTGGTGGAATGAAAATGGAAGACGTTGCAAAGTTTTTATTTTAGAGACTTGAAAAAAAATACTAAATGCCATTGAATCAAATAAAAATATATTTTATTTTTTTTGTAGCCACAGTAGCAATGGGCTGCAGTGCTCCAAAATCTGCAAAAACAGTTATTCCGCACAAAAAAGACAATATTGAAACAATTGGTAACACCAAACCAAATCAATTACCAACTTCCAAAAAAGAAGTTAGCAAAAATCAACGTCCAAATAATTTTAAAAATGAAAAGGAATACGATAAATTTTTAATTAACCATTATTCTGACATATTAAATACGCCAAAATCTTATATCAAAAATAGTTTATCATTGTACAAATTTGTTGATATGTGGCTTGGAACTCCTTATCGCTATGGTGGAGAAGACATGAATGGTATAGATTGCAGCGGATTAGTAAAAACTACTTACAATGAGGTTTTCCATCAAAATATTACCCGTGATGCAACTTCTCAGTTTAATCAATGTGAATCTTTAGGCAAAGAAGATTTAAATGAAGGAGATTTAGTTTTTTTTAAAATTGGCTCTCGAAATATAAGTCATGTAGGCATTTATTTAGGCAATAGCAAATTTTTTCATGCCAGTTCCAAAGGCGTAGTTATTAGTGATTTAAATGAAAAATATTATAGCAAATATTTTTACAAAGGGGGGAGATTGAAATTGAATAAATGATACCCTTTAAAGAAAAGAATTAACATTTAAGGTTATATTTGCGCTCATTTTTAAAAAATGTATCAATCAGTTAACTTTCATGGAGGCGAAGATTTAAGCCAATCATCTTTTTTAGTGACAGGCTGTGCAGGCTTTATCGGATCGCACATAGCAGAATATTTATTGCAGCACAATGCTAAATTGGTAAAAGGTTTTGACAACTATTTAACTGGTTTAAAATCGAATATCGACTTACTAAAAAAGTATCCCAATTTTGAATTTATAGAAGGGGATATTTGTGATTTGAATGCATGCAGAAATGCTTGTGAAGGAATCGATTTTATTACTCATCAAGCAGCTTTAGGATCAGTGCCAAGAAGCATAAAAAACCCTTTACATAGTCATCAAGTAAATGTTGATGGATTTTTAAATATGTTAATTGCCGCTCGTGATGCTAATGTAAAGCGGTTTTTGTTTGCATCATCATCCTCAGTTTATGGCGATTCAATTGAATTGCCTAAAGTTGAAAATAAAATTGGGAAGCCTCTTTCACCTTACGCTGTTACCAAGTATACCAATGAACTTTATGCTGATGTATTTGCTAAAAATTATGGTATGCAAATAATTGGCTTCAGATATTTTAATGTGTTCGGCCCAAGGCAAGACCCAAATGGTGTTTACGCAGCAGTTATACCAAAATTCATTAATTCATTATTAAAAAACGAAAACCCTGTAATTGATGGTGATGGTTTACAAACACGTGATTTTACCTACATTGAAAATGTTGTTCAAATAAATATAAAAGCTTTTTTTGCTAACCAACCGGGTTGTACAAACAGAGTTTACAATGTTGCTGTAGCGGCTAATTTTTCAGTTTTAGAAATGTATAAAACGCTAGTTGAAATATTGCATCTTTCATTTCAATCACAACATACTGAAACCCGTAAAGGTGACATCCGCAATTCATTGGCTGATATTTCAGCAGCAAAAAATTTATTGCATTACATACCCACAGTCAACTTTAAAGAGGGTTTAAGCAAAACAGTAAAATACTTTCAACAATAAATAATTTAATGAAAAAATTAGTTCTAATTTTTGCTTTGATTGGCATTGGTTTTAATTCAATGGCACAAGTAGATATGAGTTCAATACAGAGTTTGCTGCAATCTGGTGGACTAGACCAGTTACTTCAATCAAAAGGTATTGGAAACAACGATATTCAAAAATTGAAAGGAATGGCTTCGCAATATGGCACTGGTAATGGTGGCTCAACAGCCACAGGTGCTAATTCAACGATTGTAACCAATACTCCAGCTGATTCATTTAAAAACGGACAACCAAATCCTGTTCAAAATTTTAATCCAAATAATCAAACCCAAAATGGAGGGTTTCATAATTTTTTAAATAACTATCAGCAAAGTTCTGCATCAGTTTCTTCCAATGAATTTTATAGTATTTTATCCAATTTAATAAAACAAAATGACTCATTAAAAAACTTTCAAAATAAACGTATCAAGAGCGTATTTGGATTAGATTATTTTCAAAGCACTCCTTTGGCAGTTTTTGATAGAAGTAATGGCAGTAAAGCGCCTGACAATTATACCCTTGATGAAGGTGATGAATTAAATATTTCAGTTTGGGGATTCGCTGAATATAATGACGTTTTTAAAATTGATAATGATGGATATATTCAACCTCAAAATGTTGGACGAATCTATTTAAAAGGGCTCACTTTCAAAGAAGCTCGGGATTTGATAACAAAAAAATTTGGTGGTGTATATGATTTAAACAATTCAAAGATTGGCATCAAATTAAACTATTCTAGAATTATTAGAGTGAACATTGTTGGAGAAGTAAATCATCCAGGCACCTACTCTATTCCTGCTATCAATAGTGCTTTCAATGCTTTGGCTGCCGCCCAAGGGCCTGATTCTATTGGTACAGTTCGTAATATTCAAATTAAACGAGAAGGGAAAATTATTCGTACTTTAGATTTGTATGAATTTTTGATGAATCCTGACAATAAAGAAGAATATTTTTTACGCGACAATGATTATTTGATTATAAATTTTTACGAACAACGGGTTAGTATCTTGGGCAATGTAAAGCGACCGATGATTTATGAAATGAAGAAAGGTGAAACCATAAGCGATTTAGTGAAATTTTCTGGTGGATTAAAATCATCAGCTTTCACAAAAAACATCAGAATAAAACATTTTGAAAATAATCATCTAAGCTTAGTTGATGTTGATTTTGAAGCTATTGAAAAATCTAAAGCCAAGCCATTTATATTAAGCGATGGTGATGAAGTTTTTGTTAGCAATGTTGATTCGGAAATTTTCAACAAGGTTACTTTAAGTGGTGCAGTAAGAGTGCCCAACGACTATGAAATAAAAGAAAACGAAACGCATGTAGCTGACATCATAAAAAAAGCTGGTGGTGTGCTTTATAGCACCTACACACACAAAGCTTACATTACTAGAATTGATGCTGCATTGAAAAAAGGATATATGGCTTTTAATGTAGATTCTGTTTTAAATTTCCCCAACATTGCTTCTAATTACTTATTAAAACCATTGGATAAAATTGAAATATTTTCAAAGCACCGGTTCGAAGATTCGATAAAAATTAAAATAAGTGGTGCAGTTAGAAAACCAGGGCAATATACTTTTGGCACTAACCTTACTTTAAAAGACGTGTTATATTATGCAGGCGGATTAAGAGCCGAGGCTGCTGGTAACCGAATAGAGGTGGCTCGAATAATTAATTATAACGAAAGTACTAAACAAGGTGAAGCAACTAAAATTGCCATTAAAACTGTACAAGTAAATACTGATTTATCCTTAGATGAAGCATCCGAAAAATTTGAAATGCAACCCTATGATGAGGTATTTGTTCGCACCATTCCTGAGTTTGATTATCACAAAGACGTTATTTTGATTGGTGAAATAAAATATCCAGGTGTTTATTCATTACTTTCAAAAAACGAAAAGTTATTAGATGTGGTTAAACGTGCAGGAGGCATGTTACCGAGTGCATTTCATCAGGGTGTAACCATTAAACGAACCAAAAATAATATCGGGAATGTAGTAGTTGATATTGACAAAGCAATCAATCGTCCACATTCACAATTCAATTATTTGCTTCGTGAAAACGACACTATTTTTATTCCAAAAATAAATGAGTTAGTTACTATAACAGGTGCAATTAACTTTATTGGTTCAAGTACTGATTCTATTAGCCAAATAAGTGTTCCTTTTTTTGCTGGCAAACGTGCAGGATATTATATCAAAAATTTTGCTGGCGGATTTAATAAAAATGCTTTTCGCCGAAAAGTAATTTCAATTGAAGCCAATGGCAGAATGCGAAGCACACGAAAATTATTTGGTATCATTAATCATTATCCAAAAATAAAAATGGGATCTAAAATTGTTGTCCCCAAAAAACAACCAGAGCCGCTTACAGCTAATGGTTCAGGGTTTGATTGGAATAGAGCTTTTGATACTTTTACAATTCGACTCACAGGTGTGATTACTTTATTTGTAGTGGTTTCGAAAGCTGCACAGGTGATAACTAATAAATAAATTTGCATGCAAGTATTTGAGACCCCAATCAAAGGTTTATTAGTAATTCAGCCAACTATATTTAATGATAGCAGAGGTTATTTTTTTGAGAGTTTTAATCAAGAAAAATTCAATAATCTTACAAAAACCAATACGCAATTTGTTCAGGATAATCGTGCATTTTCATCATTTGGTGTTTTAAGAGGTTTACATTATCAAAACAATCCGCATGCTCAAGCCAAGTTAGTATCGGTTTTGCATGGTAAAGTTTTGGATGTTGCTGTTGATATTCGTCCGAATTCCGAAACATTTGGAAAACATTTTAGTATCGAATTATCTGCTGAAAATAAAACACAATTATTTGTGCCACGTGGCTTTGCCCATGGCTATGTGGTATTAAGCGATACAGCTGAATTCTTTTACAAATGTGATAATTTTTATAATAAAAATGCTGAAGGTGGAATCGCTTTCAACGACCCTCAATTAAATATTGATTGGCAGATTGATTTATCGAAAGCAATCATATCAGATAAAGATTTAGTGAACCCATCATTAAAATCTATTTCATTAGATTGAATTCGTTAAAAAAATCATCCTTCGTTCCAAATATTTTGTTTTTGCAAATGAATTTTGTCGCCATAAAACAATTGTGCTACTTGTTCAAATGCCACTGTATAATCAGATACATAAAACCGATGAGTAGCTTCACCGTTTGTTCTTAACAAATTATTTTCAGCTAATTTTTGTTGCACTTCAATAGCAGTTATCTCGGTTGAATCCAACACTTTAACTTCATTGTGATAAAATTCTTCCATCGTGTTTTTTAAAATAGGATAATGGGTGCAAGCCAAAACTAACACTGCAATTTTACGTAGCTGAGGATGATGTAAATATTCATGGACCAATAACTGACTTCCAGTATGGCGGCTAAACCCCTCCTCAATAAGGTGAACAAGCAAAGGGGTAGCTAAAGAATGTACATCATGAATTCCAAATTCAGCTAATTTTTTTTCGTAAACACCTGAGGCAATTGTTCCTTTTGTAGCAATTACTCCAATCTTTTTATCTGAAAAATTTTTTTTTACATATTGAACCATCGGTTCAATTACATCAACTAACAATATTTTATCTTCAAATTGTTTTTTCAATATTTCAAAAGCGGCGGCTGATGCAGTATTGCATGCAACCACAACCATTTTGCATTGTTTTTCGATTAAAAATTTTGTTATTTTCGTGGCATAGTTTTTTACTGCATCACTTGATTTATCTCCATATGGCAAATGAATTGTGTCACCAAAATAAATAGTATTTTCATGAGGCAATAATTTACAAATAGCATTTGCAACGGTTAAACCGCCGACGCCCGAATCGAAAATTCCAATTGGCTGATTAGCTGATAAATCTTGCATATTGGAGCAAATGTAAAAACCTACATTAAAAAGTATTAATTTTTTTTTAAAATACTTTAAATAACGCTGCTCCGAATTTTATTGTTACCTTTGAAGTATTAAAACAATTTAAATGCAAACAGGTACAGTAAAATTTTTCAACGAAACTAAAGGTTTCGGATTTATCACTCCATCAAATGGCGGTGAAGACATCTTTGTTCACAGCAGCGGTTTATCAGGCACTATCCGTGAGAAAGACCAAGTTGAGTACGAAGAACAAAAAGGTAAAAAAGGTATGAATGCGGTTAACGTAAGAGTTATAAACTAATCAACAAATTTTATTTTTTACACAAAAAAGACATTTCCAAACTGGGAATGTCTTTTTTGTTTTAGTGTGGTTGAGCTATTTTTTTCTTCCAGGTTTCTGACCTCTTGTTTTTGGTCGGCCATATTTCATCATCATTCTGTCCTTGTGTTTTACAATCGTATTTACTCGTTTGTTTTTTTCTTTCTTTTCGTGAAATGCAGCGCCTTTATCTATTTTAGGTTGTTTTACTCGAATGATTTTCATGGTATCATTCGGAATTTCATCAGCAATTAATGTTTTATTTTTTTCTACACCGACAGGAAAGCGCTTCATTTTTATTTTTCGGTTCATCAACATTTCAACTCGTAGTTGATTTTCTAATTCAGTTTTTGTAACAAAACTAATTGCAATGCCATCTTTATCAGCTCTGCCAGTTCTGCCAATGCGATGAATGTAATTTTCAGCTTCGTCAGGCATATCAAAATTGATGACGTGAGTTACTTCGGCAATATCTAACCCACGAGCTACAATATCAGTGGCAATCAATACTCTGCTGGTTCCATCTTTAAATTGATTTACTGCTGCAAAGCGCACATTCTGTGCTCTGTTGGCATGAATAATTCCGATAGTTTCATGAGGTAATTTTTTTTGTAAAGTTTCGTGCAATAAATCGGCTTGCTTTTTTGTGGCAACAAATACTAATACTTTTTTCATGTCAGCATCTGTTTGCAGCAAATGCTGTAGCAAATTTATTTTAGTATTAAAATTCAAAACAGGGAAACCTAATTGAGTAATATTTTCTACTGGAGTGCCAGTTGGAGCAGCTTCTATAATTTGCGGATGACGAAAAAAAGTTTGGATCAATGCTTCCACATCAGTGGTCATAGTGGCTGAAAACATTAGGTTCTGACGATTAGGCGGCAACAAATCCAACACTCTTGTTAGTTGTGTTCTGAAACCTAAATCTAACATTTCATCTACTTCATCAATCACTAATCGTTTTACTGTTTTTAATTTGAATGAATAATTCAACACCAAATCTAAAAACCTACCAGGCGTTGCTACCAATATATCTAATCCTTTGTGAATCTGAGTTGCTTGCCCATTAATATTTCCACCGCCATATACGCCAACCACATCAACAGTCAAATATTTGGCTAGCTTTTTTACTTCTTCTTCCACTTGGACTACCAATTCACGAGTGGGCACCAAAATCAATATTTGAATTTTTTTTTCTTTTGAAAATTGCCACATTCGCAAGCAAGGCAATAGGTAGGCTAATGTTTTTCCAGTACCAGTTTGTGCAATGCCAACCATATCTTTTCCTGACATGATAGGCGCAAACGCTTTGTGCTGTATAGTTGTAGGCTTTGTTAAACCCAAATCATTTAAGGCATTGAGCAATGATTTGTTTAGATTTAATTCGTCGAAAGTCATTAGAATTTGATTGGTACGCTAAGGTAAACCAAATTTAATGAATCCATTTGCTTTGTTTAAACTAATAAATTATCAAAAAAAACCTTCTCTTTAATCCAACAAAAAAAGGCGAACCAATTTGATTCACCTTTTTTTATTGAAACACTTAATGAGATTATTTATGATAAAACCTTTCGTTTACAATCATTCCGTTTTCCCATTTTTGAACTGCTACCTGAGCCATTTTAACTGCCGATGGAGCGCCTTTGAATTTTAATTCCATCCAATGTTCAATCATGACTACATTACCATCTGTGCTGGTTGCAAAAGAATTGATACCCATGCCCAAAAAAGCTTCAACAGCTTCCATAAAATGTTGTTCATGAACTCGACATGCATCTTTGCCTATTCGCAAATTATTTTCGCCAATGTCTTCCATCGAAACGTTTTCAGCATAATATTTTTCAAATGCTTCAAATAACTGACCATTGCCAATCATGGCATAAATGTCTTGTGCTCTTTCTAAATTTGTCATTGTTAATTTGTTTTGTTTAATTTTTTATTAGTGTCTTAATACCAAAGATGCACAAAAGTTTTTTTAATTCGATCAACGCTTATTATCAGAGTGTTAAATCTTATTTTCCATAAAAACGCTATCTATTAAAACAGCGCTAACTAACTCAAACTAATTGGTGTTAGATTTATTTGATTCCAATCTATTGAAAATATCTGTTTAGATAATTATTTTGTGAGAAATTAATAAAAAGTGAAAAATCCTCTAGAAATAAAAAACTTCATCGCCGAAAAAATTGCAGAAGAATGCAGAGTTTCCATCGATGAAATTTCTTTTGAAAAATCGTTTCTTGATTTTAATATGGATTCATTGGCATTGATTTCGATGTCAATGGAAATTGAATCATTTGTAGGCATGGGCGAAATTAATCCCACAGTTTTTCACGAATTTAACACCATCAATAAACTCACAGAATGGTTAGTAACTCAAAAATAATTTGGAATCCATATAGCCCTGATTATTTCCGAAACCCTTACCCACACTTAAATGCATGTCGGGAAAGCAACCCCATTCAATTTGGATTACACGATTCCTGGATTTTTTTTAAATACAACCATGTCAGCGAAATTATTCGTTCGCAAGATTTTTTAGTATCAGATTTAAGTGGTTATTTGAAAACAAAAGAGCCTTACATTTTCGGCAATAATGGTTGCCCCTATTTAGCAAAAGGTACTCAAAAATGGTTGTTGTATTTGAATGGTGATGAACACAAACAAGCCAGAGCCATTGTAGGAAAAGCCTTTAAAGAATTTAATCTGAAAGTTGCCATCAGCGAAGCGACTGAACAAGTCATCAAAAAATTTGAATCAGAAACTGAATTTGACGGCATTGATTTTTGTTCTGAATTTTTGTTTTTCATCATGAAAAAATTTTACAACATTCATGATGATTACACGATGGAAGAAATAAAAATTTATAGTAATCGCATCGCTCGAGCACAAGATATGTTTGTAACTAAACAAGTTTATCAAGAAATCAACAAATGGTTTTTATGGGGAAATGACATGTTTAATCATCAAGGAAATGATGCATTCAACTACAAACAATTGATAGAAGATTTTGCAAAAAATATGCAGGTCGAGTTTTCAGAAGAAAATGTGCTATCAATTCTATCACTCTCACTCATGGCGGCTTTTGAGACATCAAAAGACAATTTGGTCATTGCCATTAATGAATTTTTGACTCAACCCAATTTGATGGAAGAAGCACTCTCATTTGATGAAAATCAAATCAGTTTATTGACAGAAGAAATTTTTCGTTTTTGTGCACCAGTGCATTACACTATTCGAATCAACAAAAACAAATTGCAGTTTAACGATATCGAAATTCCTGCTCAATCTCGAATTTATGTTTGCCTAGCAAGTGCCAATCGTGACGCAGATGAATTTCAAAATCCTGATTCCTTCATTTCACTCCGAAACCCCAATGAACACTTAACTTTTGGGGCTGGTAGCCATTTATGTTTGGGAGCTTCTATAGCCCGTCAGGAAATAAGAATTTGTATCAAACCAATGATTGAATTTTTGAAAAATTATTTAATTGATTCCTCGAAAGAATTAAAATACGGCAAACAAATTTTATTGCGAACTATTGAATCTCTTCCAATAAAAAAGAAAAGTTAATGGCATGGAACTATTGACAGTACTGATTTTCATTGCTTCAAACTTTTTTCTGTTGTTTTTTTTTTCAACAGAAAATAAATGGAAAGCATTGCTCATCAGCAGCTTGATTTTCTATTTTTTTATCGTTGGTTACAAAATTATTTTTCTGATTGCCTTGGCCTTTTGCATTTACCAAATGAGTTTTTTGATAGAAAGAAAAAAGATAAAAACTTGGTTGATTGTCATTTTGATTTTATTGCCATTGTTGCTTGAAAAGCTTACTCACGATACATTTCACTCAGAAACAACTTTTTCAAAAGGTATTTCAATCAATAGCGTTTTTGATTTAAGAAACGTTTTGCAAATCATTGGCATTTCTTATTTCACGTTTAATGCACTGAGTTATATCATTGACATTAAGCGAAAATATTTGCAGCCTGAAAAGAATTTTTTTTTAGTGTTACTCTACTTAATTTTCTTTCCTTGCATTTTTTCAGGACCACTTCATCGAGCAAAATATTTATTCCATCAGTTCAAAAGTATGGCAATAAATGATGAAACAATTTCCTCAGGATTAAGATTAATGTTGTGGGGCTTATTCAAATACAGAGTAGTAGCAGAACGGATTGGGGCGTTAATCAAATATTTGCTAGTATTCAAAATCGGTGGCTTTTATTATCTGTTTGTCGGATTGCTTTTCTTTTTTTATTTGTATTTTAGCTTTAGTGCTTTCATTGACTTTTTTCAAGGCGTTGCAGCAATTTTCGGAATCAAATTGAAAGATAATTTTCGCAACAGAATTTACTTTTCCAACTCACGTCAATCGTTTTGGAAGGGTTGGCACATAACACTCAACGAGTGGTTTCGTGATTATTTCTTTTTTGAAATAATTCGGCTTGATAGAAAAAGAAAATTCACCAATTTATTTTTGTTTTTGACCTTTGTTTTGATTGGCTTATGGCATGAATTTACTTTTATATTTTTATTGTGGGGATGCCTGAATGGCTTATGGATATTAATTGAGAAGCAGATTGACTTGGAAAAATTGCCCTTTAAAAATTTCAGAAAGTACGCAGGAGTGATTTATCATTTATCTATCGCATCGTGTTTGGCATTGTTGTTTTTTTCAAAAAGTGCAACAGAATTATTTAAGAAAATCTTTGTTGAACAATCCCATTTTCCAATAACTTTTTTCAGTACAATGAGCAATAATTTGGTGATTTTGATTTTCTCCTTTTTGCTGGTGGAATATCATTCCATCAAATCAGGTGAAGAAAAATTCAATGATTACATGCAACGAAAATCACTTACTAATCGGTGGTTGGTATATTTTCAATTAGCTTTAATGATTGTTCTTTTTGGATTAAATGCACAAATGGAAAACGACTACATTCAATTTTAACATGAAAATCAAACAATCCATATTCAAACTTCTGGTTTTCGTTTTGACGATAATGATTTTCATTTTTAGTGTGAAGTATTTTTATGGAAAGAAAAAATCTGACATCGTCATTTTGCTTCGTCAAACTCAAATCACAAAAGATTCTTGCATTTATTTTATTGGTTCTAGCAGAGTGCAAAATGCCGTAAATATTCGATTGATAGCTGATTCTATTCATTCGAGTCATATTTTTAATTTAGGGTGCTCCGGAGCAAATTTTTTCAGCAATTGTTTGCTAGCAGAATTTTTAATGCAAAATAAATCACCCAAAAAATTATTTATTGAACTGGGGTTAATCAAAAATAATTTTCCGAAACATTTTGCTTTTGTTGCCGAAGAGGCTGATATGAATTTGTATTCTCTGACTGAAAAATTATTCAGCAATCAATTTTTTTTTGACCGACAAAAACAAAAATATTCTTTACTTGAAGAGTATACTAATAACAATTTAAACTTTGATGCTGACAAGCTAATGCAAACACTTCACTTAAAAAAAATTGAGCAACATTGGGGCTTTGTGGCTAAAAAGAAAACAGATTTTCAATCAACAAATTCATTTTTAACAGAAGAAGAAATTTACAAAAAAGAATTTCAAAGCAGCCAAACTACCCAATATGAATTGTTCATTCTATCATTACTAAAATCAGCAAAAGAAAGTAACACAAAAATTATTTTCATGCTGCCTTTAACTTGTGAAGACCAAGACGAAAAGCAAGCAATCATTCCTTTTTACAGAACATTGCCCGATAGTTTCAAATTTGTTTTCACCAAAAAATTTATGAATGAAATTTCCGATTCAAAGTATTTATTCAACGCAAATCATTTGAATGAGGATGGAGCAAAGGTTTATTCAGAAATGATATCAGACTATTTAAAACAGACCAAAAAGTGTAAATGATTTTATTAATTTAAAACTATGCTTTCTGAGGATAATTTCTTCAATTCCTCACCACCGCATAAGCATTCAACGATGTGGCAATCAGCAACCATATGAAATAAGGCAGCAACAGTAAAGTGTTCCATTTCTGTATGGAAAGAAAATGAAACAGAAATATACCAACTAAAATGGTGAGTGCAATGATGATGAATAATGCAAAAGTGGTTTGGTGAAATTTAAAGAAAACAGGATTCCAGCCCACATTCAAAATCCATTGCAAAGCAAACATAGCAGCTATTTGAAAATGCAATTGCGGAGCTTCCTGCCAAAGTATAGCCATATAAATTGAAAAACAAATCATGATGGTAAACCATGCTGCGCCAAACACCCAACCCGGCGGAGTCCAAGGGGCTTTGTTCATTTGCTGATACCAAACTGATGTAACACCGCCGCTGGTAAACAAACCTCCAATTCCTAAAGCAGCAAAATTGATAAGTAAAAAAATGACTAAACGTAAAAGCATATTATTTTTGATTTTAAAAACTAACAAAGTTGTAACTAACAAAGTTGTTAGTTTTAAAAATCGACTCAAACTTTTTTATTTTTTTGAACCAAGCAGTGCCAAAGCGGAGCTTCGAAAAAATTTCTACATAGGTTCACTTCTGTTGTGAATATTTTTTATAAATACGGTAGCTTAACAATAAACTCACTACCCATATTTTGTTCTGAAATTACCTCGATATTTCCACCATGGTTTTTAATTATTCCAAAAGCAACTGACAAACCTAATCCTGTGCCTTTGCCAACATCTTTGGTTGTAAAAAATGGGTCGAATATTTTTTGTTGAATTGCCGCATTCATTCCTCTGCCATTGTCTTTCACCATAATTTTAATTTGGTTATTTTCAGCAGAAGTTGAGATATTGATTTTGCCTTTTTCATCAATTGCATCAAATGCGTTGTTTATCAAATTAAGAAACGCTTGATTTAGTTCGCCAGGATAGCAAGCTAGTTCAGGAATATTTCCAAGTGCAAGTTCAACTTCAATATTTTTTTCTTTTAAATGATTGCCCACCAAAAGCAAACAAGAATTTATTCCATCATTCAGATTGACTTTTTTCTTTTCAGTTTCGCTTAATCTTGAAAAGCTTCTTAAGCCACTTACAATTTCTGCAATTCTTTTTGCTCCGTCGGTTATACCTTCTAACAATTGCCTTGATTCGGTGATGGAATATTTCAAATCTTCCGAAACCTTGGATGGCTCTTGGTTAATGAATTCAATCATGTCATCAATATCTCTTGTCAATGGGTTTACATTGCTCAATACGAAATTGATTGGGTTATTGATTTCATGAGCAACACCTGCGGTTAGTTGACCCAATGAAGCCATTTTTTCAGATTGAACAATTTGTGATTGTGCTTCTTTAAGTTGCTTGAAAGCTTCTTGTTGTGAAACTAAAAGTTCATCACTTTTCTCTTTTTCAAGCCTTAATTCTTTAGTTCGTTCATCCACCAATATTTCTAACTCTTTATTATGCCTTTCTAATAATCTATTTTGTTCTTGTAATTGCTTTTCCTGATAAAAGCCTTTGATAGCTTCTTTGATAGTCAAGATAAGGTCATTTCCTTCCCATGGTTTAGAGATATAGCGATATAGGTTAGCATGATTAACAGCTTCTGTAACTGCATCAATATCTGTTTGACCAGTAAGCAATATATTGTAGGTGGAAGGTGTCAGCTGATGAATTTGTTTAAGCAATTCATGTCCTTTGATACCAGGCATTAATTGGTCAGAAATAACAACCACAATTTCATTCCCTTCAAGCATCAATTCGTTGACTAATTCCAATGCTTCTTCACCACTTTCGGCAAGTTCAATAGAAAAGTCAGAGCCGAAGTATCTGCCTAACTGAGTTTGCAAGCCATTTAGTACAATACGTTCATCGTCAACACAAATAATAGTTCCTTTTCCCATTTTCTAATCTTTAATTAAATCTACTAAATCCTTTTCGTTCCAGGGCTTATGAATAATTTTTATGCCTTTGTTAGACTTTTCAATATCATGAATCACCTTACTGTCTATATGCCCAGTAAGTAGAATGGTTTTTACATTATCCACTTTCTTACGCACTTCTTCTAATAATTCATCACCTTTCATGCCCGGCATCAACCAATCTGAAATAACAACATAAATCATTTCATCATCAGCTTTGTGAAGTTCTTCAATAATTTCAAGTGCTTCTTTAGCTGATTCGGCAAACTCATAATTAAAATTTTTTCCAAAATTTCTTGTAAGTTGAGAGTTCAAACTGTCAAGCACAATTTTCTCATCGTCAACACAAACTATGTTTAAGATTTTTTTCATGTTGTTTTTAAATTTATTGGAAGCTTAATAAAAAATGTTGTGCCTTCGCCTTCAGCAGATTGAAAAGAAATAGTTGCGTTATGTTCATCCAAAATTCGTTTGATTATATCAAGCCCTAAACCACTTCCTTCACCTGAAGTTTTTGTTGTGAAGAATGGTTCAAAAATTTTATCTTGAATATCTTTCGGAATTCCTTTGCCGGTGTCTTTGATGCTTACCATAACAAAATCACCTTCGTTTTTTAATCCAATTGTCAGTATGCCTTTATTGTCCATTGCTTGGGTAGCATTTACAATCAAGTTTGTCCAAACCTGATTGAGCTGGTCTGGATGCCCCATAATATCAGGCACTTCATCATAATTCTTAATTACCTGAATGCCTTGCTTTAAACGATTGTGATAAATAGTAAGAACGGTTTCTAAATTGTCGCGTAGATTGATGGTTTCTTCTTCGTCTTTTGCAGACGAGTGAAGGTATGTTTTTAATGCTTTTACAATTCGTGAAGCTTTGTCAACTGCCAACTGTATGGTTTGATTACTTCTTTGTTGATTAAGGATATTATATACAATCATCATCAGCTTTTCAAAATGTTCTTGCTGTGCAATTCGTTCTAATGCAGGCGTTACTTCATATATTCCCACCTGAACCAAACGGTCGGCAATAAATCTTGAATTTGATATGCCAAGTTCTTCAAACCGTCCCCTAAGTTTTTTCTTTATTTCACGTTCTTCAATAGTTGATAATGTTTGAGTGCTAGGATTAGAAGTAGCAACAAACTCAACAAACATATCTTTTTCTTTATCACTCAAAGCTTGTGTAAGCCAAACAAAATCGACAAGTATTTCACCAAAAGCTTTTGATGATTCTTCAGCAGATGATTTGATTGCTCCCAATGGCGTATTTACCTCATGTGCTATTCCTGCTGAAAGTTGACCTAAGGCAGCCATCTTTTCAGATTGTACAAGCAAAAGGTGTGTCTTCTTGAGCAAAAGAAAAGTATTATTTCGCAACACATAGAAAATTAACAATGCAAAAATTATGGCGGAGATAACTACTATGTTTAGTGTGTAAAGTATCATCGACACATTCAATGGAGTATTTGGTTTTATCCAATCAATAAACACATGGTCGAAAACTCCGGTTAGTATGGTTAATACAAGATATAATACAAGCCAAAACAAACTGCTTTTTACATTCTGATAACTTAACGAAGCAGCTACTGCCAACATCGCCCAAAGCATAACGCCTCCTGATGCATGGAAGCCACCCAGTACCCATTGAAAAACAAATGGCAGCAATAAACTAATGGCTGTTTGAAAATCTCTTACGATTGAAAAGTTTTTACTTTTTGCGAAATAAAGAAGGTTGAAAAAGGTAAGGACAATATATCCATAGGGTACTATAGATTGAAATTTAAAATTGAGGAAAAGTACAATTGTACCCCACATTAAACCACCCATGCTCATAAGGATGCCTTCATAAACAACAAATTGTTTTTGATGAATTGCATTTTCATCATCACCTGCTTTAATGCCAATTTTAGAAATGTCTGTTAGTAAACTCATGCTTTTTTTATTTAATCAAGTTTCTTTTACTTCAGTCTTATTTATGTTAGAGCTTAAATTAATAATATGAAACTGTGAGGTTTGGTGAAGTATGTTATCACCCTACATAAATCTCACTTCCCTTCTCTTTAAACTCTTTTGATTTTTCCATCATCGCATTTGCAATCTGCTCTGCATCGAGGTTGGCAGCGTATTCACGAACTTGTTGTGTAATTTCCATCGAACAGAATTTAGGCCCACACATACTGCAAAAGTGTGCCACCTTTGCATTGTCGCTTGGCAACGTAGCATCATGAAATTCACGGGCTGTATCAGGGTCAAGCGAAAGATTAAACTGGTCTTGCCAGCGGAAATCAAATCGTGCCTGTGATAATAAATTATCTCTCAATTGCGCAGCAGGAAATCCTTTTGCCAAATCAGCCGCATGTGCAGCCAGTTTGTAAGTGATTACGCCATCTTTCACATCTTTTTTATTCGGCAATCCTAAGTGTTCTTTTGGTGTAACATAACACAACATCGCACAGCCAAACCAACCAATCATAGCAGCACCAATGCCGCTGGTGATGTGGTCGTAGCCCGGTGCAATATCTGTTGTCAATGGGCCTAAGGTATAAAATGGTGCTTCGTGGCATTCCGCCAATTGCTTATCCATGTTCTCTTTTATCAAGTGCATCGGCACATGTCCAGGCCCTTCAATCATCGTTTGCACATCATGTTTCCATGCAATTTTTGTCAATTCGCCCAATGTTTCCAATTCAGCAAATTGTGCTGCATCATTAGCATCGGCAATACTTCCAGGGCGTAAGCCATCGCCTAATGAGAAGGCAACATCATAAGCTTTCATGATTTCGCAAATCTCTTCGAAGTGAGTGTACAAGAAATTTTCTTTGTGATGCGCCAAACACCATTTAGCCATAATAGAGCCACCACGGCTCACTATGCCTGTTACTCGATTAGCAGTCAAGGGAACATAACGCAACAACACACCAGCATGAATAGTGAAATAATCAACACCTTGTTCGGCTTGTTCAATTAAAGTATCTCTGTAAATTTCCCAAGTTAATTCTTCCGCTTTACCCACTTTTTCCAATGCCTGATAAATCGGCACAGTTCCAATTGGCACAGGTGAATTGCGTAAAATCCATTCACGGGTTTCGTGAATATTTTTTCCTGTTGACAAATCCATAATCGTATCAGCACCCCAACGACAAGCCCACACCGCTTTTTCCACTTCTTCTTCAATGCTGGATGTAACGGCACTGTTACCAATGTTCGCATTTATTTTCACCAAAAAATTTCTTCCAATAATCATCGGTTCGCTTTCAGGGTGATTGATATTGTTAGGAATGATTGCTCTGCCTTTTGCTATTTCATCTCTTACAAATTCAGGCGTAACAATGGTTGGAATGTTTGCGCCATAATTTTCGCCTTTATGAAAATTAGCATGCGCTGCAAATTGCTTTTGCATTTCCTCCATGCGTTGATTTTCACGAATGGCGATGTATTCCATTTCAGGAGTGATAATGCCTTGTTTTGCATAAAACAATTGCGAAACATTTTTACCTGTCTTAGCTTTTAATGGCTTCGGAATATTTTTGAAACGAATATCCAAAGTTGATTTATCGTTTTCTCTTTCATGTGTATAATCAGCACTGAAATCATTCAGTTGCTCCACATCGCCACGTTTCAAAATCCAGTCTTTACGCAGCTTTGGCAAGCCTTCGTGAATATTAATTTTTGCATTAGGGTCGGTATAAGGACCAGAAGTATCATAAACTGTCAATGATTTTTTATCGGTTGATTCAACCAATTGTCCGTTGACTCTGGCAGCACTGGTGCCAATTTCAATTTCTCTCATGGCAACACTGATGTCGTGTAATTTGCCTTTTACATAAATCTTTTTCGACTTCGGAAATGGTGTGGTGGTGATGATATTTTCTTGCATTTTCGTTATTTGTTGAGTTGATGATTTAATGATTTGTTGATTGGAATTAGTGAGTTGTTTTTAATCAATAAATCAAAAACTCACTAATTCAATAAATGTTTTATCCTCCCTGTGTAGCTTGTATAACAAGCACTTTATCGTTCTCTTTTAAAATTGTTTCAGTCCATTTTGATTTTGGAATCACAGAATTATTAACAGCCAATGCATAACCATTGGTGTTGTGAATTTGCAATAATTCAAACACTTGTTGCGCTGAAAAATTTTCAGTTATTGTTTTTGTTTCGTTGTTGATTTCTATTTGCATTTTGATAGCACACGGATTTTTTTAGATTGATTATGATTTCACTGATTTTACAATCGAAAATCGTACTTCGTAAATTACAGGAAATAAAAGTTGGGGAAGTTGATGCAAATCATTTTCAAATTGCAATTTGCTCCTTCCTTTCGCCAGCATTACCTGTTTCAAGTTCTAAGGGTTCATCTCAGACTTTTGAAGTTTTTAATTTTGAGTGTTAAATTTTTAATTTGAAAATAAACAACTAATCACTGATAACTCAAAACTAAGCACTGCATTCGCCGCCCCTAAAGCAGTTCAAAAGTAGTTAAACAGACGCTGTTTAAAAATGTTTTAAATAATTTTTTTTTATCTCTTGAATTATTCAACAAATCAGCTTTTTAAAAACTGACTTCAACCGATTAATAAATCAATAATTCACACTTCTCAATTTTTAAATAATATCCTTACCTTTGCTTTCCCAAAAAAAAATTGGAGACCCATTTATGATAAAGGATTTAAACATCGAACAACATCAGGCCATCAAAGATTTATTGTTAGCACACTACAATACAGCTAACCCAAAAATCATTGGTGCTGTTGAAAACAAGGCAGGAGTGCCTACTTTTGCAGTATCATTAAGAGATGGTCAGTTTATTACAATTGCTGAAATTATTAAACCTACAGTACCAGTTACTGTAGATAGATTTGCCATTGAATGGATTAATGAAAAAATAAACGGCACTTTAGGTGATGCAATCAAGAATGCTTTAAAAAAACGTGGCAAAGTAAATTATCAGGCATTTGAAGTAGATAGCAGAGACGACAATAATAAAAGCGTTCGTCGCATTCAACCATTTGGAACTATTGAATTTACAGAATTATTACCACATACGCAATTCAACTTTGATTATTATAAAGATGAAATAAATAATCTAGCTGCCACTATTCCTGGGTTAACTACTGATTTTAAAAAATATTTTCAGAAGATTCAATCGTTGCAGAATTCTTTAAAAGAAACATTGATTGACCCAAATAAGAAAAAAGAGTTATTTGAAAAATTGCAAGAAAGTTATGTGCAATTAGAGGGAAAACAATCAAACGAAAAAGCTGAATTTGAAAAAAATTGTGCTGCAAACTATACAGATATTAAATCTAAATGCGAATCAGTTTTAAACGGCATAAAAGAAAATAAAACCTTTAAAGAAACCCGTGAAGCATTATCTGAAATTCAGCAAATGCTCAACGAAAAAGATTTAAAACGTGAGCAACGTAATGAATTATATGAATTAGTACATACTTGTTATGCTGAAATTGATAAACGCCGAGAAGAAGAGCAAGAAGAATATGAAAAAACAACTTCAGCCAACTATGATGCATTGAAACCTAAGCTGGATACAGCACAACAAACCGCTGAAAGCACTGAAGATGTGCAAAGCACCAGAGAAGACCTAAAAAAATTGCAAGTAGAAAGCTGGGGATTACGATTAAAGAAAGAACATCGTGCTGAACTGCATGAAAGATTCAATCATTTGTTTGAAACATTGAGCAACAGATATGAAGCTTTGAAGTTTCAGTTTGAAAATGAAAGCAATGCCAATAAAGATGAACTGGCTTTAAGAGTAGAAGAGGTAGAAAAATTTGTTGCATCGTCAACCGATTTAAAAGCTACCAAAGAACAATTAAAAGCCATGCAAAAACAATTGCAGGAAATGAAACTGACACCTGTTCATCGTCAGGAATTATGGAATCTTATTGATAAGGCTTTTAAAGAAGTGAATAAAAAGATGGATGAAGCCTTTGGTGAAGAAAGAAAATTAGCCGAAGAAAATTTTGCACGTTTAAAACCACAAGTTGAAGCGGTTGTTGAAGCTGTTAATAATAATCAGATGTTTAAAGAAGCCCGTGAAAAAATGAAAGCTGGTTTCGATTTAATTAAAGACAAAGATTTAAAAATATTACCACGTCAGCGTCAGGAACTCTGGAAAATGTTAGAAGCTGCCAATCAGAATCTGAATGAAAGAGCTGATAAATTTTTTGCTAACAGAAAAACAGAACGTGAACAAAAAGAAAAAGAATGGTTGGGCAGACAGCAAGACAGAATGGTGAAAATGGAAAAGCTAGTAAAACATTTGCAACAAGAAAATGTAGATGACCGCAGCAATCTGGGTAATATGGAAGACTGGCTGAAGAAAGTGAGAGATAATGTGGCTACAAAAGATTTACGCCAGAGCATTCTGGATAAAATAAAAGTTGTAAATGATACCATTGCCGAAAGAACAAAACGCATTGAGGATATTAAACTGGAATTAAAAGATATGCGTCAGAAAATGAGAGAGGCAGATGAGAAGAAAAAACAAGAAGCCGCCGAAGCACAGGAAAAATTAAATAAAACCACTGCCGAAAACGCTGAAAAAACTGTTTCGCAAAATGCAGAGTAGTTTTAATTCACAAAATAAATTTTCAACTTTAGAGTTATTGCATTTGATGAAGAAAATCAGTGTTTATTTTTTTATAATTATTGTAGCATTTAGTTTTTCAGCCTGCGACCCTTATCAAAAACTGTTGAAAAGCAGCGATTTGAACCTGAAATTGACCAAAGCTAAAGAGTTTTATAATAAAGAAGAATACGAAAAAGCTATTCCTTTGTTTGAAGAAGTGTTAGCCACCTTTCGTGGCACAAAAAACTTCGAGCCAGTATATTATTATTATGCATGGTGTCAGTATGGTAGTGAAAACTACCTGATGGCTGCCTATCATTTCAAGTATCTTGCTGAGAATTTCCCCAATAGTGATCATTCTGCTGAGTGTGAATACATGGGCGCTTATTGTTATAATCTGTTATCGCCCGATGTTAACTTAGACCAAGAAGATACTAAGAAGGCTTTGGATGCAATGCAGTTGTTCATTAACAATCATCCCGAAGATTCAAGAGTGGAAAAAGCGAACGAAATCATTACTCAATTAAGAGAAAAGCTGGAACTAAAGGCAACCAGAGCTGCTGAATTGTATTACAATATTACCAGCTATAAAGCTGCTATTATTGGTTTTAAAAATATCTTAAAAGACTATCCAGACACTAAAAAAGCCGATTATATCACCTTTTCCATCTTGAAAAGCAGCTACGAATACGCTACACAAAGCATTCCCACAAAAAAAGAAGAAAGATTCAATGAAACTTTAACCTATTATTTCAATTTTATTGATAAATTTGCAACTTCTAAATATGCTAAAGATGCGCAAAGAATATATGAAGACTCGAAAGCGCAACTAAATAAATTAAAAAACAATAACAATAATTAATATGAGCAACGAACCTGTTCCGGCTAAAAAAATGGTACCAAGCAATCCTGGCGTTGAAACCAGAAATGTGGATGCTTTGAAATCAAGAATTGGTAATACGTATGAAACTGTGGTGGTGATTGCAAAACGTGCTAATCAAATCAGTAACCACACTAAAGAAGAATTGCATAATAAATTAGCTGAGTTTGCAAGCAGCACTGATAACTTAGAAGAAGTACACGAAAACCGTGAACAAATTGAAATCAGTAAGTATTACGAAAAATTACCTCATCCTACTATTCTTGCTACACAAGAATATTTAGATGGTAAAGTTTATAGCCGCAATCCGGCTCGTGAACAATAATATTCAGCGTTTTTACGCTTACAAAAAAGCACTTTTGATTCTGTTCAAAAGTGCTTTTTTGTTTTATGCCTTTATTGTTTTAATTTTTCATCCATAACAACTTACCACCGTGTTTGTTGGTTGTAGTATATTATTAGTAGCTGCTAATGCAATCACGGCAGTTGCTTCTTTCATCGAAGTATATTCAATACTGATGCTACCATTTTGAGTTGATATTGCTTTCTTTATATTAGCTTGTGGAGGCAAAGGTTTCTTTCCTTTGCTTCCGCTGGTAGTTTGATAACCTGCGCTTTCTATTTTACTCACATCACCATTAGCAATTCTATCTACATAAGCAGCTTCGGAGTCGAGCAAACCATTTAATACCACCACCTGTGCTTTTACATCATCATGACTCTTTTTACTACCTTTTATAGCAGCAGCAATTAATGTATCCAGGGTATTACAGGCGGCAGTAATACTTGCTAATGACACATCAGGAGTAGTAAAGGTGGCATTACCAGTCATTTTACTGACTACATTCCTTCCAAAGGCCGATAAATCGGCAGGAGGTACTTTTTTAA
This sequence comes from Chitinophagales bacterium, assembly GCA_947449695.1. Taxonomy (GTDB): domain Bacteria; phylum Bacteroidota; class Bacteroidia; order Chitinophagales; family CAIODY01; genus CAIODY01. The sequence goes on from CANFST010000022.1 coordinate 25,053, forward strand.
AACTACGTTTCACTTTAATTTTTGGCATAACGATTTATTTTTTATGGTTTAAAAATTGTTTTCAGTTTGTTTTTCATCATTTATCATCAGCAATAATTCAGTTCTGATGATTTTTTTAATTTTTTCATGAGAATAAACTTTGTTCTGATGATTTTTTCAGATTTTTCATGAGAATGAACTTTGTTCTGATGATTTTTTTGATTTTTTCATGAGAATAAACTTTGTTCTGATGATTTTTTCAGATTTTTCATGAGAATGAACTTTGTTCTAATGATTTTTTCAGATTTTTCATGAGAATGAACTTTGTTCTGATGATTTTTTTGATTTTTTCATGAGAAATGATTGCTGGCTCATCATTTATCTAAGCATACGCACTGTATAAAAGAACTTTTTATGCAGCAAATATTTATTCATCATCACATCGAAAACAATAATGCCTTGATACTATGGCAGGCTGACTGGATAGGTAGGAATATTGGGTGGATAAATGTTGCTTTTAAAGTTTGTCGAACTACTTACTTATCCGTTTGCAGAAAATTTATGGCAGTGTATTAATAGTTAGTCGAACTTAATCCTTAGGCATTAAAAACGGAGGAATAAATGATGCATCATATCATAATAGGGTTTGGAAAAATGAACATGCACCATATTGCGCATCAATACATGATGCTGATGATAATTGATTTTAAGAATATGATTCTGATTGACCAGATGCGAATGATGAATACGGATAAAATGATGACTGGATAGTATTTGTTCGCATTTTTTAAGTGGCTGACAGATGCTGGTATGTTCTATTTTATTATTAAAATAAAAAGTAAACTTGCAAAAGTTGCCTTCTACTTGCAGATATAATATATCATCTATAGGCACTACAAATACTTCGCCATCTTTATCATAAAGTATTACTTTACTGGTATCGGTTTTATATGTAGTGGGTTGCTTTGCCACTTACTGATTGTTTTATATTTATTAGTGTGTTTTTTCAATAAAAACGTTGCATGAGGGGGTAGGTTTTTTTGTTAAATGAGCAAAAAATACCCACTGGTAGGTATTGACTTTGTGATTTTGGGGGAGGTACCTTTACAATCAAACAAAAAAACAAATACAACATGGGATTTTTCGATAAGCTATTCGGGAAAAAAGAAAATGCCAGTCAGCCTGCTAATAAATCAATGAATACTGACTATCAAAATAAATTGTTAGCCGCCAAACAATTTTATCCGTTTGAAAAATGGAGAGCAAGCTATAATGAAGGCTTAACGCAATACACTAAAGCCAATTGCAACAAAGCAAAAAAAATTTTTGATGATTTAATTACAGCATTAATCAGGTTAGGAGAAAATGCCAGTGAAGAACAAAAAATAGCATTGTTTAAAACTGCTATTCTTCAAACTAATCAACTCAATGATGCAATAGAAGATTTATTTGAAACAGGCGAAAGAGAAGATTTATGTGAATTGACTAACCAAATTACAATTGCCTGTGGTCTTAACCCAGATAAATATGGAGAAGGCGAAGGATTAGCTACTGAATGGAGAGAATGGTAATAAAAACCGGGTGATTTGTTTTGGTTATTGCAATAATCTGTAGGATTCAAACGATTACAGCAAACCAACCAATGAAATTGCAGATAAAATTATCGTTTGTTGAACTTATGCTAACAAGCCTCAGCAGCATTTCAATTTTGCTCTGATATTAACTATCGAAAGTATGACGAACTTTTTCAAAAAGCAGCATTAAAACAAGTAGCAATAAACCCTAAAAAGAGTTTTGGCTATTAATTGGTTTTAATAAAGTTACCATCTTCATCAAAAAAATCATGATGCGTACGTACACCTAATTTCCACGATGCTTCATACACTGTTTTATGGTGTCTTTGCATTACTGTCCAGTCGGCTAATAGTAAAGAAGGATGTTTTTCTTTAAAAGCATTCAATACAGCGGTAGGTACTTCGTGCAATGTAATAGTATGCTCAGTTGCGCAGGCATAAAAATACATGGAAGAGAAAAAAAATAGTGGGATAACGCCCAACCAAAAGAAGAATTTATTTCTCATGGCACAAAAGTAAAAATTAACAATTGTTAAGTACATTAATAATTCATTAATTGAATGTTTGTTGAATCAATATCATTGATTTATCTGGCGTGCTTGAACAAATGTTACATGGAATAGTTTAATTTTGCGCAGCATTGATTTAGTTCAACTGATAAATGAATAAATACCAGTCAGATTTAAGTCATTTCAAACCAGAAAACTACCTGAATTAATCAGCCCGATGCCTAATAACAAAAAAGCCGAAGAGTTTTTTGCAGCTTATAGCAATGAAGTGATGAGCCTTGCTTTGCAATTGCGCAAAGTGCTTTTGAAACAATTGCCTTTTATTATAGAACAGATAGATATGCCTGCAAAAATGATGGCTTATTGCTATGGGCAAAAATATGTAGATTTAATATGTGTGATTATACCTTCAAAAAAAGGATTAAAATTAGGTTTTAACCGGGGAGTTGAATTGCCCGACCCTGAAAAACTATTAGAAGGTACAGGAAAAATATCGAGGTATATTAATATTAAATCGGATGCCATCATTCATTCAGCAGCTTTAAAAAAAATGCTGGCTGATGCTTTTGAATTGTATCATCTGAAAGTGAAAAAAACTGCTGAATAATTTTTACAGCCTCAAATCCGGATAGCTTGGTTTGAAAAAAAACAAGCAATGATTAAAAATAAAGTTTAATTTTATTGTAGCGTTTTAATTTTAAATCCATCTAATCATGACCAGCACCGAAAATTTTAATCAGCCCTGGAATACAGATGTGCAAATAACCGATGCACCAAAAAAAATTAATCCTGTTCGCAAACAAAATGCATTTATATGCATCAGCATTGGTGCTTTTATTGGTTTTTTAAGTTGCGTATTAGCCATCACCAATCCCCTACCCGATTTGTTTAATTTCTTTTTATATGGTTTAACCATGTTGGCTATTTGTACCATTTTACCCGGATTTTATTTATTGTTCGAAGGATAAATAATAAATGGCTGATAAAAAGGCAAGCGCCAATGGCTTAAAAATAAAAAAGGTCAGTTGTATATTTCAACAACCGACCTGATAACAACAAAACTTATTTTGTTGAGAAGAAAGTGTAAACATAAACATTTTCACTTTTAAAAAGTTTTCATTTTTTTTCAGCTATTTTCTCCTTAAAAAATTGAGTAGTCAATTAAAAATAAAAAGTAATTATTATTTTCACCATCGCTATTAATAGAAGCTGACAGCAACAAAATTATTTTTCACCCAATCACACTTATTTAAAACCATGAAACATTTACTACTGATAATTAGTATTTTATTCCTCACAATAAATACAAAAGCACAAAGCATAAAAACAATCAGCACTACTGATTTGGTAGCCGAGTGTTCGAAAACCAATGGCGAACTGCCCGACAAACAATTTGTAATCTGGTTCCCACCAATATTCTGGGAGATTATTGCTGATAAAATGAACGTATCGTCAGAGTATATTACCGAACCATTAAAGGATTATATGATGTTTTGTGTGGTTGACTATTCATTGGTAAACGGAAAAATTATTTTTAAATCAGAAGAAGATATTCGTGAATCATTAATGCTGATTGATTCATCAGATAACAAAACAAGACCAGTAGATGAATCAGAAATATCAGGCAAAGCTGATTCGGTTTTGAATCTTATACGACCAGTGATGAAACAATTGTTAGGTCAGTTTGGCGAAGGCATGAAAGTGTTTTTATTTAAACCAAAGCACAAAAAACTTCATCAGTTAGATGACGTAAAAAGCAAAAATAAATTTTCATTACGCTGGGATTCAAATACAATCACCTGGAAACTTCCGTTTTCAAGTGTTTTACCACCAAAAATTTGCCCGATTGATAAAGAAAAAATGAAAGGCAACTGGGATTATTGTCCGTTTCATGGTGTTAAACTTGAAAAGTAAAAATGTGCAGACTGTAAGCAGCCAATTAATCAATTATAAAAAAACACATAAGGGTTGATGTTGCTTTTTAGCAACAAAAATTAATCCTAAAAAATCGAAGAGTTGTTCTATTAAAATCTGACTTAATTGAGCTTAGGAATGTGCTTCAAATTTTTTAAGTGTAAAGCCAAATGTACTGCCCACATTGGCAGTGCTTCTTACATGTATCACCTGATGATGTGCTTCAATGATATGTTTTACAATAGCTAAACCTAATCCTGTACCTCCTGCATCTCTGCTCCTGCTTTTATCTACTCTATAAAAGCGTTCAAACAATCGCGGCAGATGTTCTTCATTTATGCCTATACCAGTATCGGTTACTTCAATCAGAATATTCTCGTCCATATCATAAAAACCCACCACAGTTTCACCATTTGCTTTTCCATATTTAATAGAATTATCAATCAAGTTAGTAACCACTTGCCTTATCTTTTCTTTATCAGCACTTACTATCCAGGGTTTATCAGTTCCTTTCTTGATATGAAAATGAATACCATTTTTATGGGCTTTATCTTCCAGTTCATTCATCACATCATGCGTTAATTTATTCACATCAAATTCTTCGTAATTGATTTTTATTTCGCCCTTTTCTAGTTTTGATATTTCTTCCAGATCAGCTACTAAGTTTACCAGGCGTTCAACACTCGAAGCTGATTTATCTAAAAATTTTCTGTTTACATTTTTGTCTTCTAAAGCGCCATCTAATAAAGTATGCAAATAACCTTGTATGCTAAACAGTGGTGTTTTAAATTCATGCGAAAGATTAGCTAAAAATTCACGTCGGAACTTTTCAAGTTTTTTTAAATCTTCTAATTCATCTTTTTTATCTACTGACCAATCAGCAACTTCCTTTTCTACCTCACCTAATGGGTCAGTTGACACTCTTTCACCTAATGCATCTTTAAATTCTTTCCCTAATTTAAGTGAATGAATAGATTTATAAATCAGTTTTATTCTTCTGTAAATAAATTGCTCAATGATATATAAAAAAATAAAGTAAGAAAGCACCAGTGTTGATATGCCTACCACCAATGCAGACCATAAATTTTTATTAAATAAAAAACTGATGATGCCAACTACCAAAGCCAACACAATAGAAGCATATAATGTAATACTCCGTGGTTTGAAATTTTTCATTGGGTGCAAGTTCGGAATAATTTATCGAGTGCAAAAGTTAAATAATAATTAAGCTGCCATTTTATCGAGCCAACATCACTTCATTAGTAAAGAAGCACTATTAATTTCAGCAATTTTTCGGATATTCGCACCTCAAATTTTTTTATACAAATGTTTGCCAACCTACAAGATAGATTAGAAAAAGCCATTAAAACCCTGAAAGGTGAAGGAAGAATTTCGGAAATTAATGTAGCCGCTACAATAAAGGAAATTCGCAAAGCATTAATAGATGCGGATGTGAATTATAAAATAGCAAAAGACTTTACTGATAAAGTAAAAGATAAAGCAATGGGTGCAAACGTACTCACAGCAGTTTCTCCAGGTCAGTTATTTACCAAAATTGTAATGGATGAATTAACTGAATTAATGGGCAACAAAAGCACTGACATTAATTTAAAAAATAATCCATCTATTATATTAATTGCAGGTTTGCAGGGAAGTGGTAAAACAACTTTTAGTGCCAAGCTGGCAAACTATTTAAAAACAAAGAAAAATAAATCAGTTTTATTGACAGCTGCCGACGTTTATCGCCCAGCAGCCATGGAACAATTAAGAGTATTAGGAACTTCGATAGGTGCCGAAGTATATATTGAATTAGACAATAAAAATCCATTAGAGATTGCTCAGCATGCACTAAAGCATGCCAAAGAAAGAGGGTTTCAAACTGTGATTATAGATACTGCTGGTCGTATTGCTATTGATGAGGATATGATGAATGAAATTGAGCGGTTGAAAACAGAATTAAAACCTGATGAAACATTGTTTGTGGTAGATAGCATGACAGGACAAGATGCTGTAAACACTGCAAAAACATTTAACGAACGAATAAATTTTGATGGCGTTGTTTTAACCAAATTAGATGGGGATACTCGTGGAGGTGCTGCTTTAAGTATCAGAAGTGTAGTAAACAAACCTATTAAATTTGTAAGCACAGGCGAAAAATTAGATACCCTTGATATTTTTTATCCTGAAAGGATGGCGCAAAGAATATTAGGGATGGGTGATATTGTTTCTTTAGTTGAAAAAGCACAGGAACAATATGATGAAAAGGAAGCACAGAAATTAAATCAAAAAATACGTAAAAATCAATTCGATTTTGAAGACTTCTTGGGGCAATTAAATCAGATAAAAAAGATGGGGAACATTAAAGATTTAATGGCAATGATACCTGGCATCGGAAAAGCAATTAAAGATGTGGATATAAGCGATGATGCATTTAAAAAAATTGAAGCCATCATTCAATCCATGACTCCTGTTGAAAGAAAAAACCCTGATCTAATTGATGGAAAACGCCGTAAAAGATTGGCAGATGGAAGTGGTAATTCTATTCAGGAAGTCAATAATTTTTTAAAACAATTTGAAGAAATGCGCAAGATGATGAAAAACATGAACAAACTTCAAAGCGCAGGAAAAATGATGAAAGGAATGCCATCATTAGGCAGATAATTATTGATTAAACTCTTCTCTTATTTCCATTGTAAGGTTTCATCACCATAACTTTTACTAATGACCAACGAAGAAATTGCTGAACAAATAAAATACTTGGGCAAGTTGATGGATTTGCACGATGAGAATCCATTTAAATCCAAAGCATTTGCCGCTGCTTCATTTCAGATTGACAAATGTAAAACTGAATTAGAAGAAATGTCGGACGATGCAATTGTTCGCATTCCAAGCGTTGGTAAATCAATGCTGAATATTATCCATGAATTAATCGAAACCGAAACTATTGAAGAACTGGAAGTATTATTAGAGAAAACCCCTAAAGGTTTGCTTGAAATGATGCAAATAAAAGGGTTAGGGCCAAAAAAAATCAGAACGATTTGGAAAGAATTAGAAATAGAAAGTGTAGGCGAATTGCTTTATGCTTGTAATGAAAACAGATTGGTAGAACTGAAAGGCTTTGGAGATAAAACTCAGCATGAAGTCATCAAACAAATTCAATTTATCAATCAAAGCCAACACAAGTTTTTTTATTCAGAAGGATTGATTGTTGTCGAAGAATTATTGAATTTATTACAAACAAAATTTAGCGAAGCACAATTTGATTGTTCAGGAGAAATCAGAAGAAAGGAAATTGTGTTAGATAAAATTGAATTGATTGGAATACTTGATTTTGCAGATAAAAATGAAGTGATCGAATTGCTGAAATCAAACCTTCATTTCAAACTTGAAAGAGATGACGAATCTATAATTGGAAAATTTGCAGAACGTTTTCCTGTTGAAATATTTTTGGTAAAAAAAGAAGACTATGTTCTTCAACAATTCCATAAGACCTCATCCAAAAAACATTTAGAGCAATTACCTAAAGTTTATGAGAGCAAAATCTATCTATCTGAAAAAGATATTTATGCTGATTATCAAATGCAATTCATCGAGCCTGAATTAAGAAATGGTTTGCAAGAAATTGAATTAGCGAAGCAAAATAAGTTGCCAATTTTAATTGAAGAGAAAGACATTAAAGGAGTAATTCATTGTCATTCAAAATATAGTGATGGTAAAACGACAATCAAAGAAATGGCTGAATATTGCATCCAGCAAGGTTTTGAATATTTATGCATGAGCGACCATTCGCAATCAGCTACATATGCCGACGGCATAAAGCCTGATAAAATTTATCAGCAGCATGATGAAATTGATGGACTGAATAAAAAACTTTTTCCTTTCAAAATTTTCAAAGGCATCGAATCGGATATTTTATATAATGGCGATTTGGATTATGAAAATGAAGTTTTATCTTCCTTTGATTTTGTGATTGCATCTGTTCATTCTGTTTTGAAAATGAGTGAAGAAACAGCTATGAAAAGAGTTTTGAAGGCGATTGAAAATCCCTACACCACTATTCTTGGTCATCCAACTGGAAGACTATTATTGAGCCGTGAAGGCTATCCGCTTGATCATAAAAAAATTATTGATGCATGTGCTGCGAATAATGTTGTGATTGAATTGAATGCGAATCCACATCGTTTAGATATTGATTGGCAGTGGATTCCTTATGCTTTGAAAAAAAATGTTTTGATTTCAGTAAACCCTGATGCACATAATTTACAAGGAATCCATGATATAAAATATGGAATTGCTGCTTCACGAAAAGGAATGTTGAGCGCTTCAAAATGCTTGAATAATATGGATGTTCGGCAGATTGAAAAATATTTTTCAGAAAAAAGAAAATAAAAATTTCAAAACATTTGCAGAATTAAAATCGAGTTTTATCTTTGCAGCCCTTAAAAAAAGGTAAGGTTAAGATTCCGTAGCTCAGCTGGTAGAGCATAACACTTTTAATGTTGGGGTCCTGGGTTCGAGTCCCAGCGGGATCACTTTTAATTTATCAAATTCAACGAAACCCTTGTAAACACTATGTTTGCAAGGGTTTTTTGTTTTGCGCCTACACCAAATTATTCAAATTTTCTCAAATTGTAGGATACCTATTCGGGTACCAATTTCTCATCTTTAATTAGGTAACCGAATCGCCTTGAAACCCTTTATACATAAGGCTTTTAAGTGAAAATAAATTTGCAAAATTGCACAACATTTTGTAATTTTAAAACGTAAAAACAATACTTCAAAAACTAAATTTTCATTCAAAATGAATACACCAGTTTCACAATTATTTTACTTGAAAAGAGCAAAAGCTGATAAAATGGGCAATGCTCCAATTTACTTACGAATCACTGTTGACGGCAAACGAGCAGAGCTTTCAACTAAAAAAATTATTCAACCCAATAATTGGGATGTTGAAAAGGGATATGCAAAAGGAACAAAAGAAGATGCAAGGATAATTAATCAAACTATTGATGGCTTAAAAAATAGAGTCAACAAAATTGTTTTGTCATTAGAGCATGATGAAAAACAAATCACTGCCGAAGTAATCAAAAATTCCTTGTTGGGTGTAACAGAAAAAAAGTACACCATCAAAGAAATTTTCGAGTACCACAATAAAATGGTTTGGGCAAAAGTTGGAAAAGATTATGTTGAAAAAACAGCACAGCGTTATGATATTACTTTGAACAAGATAATTATACCCAAAAGACATGGAACTTTCCGTTCAATGGTACTATGGGCTTTTCAATGTTATAATACTGCAATAGTAAGGGTTTCTGATGGATTTTGAAACTGATTGAAAGTTGTTGAATAGATAACTAAACACATTGTTTATGACTGATTGTTATTTAACAAATCTAATTTTGGAAACCAACCCAAATTTGGATGAGGAAACAAAAAAACAAGTAACTGATGAAATCGCTAAAATCAGAAAGGGAATACGTTTAAAACCTCAATCTGTTAAAAGATGGAAAGAGGGAGAATATATTTGCAGTTCAATAGAGATTAGCATAGCTGAAATGTTAAACAAAGAAGTAAAAATTCTTGAAGAATTGAAAAGAATTAATCATTTCTATCCTCTTCTATCATTCGTTGAAGCAACAAATGTAATTCATTCGATGATGTAACAATGTCAAATTTGGTATATGGATTTTTGGAGTATCCATCATAACTCACATACACAGTTGCTTTCCCTAGCCCTGTGTGAAGATTTTTTAGTTCTCTTATCTTCTTATTAATAATGCCAAGAGTAAATCTATTCGTTTTTGCATCATCATTTTCATTGAACCGTAAATTTGAGATAACTTCAATCATGATTTTAGAACAATTCTTTCACTTCAATCGAAAGTGCTTTTGCAATTTTGAACATCGTTTTTAATGATGCACTAATTTCTCCTCTCTCAATTCTACCAATCTGATTGTCGGCTATGCCTGCTTTCCAAGCCAATTGGTCTTGGGTAAGACTGGCTTGCTTTCGGGCTTTTGCAACATTAATCCCAAATTGTTTTATGAATTGTTTTTCAGTGATTGGCACGTGGCAAATTGAACCCATTGTAGATTTGCCACAACCCCATATATGGGTCTTTTAACTTTTTTTCATTTCCTTTGCATTCTAACAAATTAAAACATCAACAATGAAAAGAATTTTAATCACAATCGTCTTGAATGTATTGGCAATACAGGCTTTTTCACAATCGTTTAATACAGTAACAACTTATTATGATTGGGGAAAAACGAAAATCCACGAAGTGTATCAAGTTATTTCGGGAACGCCAACAAAACATGGTCTTTACAAAAAGTATGATGAAGATGGATTTTTGATTGAAGAAACAATGATGGCGAATGGGCAACTAAATGGAGTATCAAAAACATTCTATGCAGGTGGTGAAGAAAATGGAAAAGTTGGAAGTATCGAAACTTATAAGAATGGTATAAAGGATGGTTTGTTTGAGAATTATGAATACAAAGATGGAATCAAAAGAACTCCCAAAACACAGATATACAAAGATGGTGAGGTTGTAAAAGAAACTTTCAGAAATGAAAAGGATGAAATAATAAAAGTTGGGGATGTCAATGGAATAAATTACGCACTTTATAAAAATGGACAAAAAGAATATCAATTCGTTTTAAGCAATGGCGTTGCAAATAGTGAAAGCATTGGTTACTATCCAAATGGTAAAGTAAAAAAGAAAGGCTCGTTTTTAAATAACAAAGAAGTTGGGAAATGGCTTGAATACAGTGATAGTGGCGTTGTTATAAAAGAAACAGAATACAATGATGGGGTTGCAGTTATTGAAAAATATTTCCTTTCAGATGGCAGTGGTGGTGTTATAAAAGATGTGAAAAACAATGATGGTTTATACACAGAAACTACTTATCAAAATGGTAAAATCTATTCTGTTGCAGAAAAAATTTATGGGCAAGAAAAAGGGTCTTACGAAAAGAAAATGATTTTTAATGGCAAGTACACTGAATTTTATCCCGATGGAAAAATCAAACAAGATGGCGTTTATGAACTGAATTTTAAAAATGGGATTTGGAAAAAATATATTCAAAGTGGCTCTACACTTGAATCGTTAGAATACAATGATGGTAAATTAGATGGTAAGTGTACTTACTATTTCCCAAATGGCAACAAACATATTGAAGGTGATTACAAAAAGGGCGAATCATACGGAGCATTAAAAACGTATTATCAAAGTGGAAAGGATTCATCAATATGGAATAGCAGCAATGCTCAATTTGTTTCATTCTCTATGAATGGTGATACACTTGAAAAAGGTAAAATTTATGATGGTAAAAAGTCTGGACATTGGGTAATTTATAAAAACGGTCAAGCTGCATCCTTTAAAACTTATAACGATGGTTTACTTATTTCTTCTGTTACAAATGAAGATATTGAGGGGGAAAAAATGAAGGATAGAATACCAGATTTAATCGTGAAAATATTTGGTGTAAATCTTTCTACTGACAATCACATTGATGGAATGGTGGATTCTATTGAACATCTTTATAAAACTCGTTCTATTTTATCAGATGAAATCATCGTTTATAAAAAGAAACATTTGTACAACGCCTATTGTGTTCTGAAATCATCATTGAAGCAATCAATTGAAAGCAAATCATCTTCAATTAAGGAAAAACACGAAAGCTGTAATAGACTGATTAATTTGTGTAACAAGATGAAAGAAATGCTAAATTCTAATACTTCCGAAATTGAAAAGCAATTAAAAAATGAGGATAATCCCGAAAAAATAGCATCGCTGTTTGGTGTTTAGTTTTTATTAACAATTAATGTTGCTTTCAACCCTGTTTTAGGAGAAACCGAAATGGATTTGACCCCTATGATATAAATGGGAAAAGAATCCATTTATGAATATTTGATGACTGCTTCTGATGATGTGTGCTTGGAATTTATATTTCTACGTAAACATAAAAAGAATAACTCCGTTTGTGAAAAATGTGCGAAGCAAACAAAATATTATCGTGTCAAAAATAGAAAATGTTATGAATGCGGAAATTGCGGCTATCAGATATATCCGTTGAAAGGTACAGTTATGCAAGGCACGAAATTATTATTGCGTAAATGGTTTTTTGCTATGAATGAATTTGATAAATCCAAAAATGGAGTTTCTGCAAAAGAATTGGAACGAAGATTAAATGTAACCTACAAAGTAGCTTGGGCAATAGCCAACAAAATAAGAAATTCGATGAGTGATGGTTGCCAAAAATTTGATGGAATTGTTGAAGTTGATGAAAGCTATATTGGTGGAAAGAAGCAAAAGAAAAATCACCCTTTCGTGAACAAGAAAACAATATTCGGGATGGTGGAACGAAAAGGAGATGTTAGAACATGGCATGTTGAACATCGTGATAAGAAAACAATATTTCCGTTAATCAGAGCCAATATTGAAAAGGGTTCAACAATTTACAGCGATGAACACCCTATGTATTCAACGCTCAATAGGATTGGATTTAATCATGATTTTATTAAGCACAATAACTACAAATGGGCTAATGGTGCTGTTTGCACAAATACAATCGAAGCATTTTGGTCATTGTTAAAACGAGGTATTCGTGGCACTTACATTCACGTGAGTAAGAAATGGATGCAATCGTACCTTGATGAATTTTCATTTAGATACAACAGAAGAAATTGCAGCAACAAAGTGTTCAATGATTTGGTGGAGAACCTGTTTAATTAAAATATCCCCAATCCCTTACTCATAAACCAAACATGCCTTCTGATGGCAATTTCGGGTTCAACATTTTCTTTTGGATTTGCCTCATATTCTTTTCTAAAGGATTCTTTGTGAAGTTCCAATTCACGTTTATCTTCTTCGCTAATATTTTTCATCGCTTCATCATAATATTTTGAAGCACGAACATCAAATTCGTCTAATTCTTCTTTTCCAATCATTTTCTTTCTTGACATGACAAACTTTTGATTTCATTATACAGGCTGACATGACAGGGTTTCATGCGAATGTATTTTTAAAGGCGTGGCACGAGCCTTGTAAAATTTATGTTAAAGACCTGTAAAGCATGACCTACAAAGACTTTCAAAAGAAATTCCCCGATGAAAATATTTGCCTCGAATACATTTTCCAACACAAATTCAGCAACACAAAAGAATGCCCATCTTGTAAAAAGAAGTTCAAGTATTACAGAGTAAAATCGAGAAAATCGTATGAATGTGGTGAATGCAGTCATCAAATTTATCCAATGAAAGGAACAATATTTGAAGATTCTACAACAGCATTATGTTCTTGGTTCTTTACCATCTATTTGTTTTCCGTTTCAAAAAACGGTGTATCAGCAAAAGAAATCCAAAGGCAAATAGGTGTTACTTACAAATGTGCTTGGCGAATTGGTCATAAAATCAGAACTCTCATGAATTCGGGAACACCAACAAAATTAAATGGAATTGTTGAAGTTGATGAAACATTGATTGGTGGCAGAGTTAGCGGTGGCAAAAGAGGTTGGGGTGCTGAAAATAAAACTTGTTTGTTGGGAATGATTGAAAGAGATGGAAAGGTAAAAGTGATAACATTACCCAACAGAGAAAGGGAAACAATATTTCCGATTTTAGAAGCTAATATCGAGAAAGGAACTGTTGTAAATACTGATGAATTCAGAGTTTATAGCACACTACCAACAATTGGATTTGAACACCAAAAAGTTAATCACTCGAAGTATCAATGGAAAAACGGAGATGCTTATACTAATTCGATTGAGGGCTATTGGTCAAACATAAAGAAATCAATTTTTGGTACTCACACTTTTGTAAGTCCGAAGCATTTACCAAAATATCTTGGCGAATTTGATTTCAGACACAACCACAGAAAGGGTTTTGTGATGTTCGATGAAATAATGAAGAAAATTTAATCTTCTTCGTTCCTCAAAACTATCTACTTTTGATATTGAAATAAATATTTCATGAACACAGAGCCAACAGAATTTTTAAATGATGAACAAGTAGATAAATTAAAGGAAGCTGATGCGAAATTTATTTTTGACCAAGCCGAAAAGCAGTTGAAAGATGTTTTGGAAACAAGTTCTGTCATTGTTTCAAGAACAGCAACACTGATAACCATAACAATCGGCTTAACAGTAGCTTTATTGGGGTTTGTATTTAATAGAATGAATGCAAATTCCTTCTGCGACCATCAAATAATAGCAGCATCATGCGGAATAATTTATTTGTATGGTATTTGCTTCTATTTAAGAGAAAACATTAAAGGTCATGAATATGCTACAATTGGTGATGAACCAAAATCATTAGGAATAGATTATTTTTTCAATGAAAAGATTAAAGATGAGCAGAGAATAATAGAGTATTATTATGCTTGTAGTGCAAATTATCAGACACGAATAAGAAATGGGAAGGAAACCAATAACAAAAGATGGGGAATTTATGACCGCTCCTTATTGCTATTAATTTTTCTGCCTGCGTTTGTTATTGCAGTGTTTATTATCTTATGAAAGCTTACTCACTTTTCTTAACTACAATACTATCTTGAGTAGTATTTGGACTATCTCTGTTTACTGGCTTAATAACATTCTTATTAGCCGCCAATTCCTCTCTTGATGAACGTTGCGATTCAGAAATCAGATTCTCTTTTACTACTACTTTTTCTTGTGGAATCTTTTTATCTTTTGACATAATGCAATTACTTTTTTATGAAACAAAGATAGAGTTATTTCATCAAATCTCAATCAAGCTTATCTGTCAATACTGTATTTCTTTTTGGCAGAAATCATAGAATGATACTGACAGAATCGGAGAATAAAATACCATTTTTGTATGTGGGAAAGACAATATGTCTAAATAACCGTTATTGGCATTTTAATTGGTAAATTCGGAACAACAAAAACACAATAACAATGGCATTAGATAACTTTTTAAAAAAGGAAAACCAAAAAGCAGAAGAAGCTATTCAAAAGCAGAAGGAATGGCAAGAAAAAGTAACAAAAGAAGAAGCGGAATTTAAAACTCTTGCCAAAGATAAATTCACCAATGTAATTCGACCAACATTGAATAATTTATCTAAAACATTTAATGCCAACGATTATAAGTCAACATTAACACAAGATGTCCGTAAGATTAGTTATATGGATAGGGCTTCTGCACAAATTTGTGTTTTCTTCCAAAATAATCACTACCAGTTTGATTTTATTTCTACAATAAGTAAAACAATAGAGGTTATTTTATACCACACCAAAAATGTAGGTAAATTTAATGTGCAAATGCAGCAAATTCCTTCTGTGAAAGAGCAGCATATTGCTGTATTTCATAAATTGGAAAATGTAACAGCAGAAAATATTGAAGCAATAATTGAAGAATTACTAAAGCATGTAACAGAAAAAAAAGATATTGGTGTGTTTGTGTCAAAGAATTTTTAAAGAATTTTTCAAAATCAGTTCAACAACCTGCTTTTTATTTTCAAATTCAGTTTTACTGATTAAATCAAACAATATCTTTTGACTTTCTCTTTTGAATAACGCAAATTTCTTTTTGCTTATGAAATAGAAACTCTTGGTTCTCTTATCCAGTCTGTGTTTGTAGATTATTCCTTGATACTTTGGGATTCCTCCTTTTTTCACTGAATAAACGTACCAACTCGTGGCATATACAACATCAATTTCTTGCGGTACTATCAAATCATTCATAAATGATGTTGTCATTTCCGAAGCACTTCTAAATTTTGCTTTCCTCTTCTTTTCCTTTTTAAAATATTTTAGCGCATCGTTTTCATTTGATGTCAATGGAAATAAAATAAGATTGTGATGATTGAGTTTTCCGAGATTGATTCTGTCATTGAAATAAAATTTTTGGAGCATTGGTATTAACGCTTCGTTGAATTGTAGTAACATTCTTAAAGCATGAAACAATTTGATTTAAAAATCGATGTGTATTTCTCTTCGTATGTTTTACCAAAATCATTGGTTTTGTGAAAGTCAATGATTTTTTCATTTGCCTTATACACCAATGTGTAATGGATTCCATTACCATCACCAATCATTATTTTCTCTTTGCCTTTTGAATCACCGTATGCGAAGAATAATTTTTCGAGAATTGATATTTCGTTATTCATTTGACTTTTCTGAAACAAGTCAAATAGCAAGCCAAAACCTATTCTGCTTTCTTCAAATCACCATCATGCTTGAATCTTATCGCCTTTATACTTATTGATTTGAAATTGGGGTGGTTTATTAATTTTTGAAGCATCTGTTTATCCATTCTGTTGTTTGGCGCATTTTCAAATGATATTTCATAGCCTCTGTGATTCATATCAATGCTGTTATCAGCAACGATTTCAATGTTTTCTTTTTGTTTGCAGAAAAAATCATCGAGAATATTTTTCAATTCTTCGGATAGTCTATTGTTGTCAATTACTTTCGATTCGTTGGTTTTTATTGAAGTCCTTTTAAGGCTCATTTTGTTTGATTATTCTGAATTATTTATCGGCAACTATTCAAAAATCTAACTGAAACCTTTATCATTGCAGTATTATAACATTGAAAAGCCCATAGTACCATTGAACGGAAAGTTCCATGTCTTTTGGGTATAATCACCTTGAACAAAGTTGTTGCATTTTTAAAAGCCAAGCACAGCAAATCTGATGTTGAATTATCTGAAATCAATTTCAAGTTTGTAACCGATTTTGAATTTTATCTAAAGACAAATGATAATCTTCAAAACAACACAGCGATGAAGTACATTAAAAATTTCAAGAAAATTATTCGCATTGCATTTTCAAATGGCTGGATTGAAAAAGACCCATTTTATAATTTCAAGTGCAAGACCGAAGAAAAGAATCGTGATTTTTTAACGATGGAAGAAATAGAGCTCTTAAAAGAAAAGGAATTTTCAATTCCACGATTAGCAGAGGTTCGTGATATTTTCCTTTTTGCTTGTTACACTGGCTATGCTTATTCCGATGTTGAAAAATTAACAACCAATGATATTTCAAAAGGCATTGATGGTAATAAATGGATAATGACCAATCGTATAAAAACTGATTCACGTTCTAATGTGCCATTGCTGCCAGTTGCCGAAGAAATGATAAACAAGTATGCCAAGCATCCTGAATGTATTTACAGCAAGAAGTTATTGCCAGTTAAAAGCAATCAGAAAGTAAATGCCTATTTGAAAGAAGTGGCTGATATGTGCCAAATCAAAAAACATTTAACTTTTCATATTGCCCGACACACATTTGCAACTACCATCACACTCACCAATGGAGTACCTATCGAAACT
>CANFST010000023.1 GCA_947449695.1 Chitinophagales bacterium
TATGAATACATCTCCTTCCAATTCTTTCTGGCAATTTGATGCCAACTACTGGTTTCAAAAATTAAATACATCAGCCAATGGTTTATCACAAAATGGTGCAGAAAAAATATTGGCGCAATCCAGTAATCAGAAAAAGGAAAAGTCAAGATTTGTAAAAGATGCTTTGCTTTTTATAGGTCAATTTAAAAGTCCACTGATGTTGCTGTTGATTGGCGCAGTAATATTATCAGCCTTTCTGGGCGATACATCTGATGTGTTTATCATTTTGTTTATTGTTTTATCAACGGGGCTGTTAAGTTTTTTTCAGGAAAGAAACGCTGGCAGAGTGGTAGAAAAACTGCAATCGATGATTGCTTTAAAAAGCACAGTCGTAAGAGATAATGTAGCTAAAGAAATTCCTTCCTCACAAATTGTAAAAGGCGATGTGTTGTTGTTTAAAGCCGGCGATATGATTCCTGCCGATTGTATTTTGATTGAAGCGAATGAATTGAATGTAAACGAAGCCAGCCTCACTGGTGAATCGTATCCAGTAAGAAAAGAAGTGGGTGTGATAGATGAACATACCGAATTAGCCAAAAGAAAAAATTGTTTGTGGGAAGGAAGCAACGTGGTAAGCGGCACGGCAAAAGCATTAGTGGTGGCAACTGGCACTGAAACTATTTTTGGAAGTATTGCGCAAAGTGCATCAACATCAGTTGAAACTACTTTTGAAAAAGGCATCAAAGACTTTGGTTTTTTCTTAATGAAAATTACATTGGTGTTGGCAGTTTTTATTTTAATCGTCAATCTGTTGGGACACAAAGGTGTTGTTGAATCAGCTTTGTTTGCTTTAGCATTAGCTGTGGGTATGGCTCCAGAATTGTTGCCTGCTATCACAACCATTGCTATGAGTGCAGGTGCGAAAAGAATGCTGGATAAAAAAGTAATTGTAAAAAAGCTTAACTCTATTCAGAATCTGGGCGAAGTAAATTTATTATGTACCGATAAAACCGGCACGATAACCGAAGGTGCCATCAATGTTTCGGGCTTGGTTGATATATCTGGAAATGAAAATGATTTTGTAAAAACATTGGCTTTCTGGAATGCCAGTTTTGAAACGGGTTATACCAACCCGATTGATGATGCATTGAAAAAAATAAAAATCACATCAATAATTTCACCCAAAAAAATTGGTGAGATTCCTTACGACTTCATCCGCAAATGCCTTAGTATAGCAGTTGACAAAGGCGATGAGAAACTAATTATCAGCAAAGGTGCTTTCAATAATATTTTCAGCATTTGCAAAAGTGTAAGAATGGCTGATGGAAAAACGGAAGACATTTCTTCACACAATGATGCTATACAACAGTTGTATCAAAGCTTTGGTGAAAAAGGATTTAGAGCAATCGGCGTTTGTTATAAAAACATTTCTGTCGATTCTATCGCTAAAGAAGATGAAGTAGAAATGATTTTTGCAGGTTTTGTTTTGCTGCAAGACCCTGTAAAAGCAGGTATTACGGATACTATTGCTGCTTTGAAAAAATTAGAAGTTGATTTGAAAATCATCACTGGTGATAATAAAAATGTAGCAAAATCAATAGGTGTAGCCATTGGCATAGCCAATCCTGTAGTGATGACGGGTGAAGAATTATTCAACACCAGCGGAATGGCTTTGGATGTGAAAGTAAAAGAAACACACATTTTTGCTGAAGTAGAACCGCAACAAAAAGAACGGATTATTCAGGCTCTGCGCAAGTCGTACACGGTTGCTTACATGGGCGATGGCATTAATGATGTGCCTGCTTTAACTGCTGCTGATGTTGGAATTTCAGTAGAGAATGCTGTAGATGTGGCAAGAGAAGCAGCAGATTTTGTGTTGATGGAAAAAGAATTAATGGTGTTAGTAGATGGCATCCGAGAAGGAAGAAAAACTTTTAGAAATACGCTGAAATATATTTTCATCAATACAGGTTCTACGTTTGGAAATATGTTTAGTGTGGCTGGTGCTTCTTTGCTGTTGCCTTTTTTGCCCATGTTGCCTAAACAAATTTTACTCACCAATTTCATCACCGATTTTCCTTACCTCACTGTGGCTTCAGATAATGTGGATGAAGAAGCATTAGAAAAACCTGGTAAATGGAATCTGAAATTCATTCGCAACTACATGATAATTTTTGGTATTCATAGCTCGTTGTTTGATTTAACAACATTTCTTACATTATTATATGTGTTGAAGGTGAAAGAAACTGCTTTTCAAACTGGTTGGTTTGTAGAATCTATTTTAACGGAATTGTTTATTCTCTTTATCATTCGTACCAGGAAAAACTTTTTCAAAAGCCGGCCAGGAAAATATCTTTTCCTGTTGAGTATTTTAGGATTTATGATTACGATAGCATTGCCTTATATCCCTTACTTTGCTAATGCAGTAGGCTTAGTTCCATTGTCATTTGCAAGTATGAGTGCGATGTTATTGATTGTTACTACCTATATTATTACAGCCGATTTATTAAAGGTCTGGTTCTTTAAAAAATATTCTAACAACTAATTTTTTCAAAAAAATAATTTCAAAAACAATGAGCAAATCAATTCATTTAGATAAATTACCTACTCAGCCAACTGATAAGATAACCAAAGCACAAGCCGAAAAAGAAACGGTGAAACTGATTGAAAAACTATCAGTGATACAAAACAAATTATATGCACAACGTGAATATGCAGTACTGATTGTATTGCAAGGCATGGATGCATCGGGCAAAGATGGAGCTGTGAAAAATGTTTTTTCAGGTTTGAATCCTGCAGGTTGTAATGTAAAATCATTTAAAGCTCCGACTGAAGAAGAAATAGCACATCATTTTTTATGGCGCATTAATTTAGAATGCCCTGAAAAAGGAATGTTCAAGATTTTTAATCGCTCACATTACGAAGATATTCTTGTGCCTTCGGTGGAGAAATATGTGAATGAAAAAGGTATCAAAGAAAGAATGAGAGAAATTAATTCGTTTGAAAAAGGATTGATACGAAACAAAACAATTGTGATGAAATTCTATTTACATGTTTCCCACAATGAGCAATTGCGCCGCTTAGAAGACCGAAAGACAGATGAACACAAACGTTGGAAGTATCAGCAAGAGGATGTGGCGGCAATTGCCAAGCACGATGAATACAAAAATGTGTACGATAAAATATTTAAACATTGCAATGAAGAAGCCAAATGGCACATCATTCCAGCTGATACAAAATGGTATAAAAATTACAAGATTTTAAAAACAATTGTTGAAACGCTGGAAGAATATAAGATTGATTATCCAGAAGTGAAACTGTAAAATTTGTTCAAAAACTATTTCAATGCTATAATTTTATTTTCTTTGTAAATTCAATTTCAATTTTAATGAAAAAGATTTTAATCACCGGAGGAGCTGGATTTATTGGTTCGCATGTAGTTCGTTTATTTGTAAATAAATACGCTGATTACAAGATTTTCAATTTGGATGCCTTGACTTACGCAGGTAATTTGGAAAATTTGAAAGATATTGAGAACAAAGCGAATTATGTTTTTGTAAAAGGCGACATCACCGATGAAAAATTTATCAATGAATTATTTGCTGAAAATGATTTTGATGGGGTAATCCATTTAGCGGCTGAAAGCCACGTGGATAGAAGCATTTTAGACCCATTGCAATTTGTAAAAACAAATGTAATTGGCACAGTTACTTTATTGAATGCTGCAAAAAATAATTGGAAAGATGCGATGGAAGGCAAACGCTTTTATCATGTTTCAACGGATGAAGTTTATGGCACTTTGGGAGATGAAGGTTTATTTTTAGAAACAACGCCTTATGATCCACACAGTCCGTATTCAGCCAGTAAAGCTAGCTCCGATCATTTTGTTAGAGCTTATCACGATACTTATAAATTACCTATTTTGATTTCTAATTGCTCCAACAATTATGGTTCTCATCATTTTCCTGAAAAATTAATTCCATTAGCCATCAACAACATGAAAAATAAAAAGCCTGTGCCAGTTTATGGTAAAGGCGAAAATGTACGTGATTGGTTATTTGTAGAAGACCATGCACGAGCAATTGATACAATTTTTCACAATGGAAAAAATGGTGACACTTATAATATTGGTGGTTTCAACGAATGGAAAAATATCGACTTGATTAATACGCTTTGTAAAATCATGGATAGAAAATTAAATCGTGCTGAAGGTGAAACTGCAACACTAATCACTTACGTGAAAGATAGAGCAGGACATGATTTGCGCTATGCCATTGATGCTTCAAAATTAAACAAAGAATTAGGTTGGAGTCCATCCTTACAATTTGAAGAAGGCTTAGAACGCACTGTTGATTGGTATTTGGCGAACGAAGAATGGTTGAACAGAGTTACATCTGGCGATTATCAAAAGTATTATGATACGCAATATGATAAGCGATAATAGGTTTTACATTTCCGCATGAAGTCTTACTGAAAAAACATTTGCAGGTCCTCTATCCCTATTGTAGCCAGGGTTTACAATTAATTGATAGAATACACTCAAGAATAGATTGTTGCTGTTTAATGCAAATGAATAGTAGGTTTCAAAAACATTCTCTAAACCATAATTCAAATTTCCATCACCTAACATAAATCCATTTCCACCAGCTTTTAAATAAGCCTGATGGTCTTTTGAAATGCCTGAAATAGCCAACGCAGCACCCCATGAATCATTTTCCCGTTTCCATTTATTACCGTTACCAGCAATTCCAAAACTTAATGATTGGTCAATTTCGGTGAAATGCCAAGTTTCATTTTTGCCATCATTCCATCCTGCTCTAAAAAAAACTCCATAGCTAGAATTAAGCCACTGTTCTACATTTAGGCAAAATCCATATTTTGTTCTGCCGCACATTCTGTTATCAACAATATTTGGGTTAATGGGTTCTTGTTGCAAAATTTCTTTGTAATTGCCCATGTCAGTATTGGTTAAAAAACTCATCAAGTGAACTGCGCCATCTTTCTTCTTGAATTGATAATGATGAACAAACTCAAAAGTTTCAGCATTGGCTTTTGTTAAATTTGGATTCATTTCACCACCATTAGCAACTGTGGGAACTTGCGATGTAGCCAATCTGAATTCATTCACAGGATTCACTAATTCAAATAACAAGGTAGGCGTATAACCACGAGTGTTTGCGGCATAATCCCATGCACCATTGTTCATTAATCCCCATGCGATAAAATGAGTTCTTGGGTCATGGCTAAATGAATTGAAATCGAAATAATCACCTAAACTAATTTTACCAAAAGTGATTGAAAAATATTTTGTAGGAATATTTCCGGCTAATTGATTCGCACTACTTACTTGTGGAGTTTGATTGTGGTTGAGGGCAAATAATTGTCTGAGAGCCAATCGAGCTAAATATAATTTTGGTTCGGTGCTTCCTACGCGAAATGTTTCGCCATTTGTTGAAGAGGCAACACCCAATGCACTGCTCAAACCGCTTCCACCAGCTATTTCGGGGTTGCAAATCAAATTAGCGTTGTGCCATAAACGGGCTGTTGCAAATAAAGTTACAGTGATAGAAGTTTGTGTTTCTTCGGCAGTTTGCAAGCTGTTATCGCCTGAATAACTTGCCTTAAACATAGGCTTGTATTGCGTAATAACGGTTGATTGTGCATGAAATGAAAACTGTTTAGATTTTAATGAATCAGATGAGTTGGCAAATGCTGCACAAAAAAGAAAAACAGAAATTGTAGTGGTAAAAAAAAGTTTCAAAAAAAAATGTTTAATAAAAATTGTAGTGGTTTTGAGCAGATTATTTTTTCCATTTAAAAGTTTTAATCAAATGCTCAATGTCTTTGAAAACGAATCTGGTGGCTGGTGCTAATGAATCTTCATTCGGTTCGGCATAAAAATATAAAGCACCACGAACAAAATGATTCATACTATCCGTAATGTAAAATTGATTGGCACTTGCAGCATTTCCTCTTACCAAAAACATTTGCCCAGCAACACCGTCGGATGGGTGAAATGTTGATTTATCAATTGCTTCAGCTTTCACACTGTGTTTAAATGTGAGTTGATAAGTATCTTCCAATAAGCGATAAAATACTTTTTTGTCGCCGTGCATTTCTTTATAACTTAAATGAATATTGGCATTTAATGCCGGAATGGAAATATTCAACCACCAGGGATTTTCGGGTTTCTGTCCGAAAAAATTAGTGTCGGGTTTCACAGTTGCATACACTGGATATTCAAATGTGAACGGACCACTATTGTCGAATAATTTATAGCCAGTTCCTTTTGGCAAATGCACTCTTGGATAGCCTTTTGGCTTAGGTGTAAAATCATCATTATTGCAAGCACTCACTAAAATCGCAATAAAAAGTATAAAAAAAATGTATTTCATTATAATAAAAAAGGCAACCTCAAAAATAGTTTGCCTTCAACGACAAAAAGTTTAGGATATTACTCGTCTTCGTCCTCAGCTGATTTTTTTAGTTTATTACTAGCTGATGGCTTTGCTTTAGAGGTTGATTCATTTTTAGATTTCGTTTTTGGGGCATCGTCCTCATCATCTCCATCATCATTTGATTTTTTTGATTTTGATGCAGTTGTTTTATTATTTTTCTTTGATGCTTTAGCATCCTCATCATCGCTATCTTCATCATCGTCTGATTTTTTTGCAGCCTTTACTTTATCACTCGAAGATTTGGAAGTAGATGCTTTTTTCGCTTTTGCTTTTGGGGCATCGTCCTTATCATCGTCTGATTTTTTTGATTTTGATGCAGTTGTTTTATTATTTTTCTTTGATGCTTTAATATCCTCATCAGCACTATCTTCATCATCGCCTGATTTTTTTGCAACCTTCGCAGATGAATTGCCAGAAGATTTTCTAGCATTATTAACCGATTTTTTTACAGGTGATTTTTTTGAGGTATTATCATCTGATTTTTTTGAATCTGAATCATCGTCTTCATCATCATTTGATTTTGACACTTTAGCAGTTTTTGCTGATTTTGCAGATGAATTAGTTGATCTTTTTGAAGTATTATCATCATCTTCTTCGTCGTCAGATTTTGATTTTTTAACAACAGATGATTTTGAACCAGTGCTCTTTTCTGAAGTTTTTTTCTTGTCATTTTCATCTTCTCCATTATCCTCTTTGGATTTAGAAGAAGTTGTTTTATTAGAGCTTACTTTCGATTTCTTAGGTGCCTCTTCTTCATCATCACTATCTAACGTTTTTTTAGATTTTGAAACAGATGACTTACCTGAAGATTTTTTAGAAGATTTTGTGTCTGCATTATCATCTTCATCATCATCTGATGATTTATTAGATTTCACTTTCTTGTCAGATGATTTGCTGTCAGAATTTTCATCCGAAGACGATTTAGAAGCATTATTTGTAGAACGTTTTGCATAATTAACTGACTTTTTAACATTAGGATTTTTACTTTCTTTTGATGAATTTGCTTTGTCATCACCTTCCTCATCAGCATCTTTCTTTTTTGTTGATTTTTTTGAAGAAACACTATCATCATCCTCGTCATCAGAGCTAACTTTTTTAGATTTTGCCTTAGCAGATGGTGCGCTATCATCAGATTCATCCACATCTCTTGATTTTGATGTGGAAGATTTCGTAGCTGATTTCGATGGCTTTGAAGGTGTATCATCTTCATCATCATCTGTTGATTTTGCTTTAGATTTTTTTGGAGGTGCATCATCGCCATCTTCATCTTCATTTACATGAGTAGATTTCGATTTAGTGGATTTTGCTGGCGCTGCATCTTCATCATCATCCGATGATTTTGCTTTAGATTTTTTTGGAGGTGCATCATCGCTATCTTCATCTTCATTTACATGAGCAGATTTCGATTTAGTAGATTTTGCTGGCACTGCATCTTCATCATCATCCGATGATTTTGCTTTAGATTTTTTTGGAGTTACATCATCGCTATCTTCATCTTCATTTACATGAGTAGATTTCGATTTAGTGGATTTTGCTGGCGCTGCATCTTCATCATCATCCGATGATTTTACTTTAGATTTTTTTGGAGTTGCATCATCGCTATCTTCGTCATCATTTGAATGCGCAGATTTTGATTTTGTCGATTTTGCCGGTGCTACATCCTCATCAGTATTTTCGTCGTTCCCTGATTTCTTTGGGGTATTATTTTTTTCAGGGTTTGGCAAACCAGCATTTTCTGCATCGTAATCACGTTCATTTGCTCGGTCCTGTGATTTTTTAGTAGCTTCAGGATTTGGATAATTTAAAGGAGTATCTTTAAAAGGCGCAGGTTGCAAATCTGGATTTTCAGATGTAGAGGAGGTTGTTTTACTATTTTGAGGATTAGTCGATTTTGCAGTACCAGCTTGTGGTTGCATCATATCATCATTCAATACATCATCATCTTTAGAATGTGTTTTGGTATCTGTTTTTTTTGAATCTTTTTCTGATTTTTTAGCTCGAGCAGATGCACTGCTCATTCCATCGCTATGCTTAGAAGGCATCATGGTTTGAAAACCGCCAGGTTGTGGGGCGTCGCCAACATGCTTTGTAGTGCTGCATGCACTTATCAAAAACATAATTGAACCAAAGATGATGCTATAAAAATACTTCAACTGATTTTTCATTAGAAAAACAAAAATTTATTGGCTGCTAATTTACTCCTTTTATGTTATTTTTTAAGATTCTGATTCAGAAAACTACGATAATTTATACTTTTCAGGGTGTGCATTCTCCAACAATCAATTCACACCATATTTTTTTTTGTATTTTTCATACAAATGTTTCTGTCCGTTTTCCAACGAAACTATTCTACCACCAATCATCGCTGTTTCAATTTTGTTTGACTTCATATCCAACAAATCGCCGCTGCAAATCAGCAGTGTAGCGTCTTTTCCTTCTTCCAAACTTCCTGCCAGATTATCAATACCCAAAATTTTTGCAGCATTTAAAGTGATGCTTTGTAATGCTTCTTCCTTTTGTAACCCATAAGCAGCAGCAGTTCCAGCCACAAAAGCTAAGTTGCGTTGATTACCACTCCAATCTTTATGTTCTAAACAAAACAACACTCCAGCCCTTTGCAAAACTGTTGGTGTTTTGTAAGGTTGCTGAATATCATCATCATTCCTTTGAGGCATGGAATGCGTTGAACTTAAAATTACAGGGATTTTTGCTGCCGCAATTTCGCTTGCAACTAAATATGATTCTTCCGCATCTACCAAAACCCCACTTAAGTTGAATTTTTTGATAAATGCCATCGCAGCTAAAATCTCTTTTGCTGTATGCACATGCACATAAGCCTTTCGAATGCCTGATAATACTGGCACCACAGCATCTAACTTTAGGTTTTTGTTTTCTTTTTTTTCTGATGCTGCATAACTTTTTGCATCATTAAAAAGTTGTTCCAATTCATTCAACTGTTGTTTCCAACGAACATTTATTTCATCATTATTTTCTGTGCCACGATATACTGTTAACGATGGAAAACGAATGTGCAAGCCCCCATCCATCAGCATCACTGCATCCTCCCAATTCCATGCATCTAATTGCACAACACTGCTCAAGCCGCTTACCAAGCCACCTTGCGGTACGATTTGCGCCATCAACACACCATTAAATTTCACTGTGGGAATTATTTTTGAATCGGTATTAAAAGCAATAATGCTACGCACATTTGGGTTTAAATTTCCCACTTCCACATTATCTCGTGTTGCCCGTGCTTCTTCAATTTCCAACAAACCCAATGTAGTATTGGGGGCAATCAAACCTGGATAAATTTGTTTGCCAGTAGCATCTATCATTCTATCAGCTTTCATCAATCGAATATTCGTCATCGAACCCATTGAAACAATTTTGTTTTTTTCAATTCTGATAAAACCATTTTCAATTATTTTACCATTGCCCACATGAATCGTTCCGCCTGAAATCAAGATGCTGCCTATGTTTGCAGGCGCAGGTGTTGGATTTTGAGCAAAAGAAATTTTTGCAAAAACAAAAACAATCAATAAACTAACTACAATTATTCTCTTCATTTTTTCATTTTAATAATTCAAAACTAAAACCTTTTTCCAAAGCATGTTCAATAAATTTTGGCAATGTAAAAATCATTTTTTCATACGCCTTTTCGCTGTCATGAAACACAATAATTTCATTACTGCGTAAAGGTTTGCGAATGCAATTCTCTAAACATTTTTCTTTAGAAATATTTTTATCAAAGTCGCCACTCAAGCGGCTCCACATCACTATTTTTGTTTTCGGTTTTAATTCTTTGATTTGCTGGAAACTAATTTTGCCATAAGGTGGTCGGAAAAAATGAGATGAAAAAACTTGTTCAGTTTCCATAAAATTCTCGACATATTTTTTCGTTTCAGTTTTCCAGCCATTTACATGATTGAATGTGTGATTACCCACCTGATGCCCGTTTGCAATGATTTTCTGAAACATTTCAGGATACTTTACCACATTATTTCCAACACAAAAAAAATGTGCTTTCACTTTGAATTCATTTAAAATCAGCAACACCTCTTTAGTGATTGTTGGATGCGGACCATCATCAAAAGTGAGTACAATATTTTTTGACGTTGAATTATTTTCCCAAATCATTGATGGATACAAAAGCGGCAACCAGAAAGGTGTTTGCAAAAAATAAGTACCCATATTATTTTTGAGATGCAGCTTTTTTTTGCGATTTTTTTGCCAATCTTTTTTCTTCTTGCTCTTTCTTGATTCTTGCCTTGTCAGCTGGACAACTTCCTTTTGCTTGTGCAGCATTAAACCTTGCAACAAGTTTCATTTTTTCTCTATCAGCTTTGCACATGCCTTTGTATTTGTTGTGACAACTAATGTTCATCAGCATTACAGTTATTATAAATCCTAAAATATATTTAATTTTCATACACATTTTATTTTGCCACAAAGGCGCTAAGACACAAAGTTTTTAATTTTCGAAAAGTAATTGTCATTTCGCAGAAATCTATTTTAATATTGATACAGAATTTAAAATAGTTTTATCCTGAATGACTCTACCAATCTGCCTTTTACTATTAACCAGTAACAAGTAACCAATAACTCTTTGTTGGTTATTTCAATTTTTCTGTCATCAATTTTATTTCCATTATTGCCGACATTTTTTCATACAAAATGTTGTACACCGCTGTAGTGATAGGCAATTCAACTTTGTATTTTTGATTTGCTTCCCAAATGCATTTTACTGAATAATAACCTTCGGCAATCATATTCATTTCTAATTGTGCTGCTTTAACCGAATATCCTTTCCCAATCATCAGCCCAAAAGCCCTGTTCCTGCTGAATTGTGAGTAAGCCGTGACCAACAAATCACCTAAATAAGCACTGCCTTTAATATCACGTTCAATGGGATGGACTGCTGCCACAAAGCGTTCAATTTCCTGAATAGCATTTGAAATCAAAACGGCTTGAAAGTTATCGCCATAGCCCAATCCATGACAAATACCTGAAGCCAATGCAATTATATTTTTCATCACAGCTGCTAATTCCGTCCCATAAATATCTTCCGTAAAATTTGTTTTGATATATCTGCATGCCATCAAATCAGCCATAGCCGAGGCTTTTGAAGTATCAGGGCAACTTAATGTTAAGTAAGATAATTTTTCCAAAGCCACTTCTTCGGCATGACAAGGTCCACTGATGACAATGAAATTATTAAAATCAACACCAAAATATTTATTGAAGTATTCAGCAATGATGAGATTTTCATCGGTATCAGGAATCATTCCTTTGATAGCAGAAACTACAATTTTGTTGTCAAAATTTTTACTGGTTAAATGCTCTAAGGTTGGTCGTAAAAATGCCGAAGGTGTAGCAGCAATCACTATTTCAGCATTTTCAATAGCAGCATCAGGGGTTGCATGAAATTTTATTTTTTCAATCGGCAACTCCGCTGAACTAATATAATTTGGATTGCGGCGATATTTTTTAATATGCTCTACCACTTCATGCTTGCGAACATACCAATGTAATTGGACATTTTTTTCACTCAATATTTTTAAGATGGCTGTTGCCCACGAGCCACTTCCAATGATAGCGATTTGTTTTTGTGTATCCATTTATGCAACGAAAATAAACAATAGTTGATAGTTGAAATAATTATCTTTGCCAAATGAGTGAAAGTATTCGTCAGAAAAAAGTTGCAGAATTAATAAAGGAACAATTGAGTTTGTTGTTTCAAAAAAATGGTTTCTACACATTGAAAGGCAGTTTGGTAACCATTACCAGCGTTACGATGACGCCTGATTTGTTAGAGGCAAAAGTTTATTTAAGTGTTTTTAATGCAAAAAACAAACAAGAAATTTTAGATGAATTAGAAAATCACCATAAAGAAATTCGCCATCAATTAGGTAATAAAATTGCTAAACAAGTTCGACGAGTTCCAGAGTTTAAATTCTTTTTAGATGAAACATTGGATGAAGTTTTCAAAATGGAAAAACTTTTTGATAAAATAAAAAAAGACGAAAACAAATAATTGATTGCAATTTTAATTATCAATTTAACTCACCATGAAATCTTTGCATCCAAAAAAATTACCATATTTATTATATGCCGATGCTAACGGCAAAGTTTACGAAGATACCACTATGTATATGGCTGGGAGAAGCGGTTGGGACGCCGTTGTTCCTGAATTAGAAGATTTAATTGAGATGCCTGAATGCAGCGAATTTTATGTTTTGCCAGGAAGAAAACCAGTTGGGTTTGATGTAGAAACAGGCGAATATAAAGTAAGAGAAGAAGGCTTTGCAGTTGCAGCCTTTGTTCCACCTGCACACACAACATTATATTTAGCTGCTTACGAAAAATTACCCGAAGCCCCTACCCTGCCTTTATTTTGTTATAATGCGGTTGGATGGTATAATGAAAAATTTTATGTTGCCTCCACCCGAATTGACAAAGATATAAGGCAAGAACCAAAAAGTTTTGACCATGATTTAGTGAAGAAAAATGTAAAAAAAATAACTTCTGAATTTCCGAATAATCGTTTGTTAGCACATATTGGTAACAATTGTGCTTTAACCTACTATTGTCCAGCTGCCCGAAATTTTTTCTTAGGAAGATTCGAAGCTCCAATTCCTACATCACCTGCTTGTAATGCGAATTGTGTAGGTTGTATTTCGTTTCAACCGGCAGACGAAGAAATTACATCATCACACGATAGATTGCAATTCAAACCAACTATTGAAGAGATTGCTGAATATACAATTCCACATTTAGAAAATGTTGAAGATGCCATTATCAGTTTTGGGCAGGGTTGCGAAGGTGAACCATTATTAATGTGGGAAACTAATGCTGCAGCTATTAAATATATTCGCTCAAAAACTAAAAAAGGAATTATCAATATCAATACAAATGGAAGTATGCCTGATGCAGTAGAAGCCATGTGCAAAGCAGGTTTACAAAGTATTCGTGTAAGTATGAATAGTGCACAACCTTCTTTTTACGAAGGATATTATCTTCCAAATAATTACCATTTTGATAACCTTAAAGAATCTATAAAAGTTGTAAGAAGCCATGGAGGCTGGGCATCTATTAATTATTTTGTTTTTCCAGGAATGACAGATTCTGAAGCAGAATATCAGGCTTTACGTAATTTAATTATTGAAACTGATTTAACCATGATTCAATGGCGAAATTTCAATATAGACCCGGATTGGTATTTAGGAAGAATGGGCGTAACAGATTGCTTTGAAACAATGGGTATTCGAAACATGATGAAGGCATTAAAAGATGAATTTCCTCATTTGCTTTTTGGATATTTCAATCCTCCTGAGAGAACAATTAAAAAAAGTCTGAAAACAAAAAAATAATTCACTTTGTCGTTCTTCAATTCTATTATTTCTTGGTTTTTCAAACAGCGGCTTGACCAGATACAGCGCTTTATGGATGAGCCTTTAGAATGTCAAGAACAGGTTTTAGGCAATTTAATTTCATTCGCATCCACCACTGAATGGGGCGAAAAATACAAATATGATGAAATTGAATCAATAGAAGATTTTAAGAAAAGAGTTCCGCTACAGGATTATGAATCGTTGAAACCCTACATCCAGCGAACAATGCATGGCGAACAGAATTTATTATGGCACAGTGATATTATCTGGTTTGCAAAATCAAGCGGCACAACAAGCGATAAAAGTAAGTTCATTCCTATCTCACAAGAGTCAATGGATGATTGCCACTATAAAGGAGGAAAAGATGTGCTCACGATTTACTGCAATAATCATCCTGATACAAAAATATTTAGTGGCAAAGGCTTGGTGATGGGCGGTTCGCACCAAATGAATCCATTAAATGAAAGTGCCAGTTTTGGAGATTTATCTGCCGTGTTGATTCAAAACATGCCTTGGCTTGGAAGTGTTATTCAAACACCAGATTTGGATGTAGCATTGATGAATGATTGGGAAAAGAAAATTGAAATGATGATTGCCACGGTTTTGCCGCAAGACATTACCCATATTGCTGGGGTTCCAACCTGGACATTAGTTTTGATTCAAAGAATTTTAGAACGAACAGGCAAAAAGAATCTTATAGAAGTTTTCCCGAATTTAGAATTATACATTCATGGCGGTGTAAGTTTCACTCCTTATAAAAGTCAGTTCCAGCAACTTATCCAGGGCAGTCAGATGAATTATTACCAAACCTATAATGCATCAGAAGGATTTTTTGGAATTCAACTTGAACCAGATGCTGATGATATGTTGCTGATGTTAGACTATGGAATTTTCTATGAATTTATTCCTGCTGAAAACATGGATGAAGAAAATCCCAAAACATTACAATTGAATCAAGTAGAAATTGGAAAAGTATACGCTTTGGTTATAACCACTAATGGTGGGCTTTGGCGTTATAAGATTGGGGACACAATTTCGTTTACTTCTTTATTCCCATTCAAAATAAAAGTAGCAGGAAGAACAAAAAATTACATCAATGCATTTGGCGAAGAGTTGATGGTACATAATGCTGATGAAGCTTTGGCTGTGGCTTGCAATCAAACAAATGCAGTAATTAAAGATTATACTGCTGCGCCAATTTTTTTAACCACCCAAAATAAAGGTGGGCATGAATGGTTGATTGAATTTGAAAAAGCCCCAAGAGATTTATTTCAATTCACCACTATTTTGGATGCACATCTACAAAAAATAAATTCAGATTACGAAGCCAAAAGACAAAAAGATATCGCCTTGCAAGCCCCTGTTATTCATGCTTTGCAGCCCGACACATTTTATCATTGGTTAAAACAAAAAGGGAAAATAGGAGGGCAACACAAAGTGCCGCGATTGAGTAATGACAGAAAAATTGTAGAAGAAATTTTGAGAAGTTCAAAATCTTGATTAAGTGTGAATAAAATTAATTTCAAAACTTCTTGGAAAAATGATTGGAGTTAAGTTGCTTTGAATTCTTAACTAAAATCTAAAATAACTACAGCATGAACAAACAAATTTCAAAATCAGTATTTATTTTTTCAATAGCTTTATTTTTTGTATTTGCAATTCTTTCATGTGGCAATAAAAACATGGAGTTGATAGCCAAAAAATGGAAACTCGAAAAAATTGAAATGCCTGGCCAAGATAGTATGATTGCAAAAATGGATAGTGTTTCAAAATCAATGTATGACTCTATGATGAAACAAATGATTGAAAAATCCTCTTTTGTATTTACAAAGGAAGGGAAATACACACTTGATATGGGCTTTGCAAAATCTGAAGGTACTTTTAAAATCAGTGATGATGGAAAAAATTTAATCACTAAAGAGGTTAGAGATGGTAAAGATGGAAAAGAGGAAACAATGGGTATCCTAACATTAACAGCTGATAAATTTGTAAGCACCCAAAAAGACCCTAGCGGTAAAGAAGTTACCATGACATTAGTTCCAGCGAAAGATTAATTAAAATTATTTCAACTATAAAAAAATGACTAAGCAAAATTTAGTCATTTTTTTTGATGAAAAATTATATTCAATCAAACCAATGAAAGAATATTTTAATTTAAACAAAAAAGATAGAAATGCAATTCTATTGTTAGGATTAATAATTTTAAGTGTTGCATTAGTTAAATTTTTTGTATTCCCATTACTTTCAAACAATGATGTCGCTTTGAAAGTGGACAAAATAAATCTTTCCCAAAAAGAAATATCAGAACCAAAATCTGAAATTGAGAATAGAGAATCAGAAGGAACTATAATTGAAAATAAAATAAACTCTTCGGTCACAGAAATCACTATTGAAAAACCCTTTGACCCTAATACATATTCATTTGAAGATTGGCAAAAAACCGGACTTCCTGATAAATTTTGTAAAACTATTTCACACTTTCAAGAGAAAGGAGGTAAATTTAGGAAACCTGAAGATTTGAAAAAAGTTTGGGGAATGAGGGATGAATGGTATGAAAAAATTGCACCATTTGTTCAAATTAATTCAATCGAAAAATCAAAAACCGAATCGTTTGCCACTGCAACAAATCACTATACTCCTAAAAAAAAATCTATTATAGAATTGAATACTGCCGATAGTTTGCAACTAGATTCGCTGCCATTGATTGGCATGAAAACAGCCAACAGAATTATAAAATACAGAAATTTACTAGGGGGTTTTTATGCCATTGAACAATTAAAAGAAGTTTGGGGGTTGAAAGATTCGGTTTTGCTTGTAAATGCAAACAGAATAAGGATTGACAACAATCTTATTAAAAAAATAAATGCAAATACTGCCACAATTGATGAGATGAAAAAACATCCTTATTTACATTACAATAAAGCTGCAGCAATTTTTAACTACAGGAAAAATCATGGTAATTATAAATCTATAAATGATTTAATGAATACAAAAATGTTTACAGAAGAAGATTTGAAAAAGATAGAACCTTATTTAGGTTTTTAGATTTTAGCAATTTAATAATTTCCCAATCGCTTCGCCAATCATTTCTACATTGGGCAACATCGCTTTCTCTAAACCACTGTTCAAAGCCACAGCTGGTGCGTTCTTTGCGCCGATAGTTTGTACAGCTGCATCTAAATGCCGAAATAAATCTCGTGCAATTCTGCCAGCCAAACTTTCGACGAAGGAGTTGTGTAAACTTTCTTCGGTTACTAATAGAACCTTGCCGTGTTTTTTAATGGTGGAGTAAATCAATTCTTCATCATAAGGCAAAAGTGTTCGTAAATCAACTATTTCGACTTGCCCAACAAAATTTTTCGCAGCGTTGTTGCTCCAATGCACACCCATTCCGTAAGTAATAATACAAATCGAATTTCCGTTTTCAACTTGTGCTGAATCCGCTTCTAAAGCAATTCGTCCTTTGCCCAATGGAATAATATAATCAGCATCAGGCTCCACAGTTTTTGCATCTTCGGTGCCCGGCACTTTGCTCCAATACAAACCTTTATGCTCTAACATCACTACAGGATTAGGGTCGTGGAAAGCCGCTTTCATCAATCCTTTCAGGTCAGCCGCATTACTTGGATAAACAACTTTTATTCCTTTAATCGTTGTTAAAAATGCTTCTACACTTCCGCTATGATAAGGTCCGCCGCTGCCATAAGCACCAATCGGCACACGAATTAAAGATTGCACCGGAAATTTTCCCATTGTCAAATAACAACTCTTCGCCAACTCCACAATTAATTGATTGATGCCTGTCCAGATATAATCTGCAAACTGCACTTCCACTATGGCTTTCACTCCCACAGCACTCAACCCAACTGTTGAACCAATGATGTAAGCTTCTTGAATAGCAGTATTAAAAACTCTGTCATCACCAAATTTTTCGGCTAAAGTTGCAGCCTCACGAAATACGCCACCCAAGCGGCGTCCGACATCTTGCCCAAAAAATATAGCGTCTTTATTGCCTTTTAAAATTTCTTCTACGGCATGCAAAGCCGAATCAACCATAACCACTTTTTCTTTGCCTTCGGGATTACGATTTCCTTTTTCTTCAGTAATATTTGTTGGTGCTAAATCGTGCAACATCACTGTTGATGGGTCGGGTTCTGCAGCATTAATTGCTCTTTCAAAGTCAGTATTCACGGTTGCTACAGCCTCGTTGTAAATTTCATTCAATTCATTTTCTGTCGTAATTTTTTCTTCTAACAAAAATTTTCGCAACAAAATAAATGGGTCACGGGCTGCATGTTTTGCCAAATCAACTTCGGTACGATACCATTCTTTTCTTACACCGCTTGTATGATGACCTAATAAAGGAACTTTAGCATGAACCAATATTGGTTTACGGGTTGTTCTACAATAATTGAACGCTTTGCGCATACTATCTAATGCAGCAGGGAAAAGGCTTGCATCAAAACTTGTGCGTTGCAAACCTTTGAAGCCAGCAGCGTATTCATAAGCATTCATGCTTCGTGATTCATCGCTGCTTACACTAATTCCCCAATCATTATCTTGAACTAAATAAATTATTGGCAATTGCTTCAAAGCTGCAAATGATAAGGCTTCGCTGACTTCACCTTCCGTAACAGAACTATCTCCTAATGAACAAACCACCACTGGATTTTTATCGGCATCTTTCAGCATTTTTATTTTATCTAAATACTGAATGCCTTGCGCCATGCCTGTTGTTGGAATTACTTGCATGCCCGTAGCGCTTGATTGATGCGGTATCAGCGGCATATCTTCTCTTCGCGATGATGGGTGCGAATAATAACTTCTGCCACCGCTAAAATAATCATCGCCTTTTGCTAATAATTGCAACATCAATTCATACGGTGTAAAACCTAAGCCCAGCAACATACTTTCATCGCGATAATATGGACTTACATAATCATAAGGTTTCAAATGAAAAGCTGTGGCTAATTGTATGGCTTCATGCCCTCTGCTTGTTGAGTGAACGTATTTTGTGATACTGCGATTTTCTTCATACACTTCCGCCATGCGATTTGCCAAACACATCTTTCTCCAAGCGTTGAGTAAGGTTTCTTTGCTCATTTTTTATTTTTGAAAAGGGTAACAAAAGTAGGGATTTGAAAATTTTGTCTAAATAAAATCTACATTTATCCAATAAAAAAGGCTGCTTCATAATTGAAACAGCCTCTTATTGTTCACAGAAATATTAGATTAGAAATTTCTACGAGGGCGGAAACCACCATTACCACCACCATGTCCACGTTCTGGACGTTCTTCACGAGGGCGTGCTTCGTTGCAAGTGATTGCTCTGCCAGCGATTTCTTTTCCATTCAAAGTGTTGATTGCTGCTGTTGCTTCAGAATCGTTTGGCATTTCTGCAAAGCCATAACCTTTTGAACGTTTTGTAAACTTGTCGGTTACCACTTTTGCTGATGTAACCTGACCATGGGCTGATAACATGTCTTGTAATTCTGCATCAGTAATGCTCCATGGTAAATTGCCTAAATAAAGATTCATAATTGATCTGTTTGAAAATGTTAAATAATGAGTTGTAAAAGTAAGTATTTATTTGAAAAAGCAAATTTTTATTTTTCCGTAAAATTTTTCAATCCCTTTTCTAAAAATGAATTGTATTCGCTTACATTGAAATTAGCTGGACTTGGCTCTGTGAGTTGTTTTTCATCGCCGTTTAGTAACACATAATAAGGCTGTGCATTTTTATTGTACCTCGAGATTTGCATGTTAGTGTATAAATCGCCTGTGGTTTTCATTACATCGCCCTCATAGTTTTTTGTTTGTTTTTCGGAAGGCAAATTTTCTCGGTCATCCACATACAAGCTCACCACTACAAAGTCATTACGCAAATGATTCAACACTTTTTCATCGCTCCAAACTGATTCTTCCATCTTTCTGCAATTCACACAACTCCAACCAGTGAAATCAACAAATAATGGTTTGTGTTTTTCTTTAGCATAAGCTAATGCCAAATCATAATCATGAAACACATCTAAATCATGTGGCCCCTTTACTGTATGTGCGATGCTTGCTGCTGAGGCATTTGAGGAAGATGAGCCGCCATAAATATTTGTCCATTTGCCTTCGTTGTAAGATGTTGCTGGTGGAAAGCCGCTGATTAATTTTAATGGAGCACCCCATAATCCTGGCACTAAATACATTGCAAAGCAAAGAGCTAGTGTTGCAAATAAAAATCTTGGAACAGTTAAATAAGGCAAGCCGTAATCATTTTTTGGTAAATCATCATCGTGATGAAATTTCAATTTCCCCAATAAATACAAACCCAATAACGCAAACACTACAATCCAAATTACTAAAAATAATTCACGAGGTAAAGTATTCCAATGATAAGCCATATCTACGTTGGAGTAAAATTTGAATGCTGCTGCTAATTCGATAAAACCAAAAGAAACTTTTATCGTGTTGAGCCAAGAGCCCGATTTAGGGAGGCTTTGCAGCCAACCTGGAAAAAATGCGAAGAACATAAATGGCAAAGCAAAAATAAATCCGAAGCCAAACATGGCTACCACAGCGGCTATAGGTGATGCCGATTTTACATTGATTGCCCAAGTGATGAATGGACCTGTGCAACTAAACGATACCAATACCATCGTAAATGCCATAAAGAAAATGCCCAGCAAGCCGCCACGTTCGCTGGCTTTGTCGCTTTTTTCAATCCATGAATTAGGAATGGTAATTTCAAATGCACCTAAAAATGAAATGGCAAACAAAATGAAAATAGCGAAGAATGCCAGATTGAACAATGCACTGCTTGCCCATTTGTTCAAACTATTTCCAACTAAAAATCCGAGCAACATAAATAATATCATGATGCTGAAACCATAGATGAGTGCATTGCTCAAGCCTTTTTTCTTGCTTGTACTGCGTTTTGTAAAAAATGAAACTGTCAATGGAATCATCGGAAATACGCATGGCATCAGCAATGCAATAAATCCTGCTGCCATTCCTTTTAATAAAATTTGCCACCAAGGCTCGTTAGCGGAAGGTTCGTTGTTGGAGTTTTGAATTTTGAGTTTTGAATTTTGAGTGGAGTCAATTTTTGATTTTGAATTATAATAGGTGTCCACAATTTTCATTTCCACTTTTTCTTCTTTTTTATCGCCTACATTTTTCTCTTCACTTTTCAATTCAAAAGTGTATTCTTTTGATTTTGGTGGCAAACATTGATGGTCATCGCAAGTCATGTATTCCATTGTGCAAGCCACTTTTGCAGATGCAGATTTCAATTTTATTTTTTGTTGAAACGAAACTACACTCTCAAAATATTTCAACGTCATGTCAAAATTTGGGTCGTGTTCTTGAATCATTTTTCCACCTTCTTTCACATCACCAATCAATATATAATCTTTTGAAGGAGTGAATTTGAACGAAGTAGGCACTGGTCCTTCACTAGTAATATGCTGACTATAAACATGAAATTTAGGATCAATTTTAAAATCAAAACTCAATAAAAATTCACCATTACCTAATGATTTAGAGTTAGTGGAAATGTGGATAGGATTCAATACCTGAGCAAAAGCAGATACACTAAAAATCAATGCTAATACAACGAGTTTTATTTTCTTCATTTGTAATGATTCAATTTAATTTGGTTGCAAGTTCGTAAAAAAACAAAAACAATATGAAACTTTAAATGCATAATATTGTTGTCAATATCTAAAATCAATTTTTATATGACAACAATTAAATACGCAGTAACTTTTATTTTGGTTTGCTTAATTTCTTTCGCAATGTTTTCATTCCAGACTTCTAATGAAAAAACTATCTATCAATTCAAAATGAAAAACATTGATGGAAAAGATGTTTCACTCAGTCAATACAAAGGAAAAGTATTGGTTATTGTGAATGTAGCCAGCGAATGCGGTTATACACCACAATACGAATTGCTGCAAAAATTTTATGATCAATATAAAACCAAAGGTGTTGAGATATTAGGATTTCCAGCCAATAATTTTATGGGACAAGAGCCTGGTACTGATGCTGAAATTAAAACGTTTTGCACCAGTAAATACCATGTTACATTTCCAATGTTTTCAAAAATTTCTGTAAAGGGAAGCGATATGCACCCTTTGTATAAATTCTTAACCAACAAATCTGAAAATGGAACTGTTGATGAAAGTGTAAGCTGGAATTTTAACAAATATGTAATTGATAAAAACGGAAAAGTAGTTGCTCATTTTGCATCGAAAATAAAACCAACCGATGAAGGATTTTTGAAAATGATTGATGAGTTATTAAAATAAAAAAAAGCCTCTGCATTTTGTAGAGGCTTTTTTTAAGAGAAATATATCATGGTTTTTATTTTATTCCTTCACCACTTTGCTGCGGTAAATGTTGGTAGCCGTTTGCACTTCAACAAAATAAATGCCTGCTGATTGGTTGGATAAATCAATAGAGAATTGTTTTCCGTTTTGGTTTTGTTTTTCAACAATCATTTGACCAGTTAGATTAAAAACCTTGATGGCAGCATTATTCCAATCATTTGAAAAATTGATGGTGAATGATGAATGGGTTGGGTTTGGGAAGATATTTAA
The DNA here is from genome assembly GCA_947449695.1 of Chitinophagales bacterium. GTDB lineage: Bacteria > Bacteroidota > Bacteroidia > Chitinophagales > CAIODY01 > CAIODY01. The sequence continues at coordinate 22,423 of CANFST010000023.1, forward strand.
ACCATCATTTTCTGTGCTCAAATTTTCAATACCAACATTGCAATTCAACGCCCCTAACTTATAATTAGGCATGTTGGGTAAGCCGCCATCACTAAAATGTATAGTAGTTCCATTATAACTACCTACCCTTATTTGCTTTTGAACAAAATTGCAAGCCATGCCAAACGAATCAGGGTTGTTGATTACATGCAATACATTTGTGCTGCCATAAGTGCTTACATATATTTTGCCATCAGGGGCATTTCGCATTTGCCAAAAATATGTATTAGCTAGTAAATGACTTCCATCCCAATTTCCTACATTTATTTTAGAAGAATAAGGATTTGAATTTAGTAAGTCATACTGATACATTTTGAAGCCAGTAGTTGCATATACAAATCTGTTATTAGGCGATAGAATTACTGATAAGGCTGGAAAAGTATCTAAAGCATCCTGTGATGGAACTTTTTGATAATTACTTAAAACACCCGTGCATCTATCAAAATCATAAATATCCGTTTCGCCAATATGTACATTACTAAGACTATTAAAAATGTAAATTAATTTGCTTCCATCAATTGAAACATTACTCACTCCATGATAAATATTATTATCGTAATAAATATTACCTATACTTTGAGTGATTGGCTGATGAATACCTACACTATCAATAAGTATTTTATAAAAAACATTGCTTTGATATCTTCGGGCAATCAACCACCAATCTTTTCCATTACCATGACGGATGACAAAAATATTGCATGAATTTAATGAGTCGCAACACAAAATAGTGCTATCTCTAATTGTAACATCACCCAACCCACCGTTTAAACGTCTGTCCACAAAAACGCATCTAATTTTGCTCGGTAAATAATCTCCACTAGAGTTATATTCTAAATCATTATAAAAAAAATAAAACATATTTGAATCCTTAACAAAAGGTAAAATAATTCCACCGTTAACTAAAGGAGTATATCCACCACCAGCTATATATTGGTTCATATATTTACTACTATCAAAATTATTTCCATGTGGCATGATATGATAAGTTTTATCAAAAATTCTATACCCATTTGCATAAAATAATAAATGACCATTTTTATCATTAATCATGGCGTTACATTGATTCAAGAAATATGGGTTTGTAGTTGATGAATCAACTGTTGGTGGGTTAGTGTTAAAGTCAATCCCACAATTTCTTCCTATTACCCAATAATTGTTGCTTTGTGAATAAACCTCACCCCCAACCCCTCTCCAATAGAGAGGGGAGAAATACAAAATGATAATTGCGATAATTATTTTTTTCATTTTTTTGGATAATAATTTTGTTGTTTAATGATTGGGAATGGATTGCATTCGCAGGTAGTGGTTAATGACGATGTTATTGTAATTTTTCCGTCAGTCTTGATGTTCTGTCGAGTTTCCAAACTCGACAAATTTAATTGACGATTTCAAATCGTCTATTAACCAATGCCGAATTGCACACGAGCGAAGCGAACTGATGTACACAAAATAAATAATTAAAATCTAGCTGGCGCAAGTCTGAAGCAAAGCCGGTTAGCGTTTGCCGACTTGTGCCTTTACACTTTGGCACAAGTTCGCTCTACACAAATCTACGCTGAAACTTGCTCCAGCATCTGCGCTATCTCTAAGGTCGCAATTTTCGACCTTAAAGGTTTCGGTTGACGAAGGAAGCATCTGTATTTCAATTTTCAAATTTTCTCATCTTCAAATTCTCAAATTAATTCCCCATCAACTCCTTAATATATTTCACAGGCGCACTACCGTAACTCAAAAATTGTTCGTGGAATTTTTTCAAATCAAATTTGTCGCCCAGCTTTTTCTTTTGTGCTTCACGGAATTCATATATTTCTGTAAAGCCTGTAAAATAGCAACACAACTGCACTTGCGTAACCGATACTCTGCGCCACTTACCTTCGGCTTCTGTTTTTTGTTGGAAAGCTTCATCCATCAATAAATGCATGGCTTGTTCTTTCGTCATGTTTCTTGTGTGAACAGAATTATCTAAAATGGTATTGCAAGTGCTGCGCAAATTCCATTTGTAATACATCAACCACATTTCAGGTTCGTTGTTGCCATAACCACTTTCCAGCATCATGCGTTCGCCATACACCGCCCAGCCTTCAATCATGGCATTATTTCCAAACAAAGCTTTAATAATACTTGGCGACTGATTGCTATACACCAATTGGGTATAATGACCAGGGATGGCTTCGTGAATGTCGAGGATTTGCAAAATGTATTTATTGTATTCACGTAAATAGCTTTCGGCTTTTGCTGCGTCCCAGTTTTTCATCGAACCCACATTATAATAAGTGTTGCCATTTTTATCGTAAGGACCAGGCGCAGAGATAGAAGCACCAGCCACACCAGCCATGTAAGCAGGTTCTTTACGCACCACCAATGGTTTTTTAGGGTCGATGTAAATCAGGTTTTTATCGTTGATGAATTTCACCAACTCAGGCAATTGATGTTCGATAGTAGTTTGGAACGAATCAGGAGAAGTGTGTGTTAAAGAAATTTTATCAATCACTTGTCGAATCAATTTCAAAGTGTCAGTTGGTTTTGCAGCACTGCCCATGTATTTGTTCCACAATTGATTCGATAACTCAAACATTTTTTGATGCAATTCCTTTTTGTGGTCAATCGCTTTTTGATACATTTCATCAGCCGTATAGCTCGATTGAATATCAAAATCAAATTTCTTAGCGTAGAGTTCTTTCCCTAAACGGAAACTTCTTGGTGTTTTGTTATCTAATTTCTTCAAAAAATCAGCATAGTCTTTCACGGCTTTGGCTGCGGCTTTGGCAGTTTCAGCCATTAACTGTTTTTGCCCATCGCTCACATTTATTTTCTTCAAAGAATCCATAAAATCAGTTTCAAAAACTGAAACACCGCCCAAGTTTTGGTCAATGGCTAATTGCGTATGTTCAATTGTTGGATTTTTAATGTTGGCTTTTGCCGCTTCATAATAAGCAGCAATGTTTCTCATTTTAATGCACATGTCATTCATACGTTGCATGAGTGGCAAATAATTGCCATTCAGCAATTCACTGAAACTACCGCAAACATTATATTCCGAAGGATTCCATTCCCACGATTTCATTTCATTGATACTCCAAATAGTAGAGTTCAACTGATTTTCAATCATGCGATAATCAGTTTTATTATTGCTTGATAAACTGTTTAAATTAAATTGCTTCAGTGAATCTAAATTTGCTTTTGCAAAATTTAATTCCACAATTCTTTCCGCTTCATTCGGCACAATCAATGCCGTATCATATTTATGATAACCCTGACTGGAAGCCCAACCCGGATATACTTTCCAAAGATTTTCTACAAACTGTTTTTTGTAAGCATCAAATTTTGCATCAGAGTTTGAAGTGTTGTTAGTTGCTTGTTTTGAGTTGCAAGCAAATGCAATGCAAGCAAATGCAAGAAGCGAAAATAGTTTTTTCATAATTTAATTAATTTTGTATTTAAGATATATTCTCTGCTTTCATTTGCGGAAAAAATAAAACTTCCTGAATTGAATTGGAGTTAGTCATAATCATGCTCAATCTATCAATGCCAATGCCCAAACCAGCTGTAGGCGGCATGCCATATTCTAATGCCCGTAAGAAATCTTCATCCAACACCATCGCTTCATCATCACCACGTTTACCTAATTCCAACTGATCTTCAAATCTTTTGCGTTGGTCAATCGGGTCATTTAATTCACTGAATGAATTACACAATTCTTTCCCGTTGCATATCGCCTCAAAGCGTTCAACCATTCCAGGTTTCGAGCGATGTGCCTTTGCTAACGGACTCATCTCAACAGGATAATCAGTAATGAAAGTTGGTTGAATTAATTTGGCTTCGGCAAATTCGCCAAATAACTCATCAATTATTTTTCCTTTGCCCATTTTTGGGTCGATGTGCAGATTTAATTTTTTTGCAGCTTCACGGAGTTGTTCTTCATTCATGCCGTCAATGTCAATTCCAGTATATTCTTTAATCGCTTCAAACATTGTGAAACGTTTCCAAGGGCGTTTAAAATCAATTACATTTTCACCCACTTGAACCTTTGTTGAACCTGTTACATCAATCGCAACTTTCTCTACCATTTCTTCCACCAAATCCATCATCCAGTTGTAATCTTTATAAGCTACATACAATTCCATTTGTGTAAATTCAGGATTGTGAAAGCGACTCATCCCTTCATTTCTGAAATCCTTTGAAAACTCGTAAACACCATCAAAACCACCTACAATCAATCGTTTTAAATACAACTCATTAGCAATACGCATATACAAAGTCATATCCAATGTATTGTGATGTGTTTTGAACGGACGGGCAGCTGCGCCACCATACAACGGTTGAAGGATAGGCGTTTCAACTTCCATGTAAGTTTTGGCGTTTAAATACTCTCTCATGCTGTTCACCAATTTGGTGCGCTTTAAGAAAATTTCTTTCACTTGCGGATTCACAATCAAATCTACATAACGCATTCTGTAGCGTTGTTCAGGATTAGTGAAGGCATCATGCACTTTTCCATCTTCATCCACTTTCACTACTGGCAAAGGTTTTAAAGCTTTACTCAATAATTTTATTTCTTTACAATGAATAGAAATTTCACCCGTTTTCGTTCTAAAAACATAACCTTTTATTCCAATTATATCGCCCAAATCAAACCAATGTTTGAAAACTTCTTCGTACAAACTTTTATCTTCTGTTGGACAAATCTCTTCGCCTTTTACATAAAATTGAATTTTGCCAACACTATCCTGCAAAACTGCAAAGGCAGCCTTTCCCATGATTCTTTTGCTCATCAATCTTCCAGCAAAACTGATTTCTTTCAACGATTCATCTTCGGCATTTGCTTCAAATTTTTCAATGATTTCTTTGGATGAAAAAGTCATCTCCCATGTTTCAGCAGGATAGGGATTGATGCCTTTATCAATTAATTTTTGTAGAGTTTCTCTGCGTTGAATTTCTTGTTCGCTTAATTGTTGCATTTCTAAAATTTTGGAATGCAAAAGTATAGATTAAAAAAAAGATTAGCACTTTGATAAAACAAAATATTTTTAACAGCAGCTTAAAATAGACTTAATATAAAATAAGGGCTGAGCCAAACAAGCTTAATTAAATACCATAGTTTAATAAATGTATAGGAGATGAATTATAACGATTGCAAATGGCTTTGTTATATACATTTACACTATCGTATGAAAAAATTATACTGAAAAAGAGGTGCCGCAGCCACAAGTTTTTGTAGCATTCGGATTTTTAAAAGTAAAACCTCTATCATTTAAACCGCTGCCAAACTCTACTTCCATGCCTGCCAAGTATAATTCGTGAGCTCTGTTTAATAAAATAGGTATGCCTTCAATTTCAAAATGCATATCGCCAGTTTGGTCGTTGTCAAATTCTAAAACATACGTCATCCCGCTGCAGCCGCCACCTTTCACACCAATTCGCAATTTTTTTTCAGCTGATTCTTTTTCATAAATTCTTTTAATTTCAGCAATTGCATTTTCAGTAAAATGAACTGGCAAAGTTTGAGTAATTGTTTCCATTTTGATTTTTATCTTGTCGCAAAATTAATGATTACAAAAATACAAAACACTAATTTTGCAAAATGGTTGAAACAATTTTAGATATATTAAAATACACAATTCCGGCACTAATCGTTTTTGCAACTGCTTATTTTTCGGTAAAAGCATTTTTAAAAAATTATTTGCAAACACAGGAAATGAAGCTAAAAGAAAACACTAAACACCTTACTGCGCCAATTCGCTTGCAGGCTTATGAGCGATTATCTTTATTAATGGAACGCATTGATTTGTTCACTTTGTTACAACGATTAAGAACCCAAAATATGACGGTGGGCGAATTGCAACTGTTGATGACCAACCAAATCCGCATGGAATTTGAACACAATTTGAGTCAACAGATATATGTAAGCAATGAATTATGGAATATGATTCGTAGCACCAAAGAAGAAATGATAATGACCATTAATCATCAGGCAATGCAGCTTCCACCACAAGCTCCAGCGAAAGAACTGAGCAGAGTAATGTATGAATATTTAAACGAATTAGATGGCGTTTTGCCTACACATCGCACTTTGGAAGCTTTGAAAAAAGAAGCAAAAATGATTTTGTGATAGGACACAGATGGCGCTAATTAAACTGATTTTCACTGATTACAATTCATAAAAAATATTAATAATGAAAAAAATATTAACGTTATGTGCTATCACCATTGCGTTTGCATGTAATACACCAAAAGACAAATCTGGCAATGTTAGTTTAGAAAATGATAAAGACATGATTGCATATGGGCAAACAATTTTTGCAAAAAATTGTCAGCAATGTCATGGAGAAGGCGGTGTTTCGTTGATGCCGAATATTCCAAATTTAAGCAAAACCACTTTAGTAGATGCCGATGCAATTGGCAATTTAATTTTTCATGGAAAAGGCAATATGCCTGCGTTTGAAGAAAAATTGGGCGAACCCGAAATCAGAGCTGTGGCTTTATATGTATTGAGTTTAAAGAAATAATTTTTTATGAACAAAAAATATTTTTTAGAATTAGCTGATTACAATATCTGGGCAAATAAAATTGCCATAGATTGGTTGAATCTAATTAATGATGAGCAATGGAAACAAGCCATCCCTAGCAGTTTCAGTAGTATCGAACAGACAGCCATTCACATTGCAGGGGCTGAAAAAATTTGGATTGACCGCTGGACAAATATCCAAAATCCAGTTTTTTTATCCGCTGAATTTAAAGGCACAAAAAATGATTTGATAACCATCTGGAAAAAATCATCTGCCGATTTAAAAAGTTTTATTGAAAAATATCCCGAAGAAAATTATCAGCAACCACTCACTTTTAAAAGATTGAATGGCGAAGAATATCGAATGGAATTTGCACAAACGTTTTCTCACATCATTAACCATTCTACGTTTCATCGTGGTCAATTAGTTACGATGCTGCGCCAAGCTGGTTTTACAAAAGTTACTTCCACCGATTTGATTACTTATTATCGTGTGATTCAAAAATAATTTTGATGAAGTCAGACTCCATTTATCATGTTATTGGTTTAATGAGCGGCAGTTCACTAGATGGATTAGACGTGGCTTTATGCAGATTTGAAAAAATAAATCAGCAATGGAATTTTGAAATTATTGCAGCCGAAACTTTTTCTTATTCATCAGCATTACAACAAAAATTAGTCACACTTCATTTGGCATCAGCAAAAGAGTTGATGGAACAAGATGCTGAATTGGCAAGGCTTTGGGCAATGATGGCAAATGATTTCACAAAGAAAAATGAAATCAAAAAAGTAGATTTTATTGCATCACACGGTCATACCATTTTTCACGAACCACTAAATAATTTCACTACTCAAATTGGGAATGGAGCTTCGATTGCTGCATTAACGGGCATTTCAACCATTTGCGATTTTCGCTCGACTGATGTTGCATTAGGCGGACAAGGCGCACCGCTTGTGCCTATGGGCGATTTGTTGTTGTTTAAAGATTATGATGCTTGTTTGAATTTAGGCGGCATTTGCAATATCACTTTGAAAAACGGAAATGATTTTTCAGCGTTTGATATTGCACCATGCAATCAAGTGCTCAATTTTTTTGCAAAAGAATTGGGAAAATATTTTGATGAAAATGGAAATTATGCAAGCAACGGAAAAGTTAACTTGGAAATTTTACAACAATTAAATGATTTAGATTTCTATAAAACCAAAACTGCTAAATCCTTATCTAATCAATACTCTAACACCTTGATTGAAATTTTGCAAAAAGAAAATTCGACAGAAAACAAGTTACGAATTGCAGTGGAACACATTGCTTTTCAAATTTCATTGGTGTTGAATTCTTCTGAAAATAATTCACAGAAAAAATGTTTGGTAACTGGTGGTGGTGCTTTTAATTCATTCTTAATTGAAACATTAAAATCAAAAACTGATTGGCAAATTATTATTCCTGATAAAAAATTGATTGCTTTCAAAGAGGCTTTAATCTTCGCTTTTTTGGGTGTGTTGCGTTGGCGAAAAGAAACGAATGTTTTGCAAAAAATTACCGGAGCAAAAAAGGATAGTTGCAGCGGTACGATTTATTTTGGAGAATGATGTGCAAAAATTTCATTTGCTTCTTCTACAAATCCCCAACCAATACAATGTAAATTACTTACTCGTGCAAATAAAATTATGATTTGATGTGAATTAATTTCTTTTCTTAAATCTAAATCAGATTTATGTTTTGGTTCTTTAAAATCAAATGAATAAACTTCATTGTTATAATACCAAAACTGCCCGTGTGAAAAGGAACTAAAGAAATAGTAGTTCTGCAATGTCCAGAAAAAACTATCGCCTAAAACCATTGCTGTAGGCTTTGTTTTGTCCGAATCTTTTTCAAAATATAAATAAGGGTAAGCATATTTATCTCTCGAAAAACCATAAAAAATATTTAAACCATCCAACAAATCTCTATCGGTTTGTTGTTCATTTTTTACTTCGATAGAAGGCACTACAACGTTCGGAATATCCACATGTAATTGATGTTCGATAAATTTATCTAACGAATCCAAAACCAAACTTCCTGCATACAAAGACCAATGGATTCCATGCCGAGGATATAAAGGATATTTGCTTTTAAGTCGCAAATCAAGAAGCCATTTATTGTAATTGATGTAGTTGATTTTTTGTTTTTCAAATTCGTTAATAAAAATTTCATAGTTACGATGCCCTTGTTTTTGTTTGCTTAAACTATCAGGAAAATCGTTTGGATAGAAATAAGCTTTATCAGCTGCAACTACTGTGATTAGTAGCTTTCCATGCGCTGTTAATGAATCCTGCAATTTTTTTATTTCGCTTACATTTTTTTGGATTTGATTTTCACCAATAAAATCCAATCCATTATAAGCATCTATATAACCACGTTCGAACATCACTTCATGTTTACCAATAATCACATCACGGGCATGTGGTTTCCCGAATAATGAAAATTGAATTTGGTTATTTAATCTTATAAAATCGGCTCGTAAATTAAATGCATCATTCACATGCTTTTCTTTTGCCATTTGAAAAGTGCCTCCAAACCAATGTTTGAAGCTAAAACTACTGTCAGTGGCAATTTCAATATCACCTTTTAATCCTTTCATTTTAATCAGGTGTGTGAATTCATTTTGAAATAAAATCCAGATGACTGAAGTAAGAAGAATGAACGATATGTAGAATTTTAATTTCAAGAAAAATCAGAATCGGAAATAAATAAATGGATTAAAATCAGATGCAGTTATCATAGCAATACAAATGCACAGAAGAAAACCAGTTATCAATGCTATCGATATGGCTTGAAACCACGAAATGCTTTTCCAATCAATAGTTTCTGCATAGAAATATTGCTGAACTGTTTTTCCTTTTGGAAATAAAACAAAAAAAGAAAACAGCAGACATAAAGTAAAATAAGTGTAAAACTCTTTATCAATAAACAGCTGCTGTATCTTAAATGAAGTTTGATTAAAACTAAAAAGTTGATAAATAAACTGAATAGAATTATGCCAATGTTCTAATCGAAAAAACACCCAGCCAATAGCAACAATAAAAAATGTAAAAACGGCTGCAACATATTTTCCAACTTGGTTTAATATTTTCACTAAAAAAATTCTGTCGGCTATTAAAAACAAACCGTGATATAAACCCCAAATGATAAATCCCCAGGCTGCTCCATGCCATAAACCCGATGCAAGAAAAACCAAAAGCAAGTTAAAATACAATCTGGCAGATGATTTCACCCGATTGCCCCCCAAAGGAATGTACAAGTAATTTCGCATCCAGTTGCCTAAAGAAATATGCCAGCGTCGCCAGAATTCGGTAATGCTTCCAGCTGTATAAGGCTGATTGAAATTTTCAGGAAATCGAAAACCCATCATTTTTCCTAATCCAATTGCCATATCGCTATAACCACTAAAATCGAAATAAATTTGAAAGGTATAACTCAAAATACCCAGCCAAGCATCGGTTGCGGACAACGAATGAAAATTTTGTGTAAATATTTTATCAGCATAATAGCCAATGTGGTTAGCTAAAATTACTTTTTTGATCAACCCAATTACAAATAAAAATGCCCCATGAAAAAGTTGTTCGGGTAATACTTTTCGTTTTCTGTTTTCAATTTGGTCAGCCAATTCATTATAACGAATAATTGGTCCTGCAATTAATTTGGGAAACAATAAAATGTAAGTTTGATAATCCCAAAAATTGTGTAAAGGCTTATGCACTCGGCGATATACATCTACCACATAAGTAATGGTTTCAAATGTATAAAATGAAATCCCAATTGGTAAAATCAATTTCATCCAACCAATTGGATGAACGCCGACAATAGAAAAAACAGCATTGAGATTTTCAATAAAAAAATTGGAGTACTTGAAATAAAAAAGCAACCCCACATTCACACTCACTGATATGAAAAGAAAAATTTTCCGTCTGAAATCATTTTTAGAAACATCCATCCATCTTACCAACCAATAATCTAAATAGGTGGTGAATAATAAAACAAAAATAAATTTTGGAGCACCCCAACTGTAGAAAAAAACGCTTGTTAAAAGAATAGTTATATTGCGCCAACGAAGAGGAGTGAGGGCATAAGCCAACAAAAAAACAGGCAAAAAATAAATCAAGAAAATAATGCTGCTAAAAACCATAATTGATTTTTTGTACTTAAAATTTTCCTTGTAATTGTTCTACCTTGTTTTTCAGTTCATCAGGAAATGCAACTTTTGTATTAGTGTTAAAATCATACATCACAATTACATCATGAGCTTCGGCACAAAGTTCATTTTGCTCGTTAAATATTTTATGATGAATTCCAAAACTGCTGTTGCCTATAAATTCAATTCTTGCTTTTATTTGGCAATTGCCAGGAAAGTGCAATGGTTTTGCAAAATCACATTTTACTGAGGCTAAAATTGGCCCTATTTTTTTTTCTTCAAACAATTTTGAAATGCCTGATTGTTCCCAATAATGCACTCGTGAAGCCTGAATATATTTGAAATAAGAAACATTGTTGATGTGTCCGAACAAATCCATTTCACTCCAATCTAATCGGAGTTGTAAAGTGAATGGAAAAATATTTTCTGACATCAAAAATTATTTTTTGAATTGAGGACTTACCACCAAGTCTTTACTGCCTGCAGTGTACACATAAAACCCTTCTCCACTTTTCACACCCATTTTTCCAGCTTGAACCATATTAACTAATAACGGACAAGGTGCATATTTCGGATTTCCAAAGCCATCGTGCAACACTCGAAGAATTGCTAAGCAAGTATCCAAACCAATGAAATCAGCTAATTGTAAAGGCCCCATTGGGTGAGCCATTCCTAATTTCATTACCGTATCAATTTCTGCAACACCACCTACACCTTGAAATAAAGTTTCAATGGCTTCATTAATCATCGGCATCAAAATTCTGTTACTTACAAAACCTGCATAATCATTCACCACAACTGGAACTTTTCCGATTTTTGTTGATAAATCAACAATGGTTTCACTTACATTTTTTGATGTAGAATAACCATTAATGATTTCAACCAATTTCATTACAGGCACAGGATTCATGAAGTGCATCCCAATAACTTGTTGAGGTCTTGCTGTGGCAGATGCAATTTTCGTAATAGAGATAGAAGAAGTATTACTTGTCAGAATGCATTGTTGTGGTGCATTGGAATCAATTTCTTTAAAAATTTTCAATTTCAAATCAACATTTTCTGTAGCTGCTTCTACTACTAAATCAGCAGTTTTTACGCCTTCAGCAATTAAAATATTGGTTGAAATATTTTTCACACAATCATCAGCTTGTTGTTGAGTGATGGTTGTTTTAGTAACCATTCGGTCGTTATTTTTCTTGATAGTTGCCAAAGCTTTATCTAAAGCTGTTTGCGCCACATCAATCAAAGTAACCTGATAACCATTTAATGCAAATACATGCGCAATTCCATTTCCCATTTGCCCTGCACCAATCACTGAAATATTTTTCATTTTAAAACTATTTTATTTGAAAGCAACAAAAATAATTTAAACAGACTATAATCAGTATTGTTTTCAAATAATTAATTGCCTTTTAAGATTTTATTTCACAATTCGTTCATTTTGAATTGAAACAAAAAACCTATTTTTATCCCATTCAATTAATTGGTGAATGAAATTATTTTATAGCATTGTCATTTTAATTTTCACAGCTTCTGTTTTCAGTAGTTGCGATTTATTATTCGGTTCGAAAAAAGATACACAAACAGCACAAGTATTTGTAGCTGGAAATATTGACCCGCATTTATACCCTACAAGTGTAGGCTACGTGCCCATTCTACCTTTCTTCACTGGTGTTTCAAACCCAGTGGATGTATATGTTGGCTTTGACCAGATGGTTTATGTGGCTGATGATAATGGGGTTGAAATATTTGATATTACTGGAAAATTTCAACGCCGAATTTCAATTTTAGGTGCGACTGATATTGTTCAAGACCGACGCCAACACACTTATGTTTGTGGCAGAATATTAAAAGATGTAACGGGCGACGGTATCCCGGAAAATCTTCCAGCTGTTTACCATTTGTATGATGCATCGGCAACAGGCGGACCAATTTTTGTAGATACATTAATCCAACCATTTTGCGATAACAGTCGCAGCACCAGTGGCTACAGAGCAAGCGATTTGCAAGTGCAATTCACAGGCGTAGCTTGTTTGGCTGATAACAGAATTTATGTAAGTCGAACAGGACCAGTTAATAATTTAACCACTGTTGCCATTCCTGATAATTCAATTTTGATTTTTGATAAAGATGGAAATAACCTAGGCAATTGCAACGGTTTAAATCCAACCAATAGTAGTTTGAAATCAGAGTTAAATATTTCTTCTATTGCCACACAACAGGTGCCACCGCAGAGTTACGTAAATGCTTCAGATAATTTTTTCATTACACAAGCGTCGTCACAAGCCGAATATGGTGTGCTAAATATTTTAGAATATAACGACCCAGTTGCAGGTATCACTTTTGGAGAAAACTCGGCATTGTTAAATTTTGATTATTCTAAAGCTAATAGTTTTTTATACAAATCATTTCGTTTTAAAAATGCCACCGATGTATATTTTGCACCAGGAGCAACAGGCTATGTGTTTGTGGTAGATAATCAAACTGATTCCTTATATCAATTCACCCAAAAAGGTTACGAAGGAGTAAATCCGCCAGCTAACGGTGGCATTACCAAACAAATAATTGCTTCATTTGGTGGGGCTGGTAGCGGACCATTTCAGTTTAATCAACCCAGCGGAGTATGCTCATTTAACAAAATTGTTTATGTAGCTGATAAAGGCAACAACCGAATTTGTCGTTATAAACTAAGTACCGATTTAGAACAATAATTTTTTCGGCACTATTATTTTTTTTATTTAAAAATTCAACCAAAATATTTCATGCGTAAAATTTATTTCCTTTCTATTGCCTTGTGTCTGTTGTTTGTAAAATCAGAAGCACAAAAAAACAGCAACAAAAAAATCTGCATCGCATTTTATAATTGTGAAAATTTTTTCGATACCATCAACGATCCAAAAGTAAATGATGAAGAGTTTTTGCCCGATGCTAAAACACAATGGAACACCGCAAAATACAACACAAAAAAAAATCACATCGCTCAAGTCATCGGCAGCATGAATGATGACAAAGGTGCTGACTTGATTGGTTTAAGCGAAATTGAAAACAAAAAAGTGTTAGAAGATTTAATCAGCGAACCTTCATTGAAAAAATATGATTATGGTATTGTGCATTACAATTCAGCCGATGAAAGAGGAATTGATGTGGCATTGTTATACAAAAAAAGTGTTTTGAAAGTAATTGGCAGTTCAAGTCATCGCATTCATTTCCCATTTGATTCATCCTTAAAAACAAGAGATTTTTTAGTAGTAAAAGGCGAATTGAAAAATGGCAAGCAAATTTATTTTTTAGTGAATCACTTTCCAAGCCGCCGCAATGGCTCGGCCGAAAGCGAACCAAAAAGAATTTATGTAGCCGAAATTGAAAAGCAGGTGATTGATTCCATCGTAAAAGCCGATGCAAATTCATCTTTTATTGCCATGGGCGATTTAAATGACGAGCCGACGGATAAAAGTGTACAGATTTTAAAATCTGCTAATGCTAATTTTACCAATCCTTATGAAGATTTGAAAAAGAAAAATGAAGGTTCAATTTATTACAAAGGTGAATGGAGTATGTTTGACCAGATTTTAATTAGCTACAATTTGATGGATTGCAAAACATCAAAAGCTTGTTATGAAACTAATAGCTGCACAATCTATAAACCCAGTTTTGTTTTAGAACAAACGCCCGGAAAATATTTCGGCGCACCTTTCAAAACCTTTGCTGGCTCAAGATATTTCGGTGGTTACAGTGATCATATGTCGGTTTATATCTTATTATATTTGAAATAATACCGTTCTACTTTCTAAAAATCCGTTTAATTTTTCCCTTAATCACCTGCCTTTTTTAAAGCTAGTTAAAAAAATAAAGTAAATCTATTATTGAAATAGGTATTTCAACGCATTGGTACCTATTTCACAAAGTTTGAATTTTGCTTGGCATAAAAAACCATGAATCAAACAAAATAGATTTTCAAAATGAAAACGATAAAATTATTTATCAGCATAGCATGTCTGGTAATAGTTGCAAAAACAAATCAGGCACAAAATGTAGGTATTGGTACTAACACACCAAGCGCTTCCGCAAAGCTCGAATTGAGTGACCCTAACAGAGGTTTTTTGCCACCAAGAGTTGCATTAACTGCAACTTCAAATATTTCTTCACCTGTAGCTTCTCCGGCTGCTGGTTTGATGGTTTATAATACAGCAACTGCAGGAAGCGGTTCCACTGCTGTAACACCAGGTTATTATTATTGTGATGGGACACAATGGGTGCGTATGATTGCACCTGCCACAACTGCTACCACAAATACCTTATCTACTTCAGGCAATGTTATTACCTCAACAGTAAATGGCACAGTTGCAACAGCAAATTCTGTAAATTCGAATTCAACTTCCTTAAGCGGTACTAATTTAACAACAACGGTAAATGGTGTGGCAGCAACAGCATTAGATTTAACACCAGCTATCACTTCTACGGCCTGGAGTTTAACGGGGAATAGCGGAACAACTGCTGGTACGAATTTTATCGGCACAACTGATAATATTGATTTCAGAATAAAAAGAAACAATGTGAATGCTGGTTTAATAGGGTTAACCAATACAGCAATTGGTATAAACGCAGGAAATATTTCAAGCATCAGCGGCTCTAGTAATGCAGCTTTCGGTAATGCTGCTTTAAATTCAATCACAACTGGTAATTCGAATGTTGCAATTGGTGTAAAATCATTATATAGCTTAACCACTACCTCAAACGCAGTAGCAGTAGGCGATTCAACATTGTACAACAATTCAACTGGCAATCAAAATACAGCAATTGGTTCAAAAACTTTATACACGAATACATCAGGAAGTTACAATACGGGTGTTGGTTCGAAAAGTTTATATGCTAATACATCAGGAACTGGAAATACAGCAATGGGTGTAAATGCTTTATATACTAATGGTTCTGGTGGTTCTAATACTTCTATCGGTTATAATTCGATGTATTACAACACGACAGGTGGAAAGAATACTGCATTAGGTTATTATTCATTATTTAAAAATACTTCGAGCAGCAATAATACAACAATAGGCTATCAAGCCATGTATAATTCAACAACAGGGTATTCCAACGTTGCTATTGGTACGAATGCTTTTTACAACAACACAACCGGTGCAAATATGGTTGCAGTGGGCGATAGTGCATTGTATAACCAAACAAGCGGTTGTTCTGCAAATACTGCCATTGGTAGTAAATCAATATTCTCCAATACTTCTGGAAATTATAACTCTGGCTTAGGTTTTAAATCTCTTTATACCAATACTTCTGGTTCTCAAAATACTGCATTGGGTTATATGTCGGGCTATTCCAACACCACAGGCGCAGGTGGTACAGCAACTGGCTACAATGCTTTATATTCTAATACGACAGGAGGTTATAATTCAGCATTTGGTAATCAGGCTATGCAAAGCAATACAACTGGTTCACAAAATGTGGGCATTGGCACATGGGCGTTATCATCCAACACAACTGGCGATAACAATACTGCTGTTGGTGGTTCAGCGTTAGGAAACAATACAACCGGAACACAAAATGTGGCTATTGGGCAATCAGCATTATCATCCAACACCACAGCAAGTAATAACGTAGCCATTGGACAGTCTGCATTAGGCAGTAATACAACTGGTTCACAAAATGCAGCCATAGGTCAATCTGCATTAGGTAGCAACACAACTGGTAGCAATAACATGGCGATGGGGCAATCTGCATTGGGTTTAAACACTACGGGTTCAAGCAATGTGGCTATTGGTCAGTCTGCATTAGCTGCAAATACCACAGGCGCAAGCAACGTAACGGTTGGTGGACAATCACAACAAAAAACTACAACAGGCAGTTACAATACCAATCTAGGTGGCTTAGGCTTAGGTAATAATACTACAGGCAGTAATAATACATCAATGGGTTACCAAGCACTTTATAACGCCACAACCGGGAGCAATAAAACTGCAATGGGTTATCAAGCAGGTATGAGCGATACTTTAGGTTCTAACAATACATTTATTGGTTATGGTGCTGATGCATTAAGAACAAATTATTCTAACGCCACAGCCATTGGTTATAATGCAAAGGTAGGTGCAAGCAATAGTATGGTGTTGGGTGGAACTGGCGCAAGCGCTGTGAATGTGGGGATTGGAACAACTACACCAAGTTATTTACTGCATGTTTCAGGCACTGGTGGCAGTGTACAAGGTAAAGTCGTAAGTACAGCAACAACCGACCGAACTATTTTGAGTGCTTTCAACACAGGTACTAATGGTGGCATGTTAGATATGAGAGCTTATGGCTCAAGTTATTCAGAAACCAGATTTGGTAATAGCATGTCAGGTGCTGCGGCATTAATATCTTTAGCTAATGCGCCACTTTATGTTGGTTCATTTACCAATTACGATATGGTATTAGGAACTAACGATGCCGAAAGAATGCGCATTACTGCGGCTGGCAATGTTGGTATTGGTCAATCATCACCAGGTTCGGCATTAGATGTAAAAGGTACCTTACGTTTATCAGGCTCAACATCAGGTTATGTTGGCTTGAAGGGTGCAGCAGCAGCAGGTTCTACTACTTATACTTTGCCAAGTGCTGATGGAACTGCCGGGCAAGTATTAAAAACGGATGGTGCTGGCAATTTAAGTTGGGTAACTGCTGGCGGTGGAAGTGGATGGGGTTTGACAGGTAATAGCGGTACTACAGCCGGAACCAACTTCGTTGGAACTACTGATGCACAAGATTTAACTTTTAAAAGAAACAGTGTAACAGCTGGAAACATTGGTGCTACAAGCACTTCACTGGGTGTTTCTTCTTCAGCAACTGGAACAAATTCCTTAGCATTAGGCTATAGCGCTTCATCAACGATGGCAAATAGTTTGGCTATTGGCAATAATTCACAAGTACAACCAGCTGCAGGAAGTACAGATGATATAGCTATCGGACCATCAGCCAATGTAACTGGTGGCAGCGCTTATAATTATTCAACCGCCATCGGTTCTTCGGCGCAAGTACAAAATTCAAACGGTTTAGCAATTGGCAGAAGTGCCAATGTGAATTCTCAATATGGAATGGCCATCGGCGATGCAGCGCAAGCCCAAGCTACTTACGCCGTTTCGATTGGAACAAGTGCATACACAAATGGCAGCTATTCGGTTTCAATTGGTGGGTCATCACAAGCACAAGGAGCTTATGCTATTTCAATCGGAAAAAGTTCTTACACCAGTGCACAAGATGCTATTGCAATTGGCGATGGTGCGCAAGCGCAAGGCACAAACAATATTGCTATCGGAACAAGTTTGTATAATGGTAATGCAAACACAGTAGCCATCGGTAATTCAAGTGTCACTTCTTTAAATTTTAGTGGCGCATCTAACACATCTAATGCTTTAACAATTGGTACTTCTAATTCAAATGGTAATGGTGCTTATTTAACGAAAGGTGGTACCTGGACAAACGCTTCTGACATAAATTTAAAAGATAATTTTTCAAAAGTAGATGGTAAAGATGTGTTGAAAAAAATAGCTGAATTAGATATTACCAAATGGCGTTATAAAGGCACTGATGAATATCACATTGGACCTATGGCGCAAGATTTTTACAAAGAATTTCAATTAGGAACCGACGATAAACACATCAGTACCATTGACCCAAGCGGTGTTTCATTAGCTGCCATCAAAGCATTGAATGAAAAAGTAGAATTGCAACAGCAAGAGATAGATATGCTGATGAAAAAAATTGAAGAGTTAGAGAAAAAATAATCACCCCCACCCAATAAGAAATCAATCACTGCAACTTTTTTGAAATCATTTTCTAAAATATTATTCTTCCTGATTGGCATTGTTGCCAGCAAAAATATTTTTGCGCAAAGCAGCAGCACAAAAAATACTGCCAATCAGATTTACATTTCGCCCAATGTGCAATGGAGCGATTGGGGAACCAACTACTCCAATGGTACAAGCGGCAACGTTTCAAACAATGGTACATTCATTTTTTATGGTAGAAAATTTACTAACAGTGGGAAATATTCTAGCAGCGCAGGTAGTAAAGACAGTTTTATTTCTGCTACTATTGATACCATTGCTGGCACATTTCGCCCCAGATTTTACGATGTGGTTTTCAACAATGGCAGTAACAATTTTGTGATCACAAATGATAGTGGTATATATGTAAATCATAACGCCAACTTTGCCTCGTTGGTAGCTTCTACTGTAAGAGCCGATAGTAGCACTGGCGCAATTACATTTGCTGATAATGCCAATTATACCGGCACTATGAGCAATACCAAACATGTGAATGGGTATGTTACAAAAACCGGCAACGATGCATTTGTTTTCCCTACAGGACATGCAGGCAAATATCATCCGCTTACTATTACAGCACCAA
>CANFST010000024.1 GCA_947449695.1 Chitinophagales bacterium
CCCATTTTTTCATACACCACATCATTTGGTTGCCAGAGCTCCAGTTTGTTTCCTTCTAAATCAAGTATATGAACAAACTTACCATAATCATACGATTCAATAGTGTCAACTACGGTAACACCATTTTGCTTTAGTTCTTTTACCAAAGCATCCAGATTTTCAACCCGGTAGTTAATCATATAATCTTTGGTGGAAGGCTCAAAGTATTTTGTTTTCTCATTAAACGGACTCCATTGTGTAAATCCTTTTTTGGTGCTGTCAGCGCCCTGATACCATTCAAACACTGCACCATATTGATTAGTATTGATGCCCAGATTTTTCTGATACCACTCCCTTACTTTTTTCGGCTCTTTACATTTAAAGAAAATGCCGCCAATGCCAGTAACTTTTTTGCTTGCATTACTTTCATTTGATGGATTGCTGATGATAGTTTTAAAAGCAAAACCAAAGCCGAACGAAACGGCAATGATTAAAATTAGCAGACTTGTTTTTTTCATGTTGATTTGATTTAAAGATTTAAAATTAACCCTTCTAATTCCCTAATAACGCAATCAGGTTTTTGTTGAAGTCTTTGGTTTTGCTGCCCAGAATTTTAAAGAAGTCCGTATCAAATTGCTCCACAGTTACCACCGCTTTTTTAATTACTTTTTTTCCTTCTTCCGTGAGTGCAACTGTTTTTGCCCGAGTATCGGTTTGATGTTCCTGACGACCAATAAAACCTTTTTGTTGTAAAGTCCGCAAAACGGTGGAAGTAGTCATAGGGTCAATTTTGGTATGTGCCGATAATACAATCTGTGTTACTTCCTGCTTGTGTAAAGTGAGCCAGTGAATACTTGCCATCAGTACAAATTGCGAATGCGTCAGCCCATATTTTTCCAGCGCTTTTTTTATTTCACGTTGCCACAAATTGGTGACCTGCCACAATAAAAACCCTGAACTGTCATCAGGTTTTTCTACACTAAAAGTATTGTCGGTTGATTTACTCATTGGTTATTGATTCTTATCACTTGCAAAAATACCCAACTAAATACAAAAACACATAGACACATAGTTGTATTAGCTGAATAAGGTTTCAATAGTGTTTGCTATGTTAAAAAATATTTTTCTAGATTTCACTACACCAATGCAAAGCCTTGACAAGTAAAACAATAGTCAATGCTTTGCATTGTATGCTATATTACTATGTGGTGAAAATTTATTCTTTACAATTTCGAAGCAGCTTTCACTTGTTCGGGCATTTCTTTAGCTAAACCATCTGCAATGCCTTGTGCTACCAGCTTTCTCCATAAGAAACCCAAAGCGCCTTCCACTTTCATAGTGGTGGTGATTCTTAAACCTTCTTTGGTTTCTTCAAAGGTATGTTCGCCATACATTTTTGCCAAAGGAAATGTAGTACAATCTACAAACTTTTTGTTTTCGATAGTTTCCACTAAAGCAATTTTCACTTTAGGGCCGCCTTTTGGTTTTAAGATAAAATGATTTCCTTTTTCAAATTTGCCTTCCATAGTAGCAAATTCAATTCCGCTATCCCAGGTATGCCAGTTGTTTACATCGGCAAATAGTTTCCACATTTGTTCTTTGGTAGCTTCGGTAGTAACGATTGAGTGCGATTTAGTCCACATGATGTTTGATTTGTTGTTGAGTTAAAAATATTGAAAGTGCAAATATAGTATGTGTACATATAATAAGCAAGTATATTTATAACGATTTGGAAATGTTATGGAAGAAGTTGAAGAATGAAGGATTTAGGTATTTATTATACCTGATTCAAATTGTCAAATCAAACTTCGTTAATTGAGATAAAAAAATGTGTTGGTGGTAATACTCAATTATTAAATTTAGATGAGTTTGTCTTAACTTTTTTATATTTCACTTCTGGCTCCAATAACGTCAATTGCTTTGAATTTATGGGCACCATAGTTTCAATGAATTCGTTCCACTTATCTAGTTTGATATTTAGGCTGAATTGCTCATTTATAGCATCAAGCTCTTCTTGAATTTTCAATCCTGAAGATTGCAATGCAAGTTTCAGGATATCTATTCGCATTAGTATATCCTTTGTAAAAGTTCGTTTCGCATCAGAAAAAGTGATTGCATGTAAAAACTCTTTTGACTTGTCAGAATTCAAAAGTATTAGTGTATAAGCTGCAAATTCCAATTTATTGAATCCAAGCAAATAGCATGTATCATCAAGCATTATTGGTTTACCATTCTGTGGTAAAACCAAATTGAAAAAGTAGTTTTTGTATAAACCCGAAATGGTTATTTTGTATGGAGCAAAAGAGTAATCACCGATTCCGAAAATTGAATAATCTGGTTTATTGTTGTAGATACTTGATTTGCGCAAATCAAACTGTTCTTTGTTTTTGTGGAGATAGTTGAAAGTTTTTGGGAAATCTTTTTTGATAAACGAAGTGTCTTGTCCAACTTTTTTTTGTGTGATAATGGTGAATTTTCTTGTCTTATTAATAACAGTTTGTTTAAGGTCTGAGCTTTTCAGCACACCAAAAACTAAATCTTCTTCCAAATTAATTTCTTGTTGAAGCCCATT
Source organism: Chitinophagales bacterium (assembly GCA_947449695.1). Lineage (GTDB taxonomy): Bacteria > Bacteroidota > Bacteroidia > Chitinophagales > CAIODY01 > CAIODY01. The sequence continues at coordinate 2,552 of CANFST010000024.1, forward strand.
TACAAAATGTCCATTTACTCTGTCCAATTCCATAATAGAAGAACAATCGTGCTTAATTCCTTGTCGCCACTCGAATGGGGAAAGTCCATCAATATCATTGCTGTGTTTGTAAAGTCCAATGCTTGAAACAAACTTATCTTTTACCCAGCCAAATTGATTTACCATTTTCGCATGGTTGTAGAAATTAAATTCGTTACAAACAAATTCAGGAGATTCATTCAGCTTGCAAAACAACAAAGCTGCCTCAACTGAAACATTAAACTCCTTCTTGCTGTCAATTGTTAGTTTTTGTAAGTTGGAAATTTTATAGTTGCGTTGTTGTTGATCATACACCACATTTTTTATCACTGAATTTTTTACAAGAAAAGCAATGTATCCTTTTGAATTTTGGAATGCATCAAACATCATCAGCGTAATGTATTCGCCAATATCAAAATTCCCTTTGCCTGTCATGGCATCTAAACCACTATGATTTTTAAAGTTTGATTTTGATGGAAGGTTACTCGATTCCAAGCTACTCAATTTAGAATTCGTTACCCAAGGCGGATTTCCAATAACTAAAATTTCATCTTCTGAATGTCCTTTAGCGATTTTGCTAAAATCAAAATCAAAAACATTGAAGTGGTTAATTTCTATTTCAGGTTTTCTGACTTCGGGATTGTCAATGAAAAATTGAAGGATGTTAAACTTGGTTTCCCATACATAAGGTTTGTAAATCTCAACGCCATAAATTTTTTCAATTCGGTTGAAAGTATTTAAACAGGCTAAAATAAAATTTCCTTTTCCACAAGTTGGTTCAACAATAATTTTTGGATTCGATGAACCTTGTTTTAAAAACTTTGCAACTTTATTTGCTAAATCGGCATTGGTTTGAAAGTCACCATATTCAGTTCTATCAGGTTCTTCAACCAAATATTCTGCTGAAGAAATTATTTCTTTCAATGCTTCAAATTCTTTCACGTAAACAAAGAAATTTTTGATTCCACAAGCATTCAAAATCTTTTCATTAGCAGATTGAAGTGTTGTTGTTTTGTACAATTCATTGCGCAAAAAATCTGAAACCTGATGCGTAATATTTGCTTCAAATATTTTCATCACTTAGATTTATTTAGACTAACAATTTTTGTTATTCCCTTAACGTTTTCATCTAAGGTTACAATCCTTTGATATTGCAATCTCCATTGCAAGGCATTAGAAATAGTGAGGTATCCCTGTTCGGGTGGTGTCTGCAAAATTTGTTCAGCTAACTTTGATAAAGTTATTTCATCAGCAGGTATATTTTTGTCATGAAGAAAAGCAACAATGTCTTCTTCATTGGCTTTGTCTTTAACCATTTCTCTTAATCGAAAAGTGGTTGTATAATCAGCGGTTCGTTCTCTTGAAACAAACGAACAACTTACAAAATTCAAAAGTGCAGTTTTCGTTTTTGAGTCATCTGTTTTATCATAAACAAATACTAGTAAATTATAGCCGAGTCCAAAAACCTTTTGTTTAGCATCTTTAAAAGGACAAGAAGATTGTGGTTGTTTTATTGAAGTAACTTTAATGTCAGTTAAAATATCTGCCGATGGCAAATCAATTCCACTTGCCGAAGAGCCAATTGCAACCTCATATTTGTCATTCAAATGCTTTTGAAATTTCTGTTCAATTAGTGTTCCGACTGCTTTGCCATCCGTTACTCCAAACAGCTCTTTATGTTGAAATTTTGATTGTGATGCACAGAATATTTCAGCTTCTTCAATTAATTTATTGATAGTTAATTTCCTTTTCATTGTTGACTAAAATTATTCTGCTAAATTAATATTCTAAACACCATTTCAATTTTTTTATCAAAGTCATTTATTTTTTTTGAACAAGATTCAAATGCTTAATTATTTCAAAACTTCCATAGAAATCTGAAAAGTTCTATGGTTATTTTCAAAAGAGTATAGTTGTTTCCAAATTACTAAGGTAATTTCCAAAGTTCTTGAGTTGTTTAAGCCAAGAGTGGAGTAATCTCCAAATAACTTCGGTTATTTCCAAATAACTGGAGTAATCTTAAAAGTTTAGTCCTCATTTACAAAGTTGTGCTCACATTTCAAGATTTGAGTTCTTATTTTAAAATCTGCACTATAATTTTCAAAAGAGTGTAGTAATTTTCAAATCAGAGCTCTGATTTCTGAAAGAGTGCTATAATTTCAAAATTTGAGCATTCATCTCCAAAAGAAAGCTTTAATCTTAAAATCTGAATTCAGATTTTCAAATTAGAACTCAGATTCCTAAAGAGAGTCTTAATTCCAGAATTTGAATTCTAATCTTAAAATGTGAGCTTTAATTTCAAAAGTTGAGTCTTAATTTTCAAATAAGCGTTCAGATTTCCAAATGAGTGTTCCTGTTTCAAAATTGCATGGGAAATCTTCAAATCACTAAATAAGTTTTCAAAGAAATTTTTTCGTGCGCTCAACTTGATATGCTATCTGTTTTTTCTTTCCACTTTTTTTAATGGAGAAATACTATTCGCAAATTGTTAGGTGTGAATGATGCAACTAATAATAATAGCAATGTAACGCCACAACCTTTTATTGCGCTGAATTTTGTAGCCTAATTTTTTGAAACAATTTAACTATCAAACAAAATGAAAAACGTTAAAAGTTGTGTTGCCGCTTGCTTGGCATGTGTGGTTACTTGCGAAACTTGTATTACTGATTGCATAAAAGCTGGCAATCAGGAATGCATTAAACTATGCAGAGATTGTGCTGACATCTGTGCATTGTGTGCCAGATTAGAAGCTCGTGGTTCGGCTTACACTATGGCATTGCATGCTTTGTGTGCTGAAGTTTGTGAAGCATGTGCGACCGAATGCGCTAAGCATGCTGCTCATCATGATAGCTGCAAAGCTTGTGCTGATGCTTGTAAAGAATGCGCTGCTATTTGCGAAGAAATGGCTACTGCTAAAGCTTAGTTATTTAAATAAAAAAGGGAAACAACATGGTTTCCCTTTTTTTATTTTATCATTTTCCAGGTGGCAGTGGCTGCTGCTGCGCCAATGATGGGAGCAGTTAAGTAAATCCACACATTGGTTAAATTACCTGAAACAATGGCTGGCGCTAAGCTTCGAACCGGATTCATAGATGCTCCACAAATCGGTCCTGCAAATAATGCTTCTAATAATACAGTGCCGCCAATGGCTAAACCTGCCATTACGCCTACTTCTTTCGAGCCTTGCGAAGTGAATAAAATCACCAGCATTAAAAAGTAAGTGAGGATGAATTCTAACACTAAGGATTGCGCTGCCGAGCCTGAAGGCATGGTTGCACCCAATGAAATATTGTCGGGGAATAAAAAATGAAGTGTGTAAGAAGCTGCCAGTGCACCCACGATTTGAGCCACTACAAAAGGAATAATTTGTTTGGGATTAAAAAGCCCTGCGATGGAAAATGCAATGGTAACAGCTGGGTTGAAATGTGCGCCTGATGTACTACCAAACGTATAAATCATGGCAGTAACAATTAAACCAAAAGTGATAGCAATGCCTAAATGTGTGATAGCTCCACCAGTTTGTTGATTGATAATAATGGCACCTGTGCCACAAAAAACCATGGCGAATGTGCCAATGAATTCAGCTACGTATTTTTTCATTTTGTTTGTTTTTTACGCCAGTCAATATGTGAAATCCAAGAAAGTTGCAAATAAAAAAACTTTGTAAGGTCGGTTTGATTGCCTACCCAAAAAGTATGTAAAATGCCTACTTCTAAAGTATTGCTTTTGTTGAAATTATATCCAACACCAGCATACGCCCAATTTTCAGCGTAAATAGCATTTGCACTTTTAAAAGTGTTGAAGAAAAATTCATTGTAAGCACTCAAATAAATTTTATCGGATTGCTTTTGAAGTGGTGTTGAAATGCCAAACAAATAACGAACTCGTGATGTGAGGGGGCTTTTGTTTGCCAAGCGGTCTTGAATAAATCTTTCGTCAAGACGAATACGATGTTTTAATGTAGTTCGATTGAGGTTGTATTTATAAGTGGCTTGCAAATAAATTCGGTTTTCATTTCGATAGTTGTTTTCTGTGGGGTGTTGTCTTTCGTAAACATAACTACCAGTAAATGAAAGGTGTGGATTTACTTTATAAGTTAAGGCTTGTTCTGAATAGAAAACAAAGAAATTGGGTTTTTCATTGGTTGAATTAATCAAATTAAATTCTCCAAAATAATACAAGCTATAATCAAACTTGTTGGATAAAGTACCGCTATGGTCAATGGTGGGGAACAAGCCAAAATGCTGTGTGTTTTGAGCATTTGACATACGACAAGTGAGCAAAGCAATTATTATAAATGCTTTGAGTTTTAGTTTTTGCATGAATTATTAAGATGTGATAATTATTGGTTGTTGATTTCTTGAATGAAACCTTTAACAGCTTCTTTGATTTTGTTTCTAACCTCTCTAGTAACCGCTAATTTTTCTTCGTGTGTGCCAGTAAGTGAAGAAGGGTCGGTAAAATTCCAGTTTATTTTTTTATTCAATCCTGGAAAGATTGGGCAGCGGTCAGAAGCTTCTTTATCACAAACTGTGATTACATAATTATACAAACGTCCTTCTTTGAAGAAATCGAAAACGGCGTTGGTTTCATTTTGTGAAATGTCAATGCCTTCTTCTTTCATTACTTCCACTGCTAATGGATTGAGTGTGCCTTTTTCTAAGCCAGCACTTTCTACATGAAATTTATCGCCACCTAATTGTTTTAAATAGGCTTCGGCCATCTGGCTACGTGCTGAATTGTGGATGCAAAGGAATAATACTTTTGTTTTGCTCATGATTTTATGTTTTTGATTTGATGAATAAAATGATTAACAACAGCCGCCACCTGGTGTGCAGCAAGATGCACCTTGTTTAATGTCGGCTAAATTCAATTTGTATTTTTCTGAATCAACACCACATACTTCGGATGCAAGACATTCAGTGTATTTGTTGATTAACTGAAACTGATTGCCATTGAATTCCACTGCATATTTGCCAATGGTATTGGTTTGATATTCGGCTTCTATTTCAAAATCGGCATTGCCGGTAATGAATGCTGATTTATTTAAGATGTCAGCAATCTTAGCGGCAGTTAATCGGTGATTAACATCTTCGGCTACCCAGATTTGAAAAGAGATTAATTTCGAGATTCGTTCTTTGCCGCCACAATCAATAAAGTGTTTGGTGATTAAACCCACTTCGGTGATGTGAAAGTGTTGTGGAACGCTGCTATTGTCAGGCAATAGAATAGTAATGTCACTGACAGTTTCGATGGCTTTTTTAAATTCGGAATATTTCATTTTGTTTGATTTTAGATTAACAACATTTGGGGTTGTTAGAATTTGTTTTAGTAAAGAATTCGTTGAATGTTTTTTCAAACTTTTCAAAGGTTTTGTAATTGATGCAATAGCAAGATTTTACACCATCCACTGTTCCTTTGATGAGTTCGGCTTTTAATAATTCTTTGAGATGTTGTGAGACTGTGGATTGTGCTAATGGTAATACTTCTACTATTTCACCACAAATACAAGATTCACGTTTTGCAATTTCTTTTAAAATAGCCACCCTAGCAGGATGACTGATGGCATTAGCAAAGTCGGCTAATTCATTTTCCTTTTTGCTGAACTCATCTTTTTTATTTAGTGCCATTGTCAGAATTATTATATCGCAAATATACGATAGAATTTCAAATAAAAAAGGGAAACGATTTTGTTTCCCTTTTGATAACTATAAATTAATTCTTCACTCCAACACTTCTCCATCACAATTATTTTCTTGCAGCAAGGTGATGATGCTTTCAGGAGAAATGGAATGTCCTTCCATCCTTAGAATCCTATCACAATCTTCTAAATCAAAATTGATTTTATGATGCGGAAAAGCCCTTTGCAACAAACCTATTAAGCTTTTTGCATGTCCTTCAGAACTGACATTGGTTTTAAAAACTTCTACCATTTCCTAATTCACTTTATTTCAAAAAATCCTGCAATGAAATATTGATGATATGATTCCAACCATTGTCGAAATTGTGAATTGCAAAATCAGTTATTACGCTTGGGAAAGTATCAATACCTGTATGAGTAAGCGTAAGCAATGTTTGCTCTCCATCAGGTTGCAATTCAAAAGTCACAAATGAAATGCCTTCATAGCCTTCATATCGCCAACTATATGTTAGTTTTGATTCAGGAATCACTTCCGTCACTTCGCATAAATGCACATAAGTTTTTTCAGGTGTCCCTCCGCTGAATTGAAATTTGAAACCCAGTTCAGCTCTAAAACTAGGAATATCAAAATACCATTGTTTCATTATTTCAGGTTGTGTAAGTGCTTCCCAAATTGTTTGAGCATTGGCATTAAAAACACGTTCAATTTTTACGATGTTGTTTTCAGTTATCATAGTTTGAATTTTATTTAGCATATTCATCTACTTCAAAAATGCCGAAAGTATTCTGGTCAGCATCTAAAAAATAACCCTGCCAGCAACGACTCGGAATGGCAAACTTTTCCATGGCCACTATTCCGCCATTTGCTAAAATTAGTTTTGCAGTAGCGTCAAAATTTTCAACCTGTATGGAATTTACAAAAGCATTTTTTCCAAAGCTTTGTGGTGGAGTAGGAGCAGGACGTTTTAACAGACCTCCAAAAATGGAGTTGGTTTCAATGTGATAATATTCAACAGGTGCAAATTCCTGTTTGTTGAATTTCCATCCAAACACCGCTTGGTAAAATTTAATTTCTCTGGCTGGATTGGAAGATTGAATTTCAAAATAGCCGATTGTATTCATGATTTATTGATTGGAAATTTTTCTGTCAGCAGGTCGGAAATACCATGATGTTAGAATAAAGATGGTTTGAAAAACCGGACCTAAAATATCTTTCACACCATACTCTCCACAAGCCAAATGCGAAATCAATGCACCTGTCATTACAAAGAAAAAACCTGCATAAGCCCATTCCTTCAATAGTTTGAATTTAGGTATCAGAATAGCAGCTACACCTAGTATTTTCCATACGCCAATGATGACCATAAAATAAGTGGGATAACCCAGCTTCGACATATTTTTAATGATTTCAGGATTCAGAATTACTTGTTGAACTCCGCTGCCTAGCATGCCTACACTCATTAATGCTGTGGCAACCCAATAAATGATTTTGTTTCTTTTTTCCATGATGTTTTATTTTTTGTTGTTTAAGATTTCTTGTAAACGATTGTGCGCCATATTCAAGCCGAAAGCAAATGGCAACTTTAATAAATTATCCCGATGCTCTACCGATTTAAAAATGGATTGCATCATCAGTTTGCATTTGCCATTTTCAATATTTTCAAATTCCAGAAATTCAATCTGAACAGAAAATGGCGCATTTCCCATTTCAAAAGTTCGGATGATTTTTTCATTTGGAATGAAATCATGAAATGCTCCACCAGCTTTAAATACTATATTGCCTGATGGGTCTTTAGTTGCAAATTCATAGCTTCCATTTTTCTTGAAATCAAAATGTAAAACTTCTGTTCCCATCCAGACCGCAAAAATTTCAGCATCAGAAAAAGCTTGAAAAACTAATTCTTTCGGCGCATCAAATTCACGAACAACTGTAAGTTCTTGTCTGTTCGGTTCAGCAATGACTTGTGTTTTTTGATTGGACATAAAAATTATTTAAGCGTTTTAAGGATTTCATCCAGACGTTCATGCCCTTCCTGTACGCCTCTTTCCATGTCACTTTGAATCATTCCATCTCTATCCATCAATGTTTTGAAAATAGCATGGATAGTTATTTTTGTTCGATTATCAGGCAATGCTTCTAATGTTAAAAACTCCAAAGAAACATGACCTTTTTCTGGCAAGCCTTCAAACTCAAAGGTTCTGATAATTCTTTCAGGAGCACAAACTTCATGAATGGTTCCATTGAAAGCGAATTCAAATCCATCTCTTCTTGTATGAATAAATCGCCACGAACCATGTGAACGATTATCCAGTTTTTCGATTTTGGTTTTCAAATCTTTTGGCCCCATCCAATTGGCAATTAATTCAGCTTCTGAAAATGCACGATAAACTAATTCACGTGGTGCATCAAATTCTCTAATAATAAAAATTTCTTGTTTGCCAGGTTCAGCAATGATTTGTGTTTTATAACTTGACATAAAGTTTACTTTAGTGTTTTTAAAACTTCATCCAAATTATTATGCCCCATCGCAAAACCGCCTTGAAAGCCCATTTCTATCATTTTGTTCATTCGCTCTAATGATTCATTGTAAATTTCAATGCTCACTTTTGTTGAATCATTTGCTTCCATGAAATTCAAATCCCAATTAGAACCAGGCAAATCCATATTTTCATTCGCATCTGAAAAAGCATTCAGCATTTTGAAATTTGATTTTGGTGCAATAGAAATAAATTTTTGTACCGACCAAAACTCTTGACCTTCAGGGCTTACCATTGCGTAAACTCTTTTTCCACCTACTTCAAAATTCATAGATTTTGTTTTTGCTTTCCATGGTCTTGGCGCCCACCATTGGTCTAGGATTTCCTTTTCAGTCCATGCTCTCCATACTAATTCGAGTGGCGCATCAAAGGTGCGTTGAACAAAAACTTTCTGTTGTTCAAAATTGACATCGTATTGTGTTTGAAAAATTGTTGTCATTGTTTTTTGAGATTAATATTCAGCGATTATAATTTTTGTTTGTTTCATCATCACTTGTCCAGCATTGGGTTTGCTCATCAGTTCTCCCATGTTTTTTGGAATAATTTGCCAACGCAAACCGAATTTATCCATGCACCAACCACACATTGATTCCTTCCCATCTTTCGTAAAATAATTCCAGTGTTTATCAATTTCAGTTTGGTCATCGCAATTCAACATGATAGCAAATGAATCGTTGAATGGATGATGTTCTTTAGAAGTGGTCATCCATAAATAAGTGTTGCCAAATAATTTGATGTGGCACATTTCGGCATAACCACTTGGCGTTTCGCCCAATGGCATAAGATGTCCTGATTCAAATTCATTTTCAAAAATGGATTTGTAATAATCCAAAACGTGTTTCATTTTTCCATCAGAAGTGTGAAACCAAAGTGCTGGTGTAATTTTGTTTGACATGTTTTTGTTTTTATGTGTTTATGATTTTTGTTTAGATTTTTCTTTTTGAATTTTAGCTAAATATTTATCCAGATTATCGAATCGGTCTTCCCACAATTGGCGGAAAGGCTCGAGCCATTTATCTATTTCTTTTAGTTTCTTTGCTTCCACTTGGTAATAAATTTCTCTTCCAATTTGTTCGCTTTTCACCAAACCACTTTCTTGCAAAATTTTAATGTGCTTCGAAACAGCTTGTCGGCTGCTGTCAAATTTTTCTGCCAAAGCATTGGGTGTCATGGCTTGCACCATGATTAAACTGATGATGGCTCTTCGTGTCGGGTCGGCGATTGCCTGAAAAATATCTCTTTTCATATTTCGATATGCAACTAATCGGTTGCAAATATATGTGCAACTTTTTGGTTGCGCAAGTTTTTGAAGAAAAAAAATTAAAAGAGAAATATTATGCAGGGATTGCAGAATGTTCAATCATGTTTGAAACCATTTCCCAACGTTTGATTTTTGGTGCTTTGACGTTTCTTATTGAAGATAAATCAGCCATTATTTTATTTGCCAAAACATTTGCCATTCTTACAGGAACTGCATTGCCAATCATTTTGTAGCCATCTGCAATGTTCTTATAATAGAATTTGAAATTGTCAGGAAAGGTTTGAATTCTTGCACACTCTCTAACACTCAATCTGCGATACAAATCTTCTTTTCCTGGCACAAAAATTCTAACATTTTGTTCTACAAACTGAAACTTTGGAGCTTGAGGATGACATGGTGCATGACGACCACCAGCTTGAATTGTAAATGAAACTTCATCCCAAGAACGAACACGATTTCTTGACATATAAATAGATGAAAAACCACCAGTCATATATTCGTGGTTAGATACTAAACAATTTTCGCCATTGGTAACATTTCCTTTCAATGCAGGTAAAACATTGTCTTTTAAATCACCAATTGCTTTGCTTAATGGAATTTTATTTTCTAAAGTTGTAGGCGATGGAAATTCAAATTCAATTCCTAAATCAGAACGATAGCCAACGAAGAAAACTCTTTTTCTATCTTGTGGTACGCCATAATCTGAAACATTCAACATTTGAAAGGACAAATTATAACCACATTCGCGAAACATACTCTTAATATTTTCCAAAGCATTTCCGTGTGCTGCTAAAAGCATTCCCGATACATTTTCTGCAAGAAAAAATTTAGGTTGTTTATCTGCAAGAATTCTAATAAAGTCATAAAAAAGTTGACCACGTTTATCTCCAATGCCTCTCATAGCGCCAGCTTCACTCCAGCTTTGACAAGGCGGACCACCAATTATTCCATCACAATCAGGAACTTCTTTTGTTGGAATATCTGTGATACTTCGTGTGTCTAAAAAAACACCGCTGTGGTTTTTCTCATAAGTTTCCCAAATTGATTTATCATATTCATTTGCCCAAATAACATCAAAGCCAGCTTTTGAAAAGCCTAAATCTAAACCGCCAGCACCTGCAAAAAATGTAACCAATTTCATATTGTGTTTTTTAAATTAGTTAAAAATTGGTTTAAATGTTCCTTATTCCCTGATTTCCATCTATTAAATAACTTAGAATAGCCTCTACCAAAAAAATCTTTTTTTAGCCCTTCATCCTCAAACCAATTTTTAGCTATATTTTGATTTGAACCATTTTGGTGGTCTTTAAAACAAGTTTCCTTTGTATGATTTAATGCCTCATTCCAAAAGTTATCAGAATCTGACAAAGATTTAATAAAATGATACATTTCTACTTCAACTCCTTTATCAGTAGGTAAAAAGCAAATATTTTTCGGAACACCTTTTTTATCAAATTCTATACGAACATCTCCATCCAACACATATCTACATTTTTGCAACTCTTTATTTTTGCTCTCTGCTAAGTTCTTAAGATTTCCTTTGGGTAAATTAGCACCACAAGGATTTATTGTTTTGCTTAATTCAGTATTTGAAATTAAATTTTTAATCCAAAGTTCAGCGGATAAGTCTTCACATACAACATTTATTTTTTTTATTTTTTCTATTTTTTCTTTTTTTCCTCTTTCAGCTTTAATTTTCAATTTAATAAAATCAATTGAAGGATTGATTTCACATTTAATTTCTTTATCAAATAATTTAAGAAAATTAATCTTCACCCCTTTACCCAAAAAGGTATCTTCTCTAATGTTTTTATCAATAACCTCTAAAATCTCAAGAGAATGTGTTGAAAAAATAATTTGCAAGTTTAAATCAGCTGCATATTTATTCAATACTTCAATTAATTTAATTTGAGAGCCTGCATAAAGCGTTGCATCAATTTCATCTATAAGTATTATACCTCCATGATATCCTATTCCTAAACTCTTTTTCAATCTTTTGAAAGATAATATTGATGATACTATTTGCCCTATATTATCTTGTCCAGCAGAGTTTCCTAAATGACTGTATTTATCAGTCTTCATTGCCAAAATTTTTTTGTTAGTAGTCCTAATGGAATCTACCTTTATATCATCTCCAAATATTAAAAGAATTTCTTTAGAAAGAGCATTAAACAAATTGGATTCTTCTGTGGTAAGATTAATGATATTTTTTTCAATTTTATCTTCTGTTGCAATTGGAATTAATCTTTTCAAACCAAGATAAATTATGGGGTAATCGATAGCTTTTTTACCCTCTCCTTTATTTCTATTAAAATCAGCTCTATATCTTTTGTCTTTGGAATTAGTAATTACAGTAAGTCTTGTTGAAATATCTTTATCATTGATGTTTTCTTGAATACTATATTTGAATTTAACTTTATAGTTTTTATCCCAATCACTATCAGGACAGAATCTAAATATTTTACTCCAGTCTTCTTCAAATTTATTACCATTCAATTGTTTTTCTGAGCCATTGTATTTACATAATTGTGCAACCCAGCCTAATACAGAAGACTTACCTGTACCATTTTGACCAGCAATGACTGTTATTCTTTCTCCAAATTCAATAGTTGTGCCTTTAATATGTCTAAAGTCCTCGATAAATAAATTCAGTAGCCTCATAATCAATTAACTTTAAAGGTTATTAATTTACAATTCAACAATTGTGCTGGATTATTTGGATTTTTGATTTGAACATCCTCAAAAGAATAATTTTCTTTTTTTAGATTTTGAAGAGCCATTTTATCAGCAGTTGGAAATGAATTAAACTTATCAGTTTTCATTAAACACAAAATTTGAAACGATGTATTTGGGTCAACTTTGTTTAAATACGAAAAGATTTTGTGTGGATTTTCAATATGCCACATACCACGAATTCGCAAATCAGTTACACCCAAAGGGTCAACTTTTTTTACTTTGCCTAATTCATTTGTTTCGGTAAATTCAACATTAGGAATGGTAGTTATTCCAGAAGAAATGGTTGTCTTGATTTTTTCGTAAACCTCTTTATCGGCTGAGAAACAATCACCATAAACAAACCATAGATACTTAATGTCTGTGTCGTTTGTATGACCAATGATGTAAACAATATCTTTTTCAGTCCAATCTTCACAATTTTTACAAGCCTGTGTAATCATTGGGCTATCCGCAAAAAGTTTAGCTTTAGGATATGAACTATTCAACGCCAAAGCGCTTGTTGGGCTTTGAACTTTTTTGGTTTCGATGGCATCTCCATTACGAAGAATTATATCAGGTGGGTTATTTTGATTTCCTAAATAGGAAAAGACTTCATTGAACTTTTGCAATCTTTCGGCTTCGGATAATTCAAATGAATTAGCAAAAATATCTTTCACATAATTTTCCAACGCTTCGCCCACAGAGTTAGCTCTGTTGCGACCAGTGTAATAATCTTTAACCTGAATAATTGGATTTTCTGTGATTCTTTTTATTGCTTGTAAAAGATTGGACATGCTTCGAATGAAAAATTTTGAGACTACAAATTTACTAAATTCATTCTGAAATAATTTTAAATGCTTTTAAAGAACAAAGAAATTTTTGGGTTATCAAAAAAAACTCTCTCTCCTCAACAATCTAACTCAAAACAATTTTTTAAAATAAAAAAAGTCGGCTGTGTTTTACAACCGACTTTTTCTTTTTAATGCTGTTGAGAAAATTATCCTAAAGCTACTGTCCAGGCTTCTTTGGTGCCCAAATGTGTTTTGCCATTCATCTTTAAGTATAAAAACAATTGCATGCGGTAAGTTGCCAACCATTTGATTGGCGCATTAATAATTGCAGCACCCAAAACCATTTCTTCTTTGTTGGGCAACAAAACTTTTTTGTTGATTAAATCATCCTCGGTGATGCCATCCATGTAGGCAATTATTTCTTTGCGTTGTTCTTCTAATCGTTCAGCAAAGTTTTCAATAGTGAGTGTTTTGCGATAAGCTCTGATTTTTTCCCATTCTTCAGGGTTCAAATCATTTTTTATAAACCAACGCAACATCGTAGCGCCAATGCCCGATACATACATCATCAGCTCGTGAGTACTTCTCACTTTTTCATTGGGGCGAAATTCTAAATCATCTGCTTCAATGTGTGTAGCCAAGTTTTTCAGCAAATCAATTTCACGAAGCAGGTTGTCAGTCAAGTGTTGTTTGTACATAATTATTTTGCGGATTATTGTTTTAGAATTAGTGAAACAAAGATAGTGGTAGGTTGTTCAAAAAAATAAAACACTTAAAAACTTGACCTTAATCATCTTTCAACTTGACAACAATCATTGAATTTGGCATTTCACTTTTGAAACCTTTGCCCAAAATTATTTCATCATGCCAGTATATCGTCAGTTAGGTTTAATTCCACAAAAGCGTCACGTAGTTTTCCGTCAGGAAAATGGAAATTTATATCACGAAGAATTGTTTGGAACAGAAGGTTTTGCAGGGCTTTCGTCATTGGTGTATCATTTGTATCCGCCAACCCGAGTGAAAGAAATTGGCAAGCCTTATTCGGTTCGTCCGAAAGTGATGGTAGAAGATAATTTGCAGGCAAGAAGCTATTTAACTTTTGATGCTGCACCCGAAGAAGACTATCTGGATAGTCGCAAAACCATGTTTGTAAATGATGACATGACCATCGGAATTGCTGCACCAAAAAACAGCATGAAAAATTATTTCTACAAAAATGCTGATGCAGATGAAATGTTGTTTGTACATAAAGGCAGCGGCATGTTGCACACGATGTATGGCACCATCAATTTTGAATATGGTGATTACATCGTCATTCCGAGAGGCACGATTTATCAATTAAAATTCAACGACCATGATAATCGTTTGTTGATTGTTGAATCACATGGACCTATTGAAACACCAGCTCGTTACAGAAATAATTATGGTCAATATTTAGAAAACTCTCCGTTCTGCGAACGTGATTTTAAAATGCCACAAAATTTAGTAACGCATGATGAGCAAGGTGATTTTTTAATCAAAATAAAAAAACGTGGATTGATTTATCCTTACGTGTATGAAAATCATCCATTCGATGTAGTAGGCTATGATGGCTGCTGCTACCCTTATGCATTTTCAATTTTCAACTTCGAACCCATCACAGGTCGCATTCATATGCCGCCACCGATTCACCAAACATTCCAAGGCAAAAACTTTGTGATTTGCTCGTTTGTGCCTCGTTTGTATGATTATCATCCGCAAGCAATTCCTGCGCCTTATCATCACAGCAATATTGACAGCGATGAGTTATTGTATTATGTAGATGGCGATTTCATGAGCAGAAATAATATCCAGAAAGGACAAATCACTTTGCATCCTGGTGGCTTGCCTCATGGTCCGCATCCTGGTGCTATTGAAAGAAGTATTGGTAAAAAAGAAACCAATGAATTGGCGGTGATGATTGACCCATTCAATCCAGTAAAAATCACTTCAGATGCAATGAATTTAGAGATTGAAGAATATTACCAAAGCTGGCTCAATAGCGCAAAGCATCCTAGTGTGAAAGAAGGTTTGCTGATGTGAAAATAAACCACATAGCAACATAGGAAACAATAGAAAATGCATGATTGCTATGTGAAAAATTTATTTTCTATGCTACTCTGAAATTGTGGAAGAGTTGCAATAGAGAAACAGAGCGAAAGCATAGCTTTCTTAAACTATGATAACTATGAATCTATGTGGTAAAAAATAAAAACAAAATTCAAATAAAATGATACCCGATTTAACCGCCGTAAAGAATTTCGATTACGTTGAAACAAAAAAAATATTTCCTGAAGCACAAGATTTCTTGCCGATTTTAGGAACTGATTATGTTGAGTTTTATGTTGGAAATGCAAAGCAATCAGCACATTATTACAAAACAGCTTTTGGCTTTCAGGAGTTAGCTTATGCTGGCTTGGAAACGGGCGTTCGCGACAGAACAAGTTATGTTTTGCAACAAGGAAAAATTCGATTGGTATTAACTACACCATTGAATAATGATGCCATTTCAGAACATTTGAAAAAACATGGTGATGGTGTAAAAGTAATTGCCTTATGGGTGAATGATGCATATGACGCTTACGAACAAACAGTCAGCCGTGGCGCCAAATCTTATGTTGAGCCGCATGAAGTGAAAGATGAAAATGGTGTGGTTCGTATTTCTGGTATTCATACTTATGGTGATACTGTTCATTTATTTATTGAAAGAAAAAACTACAATGGTGTGTTCTTGCCAGGTTATGAAAAATGGCAAACAGAATATCAACCAACACCTACTGGATTGAAATATGTTGACCACATGGTGGGCAATGTAAGCTTAGGCGAAATGAACGTGTGGAGTAAATTTTATGGCGAAGTAATGGGCTTTTATAATCTGGTAACCTTTGATGATAAAGACATTTCAACAGAATACACTGCTTTGATGAGTAAAGTGATGACCAACGGAAATGGTTATATCAAATTCCCAATTAACGAGCCTGCAAAAGGTTTGAAGAATTCTCAAGTACAAGAATATCTCGACTTCTATAATGGTCCTGGTTGCCAGCACATTGCAGTAGCAACTGATGATATTGTTTTTACTATTTCTGAAATGAGAAAACGTGGTGTTGAATTCTTGTATGTTCCTGGTACTTACTACGATACAGTTCGCGACAGAGTGGGCATTATTGAAGAAGATTTAAATGAATTGAAAAAATGGGGCATCATGGTTGACCGCGATGAAGAAGGCTATTTATTGCAAATCTTCACCAAACCAGTTGAAGACCGCCCAACATTATTCTATGAAATCATTCAACGCAAAGGCGCTAAATCATTTGGTAAAGGCAACTTCCAAGCTTTGTTTGAAAGCATTGAAGCGGAACAAGCAAGAAGAGGAACTTTGTAATTCAAAATTTTAAATTTAAAATCGAAATGCCTTGAAAGAATTTCTTTATTGCATTTTATAAATTGAATCAACATGACTGACGAACAAAAATTAGCAAAATTTGAAGCCAGAATTTTAGCTGGCGAAAAAATAGAACCTAAAGACTGGATGCCTGAAGCATACAGCAAAACCTTATTACGTCAGATGTCGCAGCATGCACACTCTGAAGTGATTGGTATGCAACCTGAAAGCAACTGGGTTTTAAGAGCACCATCATTAAGAGCTAAAAAAATCTTATTGGCAAAAATTCAGGATGAAGGTGGTCATGGTTTATATCTGTATTCAGCGGCTGAAACTTTTGGAATTGACAGAGCTGAAATGATTGAACAATTGCAAACTGGCAAAGCAAAATATTCAAGCGTATTCAATTACCCAACATTAAATTGGGCTGACATCGGCGCAATTGGTTGGTTGGTAGATGGCGCTGCTATTGTGAATCAAACAATGCTTGCTAAATGTTCTTATGGACCTTATTCAAGAGCGATGATTCGCATTTGTAAAGAAGAAGGTTTTCATCAACGTCAGGGTTATGAAATCATGGCGAAAATGATGACAGGGACTGCTGCACAAAAAGAAATGGCACAAGATGCAATGAATCGCTGGTGGTGGCCTGCATTGATGATGTTTGGTCCTCATGATGCTGAATCGGTGCATACTTCTGAATCCATGCGTTGGAAAATTAAAGTGGAAAGCAATGATAAATTACGTCAGCGTTTTGTAAACAGAACGGTTGAACAAGCACATCATATTGGTTTAACTGTACCTGATGCGAATTTGAAATACAACAAAGAAACCATGAATTGGGAATTCAGCGAAATCAACTGGGATGAATTCTGGGCAGTTGTAAAAGGTAATGGCCCTTGCAATCATCAGCGTATGGCGCATCATATCAAGTATCACAACGAAGGTGCCTGGGTTCGTGAAGCAGCAATTGCTTATGAAAACAAATTGCAGCAAAAACAAAAAACCACAGTTTAATTTTCAAACATTCAAAAACAAAAAATCATGTCAAATAATAATAGTCAATTCCCACAGTGGGAAGTATTTATTCAGGAAAAAAGCGGTAGTGCATTCGAACATGCAGGCAGTGTACATGCTACCGATAAAAAAATGGCTTTGCAAAATGCCCGTGATATTTACACCCGTAGAAACGAAGGCAGAGCCTTGTGGGTGGTGATGACTGATAATATTGCTTCAACAACCCGTGATGACGAAGAAGAATTTTTCGACCCATCAGAAGATAAAATTTATCGCACACCCAATTTTTACAAAATGCCTGCTGGCACAACTAATCTTTAATTCACAAACACATTTATCATGAACACAAAAGAGGCATTATATAATTTCTGTTTGAGATTAGCCGATAACAATATTGTATTAGGTCAGCGCTTGGCTGAATGGTGCAGCCGTGGCCCGATTCTGGAAGAAGATTTAGCTATGACTAATATTTCGTTAGATTTATTTGGCGAAGCTGAAAGCATGTATGAATATGCTACCACATTGGTCAACAACAATTCAACTGCTGACCATTTAGCATTTTTAAGAAGCGAAAGAGAATACTTCAACAACTTGTTGGTAGAACAACCCAATGGTGATTTTGCACAAACGATGATGAAACAGGTATTGTTTTCAGCATTTGCAAAACACTTGTATGAAGCATTGTGCAACAGCAATGATGAAACATTGAAAGGCTTAGCCGCAAAAGCTTTGAAAGAAACAAAATACCATTTGCGTCATAGCAGTGAATGGATAATTCGATTTGGTAATGGAACTGAAGAAAGTATGCGTCGTACTCAATTTGCATTGAATGAATTGTGGCGTTTTACTGATGATATGTTTGTAATGAATGAAGTTGATGAAGAATTAATTTCAATGGGCATCAGTTTTAATTTGAATGATATTCAGGCTAAATGGAAATTCACAATCAGTGAAATATTTGCTGAAGCGAATTTGCAAATGCCTGAAGCAACTAACATCATCAAAGGTGGCAGCAAAGGTATTCATACTGAGCATTTAGGACATTTACTTTGTGAAATGCAATACTTGCAACGTGCACATCCCGGAGCGACATGGTAAACCTTGATCCACAATTAACCAACGAAAAAGTATGGGAACTGCTTAATCAGATTCCTGACCCCGATATTCCAGTTATCAGCATCACTGAGTTGGGCATTGTACGCCATGTGGAACAAGGTGATGGTGATAAATGGATTGTCACTATTACGCCCAGTTATTCGGGCTGCCCTGCTATGTCGGTTTTTAGAGAAGATATTAAAACTGTTTTGATGGAACATGGTGCTAAAGAAGTGGAACTAAAAATCTCACATTCCCCTGCTTGGACAACCGATTGGCTAAGCGAAAGCACACGTGAAAAAATGCGCCAGCATGGTATTGCGCCACCCGAAACTAATTCATCACAAAATGTTGAATTATTTGCTGATTCAAAAAGAAAAATAAGCTGTCCACATTGTAGCAGTCAAAGCACACATCGTACTTCACAATTTGGTTCAACACCTTGTAAAGCTTTGTGGTATTGTGATTCCTGCCAACAGCCATTTGAATATTTTAAGTGTTATTGAAAAATGAAAAGAGATATTTCAGATAAAACCGACATCAAAATATTGGTTGATTCTTTTTATGCAAAAGTAAAATCGGATGAATTGCTTGGTAAAATTTTTGATGACATCATGCAAGTAAATTGGGAAAAGCATTTGCCCAAAATGTATGATTTCTGGGATAATATTTTGTTCCGAACCAACAATTATCAAGGTCGTCCGTTTCCGCCACATTTAGATGTGAATGATAAAATCACACTCAACAACGAGCATTTTGAGTGTTGGTTAAAATTGTTCTACACCACTGTTGATGAGCATTTCATTGGCAAAAATGCCGAAGAAATTAAATTCAGAGCCAACTCCATCAAGCAGATTTTTAATTACAAAATCAATTTCATCAATCATCATCTAACAAATTTGTGATTTGTTCGGCAGCGAAATTTTTAAAGAATACAGAATAGAAGTTTAATTAGAATATAAAACCAATTAAATAAAACTAAAAATATATCACTTTAAAATTTCACAACTAATTGGTTAACTGAAGTCAATTATTAAAAAAGGTAACGCACTAAAACCTCCAATTGTTGCAACTTATGAATATTAAAATACTACTGAAAGGTAATACTGGTAAAATTAATCACATTCTGTAAATCATAACTGGACAATTTGAATTTCTCATCACTGATTCAGCTACACTACCCATTAATACCCTGTCCCATCCTTTTCTGCCATGAGAACCCATTACAATCAAATCAGCATTTATTTCTTTGGATATGTTTAAAATTCCATCCACTGCATCCGACAATGTAATAATATTATAGTGGAAAACTACATTACTAAATTTGCTTTTATAATCATCAATAAAGTTTTTTAGTTTTAATTCTGCGTCTTGCTTCGATTGGTCCAAAATTTCGGCTGAATTAAAATTAAATGTATTTGTCATGCTCCAATCATACAGAAAAATTTCAGGAATAATGTGCAACAAATGTATGGCGGCATGATTTGCATCTGCAATTGGCAAAGCCATTTGTAAAGCTTGTATTGAGTTGTCAGAAAAATCTAACGGGCAAACTATTTTTGAAATCATTTGCATGTTTTGTTATTTTTTTAAAATTAAATTACCTTACAAGGAAGACCTTTTAATTTATCTTTTTAGATTTTGTTCCAATTATTTTTTGTTTAAAACTTTCAACAAAGAAAAACTCAAAAAATAAAATTTAAGGTTCGCAAAAAAGTTGAAACGATTTTTAAAAAAATTCGTATAACCATTTTCACATTTCAACTTCTATCAATATGAAAAAGCTTTGTTTATTCATTGTAAGTCTTATAACAGTATTTAATGTTTATGCTCAAAGCTGGTCGACAGAACAATTACAAAATGCTAAAACAGCTAAAGATATCAGTTATCTGACCAATGCAGAACGAGATGCAATTATGTATATTAATTTAGCAAGATTGTATCCTAAAGAATTTGTACAATTAGAATTAATAAAATATGAAGCGCCTAAAAAATATGGTGCTTATCTAAAAAATTCATCCTTCAAAAAATCATTGATTAATCAATTGAATCACAATAAAACTTTGCCTGTATTAACTTTTAACGAAAAACTTTATGCCGATGCAAAATGCTTTGCCGAGGAAATGGGCAACAGAGGAGAAATTGGTCATAGCAGACGAAAATGCGCTGAAAATAATTTTGCTGAATGTTGTTCGTATGGCATGGAAACAGGCTTGGATATTGCTATGCAATGGCTGATTGATCATGATGTAGCAGATTGTGGTCATCGAAAAATTTGCCTAGATTTGAGCTATTCTAAAATTGCAATTTGCATACATCCTCACAAAAAATGGGCTGTTTGTGCGGTGGCGGAAATAATTTAGACCCCAATAAAATAGAAAATTATTTTATTAAAACTAAGCTGTAACCAATTTACTTACGCTGCGATAAACATACGAATTGAAAATATGCCTACGAGCAAATCGGGCTTGCGTTGGCGCATTCACCAAATTTTGATACACCGATTTTGGCACATCAAAATATTCATAATTACTACCATCAGTAAAAGTAACACTCAATGTTTGTCCTTTGTATTGAAAGTCCTCAATGCCAGCCGCAGTAATAGTTTGCGCATATTGTTCTGCCGAAGCGGCAATAGTTTCTGGCGCTATGCTCACTAAAAAATGATAAGCTTCAATAATAGTTTTACTTTTTTCTTCAGCGGCTAATTTTGCGGCTTCATCATTCACAAATTTATCAGGATGACAATCCTTCATCAAATTTCTGTAAACAGTTTTTAACTCTTTTAATTCGGCGTCTTTTGTAACTGCCAACAACTTTCTATAATCATTTATTAATTTCATACTGGCGGCGAAGGTAATAGTTTGCAGCCTAATAAAGGAATTAGGTATGTAGTTTTAAAGTTAAATCAAACTTCATCCTTCATAAATTCACTCGTGAAATGAAAATGAATAGCAGGATTATTTTTTCTTTCGGTATCCAGATACCAACTGCTTTGCGCTAAGTAAACCAAGCGACCATCTTTATCATTTGCTAAAAACTGATTTTTGAATTTGCAGAAATCTTCTAATTTTTTCGCATCATCACAAGTAATCCAACAAGCTTTGTAATAAGGCAGTGTAACAAAGCTAACCGTTGCGCCATACTCGTGCAACAAGCGATATTGAATCACTTCAAATTGCAATTCACCCACAGTTCCAATGATTTTTTTATGCCCCATATTTTGCGTAAACAATTGTGCCACACCTTCATCAGTTAATTGTTGCAAACCTTTTTCTAATTGCTTGGTTTTAAGTGGGTCTTTGTTTACCACCTCTTTAAATATCTCCGGTGAGAAGCTTGGAATGCCTGTAAACATTACGTTTTCACCTTCAGTTAAAGTATCGCCAATTTTAAAATTGCCTGTATCAAACAAACCAACCACATCGCCAGGAAATGCATCGTCTAACACGTTTTTACTTCGAGCCATAAAACTAAACGGGCTGCTGAAGCGAACATCTTTATCTAATCGAACATGATGAAAGAATTTATTTCGCTCAAATTTTCCACTACACACTCTTAAGAATGCGATTCTATCACGATGACGTGGGTCAAGATTAGCATGAATTTTAAAAATAAATCCAGTGAATTTATCTTCGTTCGGCGATACTTCACGTTTGTCCGTTGGTCTTGCCAAAGGCTTGGGAGCTATTTGGATAAAGGTTTCCAACAATTCTCTTACACCAAAATTATTCATCGCACTTCCAAAAAATACAGGAGCTATATGTCCGCCTAAATATTCATTCACATCAAATTCATGATACACACCTTCTATCAATTCAACATCGCTGCGCAATTGATTAGCATCCGTTTCACCGACTTCTGCATCAAGATTTTTATCTGATAAATTTTCTATCGTGATTTTTTCATCGTCTTTTTGTTTGGCTTGAAACAACTGTAGTGTTTTATCATACAAATTGTAAACACCCTTGAAAGTGCTACCCATATTGATTGGCCAGCTTAACGGTCTAACTTTGATTTTTAATTTTGCTTCTAATTCATCCAATAAATCGAAAGCGTTTTTTCCATCACGATCCATTTTATTGATGAAAATAATTACAGGAGTGTTTCGCATTCTGCACACTTCCATCAGTCTTTCTGTTTGCTCTTCCACACCTTTCACAC
The DNA here is from genome assembly GCA_947449695.1 of Chitinophagales bacterium. Taxonomy (GTDB): domain Bacteria; phylum Bacteroidota; class Bacteroidia; order Chitinophagales; family CAIODY01; genus CAIODY01. Next base: position 25,195 of record CANFST010000024.1, read on the forward strand.
AGTCCACTACAAGAATTACAGAGTCAACCGCAGTCAAGGTTCGGTAAGTATCTTCAGCGAAATCTTTGTGACCTGGTGTATCCAACAAATTTACGTTGATGCCATTGTATTCAAAACACATTACCGATGTAGCCACCGAAATACCACGTTGTTTTTCAATTTCCATGAAATCACTAGTAGCATGTTTTTTAATTTTGTTTGACTTTACAGCACCAGCCACCTGAATAGCGCCACCAAATAATAGAAACTTTTCGGTGAGTGTGGTTTTACCAGCATCGGGGTGACTTATAATGGCGAATGTTCGGCGTTTAATTATTTCTTCAGCGTACTTCAATTTTCAAAATTTTGAGGCGCAAAGATATATGAATTGGTTAATGGTTTTTTTAAAACTATTATTGCAATTCATTTTCCCATTTGCTTACCACTACTGTTGCAACTGCATTTCCAACCACATTGGTAGCAGAACGACCCATATCTAATAATTGGTCAATTCCCATCAATAATAACAAGCCAGCTTCTGGAATATGAAAAGTAGATAATGCGCCTGAAATCACAACTAATGAAGCTCGTGGCACACCAGCAATGCCTTTGCTGGTGAGCATCAAGATTAATAACATGCTTAATTGCTGGGCAAAGGTTAGTTGAATATGATAGCATTGAGCGATGAACAGCGAAGCAAATGTCATGTACATCATGCTTCCATCTAAATTGAAAGAATAACCTAAGGGCAAAACGAAACTTACTATTTTATTGCTGCAACCAAATCGTTCTAATTGTTGGGTTAGTTTTGGAAATGCCGATTCGCTGCTGGCAGTTCCGAAAGCTAACAACACGGCATCCTTAATCGATGAAATTAAATGAGTGATTCGCTTGCCAATTACTAAAAATCCAAGTGTTACCAAAATACACCAAAGAATAAATAAGCCTAAATAAAATTCAGCAATCAGTTTGCCGAATGTGCCTAAAACTTCTAAACCATTTTGTGCAATGGTGGCACTGATGGCTGCGAAAACTGCGATTGGCGCAACATTCATCACATAATGTGTGATTTTTAGTATGATATGCGTAACGGCATCTAAAGCTTTGATGACAGGTGCTGAAATTTCTGGCATGGCTGCGCAAGCCACACCAAAAAACAAGGAGAAAATAATGATTTGTAAAATTTCATTATCCGCTAAAGCTTTAATGATTGACGTAGGGAATATATGCGAAACAAAATCAGATACATTCAGCGAAGTAGCAACCACTCCTGCTTTAACTGATTCATCAGGAATTGGAATATTCATATTAGCACCTGGCTGAAAGAAGTTTACCAAAAACATTCCGAGGGATAATGAAATGATAGTAGCAAAAATAAACCACGAAAGTGTCTTTCCACCAACTCTGCCCACCACTTTTACATCACCTAATTTGGCAACGCCCACCACTAATGATGAAAACACCAACGGACCAATAATCATCTTAATTAAGTTGAGGAATATTTTGGTGGCAATAGATATTTTATCGGTGTAAAATGCTACATCAGCTTTGCCATCTGACTCTAAATATTGATTATGAATGAAGCCGCCAACAGCTATTCCGGCTAACATTGCTGAAAAAATAAAAAGAGTTAGTTTGTTTTTTATCATAAAATAAATTCTTTGCAAAATTACAAGAAGAACTGATTGTCTTTAGAAAAAATAAATTATAGATTATCAAAATCTAAAATATTTTTCAAAAAAAACTTTAACAATCCATTGCTTAACGTTACTTTTGCGCCCTCAAATGGTGGGTATAGCTCAGTTGGTTAGAGCACTAGATTGTGGTTCTAGGGGTCGTGGGTTCGAGCCCCATTATCCACCCTTGATAAAATGGCTGATAATTTTTTATCAGCCATTTTTATTTTACAAGTTGTTTCAAGTTAATTTATAACAATTAATTTTATTTGTTAATATTCCACAAAAGTATTTATCAAGTAAGCAGTTGACTAAGCATCATCATTCAAAATGAAAAATTTTGTGTAGTTTTGCCATACATTTTTTTAACTTAAATTTAATAGAATAAACAATGAGTGTAGATTTATTTGCGAAGTTTAAAACCGATATGGGTCCATTAGGGCAACATGCGAAAATGGCTCACGGATATTTTGCTTTTCCGAAATTAGAAGGTCCGATTGCAAGCCGAATGATGTTTAAAGGAAAAGAAAGAATCGTTTGGAGTTTGAATAACTATTTAGGATTGGGCAACCATCCTGAAGTTCGTAAAGCTGATGCTGATGCAGCGGCTGAATTTGGATTAGCTTATCCAATGGGTGCTCGTATGATGAGTGGTAACAGCAATTTGATTGAACAATTTGAAAGAGAATTAGCTGATTTTGTGAAGAAACCAGAAGTATTTATTTTGAATTATGGTTACCAAGGTGTGTTGTCAATTATTGATGCAGTTGTAAATCGTCATGATGTGATTGTTTATGATGCTGATTCACATGCTTGTATTTTAGATGGTGTTCGCTTGCACATGGGTAAACGATTTGTATATAAGCACAATGACATTGAAAGTTTCAAAGTGCAAATGGAACGTGCTACAAAATTGACTACCGAAACAGGTGGTGGAATTTTAGTAATCACCGAAGGTGTTTTCGGCATGAGTGGTAACATGGGTAAATTAAAAGAAATTGTTGACTTGAAAAAGAATTACAATTTCCGTTTGATGGTAGATGATGCGCATGGATTCGGTATGATGGGTAAAACAGGCGCAGGAACAGGTGAAGAACAAGGTTGCCAAGAAGGAATTGATTTGTATGTAAGTACATTTGCAAAAGCAATGGCAAGCATCGGCGCATTTGTAGCAGGCGATGAAGAAATAATTAGCTATTTGCGCTACAACACTCGTTCGCAAACATTTGCTAAAACATTACCAATGCCAATTGTGAAAGGCAATTTGAAACGTTTGGAATTATTGCGCAGCAAACCCGAATTGAAAGCAAAATTATGGCATAATGTAAACCGCTTGCAAGGTGGTTTACGTGAAATAGGACTAAACTTAGGAGCAACAAATACTTGTGTTACACCTATTTATTTGCAAGGCACAACTACTCAAGCAGCTAATTTAATTTTTGATTTACGTGAAAACTTCAACATTTTCTGTTCGATAGTGGTTTATCCAGTAATTCCTAAAGGACAAATGTTACTACGTTTGATTCCAACTGCTGACCATACAGATCAAGATGTTGATGATACTTTACATGCTTTCCGTGAAATTTATCGCAAGCTTACAACTGGCGAATACGATAAACAATTTGAAGGAATGGCAATGATTGAAGCTATTGGAGGAGTTTAAAAATTTTACTGCAAATCTTCTTAAATACAAAAGCCTGAAAAATATTTCAGGCTTTTGTATTTAATGTAGTTCATAATAACTTTTCTTATAATAGCTTGGTACATTAATAAAATTGGTTATTCAATTAATTTATATTGTTTGCCTGGTAAGGTTTTTACATAACCTCTTAATTCTAAATTCAGCAACAAATTTGCAACAATAGAAGTGGGCATTTTACTTTGGAAGACCAGTTCATCAATTGATATTTTTTCTGACTTTGAGATAGTTTCAATGATTGTTTTTTCTTGTTCTGTTAATTCATCAAATATTTTTTTTTGCTTTACTGAAACATTATTCTTTACATCCCACATCAAAGCATTTACAATATCCTCCACATTTTCAAACAACATGGCTTGATTAGTTTTTATCAAATAGTTACAGCCAGCAGAATATTCATCTGTAGTTTTACCTGGCAGCGCAAATACATCCTTATTATATGAATTGGCCAATGAAGCAGTAATCATTGCGCCACCTTTTGCAGCCGTTTCAATCACAATCAAAGCATCGCAAATTCCAGCTACTATTCTATTTCGTTGTGGAAAGTTTTGTTTGTCCGCTACTTGTCCGCTTCCATATTCTGAGATGATGCCACCATTAGCTACCATATTTTTCAAATATTTAGTATGATCGGCTGGGTACATTTTATCGAAACCATTGGCAACCACAGCAACAGTTGGTATATTATTTTTTATTGCAGCTTTATGAGCAGTTACATCCACTCCATAGGCCAAACCACTAACAATAACAGGGGAATATTGAGATAAAGATTCTACTAATTTTTCACATTGTGACTTACCATAATCAGTTATTCTTCTTGTTCCAACTATTGAAATTATTTTTGAAGAATTTAAATCTGCATTTCCTTTATAATAAATCAAAGAAGGACTGTCAGGTTGTTGTAATAACCTTTTAGGGTAATTTTTATCCGTAAAAAAAATAGGTTTAATAGCATTTTTTTGGATGAACAATATTTCATCTTCAGCTCGTTTCAATGCAGCACCTTTAGATGCAATTATTGATTCAATTCTTTGCTTGCCGATACCAGGCACATCATATAATTTCTTTTTAGATGCAGTAAAAATAGCTTCAGCATTCCCCAAATAAGCTATCAAATTTTTTGTTGAAACAACACCAATATCATCTAAAAAAGTTGTAGCTATGCAAAATAAAAGTTCATTATTCATTACAGCTCAAATATTTTTTTTGAGTAGAATTAACTTTTAAGCCAAAGCGTAGGCACTTTTAATTAACTCAGGCGAACATTTAAACAAATATTTGTCAGGTTGTAAGCCATTGATTTTTTTAAACAATTGCTTCCATTCAATCAAATTATAATTAAGTTGCTGGGCAACAGAGGTCATTGATTTTTTTTGCGAAAGTATTAATCTAACTGATTGTCGGATAGCTCTAATCTGAATAATTGCTTCTGGATTTACATTAAATATTTTAATAGTTGCATCTTCGATATTATTGTAAGGTTCGTTCATGATATCTGCATAAAACGCTACATCGTGTTGAACATCAAAATAATTTTCAACCAATGATAAAAAAGAATTCAGACGCTGCTTATCGGCAATGGTCATAGTTGGTGGCAAAATTTCTTTCAAAAATAAATCCTGAAAAAGACTTAAAGCCGACATGAAATATTCTGAAGCCTGCAAAGATTGTTTAGCCCTGTAAGGATTCTCGAAATATCTGTTCAACATATCAATTTTTGCGTATAATTCAAGATGAATGATACTATCAAAACTGAGTACAGAATTGGGTTTGCAACATGATAAATAAAATTGCAGAATCGAAGATATTGCACCAGGAATAGGAGAAAATTCGTAGGAGTTTATCTTACAAACATCTTGAGAAATAACGCCCATATAAACCCCTTTAGGCACTAAATAAGCACCAGGCTGCTTTACTTCTATCATGTTACCATCCCAGTAAATGTAAGATGCTTCAGATTGAATGTGAATCAGCCTCCAATATTCGCTTACTGCAAAAGGAATGGCAATCTTGTTGCCAATTTTGTTAAACTGATAAGTGGAAAATAAAATGTTCATAGGTAAAATAGTAGTTTGAGCTGCGAACAAAGGGAGTTTATCCACAGCCCATTGTGCAAAATTATAACTTTTTTTTCATTTTATATAATTTCAAAAGTATTTTTTAAAATCGTGCAGAAACGAAAAAAAATATCCAATAGTAGATTGTACATTCGCAGTCATTTTTAAAAAGTGAGTCCAGAAAAATCCAGCAAACTTATTGGCTTAAACACCGCCACATTTTTGGTTATTGCCAATATGATTGGTACGGCTGTATTTACAAGCATTTGTTTTCAGATTGCAGATATTCATTCAGGAATGGCACTAATCATGCTTTGGGTGATTGGCGGTTTAATTTCTATTTGCGGAGCATTTGTATATGGTGAATTAGCTTCTGTGTTTCCAAGAAGTGGTGGCGAATACAATCTACTTTCAAACATTTATCATCCTGCAATTGGTTTTATTGCTGGCTGGGTGAGTATTACTGTTGGCTTTGCAGCTCCAGTTGCTTTGAGTGCTATGACTTTGGGAATTTATTTGCAAGATTTATTTCCGCAAATTGACGCATTGAGAGTTTCGATTGCTGTAATTATTTTTATTACCATTATTCATTCCATCAGTATAAAATATGGTAGCTTATTTCAAAGTTTTTTCACTTCTTTCAAGATTATTTTGATTGCACTTTTAATCTTGGGTGGATTATTTTTAGTTCCAGCAAGTGATACTCATTTCAATTTCGACCACCAATTTTTCAGAGACATTACGAGTGCACCGTTTGCTGTTTCATTGTTTTATATTTCTTATGCGTACAGTGGTTGGAATGCAGCTGCTTATTTTGCTGGTGAAGTAAAAAACGGCAAAAAAAATGTGCCTCGAGCTTTGCTATTTGGAACAATGTTCGTGACTATAATATACGTAGGATTGAACTATATTTTTTTAAGGGTAATTCCATTTCACCAAATTCCAATGTTCAATCCATCAGCCTCAAAAACATCAATTGATGTGGGGATTGTAGCAGCGAAATATATTTTTGGCAGCGTTGGCGGAAAATTATTTGGCGCAGCATTAAGTATTGCTTTAATGGCATCCGTTAGCTCAATGATTTTTGCAGGACCAAGAGTTACAGAAACAATGGGCGAAGATTATACGTTCTTCAAATTTGCAACAATTAAAAACAAACAAGGAGCGCCTTATGTAGCCACTTTGATTCAAATGATGATAACCATTTTATTGGTTTTGTTTCAAAAGTTCGATGCTGTATTTGAATACATTGGGTTCACTTTAAACTTGATTACAACACTTACTGTTATTGGAATTTTTGTAGTTAGATACAAGAAATTAAATACTGCAGACGGCTATAAAACTTGGGGCTATCCCATTACCCCAGTTATTTTTATTGGTTACAGTTTGTACATCATTTACTTCTTGTTGCAAAAAGATTTTCAAAAAATAATGTTGTTTGAAAAAGGATTACTACCATTTTCAGAAGCAATACCAGTAAGTATTGTAGGGTTTCTAACAGTTTTATCTGGTTTGATTTTCTATTATTTTTCGCCCAAGAAAAAAACTTTTTCTTCCGTAAAAAAAGAAGATGAACCAACTGAAGAACGTAATTTTGACCGCTTATAATTTCTAAAAAATAAATACTCAATCAATAAAAATGAAAATGATTTTCAACCTGCTTATCGGCATCAGTTTCACCAGTTTGGTGGCTTGCAACAATCACAAAACAGATACTGTTGCTGTAAAAAAAGACACGGCTTATGTCTTTAAAGACAATGCTTACAACGAGGCTGCACGATACATTGCAGGTATGCCGCAGTTAGAAAAAAATGATTTTGAAACTTTAGAATCGAAAAATGTTTGGGTAAATTATTCAAAGCATGTTGATTCGGTTTGGAAAATGTATGATACCAAAAGATTGCAAGTGATGCAAAAATGGTATGATGAACAATTTGGAAAATATCGCAAGCAAGAAGCCAATGTTTTCTACCCTTTCAGCGGACCAGATTGGTTGAATATTTATGAAATTTATCCAAATGGAAATAAGTATGTGTTGGCTGGTTTGGAGTTGGTTGGCAATGAAATTCATCCTAAAGAAATGAATGAAAAAGATTTGAACCGTGGATTTACTGAATTAAACAAAGGCTTGAAAACCTTGATTGAACGTGGTTATTTCATCACTAGCTATATGGGGCATGATTTTTATGCTTCGAAATTTACAGGTGTTTTACCGGTGATTTATTTTTTCTTGGCTCGAACAAATTGCAATATTGTTGACCAGCAATTTATTGGCTTAGACAAAGCTGGCGCAGAGCATGTGATTGCAACGGGCATGAAAGATGAATCAAACAAAGATTTTATTCGTGGAGTGAAAATTACTTTTGTAAATCCATCTACAAAAAAATTAGCAACGCTATATTATTTCAGCGGTGATGTAGAAGATAAAGCGATTGCAGCAGGTAACACAGGCTATGTAAATTTTGTAAAAAAGAATTTTGACCACACACAAACATTTATCAAAGCTGCTTCGTACTTGATGCACACCCCAACATTTAGCACGATGAAAAATTTGGTGTTGGATAAAAGTTCTATCATTTTAAATGATGATAGCGGCTTGCCTTTAAATGCAGTAAATGACGGAAAATGGAATTTAACTTACTATGGTGCATTTACTGGGGCAACACGTGATTTTCCTTATATCCATGAAAAAGATAGATTGACCTACTATCAAAACAATGCAAAAACAATTGCTCCAATTCCCTTTGGCACTGGTTACAAATGGAAGTTGAACGAAAGTAATTTATTGTTTTGTGTAAAGAAATAAATATGAGTTGACTACAAACATCCAACCTCATTGCTTGTTTTGTATTTGTTATAGTTACTTTGGCTTTGTTATTAAATTTTTCAATGTATGGAATTAGCAACTTTAAAAAAAACAGCGATATCATCTGAACTTTTAGCCATTGCAGAAAAAGTTTTTGCGGAAATAAGAATTAACAATGATGAATGTTTAACACTTTACAACACTGCAGAGATAGGCTTTTTAGGTTGGTTGGCAAATATTGTAAGAGAAAAAAAAAATGGTAATCAAGTTTTTTTTAATCGCAATTTTCATATTGAGCCGACTAATCTTTGTGTGTTCCATTGCAAGTTTTGCAGTTATAGCAGGACATTAAAAGAAGGAGGGGATGGTTGGTTTATGACACAAGAACAAATGTTACACATTGTTCAGAAGTATGATGGGCAGCCTGTTACTGAGGTTCACATTGTTGGTGGTGTGCATCCAAAATTAACCATACAATGGTTTGGTGAAGTGTTGCAACAGATAAAAAAAATGCGTCCCGATTTGCACATTAAAGGTTTTACGGCAGTGGAATTAGAATACATGTTTCGCAAAGCAAAAGTGAGTTATGTAGATGGGATGAAATATTTACAACAACATGGCTTAGACTCTATCCCAGGTGGTGGCGCTGAAATATTTGCTGAGGAAATAAGAGATCAAATTTGTGCCGACAAAGCCAGTGCTGAAGCATGGTTAGGCATTCATCAAGCAGCACATCAAATTGGCATGCACAGCAATGCAACAATGCTGTATGGACACATTGAAAAGTTTGAGCATCGAGTTGATCACATGAGCCGCTTACGAAATTTGCAAGATGAAACGAAAGGATTTAACACATTCATTCCTTTAAAATTCAGAAAAGAAAACAATGAAATGAGCCATGTGAACGAAGTTTCGGTAATCGAAGATTTGCGTAATTATGCCATCAGTAGAATTTATTTAGATAACTTTAATCACATCAAAGCCTATTGGCCTATGATTGGAAGGCAAACTGCACAATTGAGTTTAGCATTTGGTGTGGATGATTTGGATGGTACAATTGATGATTCAACAAAAATTTATTCGATGGCTGGAGCCGAAGAAACAAATCCAAGTTTAACTACAGAAGAATTAGTTAAAATGATTAAAGCCGTTGGCAGAAGTGCTGTTGAACGTGATACTTTGTATGGTGTGATAAATGAGTGGAACTAAATTTTACAACTTGTTTTCAAAAATAAAATACTGGCTCGTCGGTTTTATTTCACCGATAATTCCCACTGATTTTTTTTCAAAAAAATATCCAGTAAGCATAAAAGGAATTGTGAAAGTTGATGAGAAAATTATTCTGTTAAAGAACGAACGCAACGAATGGGAACTGCCTGGTGGAAAATTAGAGGATAATGAAACTGCTGAACAATGCGTAGTTCGGGAGATTAAAGAAGAATTGAACTTGGATGTTGTGGTTGAAAAATTGGTTGATGTTTGGCTTTATAACATTCAAGGCAAAGTGAAAGTGCTAATAGTAACTTATCAATGTAAATTAAAAAATTCATCTTCAACTGAAATAAAAATCAGCCACGAACACAAAGAAGTTGGTTTGTATTCAATAGCTGAAATCATTAATCTTAAATTACCAGAAGGTTATAAGAAATCGATTGAACTTTCAGCAAAAATGATATAGATAATTAATATTAATCTACAACAAACTTCATTATTTTACTTTTGCCACCAATTTCTAATTTCAGTAAATACATTCCTTTTTCAGTAGCCCCAATTTGATTAAGATTAGCCGTGAATGAGTTCCCCATAAATTTGGTGTCAAATATTTGGCTGCCATCCATTTTAAAAACAGTCACTGCATAAAAGCTAGTTTTTGTTTTTTCATCCAAACTCAATACTAATTCTTCATGGGTTGGGTTGGGTACAATTGAAATTTTTATTTCATCATTTGTAATAGAAACAATACCTGTAGCAGCTTTAAAATAAAACTTTCTTCTTGCAAAATTATTATTGTAATTATCGTCAGTAAAAGTTGTACTTGGCCAAATAATCACTTCATTATCTTTATTTATCATTGCATAAGCTGCACCTCCAGGAATGCTAATTGGTCTGGAAACAATGAAAGAATCGCCCGGCAACATCAAATTTGAGGGAATTGTAACACTATCAGATATGATGGGTGACAATCCATAACTAAAAGGTGTTGAAGTTGAACTATCAATATAAATATTATAGTAAAAATGATTACTTGAAAAAGTATCAACACCATTCGTACTATTATTTTTAACTACAAAATAAATAGAGTCGATAGAATTAGCTAAAACTGTGTCACTCAAAATTACATGACGAATTACAATATCACCCGAACCTTGAGCCAATAAAGATTTTGAGCCGACTATCAATAGAGTCGAAAAAGACAGAATGAATTTAAAAATACTTTTCATGTTGTTTTATTTTAAACTTTGAAACAAAAGTAAAGGTGTTTTTTTATTTTTTTTTGACAAAATAAATTTTATCTTACGGGTTCAAATTTACAATCAATGAATCATTTAGGTGATATTATTCCACTGATGAACAAAGAAGAAATCAGAGGATATAAAATTTTTGCTGATAGAATTCAGTTTGAAAACAGTGATAAGAAAATGATTGCACTTTTTCATTTTATTAAAAATGAAATCCATAAAGAGAATGATAAAGAATTAGTGAAGAAATTATTTGGGGCAGCCAATATGAATGCCCATTACAGGCTAAAAAACAGATTGAAAGATGATATTGAAAGAAGTTTATTACTTCATCATAGCAACTTAGATGAAAAAGTTGCTTCGCTTAATTTATTAATCTTATCAAAGATTTGCTTTTATAAATCGGCTTATACTCAAGCTTACAATTATTTGAAACAAGCCGAAAAAATTGCAAAGGCTAAAAAATATTTTGATGTTTTAAACTCAATTTATGATGAGATGTTGGTGCTTTGCAGATTTTATAATGACATCAATCCAAATGAGATAAATCACTTACAATCAGTTAATGCTCATCAATATATTATTTTACAAAAAACTAATGCATTGATTGCAACACTTAATTATCAATTGCGTCAAAGCAATTATTCAGGCAAAGACAAGGAATTGACAAAGGCAATTAACAAAGCCAAGCAACAGTTAAATTTGACTGAGAGAAATCTTAAAACACCTGAAATAAAATTTCAAATTCATGATTGTGTAAAAAATGCTTTGCTTCAAAACAAAGACTTCAAAGCGTTAGAGAATTATCTAATAAAGAGTTTTAATGATTTCAACAAACAAAAATTATTCAACAAAGAATTACATGACAAAAAAATTGTTTTATTAATATGGATAATCAATTCGAAATTTAAAAACAAAAAACCAAAAGAAACTGAGCAATATTTAAAACTACTTTTTACTTCACTTCAACAATATAACAAAATTCATTTTGACAAATATTATGGCTCTTATATTTTTAGTCAAATGTATTATTTAATTTATACTAACCAGTTAAATGAAGCCATCGAAATTTTATCTGACTATAAAAAATATAATACTGACAAAGGTTTTGAGCAAAATATGTTTAATATAAATCTTAATCTTTGTACACTATATTTTTATCAAAATAATTTTAATGACGCTATTAAAACTTTGGGCAAATTATTTTTGAAAAATGCTTTTCAGCAATTATCAACTGAATGGAAATTATCAATTTCGTTGCTTGAAATTATTTTTCAATATGCCAATAAAGATTTCAATTTTGCAGAAATGAAGTTGACTGAAATAAAACGAACTTTCAAAAAACAATTGAAGCAACAAAATTTCGAAAAAGAAAATTTATTTGTTCAGATCATTACCAAACAAATAAAATCGAAATTTTTATTGAACAAAAAAACTTCTTCTGATTTAATTGAATCATTTATTAAAAAATATAAAACTGTTGAACCTGGCTCGAATGAAGCCATTAATTACACTTTGTTTTTGAAAAGCGAATCAGAAAAACAAACCTATTATTCATTGCTTTTAAAAGATATTAATCATCACTAATTTTATGAGGAAATTTTTTCTTTTGTGTGTATTATTAACTGCCTGCAAACACCCTTCAACTGAAATAATTGAAACCTTTTGGGATAGTGCAAAAATCAAAATCAAAGAGCACTATTTTGTTTTGAAGGACAATCACGATGCAAAACAAGATGACTATATTTCTTATTACAACAATGGAAAAAAGGAGTTTATTAAACATTTTGAAAACAATCAATTAGTTGATTCATTTTTCCATTTTAATGAAAAAGGTGTTTTAATCGAAAGTGCATTTTATAAAAAAAACAACTTAGATGGTACAAGGCTGCTTTATAACGATTCAGGTGTTTTAGTTACGATTGAACCGCATTTCAATGGTTTATTCCAAGGTATTTACAAATCTTTTTATGACAATGGAAAGCCTAAAGAAATTGGTAATTATATCAATAACAAAATGGAAGGTGAATGGAAATATTTTTATGATGATGGCAAATTAAAGGAAATTGTAAATTATATAAATGGCTCTGAAAATGGCTCATATCAAGGTTTTTATCCTACTGGAAAAATAAAATCAATTGGATTTTATAAAAATGAAAAAGAAGACAGCACCTGGCATAATTATTATGAAAACGGAAAATTGATGGAAATTGTAAATTATAAATTAGGAAAGGAAGAAGGCTTAACGCAGATGTTTTCGAAAGATAGTATTTTAATAAAAGAAATCATTTATAAGCAAGGCATCCCAATAGATTACAATGATTTAGTTAATCATATTCATACAAAACATAATTTTGATTTTTTGAAGACCGATAAATAAGAATATTTTAAGTTAATTTATTTTTATCTTTACAAACACTAAATTTAAAATGATGAATAAATTACTACGCCTATTTTCGATTGCATTTATCTCAGTTTTATTTTCCCTTAATTATTGTTTTGCCCAATGTCCACCAAATGTTAATTTTGAATATGGCAATTTAGCAAACTGGCAATGCTTTAAAGGAACTGTTACAACTGGTACAGGAACTTGCCCACTTTGCACACCTTCAATTCCAACATGGAATCCTACAACGCCTGTCAGCCCAGTTGCAGGTCGGCATCAAATAATGAGTGGCATTGCATTAGACCCCTATTTTTTAAAACCTCCCTCAGTAAATTGCCCTGTTGTTTGCCCTTATATTACTGGAAATTCTTTCTCTTTAAAATTGGGGAATGATCATACAAATGATTCGTGTGAAAAGATTAGATATTTTGTTAGAATACCAGCTGGGCAAAACTATTCCACCTTTACTTATTGGTATGCCGTTGTTTTAGATAACCCCGGAAGTGGACACCTACTTAATGCAATGCCAAGGTTTCAGGTACAAGCAATTGATTCTGCTACAGGTAGTTTGATAGATTGTTCCACCTCTAATTTTATTTGCGGCAGCTCTATGCCTGGTTTTGTTGGTCATTACAATAGTTCTGCTGGATTGGTAAATGATTTTGATACTACTATGTGTAAGAATTGGGCTCCGGCTATGTTGAATTTTAAAAACAGAGGTGGAACAACTGTAATCATTGAGTTCATGACAGCTGATTGTACTTATGGTGGTCACTTTGGGTATGCTTATCTTGATTTTGATAATTGTACTGCTGCTGTTATACGAATGGCAAATTGTGCTGGCTCTAATTGTGATACATTAATTGCTCCACCAGGTTTTCAAAGTTACAAATGGTTTGATTCAACTTTAACAACTACCTTAGGAAATGGTGATTCGTTGTTTCTTTGCCCTGCCCCTACAGATACCTTTAAACTAAAATTAGCAGTTTATCCCTATACAAATTATGGATGTGCTGATACATTTACCGTTACCATTTATCCTTCTATTCCCCCTGTTGCTAATTTTACTTTTAGCGATAGCTTATGCCCAGGCTTCCCATTTCAGTTTTATGATTTATCCTCAACAATAAGTACAGGTCAATATATCAATAACTGGAAATGGGATTTTGGTGATCCTTATGCTACAGGAGCGAATTCTAATTTTTCTACTTTACAAAATCCCTCTCATATTTATGATAGTGTTGGTACTTATCAGGTTAGCTTAATTTCATCAACCAATGCCCATTGTTTTTCTGATACCATTATTAAGACAATTCACATCTTAAATAAAAATCATGTTTTTGCAAGCAAAAATGATACGATTTGTGCAGGCACTTCATTCATTTTAACAGCAACTGGTTTTGGACCAATACCACCAGCCATTTTGCCTTGTGCTTTAAATACCACAGGCGGCTGTAGTGGCTCAACATCAGCTGCACAAGTAGGTAGTGGCACTAACACTTCAGCTACATTTACACCTTTTGATAATAACTACACTAACGAACGAAGTATGTTGCGTTATAGCGCAAGCAGTTTGAGTGCAGCACTAGGAGCAGGGGTAAAAGTATTAACTGCTTTGCAATTAAATATTACCACCAAACAAAGCTTTTTCCCTTTCACTGGTTTAACAATTAAAGTGGGTTGCATTCCTTCACCTACAGGTGCTTGGAGCAGTGGGGCAATAAACTTTCCATCCATTACAAACTTTGTGGTTTATGGACCCAACAACTATTCAACTACTGCAGGCTGGAATACATTCACGTTTGCGAATCCATATAATTGGGATGGTGTAAGTGATCTGATTGTAGAAATTTGTTATGCAAGCAGTTTGTTCTCTAATGCAGATATTGTACAAAAGACTGTTACGGCTGGCAATACAGTTATTTTCGGAGAAAATGTTGGCGCTCCTGCTGGATGCAATATCACATCAGGCAACGCAAGCAATTTATTACCCAATATCAAATTTTCATATTGCACTGTGCCTTTGATTAATGGTTATAATTATCAATGGATTTCTTCACCAGCCAATGCATTTACAAGTACACCATTTAATGATTCTTTAATTGCTGCACCAACAGGAACAACTACATATACAGTAAATATGATTGGAACAACACCATGTATTGTAACTGATAAAGTAGTATTACATATTGTTCCAGCATTTGGTGTTATTCATTCCCCAAATAGAGCAAAATGTGTTGGCGACACCGTGAAATTATTTGCCAACAGCAATAATCCATTAGCCAACATTACTCATTGGAAATGGATAAGCAAACATGGCAATCCAATAAACTGTGATACTTGCAATTTACCAATAGTCACCATCAATAAAAGAGATACAATAGTAGTAAAAATTTCTACCTCTTCTGGCTGCTTTAAGCAAGATACTATTTATTTAGATACATTGGCTTCCCCCCTTGCCAGCTTTGTATTAAACCATAGTCATCAGTGTAGTGGGCTGAAAGTAATAGCGACCTCAACATCAGCAGTAAATGCAGGCGGCGGACCAGTAACTTATACCTGGAATTTTAACAGTCCTGATTATTTTGGTGCCAATACCACCAATAATATTGA
>CANFST010000025.1 GCA_947449695.1 Chitinophagales bacterium
GGGGGGGGGGGGGGGGGGGGGGGCCCTCAAGTATTAGCTAATTCAAGGTCATTATTTGAAAATAGATTAAAAGATACACTTAAAGCTAACCATCATTACCAATTTAGTATTTATATTCGGTTGTTTGATACTATTGGTTCTATATCGAATATAGGAAAAATAGTGGGTATCAATAGTTTTAGTGCATATTTTGGAGACACCTCGTTGAGGTATCATCAAGGAGATATACCAATTGCAAATTATACTCCTCAAGTACAAATAAACAGGATGTTAACTGATACAGGCAATTGGGTTTTATTACAAGATACTTTTGTAGCCCATGGGGGCGAACGATATATGTGTATCGGCAATTTTAAACCTGATAACCTTTTACAATGGCAGTTAGTTGATAGTATCCGTAATTTGCCTATTGCATCATACTATTTTTATGATGATGTGAAGCTGATTGATTTGGATTTGTGTCAAAATCCTATTCATCATACAATCAATCAAAATATTTGTGCAGGTCATTCTATAGTTTTTAATGGTCTTTCATTAAGTTAACAATAAGCGGTATTCAGTTTTCAGTAAATTCAATTGAAGTGCGAAATGTTGTTGGGCAAATTGTTAATTGCAAATTGGTATTTGCTCATTCAACTGATAACTGCCAACTGACTACTGAAGACTTGCCTTCAGGTATTTACTTTATCAAAGCCACCGATGAAAAGGGAAATGTAAAAAATGCTAAGTTTGTGAAGCAATAAGATTACATCATTTTGCTACGCTTGTTAATATAAGGCAATAATATTTGTTCAATGCCTTTATTAATATCTACTTCAATTAAATCAATTTTGTTTTGCCCACAACGCAATTTTAATTCGCTTTTAAGTTGTTGCATTTGCTGCGTATAGTGCTGCTTTATTTGCTCAGGGTGCAATCGTATTTTTTCAGCAGTTTCCAGATCAGTGAATTCATAAGGGCGGTTTTCAAATTCAAAATCAATTTCTTTTGTTTTATCAGCAATATCAAATACAATTACTTCATGTTTGTTATATCTTAAATGATTAAGCGCATTTAACACATCAGCCATTCCATTTTTGCTTAAGTTATCAGTCATATCACTAAGCACAATCACCAGACTGCGTTTATGAATACTTTCTGCAATTTGGTGTAAAGCCGAGCCAGTTGCAGATTTTGCCAGTGTTTTTTCTTGTTGTAATAATTTTAATAGCTGGTTACCAATCAGCTGATGATGTGTATTGCTGCTACGTGCATCTAAATTGTAAATTACTTTTTCATTGTATAAACTTAAGCCAACAGCATCGCGTTGTTTTTTTAACAAATACTGAAAGCAGGCCGCAGCCATCACAGCAAAGTGTATTTTGCTTTTTGCATTAAATGAAGATTTTACCTCGGGGTAATACATACTGCTGCTGCAATCAATCACAAGCTGGCAGCGAAGGTTGGTTTCTTCTTCATATCGCTTTGAAAACATTTTATCTGTTCGTCCGTAAACTTTCCAATCAATATTCTTGATGGGTTCACCTACATTGTACAAACGATGTTCGGCAAATTCAACACTAAAACCATGAAACGGACTTTTGTGCATTCCAATAATAAATCCTTCAACCACTTGCTTGGCAAGCAGTTCTAAATTATCCAGTTGAAAAAAAGTATCGCCTAAAAGCATAAATTAATTTGCAAGGCAAAGCTAATTTAAAATAGTATGTCAATGCAGATGTACTAGATAATTATTTCTAATTTCGGGCACTTTTTTATAAAGCAAAATGAAAATTGTTTTCACTGTAACCAATGAATTAAATTTTGACCAACGAATGCAACGCATTTGCAATTCAATGGCAGAGGCTGGTTATGATGTATTGTTGGTGGGCTGGCAATTGAAAAACGCACCAATATTATCTGCACAAAAATTTAAACAAAAACGACTGCCCTTGTTTTTTCAAAAAGGCAAATTGCGTTATATTGAAACAAATCTGAAATTGTTTTTCTTTCTGTTGTTTGTTCCTTGTCAAACTATTTGTTCAATTGATTTAGATACAATTTTACCAGGTTATTGGGTAGCCAAAATCAGGCGAAAAAAAATAGTGTATGATGCGCATGAATACTTTACTGAACTGGAAGAGATTGTTCGCCGTCCGCTGATAAAAAAGATCTGGACTTGGATTGAAAAATCAACTGTGCCGAATATTAAGAATGGTTACACCATCTCTAAATCTTATGCAAAATTGTTTCAGGAAAAATATCGGGTTGAATATGCTGTTATCAGTAATATCGCTTTGCTAAAGCCAATTGTTGCAGTTGAAAAAAAAGAAAAAATAATTTTATATCAGGGTGCAGTTGGCGAAGGAAGGGCTTTGTTCCAATTAGCTGATGCAATGCAATTTGTGGATGCTAAATTAGTGATTTGTGGTAACGGAAATATTTTTAATCAATTGCAAAAACATATTCAACAACTGGAATGGCAAAATAAAATTGAATTAAAAGGCTTTGTATCTCCTCGTGATTTACAACTTATCACACCTCAAGCTACTATCGGAATTACACTTTTTGAAACTAAAGGGTTGAGTAATTATTATTCATTGGCTAATCGCTTTTTTGATTATATGCATGCTGGCGTTCCGCAGCTTTGTAATGCTTATCCTGAATATAAAGCCATTAATCAGCAGTATGAAATTGCTTATTTGATTGAACAACCTGACAGTAAAAGTATTGCAAATGCTCTAAATGAAATGCTTCAAAATCAGAGCTATTATGAACAATTACAGCAAAATTGCTTAGGGGCTAGGAATATTTATAACTGGCAAAACGAAGAAAAAAAGCTACTCGATTTTTATAAGAATTTAAAATAGCGCTTGACGAAAACTATTTTATCAATTCGCAAGGCAGCAATCCGATTGATTTTTTGAATGCTGTACTAAAATGACTGATACTGCTATAACCTAAATTGTTAGCTACTTCTTTTACAGATTTGTTTTGTACTTTTAGTTGATTAGCAGCTTGTTTCATTCTTTCATCCTGGAAAAACTGGTAAATGGTTGAATCGAATACTTCTTTAAAACCACGTTTTAAATAATTTTCATTCAAACCCACTCTTCGGGCTAAAGTTTTTATGGGAACTGGTTGATGTAGTTGACTTATCAAAATGTTTTTGGCTTCAAAGATTTTTTTTCTTTGAATTTCATTTAACCAATCTGTATTGTCTTTTTCATTTGTTTCGATAGTGATACAGGTATATAGACAAGTGGCTAATTCTGCTGCTTTTCCAATTAACCATAAATGCAACCATTCATCTTTTAATTTTACTTGAGTAATCTGGTACAATAGCATTTGCGAATCATTGCAGTACATTCTGCTCAATTGGGTTTGCTTGCCCAATAATTCATTTAACCGGTTAAACAAAAACTGAGAAGTGCCTTTGTTTTTTAATTCGAAAATAAAAACCGAGTTATAGTTGTTTGAAAACTTGTTGTTCAGCGAATCAGAGTAATTAATCAAATCACAAGCTGTTAAATCTAATGCATATTGTAAAACAATTGTGCTTTCATTTTTCTTATTGATGAATAGATTGTAAGAATCGAAATTGATTGGTTGATTTGAAATTGAAAAAGAAAACTTGAAATCATTTTTAGATGATTGAATAATAGGAAGGCCGCAGTTCAAAATCATTAGAGAAACTTTATTTTAGCATGATAACCTGATTGCCAACTGAACCACAAGAAGGCATATTGTAATGAATAACATGGTACTCTTTATAATGACCAAGAGATTGTGTGCTTAACCAAAAATCTGGCAATGTAACGCCCCAGCAAGTGGTATAATCCTTAGTTTCATAACCATAAAAATTTACATCTTGACTTTCGCTGATTGGTCCAAAAGTTTGCCCTTTTCTAAATGGACCTGCGAATGGTTTGCCTCCAATGTATAAAGTGTCAAATCGAGTATAAAGGCTATCCTGAGTTGTTGTATAGTCAATGGTATAAGTTAAACTCACATTTTTATAACGATACAAATTTAATTGCACATCCATATTGGCTGGAATACCTTCCATTATCAAATTAGCATTGTCGCCATCACCATCGAATAAAGATATATCAGTTGAACCATTGTCTAATTGCTTATAAGTGTATGAAAAATTTCCGTTTTTATCAGTTTTAATAACTTTTAAACTTCCTCCACTATAATCTACATAAGCAGTACTGCGCTGTCTTACATCAATTGATGTAGCACCAATTGTTTGACCGCAGTCTTGATATAAAGTTCCGCTAATAGTATATTTAGTTTTCTTTTTACAACTTGAAAATATTGAAATTAGCCCTAAAGCGAATACCAGAAAAAAAATTGAAGATTTCATTTTCTTTAAATTAAAACTCAAAGGTAATGAAATGAATGTAATAGAAGAAAATCAAAAACCGTAATCAGGAAATTTTTGTGAAAACTCGTTAGGTTGGAAATTTGGATTGAGTTGTAATTTAGCAAATTCATATCGTTCAAATTCTTCATTTTTTGAAAAACAAAGCGATTGATATACTGGGAAAAAAGTTTTTTCATCAATATAAAGCACAGTAGAGTAGGCGTATGCTGAAGGTACTTTTATTGTGGTGTTGCTTACATCATCATTGATGTCTTTTAACTTGTTTAATCTCATTATTGCATATTCAGAAACTAATAGTTTGCCAGCAACAGTTAATACTGTTTCATTTGATTTAGCAGCATAATTATTGATATTCCAATGTTTATCTTCAATTCGCATGACATAACATTTTGCTCCATTGTAAATAGTTTCACCATCTAATCTGAAAACTGAATCAAATCGGTGTTGATTATCTGCAGTTGCCTCTGTTTTCGTAACAACTTTTAGCATTAAACCGAATCCTGCCGAAAAAATAGAGTGATGCTGGTTTTTAGTAATCATGGTATTCAATGGATTCAACTTGATTGTAGGTAACCACTTACCAGCATTTACAATTACTTTATTGTTGTTTTCACCCGATGCGTATAGAAGCTCAGTTCCAGCTTCACTTCCGTTTAATAATTTCAAATAAATTTTAGTTGGAGCGATATTTATTTTTGTAAAAGCTTCACCTTTTGATATGGTATTATCCACTACATTTTTTTCAAAGCTCTTAATGGTGTATTGCAAACTATTACACGATTGCAATTCGGTAATCATTTTATGTAAAACAAATCGGGTAGGGGTTGCCGATTCATTTTGTACTGCTGAAAATTGAATTAAACAACAGCAACTCATTAATGATAATATAAAAAACTTGGTCTTCATTACTGAAATAAAGATAATTATTAAAAGAGCGTTTACAATCGGGTAATCACCTTAGTTATTAGTTATACGTTAGTGATGAAAAAAAGTTTTAATAAATCTTGATATCAGTATCAATACGGAGGATAACATACCGCAACTTGGGGATTCTGCGAATAATTAAATTAAAAGAAATTTGCAACTTAAATTAAATAACAACAAAACAATTAAACATGAAAAAAAATAGTTTCATCATTTTAAGTGCCTTGATTTTTACTACGCAAATTTTTATTGCTTGCAAAAAGAAAGATAATACAACAGCAACTTCATCAACAACAAACACGACTCTAACAGGATTTAATTTTAAAGTTGATGGTACATTAATTACAGCTGATTCAGCAAATGCTGTATTGTACAACAATGGCGGCTCTCGTGAAATTGATGTGTATGTATTTAAAGGCGTAATTGCCGGAACTTCAACGGCTAATGAAGTTTTGGAAATGCACTTTAGACCAAAAACTGGTTCGCAAAATGTGGTTGCAAATTTCAGTAATGCATGGTTGACTTATTTTGCAAATACTACCGACTATTATGATGGGAGCTCTGGTCATTTCAATATTACTACTTGTGATACAGTGAATAATAAAATAGCTGGTACATTTGATTTCATTGGCACTAATACATCAAGTGCAACAAAAAATATAACCGAAGGAAATATTGTGGTTTCAAAAATCACAAAGCAATAATTGGATTCTATTCAAAATAAAAAAGCCGAATAAAAATTTTATTCGGCTTTTTTATTTTGGAAAAATTATTTCACCAATCCATTTGCAAAAGCAAATTTTAACAGTCCGATTATTGTGTTGGTATTGGTTTTTCGGTAAATATTTTTGCGATGTGATTCTACTGTCCGTTCGCTGATAGAAAGCATATCGCCAATCATGGCGTTGTTGTGTTCTTGCGAAATAAGTTGAATGATTTCTTTTTCTCGGTCGGTTAAATTTACCTTCTCTACATTTTGCTTTTTGATGGAATTATCTTTTAACGAACGAAAAATTTCTTGCGCTACTTCATCATCATAATAAGTGCCACCATTATGTAATTTATGAATGGCATTTATCAATTCATCATTGCCCGTGTTTTTTAAAATGTAGCCTGAAATGCCTGCTTGTAGCATTTCTTCGATGTGAGTAATATCGCCATACATCGTAAGCACCAAAATTTTTACATCGGGTTTTACTTTTTGCAAAGCTTCTGTTAATTCCAACCCATTCATTTCAGGCATGTTATAATCAGTAATTAAAACATCGGCATTGTGTTTTAAAACCGCTTCCAAAGCTTCTTTGCCGTTGTATGCCACACCTACCACCTCCAAATCTTTTTCATCGCTCAACATCGAACGCAATCCATCAATCATCATCCGATGGTCATCGGCTAACACTATTTTTATTTTGTTCGATTTCATCAAATTCAAAGTTAATTAAGTCAGTGGAATTTCAATAGAAACTGTTGTGCCTTTTGATATGGTTGAATCGAAATGAATTTCTCCTTTTAAAAATTCAATTCGTGAAACAATATTTTTTAAGCCTATTCCTTTTTCACTGTTAATTGTAGATTCTACATTAAACCCATTGCCATTATCTTCTACCATCATAGTTAATTCATTGTCAAACCGTAGCAATTGAATGGTGATATGGTTGGCATTGGCATGTTTAATAATATTGTTTACCAATTCCTGCAACACTCTGAAAATTATTGATTCTACTGATGTTTCCAGTCGTTCATTCATGCCTGTGATTTCCAAATCTATTTTCAAATTAGTGCCATTCAGTTTATCAATAAAATCTCTCACAGCATTTACCAATCCTTTTTTAATGA
The DNA here is from genome assembly GCA_947449695.1 of Chitinophagales bacterium. GTDB lineage: Bacteria > Bacteroidota > Bacteroidia > Chitinophagales > CAIODY01 > CAIODY01. Next base: position 7,133 of record CANFST010000025.1, read on the forward strand.
GCATATTCGGCATCATGTTGTGTGAAATTGTTCTCACTTCCTTCACCGAATCATCTACCATTGTAATTGCATTACCTAGCATATTTTGTTGCTGTTCACTCAGGTTGGAAATGTTTTTTTGTATAGTACTCAAATTTAATTTTACAGATGAAAGCGTTTGCCCTAAACCATCGTGTAAATCTTTTGCAATTCTTTGTCGTTCGTTTTCTTCGGCTTCCAGCACAGCTTTCGAGCGGATTTCTTGCTGTTGCAATTTTTCTTTTTGTAAAATTTCTCGTTGCTTCATTTTAATTCTGTTAAAAATTAAAATAAAAATTCCTCCGCTTAAAAGTAATCCAATAATCAACAACCAAACTGTGAGCGATTTTATTTTATTGTCTTTTTTTAGCAACAAATTTTCCTGTTCTTTTTTTTCCGATTCATATTTCACACTCATATCGGCCATTTGTTTTGTGACAGTTGCATTCAACATGGAATCTTTTATCCCACCATATAAATCGAAATAACCTTTTGCTTTTTCGGGTTCGCCTTTAAGAGTGTAATAATAAAAATATTGAGAGAAAGATTGTTGCAAATTAATCGTTTGATTAGTTTGTCGTGCCATCATGAAAGCCTTATCAATCAAAGGTTTTGCTTCGTCAGTTCTTTTTAAATGCATTAAAATATTTGCATTAATATTATAGCAATTAATTAAAGCACTTGTATCTTTTATTTCTTCTGCCAACTCCATTGACTGCTTGTAGTAAGGATAAGCTTTTTCAAACTTGCCTAAATCTTTGTAAACAAACCCAATACTATTTAATACTGCTGTTTTGCCAAATTTAGTTTTTGTTTCGTCATAAATTTTCAAACACTGAAATAAATAAATTAGCGCTGAATCATACTGTTCAATGCTGATATAAGCATCGCCAATATTGCCCAAATTTCCTCCTTCATTTATTTTGTCGCCTAATTCTTGATTAGTTTTTAATGCTCGTTTATAATATTCTAATGCCTTTGGAGTGTTATGGATATGAAAGAATGCTGTGCCGATATTATTCTCAGTGTATGAGATGTATGGTTTTATATTGAGCTTCTCATAAACTTTTAGGCACTCTAAACTGGCTTCTAATGAGGCTTTGTAGTTCCCAAGTCTTGAATTAATACTAGCAACTTTATTCAGCGAAGAAGCGATCCCCATTTCATCTTTTAATTTTCGACGAATAATTAGTGCCTTATTATTCCAATCTAATGCTTCTGTTAATTGCCCCTTTCTGAATTTTATCAAAGCCCAATCATTAAATGCTGTGGCGGAAAATTTTTCAAGATTTACTTTTTCTGCTAATTTCATTTCTTGCTGACAATATTTTTCTGCTTCATCAATTTGAGTAGTTTGCAATTCCCAGCTCAAATCACTCAACACTTTTATTTTATCAGAGTCTTGCTTTGCTGTTTCTAATTTTGTTTTTAAGGCTTTTACATGTTCGCTTTGAGCAGCGGTACTGAACCGAATATTTAAGAAAAGTAGAATAACAAATGTTGAATGCGCAATTATTTTTTTATTCAAAATCATAATCAAAAATTTATAGGGCGAAAGTAAAGTAAGCATCTCAAATAAAAATCCGTACTGGTACGGATATTTGAGTTTAAATTTTATACCTCTTCAATTTAGTTGAAAAATCTTCAAAAACTGAACTTTGTCCTTACATCTTTTTTATACATTTGCGAATTAAATTTTTTAAATTAAAGATATGGCTGAAATAATCTTAATGCCTCGAATGAGCGATACGATGACTGAAGGCGTAATTGTGGCTTGGCATAAAAAAGTAGGTGATAAGGTGAAAAGTGGTGATTTGATGGCAGAGGTTGAAACCGATAAAGCAACTATGGAATTAGAAAGTTATAATGATGGAACGCTTTTATATATTGGTGTTGAAGCTGGTAAAGCAGTGTCTGTAAATGGTGTGTTAGCAATTGTTGGCGCAGCAGGCGAAGACTTTTCAGCCTTATTGAATACAACACCAAAGGCTGTTGAAGCTGCTCCTGTGGTGACTTCTGCAACTGAAGCAAAAACAGAAAGTGCAACGTCTAATGTCGCATCTCTCACATCTAATAGTTCATCTGATGAACGCATTAAAGCATCTCCATTAGCCAAAGCAATTGCGGCTGAAAAAGGCATTGACTTACATAATATTAAAGGTAGTGCCGACAATGGCAGAATTGTAAAACGCGATTTAGAAAATGTAAGTGCTGACGAAACGCAAGTTACATCAACTGTCGCGGCTGCTCCAATTGTTGCAGGTTTAGAAAGTTTTGAAGAAGTTACGCTATCGCAAATGCGTAAAACTATTGCAAGAAGATTGAGCGAAAGTAATTTTACTGCGCCGCATTTCTTTGTAACAATTGAAGCTAACATGGCTAATGCAATGGCTTTCCGCAAGCAAGCAGCTGATGCTGGAATTAAATTTTCATTCAACGATTTAATGATAAAGGCAGTTGCATCGGCTATTCGCAAACATCCAAAAGTAAATTCAAGTTGGTTAGGCGATAAAATTCGTTACAATCATCACATCCATATTGGCATGGCAGTAGGCATGGATGAAGGTTTGGTAGTGCCTGTTTTAAAATTTGCCGACCAGAAATCAATTTCGCAGATTTCAGTTGAAGCAAAACAATTTGTTGAAAAAGCAAAATCCAAAAAAATTCAACCTGCAGACATGCAAGGCAATACATTTACAATAAGTAATATGGGAATGTTTGATGTTGAGAATTTTACTGCTATCATCAATCCGCCAGATGCATGTATTTTAGCCGTAGGTAAAATAAAAGAAACACCAATTGTTGAAAATGGTGAAATTAAAATTGGTCATGTTATGAAAATGACTTTAAGCTCCGACCATAGAGTGGTAGATGGTTCTATCGCTTCGGGCTTTTTAAAATCTTTGAAAGAAAATTTAGAAAATCCAGCAATGATGCTGATATGATTTTTAAATGCGATCTGTATTGAAAATAGTACAGTTGTTTTGTTTGGTGATTTGCTTTATTTTTTTTTTACTTCAAATAGTATTTTTGTTATAAAAATCACTATCTTCGCCAACTATTTTTTTTCTCCAAAACTATTTATGGCAATCAAAAGAGATATCAAACCAAGAAGTAATTTTAGTAAAATTACCATCACGCTTGCTTCTCCCGACTCGATTTTAGAAAAATCGCATGGTGAAGTATTAAAGCCCGAAACTATTAATTACCGTACTTACAAACCTGAAAGAGATGGTTTGTTTTGCGAACGAATTTTCGGACCTGTAAAAGATTTCGAATGTTTTTGTGGAAAGTACAAGCGTATTCGCTACAAAGGCATTGTATGTGACCGTTGCGGTGTTGAAGTAACTGAAAAGAAAGTTCGTCGTGAACGTATGGGGCACATTAAGTTGGTGGTGCCTATTGTTCATATCTGGTACTTCAAATCATTGCCAAATAAAATTGGCTACTTGTTAGGAATTTCTTCAAAGAAATTGGAAACAATAATTTATTACGAACGCTTTGTAGTAATTAATCCAGGTGTAAAAGCTAAAGACGGTGTGAATCGTTTGGATTTATTAACGGAAGAAGAGTATTTAGAGATTTTAGAAAAAATGCCTAAAGAGCAACAACTTTTGGATGATACTCATCCAGATAAATTTGTTGCTAAAATGGGTGGAGATGCATTAGTTCAACTATTAGGTAATATCAATTTAGATGATTTAAGCGCTGAATTACGTCATCAAGCTGCAAACGAAACTTCTCAACAACGTAAAGCAGAAGCTTTGAAACGTCTAAGTGTAGTAGAAGCTTTCCGAGATGCGAATTTACGTTATGAAAATAATCCAGCATGGATGTGTGTGGAATACTTACCAGTAGTTCCACCAGAATTGCGTCCGTTAGTGCCATTAGATGGTGGTCGTTTTGCTTCATCTGATTTGAACGATTTATACCGTCGTGTAATTATTCGTAACAATCGCTTGAAAAGATTAATTGAAATCAAAGCACCAGATGTAATCTTACGTAATGAAAAACGTATGTTGCAAGAAGCGATTGATTCATTATTCGATAACTCACGTAAATCAAACGCAGTAAAAGCGGAAGGTGGTCGTGCATTGAAATCATTAAGTGATGTATTAAAAGGTAAACAAGGTCGTTTCCGTCAGAACTTATTAGGTAAACGTGTTGACTATTCTGGTCGTTCGGTTATCGTTGTAGGACCTGAATTGAAATTGCACGAATGTGGTTTACCAAAAGATATGGCGGCTGAGTTGTTCAAGCCATTTATTATTCGTAAATTGTTAGAACGTGGTGTGGTTAAAACCGTTAAATCGGCAAAGAAATTAGTGGATAGAAAAGAAGCGGTGGTTTGGGATATTTTGGAAAACATATTGAAAGGTCATCCAATTTTATTGAATCGTGCGCCAACATTGCATAGGTTATCTATTCAATCTTTTCAACCTCGATTGGTAGAAGGGAAAGCAATTCGTTTGCATCCATTAGTTTGTACAGCGTTCAATGCGGATTTTGACGGTGATCAAATGGCGGTTCACGTGCCTTTGAGCAATGCCGCAATTTTAGAAGCACAATTATTGATGCTGGGCTCACACAATATTTTGAATCCACAAAACGGTTCGCCTATTACATTGCCTTCTCAGGACATGGTGTTGGGTTTATATTATATTACCAAAGGACGTAAATCTACTGCTGATAATAAAGTAAAAGGAGAGGGCAGAGTATTCTACAGTGCCGAAGAAGTTATAATTGCTAATAATGAAGGACAAGCTGATTTGCATGCCTGGATAAAAGTGAAAGCAACAATAATGGAAGAAGGTAAATTGGTTAATAAATTAATCGAAACTACAGTTGGTCGTGTAATTTTCAACCAATTTGTACCTGCTGAAAATGGTTATGTAAATGCTTTATTGACTAAGAAATCATTACGTGATATTATTGGTGGCATTATTAAAGCTACTGATATTCCACGTACTGCAAAATTTTTGGATGATATTAAAGAATTAGGCTTCCGCATGGCATTCAAAGGTGGCTTATCATTCAATATTGAAGATATTAAAATACCAAGTATTAAGGAATCGTTGATTGGCACTGCACAAGATGAAGTAGATGGCATTCGCGAAAATTACAACATGGGTTTAATTACCAACAATGAGCGTAAAAACGCCGTGATTGATATTTGGAGCCGTGTAAATATGCAATTGACTGAAACATTGATTAAAGAATTAAGTGCCGATAAACAAGGATTTAATTCGGTATATATGATGTTGGATTCGGGTGCCCGTGGTAGTAAAGAACAAATTCGCCAGTTAGGTGGTATTCGTGGTTTGATGCAAAAGCCTCGTAAATCTGGCTCTGCAGGTGGTGAAGTTATTGAAGATCCAATTTTGAATAACTTGAAAGTTGGTTTGAGCGTATTGGAATACTTTATCTCTACACATGGTGCTCGTAAAGGTTTGGCTGATACGGCATTGAAAACAGCGGATGCAGGTTACTTAACTCGTCGATTGGTGGATGTGGCACAAGATGTAGTAATTAAAGAAGTAGACTGTGGCACATTAAGAGGTATTTATACAACTGCTTTAAAAGAAAATGAAGATATCGTAGAACCATTGTATGATCGTATTGTAGGCCGTACAAGCTTGCATGATGTTTACCATCCGCAATCAAACGAAATATTAGCTGAAGCTGGTCAGGAAATTACAGATAACATTGCTAAAAATATTGACAACAGCGGTATCGATGGTATCGAAATTCGTTCGGTATTAACTTGCGAAGCAAAACAAGGTTGTTGCGCTGCATGTTACGGACGTAATCTGGCTACTGGCAGAATGGCTGAACGTGGTGATGCAGTAGGTATTATAGCTGCACAATCAATTGGCGAACCTGGTACACAGTTAACTTTGCGTACTTTCCACCAAGGTGGTGCGGCAGGTAACTTAGCCAACGAGAGCCAAATGGTTGCAAAATTTGATGGTGTTATTGCTTTTGATAGTATGCGTACTGTTAATTATGTAAACGAAGAAGGCGATAAACAAACTATTGTAATTAGCCGTAGTGGTGAAATCAGAATTACTGAAAAAGGAACAGAAAAAATATTGATTAATACTATTGTACCTTATGGTTCGGTATTAAGTGTGAAAGAAGGTGCATCTGTTAAAAAAGGTGATTTGATTTGCAAATGGGATCCATACAATGCAGTTATCATTTCCGAATACTCAGGTAAAATTAAATTTGAAGGAATTGTTGAAGGTATTACTTTCCGTGAGGAAATGGACGAACAAACAGGTCGTGCAGAAAAAGTAATTATCGAAACACGTGATAAAACTAAAATTCCTACCATTGTTATTAATGCAAAAGGACACGATGCTAAAAACTATAATATTCCAGTAGGTGCGCATATTGCCGTTGAAGATGGTGATGAGTGTAAAGCTGGTCAGGTAATTGTGAAAATCCCTCGTACTTTAGGTAAAACTAAAGATATCACAGGTGGTTTGCCACGTGTAACTGAATTATTTGAAGCACGTAACCCAAGCAATCCTGCTGTGGTTTCTGAAATTGATGGTGTGGTTACATTGGGTGGTGTAAAACGTGGTAATCGCGAAATCAGTATTGAATCGAAAGATGGAGAAGTTAAAAAATACATGGTTGCATTAACCAAACATATCTTGGTAAACGATGGCGACTTTGTAAAAGCTTGTACACCATTATCTGATGGTTCTATTACGCCTGATGATATCTTATCTATTCAAGGGCCTTATGCTGTGCAATCATACATTGTGAATGAAATTCAGGAAGTATATCGTTTGCAAGGTGTAAAAATCAACGATAAACATATCGAAGTAATTTGCCGTCAAATGATGCGTAAAGTAATCATCGAAGATAGTGGTCATACCACTTTCTTAGAAGGGGAGGCTGTTGACAGATTAGAGTTTATTGAAGAAAATGATAAGCTAATGGAAATGAAAGTGGTAACTGATGCTGGTGATAGCAAAAACTTAAAACCAGGTCAATTATGCCATGTACGTCAGATTCGTGATGAAAACTCATCTTTGAAACGTAATGATAAAACATTAGTTCAATACGAAGATGCAGTATCAGCTACTTCATCACCATTGTTGCTAGGAATTACTCGTGCTTCGTTGGGTACTAGAAGTTGGATTTCGGCTGCATCATTCCAAGAAACAACTAAAGTATTAAGTACTGCTTCTATTGCCGCTAAAACTGATTTAATGATTGGTTTAAAAGAAAATGTTATTGTTGGTCACTTAATTCCTGCTGGTACAGGTTTACGGGAATACGAAAACATTGTGGTTGGTTCGCAAGAAGAATACGATAAGTTGATGGCTACTAAAAAAGATGTATATGTAGCTCCAATTGAAATGGATTAATAAGAGGTATACTTTTAATAAAAAATCCGCTGCTTTTTGAAGTAGCGGATTTTTTTATCTCGTAAACTCAGCTGAATGCATTTTATCAATAAATGATAGCTATTGATTTGAATAAGTTTAATGTTTTTACAGTAATTAATCCGATTGTTGAGGTATAAGAATAATTTTGTTATAACACAATTACATCTTTCTGCTTTTATAAATTTCAAGTTAGTTATCGTGGTATAAATCAGCTTAAAAAGATTAAAAACAAAAAACACCAACCAGAATTTCTGATTAGTGTTTTTTAAAAGTTACTACAAAGCAATTGAATTATTTTTTTGGTGCAGTTCCCATTCCTTTCGGTGTATTAGGAATGCTCATATTTGGAGTACCATTGTTTAATGCAGGAGCAGTAATATTAAGTTTCTTTTTTACCAAGTCAATAATATTATCGCTATCTAAAGTATATAAAAATCCACCAGCACTGGTATCAAATACGTAGCTAAATCCATTTTCCTTTGCTACTTCTTTAATGGCAGCTTCGGCTTTTTTCAAAATCGGGTTATATAATTCTTCTTTTTTAGCAGCGATTTTTTCTTGTGCAGTTTGTTGAAAATCCTGAATCAGCTGATATTTTTGTTGCATTTCTTTTTGTTTGACTTCTTTCACAGCATCAGTCATTAATTTTTCTTTAGCCTGATAATCTTGCTGCATTTTCTGAAATTCATCTTGCATGCTTTTAAATTGGTCTTCCATCGATTTTTGATAAGTCTGCAATTGTTCATCAGCTTCTTTCATTCCTGGCATCATTTGTACCAATTCAACTGAATTGATGTGACCTAATTTCGGAGATTGGGCAAATAACTGAGAAGAACACATTGCAGCGATAACTACTGCTACTAAAAAGATACGTTTCATTTTATTGTTTATAATTGTTTTTAAAATTTGAGCGGCAAAAGTAGGTTAAAATTTGAAATTATTTTGCGCTATTGTTGCCTGGTTTATAACCTAAGTCTTTTAATATATCATTGCTTTTATCTAATGATGGGTTGGTATATAACAAAGCACTTCCGCCAGCCGATTTATCAAATACTAAATCTAAATTTTTTGTTTGTGCCAATTTTTGAATGGCATCATAAATTTTATCCTGAATTGGTTTCACTAATTCCTGACGTTTTTTAAATAAATCGCCTTCGTAGCCAAAGCGTTGTTTTTGTAAATCTTTTACAGCTTTTTCTTTGTCCATTATTTCTTGTTCACGTTTTTTCTTCATCTCTTCAGATAATAAAACCTGTTCGGCTTGATAGTCTTTATACATCTGGTCAATTTCCTTGTATTTAGTTTCAATTTCCTTTTGCCATCCAGCTGAAATATCGTCTAATTGTTTTTGTGCTTTTGTATATTCAGGAATGTTTTCTAAAATATACTTGGTATCTACATAAGCATATTTCTGAGCAAAAGCTCCTGCGCTAAAAATTACTAATGCGGTAAGAATTAAAAACTTTTTCATGTTGATTGAAATTTTGATTTTAAAAAATAGTTTGAAATAAAAAATTATTCTGGCTCAAAACCAAGTATGATACTGAATTTACTTGCATCTGAAAATTTAGTTCCTGGTGTTGTAATACTGCCTTGTGTACCAACATTGTCAAACCGTATGCCATAATCAACACCTAATAAACCAAACATAGGTAAGAATACTCTCAAACCAATACCAGCCGAACGATTTAAACGGAAGGGGTCATAGTTTTTAATTGTATTCCAGGCATTCGCACCTTCTAAAAATGCTAATGCAAAAATTGTGCTTTGCGGATTTAAAGAAATAGGGTAACGTAATTCCATTGTGAATTTATTGAAGAAAGCAGCATTGGTGGTAGGCGTGAATACATCGTAGCCTCTTAAAGCAATGATCTCTACCCCATACTGACGATAACCAGTAATACCATCACCGCCTACCTGAAATCTGTCAAATGGTGCAGAGCCAGTTTTAGAACTATATGACCCTAAGAAACCAAATTTGGCAGCAGTTCGAAGAATCAATTTTTTTGACTTTTCTAATGGAGTGAACCATTCACTTGTGAAACGCCATCGATGAAATTCAACAAATTCATATTTTTGCGCCACACTGGCTTCAGCATAATTTAATCCATTAAACAATGAATAGGGGAGTGTAGCTTTTACACTCAATGAGATTTTAGAACCACTTTGCGGATACAATGGCTGATTGGTCGAAGTACGGGCAAGGGTTTCGTTGATTGAAAAAACATTGGCTGTACCATCTGCAATTGGAATAAGAGCAGTATTTTGATTACTTAACACATAATGTTCAATGTCAATTCCATTAATTAAAGTAAAATAATCATCAGGGAATTTCAATCGTTTGCCAATACTTAAAGTAATACCATTTGTAGCTTGACGACTTGGTAAACTATTGTAAGTGCTGTTAAAAATAGTTTTATAAAGTGCTACAGAAAGTGAAGTTGGTTTTTTGCCCCCTAACCATGGTTCTGTAAATGAAGCAGTCATCGATTGGTAATATTTACCACTGCTTTGTAATCTTAATCCTAATTTTTGGCCATCGCCACTCGGAACAGGATTCCATGCAGAACCTTTAAAGAAATTATGGGTACTGAAGTTCGTAAAATTAACTCCAAGAGTTCCAACCAGCCCAGTAATAGCACCACCATAACCAGCTTGTAATTCTAACTGGTCAGATGATTTTTCTTCTAAGTTATATTCAATATCAACTGTTCCATCTTCAGGGTGTGGAATTGGAACCGGGTTGATTTTTTCCTGATTAAAATAACCTAATGTTGCTATTTCTCTTGTTGTTCTAATAATATCACTTCGGCTAAATTTTTGACCAGGTATAGTTCTTAATTCTCTTCTGATTACATATTCTTTAGTTTTATCATTGCCCTTGATAATAATTTTATTGATAGTGGCTTGCTTCCCTTCGTATATTCTGATTTCCATGTCAATAGAATCTTTCTCAACTGCAATTTCAACTGGTGTAACAGAAAAGAACAAATACCCATCATCCATATACAACGAACTGATATCGGTACTTGAGGCATTCATATTCAATCTTGAATCTAATTCACTTCGATTGTATACATCGCCACGTTTTAATCCTAAAACCGATGACAATTCTTTGTCAGTATATTTTGCATTTCCTCTCCAGAAAATATTACGGTAATGATATTTAAGACCTTCTTCCAAGTTTATCTTGATAATTAAATTTCCATTTGAATTTTTATACATGGTATCTGATAATACCTGAGCGTCCCTGAATCCTTTACTATTGTAATATTCAATCAACTTTTGTTTGTCACCATCATAATCTTCTTTCCGATATTTTGAAGTTGAAAAAATATTTAATCTGAATCTATCAGCCAGATTATCTTTCAATTGAGGCAAAGTGAGGTGATATAAACTACTGAAAAATTCAGATGGAGATGTATGAGTAAATGCATGTAAATCTTGTTTTTCAAACGGACGAATACGCATTCTGACTTTAGTGTCTTTCATCAAATGGCGTAATTTGATAGCTGATAAATTATTGTTGCCAGCAAAATAAATATCTTCAATTTTTTGTTTGTGCCCTTTTTCAATCAAGAACAAAATATTTACAGTATTGCGACTTGATGAATCTTTTTTTTCTAAGCAATTTACTATTACTCCATTATATCCCTTTTCATAATAGTAATCTTTAATAGCCTGAATAGCATTCACTTTTAAATTCTCGGTTAATACTTTCCCTTTAATCAATTGTAATTTTTTATTCAAATCTTCTGCATCTCCTTTGCTGACTCCTCTATAAGTCCAATGACCTAATCTAGGGCGTTCAGTTAATACAAAATCTAAAAAAACTGTGCTGCCAACTATATTGGTAATATTTACTTTTATGTTGGCAAACAAACCCTGTTTCCATAAAGCTGAAATTCCCTTACCTATTTCATCACCTGGTATAGTTATTTTTTGGCCGACCACCAATCCAGTATAAGTTTTTAAGATATCCTGGTCTAAATATTGTGTTCCGCTAATTGTAATTCCGCCCAAATCGTATTGTAAAGGGGTATTTAATCCAATAGAATCGATGCTTTGTGCTTTTGTTAAATTGTTTGAAAATAATATAATCCCTAATGTAAAAACAAATAAATATTTCAATTTCACTTGACTTGTTGGTTGATGTTTGATGGTAGAAATGTTTTCTCTTAACTGAATTTAATAAAAATTATTGTGTTTGTTCAGCAGCAATTTGTTCGCTAGTTTTCCCGAATCTTCTCTCTCTGTTTTGATAATCATAAATTGCCTCGGCCAAATGATTTTTCCTGAAATCAGGCCATAATACTTCAGTAAAATAAAATTCGGCATACGCCAATTGCCATAATAAATAATTACTCAATCGGTGTTCGCCGCTGGTTCTAATCATTAATTCGGGATTTGGAAAACTGGCTGTGTTTAAATGTTTTGAAATTAAATCAGAGGTTATTTCATCTAACTGAATAGTATTATTTTTATAATCCGTTGCAATTTTTTTTACAGCTTCAGTGATTTCCCAATAACTGCTGTAGCTTAGTGCTAATATCAAATTTAATCCTGAATTAGTTTTTGTTTTTTCAATTGTTTCGCTCAATTCTTCGTGGCATTTTTCAGGTAACGATTTTAAATTACCAATTGCATGCAATCTGATTTTGTTTTTATTTAATGTTTCTAATTCACCTTTTAATGTAGTTACCAAAAGGCTCATTAAAGCATCTACCTCATCTTTTGGTCGATTCCAGTTTTCAGTGCTGAATGCATATAAAGTCAAATATTCAACACCCAATTCAGCACAACCTTCTGCAATTTCACGAACTGATTTTACTCCATTTTCATGACCAAAAATCCTTAAATGACCTTGTTGTTGTGCCCATCTGCCATTACCATCCATTATAACAGCAATGTGCTTTGGGAGCTTGTTTAAATCAATATCTTTTTTCCAATCAGTCATGAATTAATGTATGTTAAAATCAAGCGTACAAAATACAAAGATTTATTGAATTGAGAAGTCGAACAACTTTCAAATTTTGTTTAAATGAAGTTAATGAAAGCTATTCTACCAGATAATATTCACCAAAGCATTATTCTTATTTGGATAATCCGTATTGAAATGCAATCCACGACTCTCTTTTCGGAACTCTGCACATTTTGTAATCAGATAAGCAACTGTTATCAGATTGCGCAACTCACACAATTGTGGCGAAACGAAAGTGCTGTTATACAATGTTTCTGTTTCTTCCCACAATAAATCAATGCGGCGCATGGCTCTTTGCAGGCGCACATTGCTGCGTACGATGCCCACATAATCACTCATGATTGCCTGAACTTCTTTAATGCTTTGCGTAATCAAAATCATTTCTTTGGGTGTTGAAGTTCCTTCGGCATTCCAGTTTGGAATTTTATTGTTGAATGAAATATTATCAACCAATTCTATAGTTTTTAAACTGGCTCGATGAGCAAAAACCAATGCTTCTAACAACGAATTACTTGCCAACCGATTTGCCCCGTGAAGCCCAGTGCTGCTGCATTCACCACAAGCAAACAAGTTGGTAATAGATGACTGACTGAATTCATTTACTTTAATTCCACCGCAACTATAATGCGCTGCAGGAGCCACAGGAATCATCCGTTTCATTACATCAATTCCGATGCTCAAACACTTGTTGTAAATGTTTGGAAAATGCTGCACAAAATCATCCACATCAATTTTTGTACAATCCAAAAAAACATTTTCATCGCCATTCTTTTTCATCTCGTTATCAATTGCTCGGGCTACAATATCACGTGGAGCAAGCTCTGCACGGCTATCGTAATTTTTCATAAATGCTTCACCTTTTCGGTTGCGCAAAATTCCACCCTTGCCTCTTACTGCTTCTGTGATTAAAAACGAAGGACTTTCACCAGGGTTGTAAAGCGCTGTTGGATGAAACTGAATAAACTCCATGTTTTCAACTCTTCCTTTCGCCCGATACAACATTGCGATACCATCACCAGTTGCAATTTTTGGATTAGTTGTAGTTCGATAAACCTGCCCAACGCCTCCTGTAGCAAGCATGGTAACCTTTGCTAAAACCTTTTCAATCTGTTGGGTTGATGTATTTAAAACATACACACCATAACATTCAACATCAGGTGTTGCTTTGGTAATTAATTGCCCAAGGTGATGTTGTGTAATAATATCAATCACAAAACAGTGCGTAATGATTTGAATATTTTTTTGCGCTTTTATTTTTGCTAATAAAGCCCGTTCGATTTCTTTGCCTGTAACATCTTTATAATGCAAAATGCGAAACGCCGAATGACCGCCTTCTTTGCCTAAATCAAAATCACCAATTTTATCTTTGTCGAAATTTGTTCCCCAATTAATTAACTCTGCAATGCGCTGTGGTGCTTCGGTTACAGTAATTTCAACCGTTTGTTTATTACACAAACCATCGCCAGCAATCAAAGTGTCTTCAATATGTTTTCCAAATGAATCGTTGGAGGTGTCGGTTACGCCTGCAATGCCGCCTTGCGCATATTTGGTGTTGCTTTCATCTTCATCGCTTTTGCTGATGATTAAAATATTCAAATCAGGCCGAGCTATTGCAGTTTTCAAAGCATAACTTAAACCTGCTATGCCGCTGCCAATCACTAATACATCAGTTTGTAACATTTTTCCTTAGTTTCTTGTGGCAAATTTAGTGGTTTTATTAATCAATAATTTGTTTTGCAGATGCTTTTCGTTCATGCTTAAAACTTATCTACATTGTTTTGCTTACAAAATTCATGTTATAAACCTGTAAATTAATAGTTAAGAAAATTATTTTTGCGGAATGATTCAACAAACTATAAAAGGAATCTTAATTCCTGTTGGGGGGGCTGAAGACAAAGGTACTGATTTAGAAAAGGGTGTGATTGAACGGAATCGCATGAATTTTTTTGAACTCGGTATATTAAAACAAATCATTGATAAAATTGGAGGTGAAAAAAGAATTGAAGTGGTTACCACTGCTTCGTCAATCGCTGATGAAGTGATTGATAATTATATCAGTGCATTTGAAAAGTTGGGCGATACCAATGTTGGTCATATGCGTATCCGTGAACGAAAAGATGTAGATACTACTGAAATGCTGGATAGATTGAAAAAGGCTGATTGCGTTATGTTTTCAGGCGGTAATCAGTTGCGCCTTTCATCTATTTTTGGCGGCACACAATTTTTAGAAATCATCAAAGAAAGATATCATAACGAAAACTTTGTAATTGCTGGCACCAGTGCCGGTGCGATGGCGATGAGTCAAACTATGATATATGAAGGCAGTGCCACCTCAGCCCATTTAAAAGGGGAAGTAAAAATCACGACTGGTTTAGGTTTTATGGATAATGTCATCATTGATTCACACTTTGAAAAACGTGGCCGTTTTCCAAGATTAGCACAAGCAGTAGCTGCAAACCCTGGTGCAATAGGCATCGGGTTAAGTGAAGATACAGGTGTAATTGTTGAACATGGTAATCAGATTACAGCTATTGGAAGTGGCGCAGTTTATATTTTTGATGGAAAAAACATTGAATTCAATAATATTGGGGATGCCGAAATAGGCAAACCAATTGCTGTTTCAAATATGATTGTTCACATTATGTGTAGCGGCAATCGTTATAATACTTCTACCAGGGTTTTTGAAGCAAGCGCTGTAGCTGAAGTTTAATAAATAGCTGTTACCATTTCATTTTCTTGGCTGCTGAAATATGCTCTGTACATGCCTTCGGAGTTGAACACTAAAGAGTGATTGCCGTTTGTATCTACTGCAATTAATCCGCCTTCGGCATTTAGTTTTTTTAATTTATCCAGCATCACATATTCAGTGGCTTGTTGTAAAGAATAATTTTTGTACAACATCAAACAATGAATGTCATACGCTACAACTTGCTCAATAAAAAATTCGCCATGCCCAGTGCAACTCACAGCGCAAGTATTGTTGTTGGCATAAGTGCCTGCACCTAAGATTGGTGTATCACCAACTCGTCCCCATTTTTTGTTAGTCATTCCACCAGTTGATGTGGCAGCAGCTAAATTGCCATGCACATCCATCGCAACTGCGCCAACAGTGCCCATTTTTGGGTTTTTGATTTCAACTGAATGGTCTAATGCAAATGTGTCTTCGTCTTTTATTTGTTGCCATTGCTGATAACGAAAATCATTGTAGAAATAACTTTGGTCAACTAATTTCACCTGTTGTTCTTTGGCAAATTGTTCAGCGCCTTCGCCGATTAACATCACATGTTGTGATTTTTGCAATACCATTTTAGCTAAGCTGATTGGATTGGCAATATGCTTCACACCTGCCACTGCGCCACCCGAAGTATTTTTGCCACACATGATAGAAGCATCCAACTCATGTTCGCCTTTGTGATTGAATACAGCACCTTTGCCGGCATTAAACAACGGACAATTTTCCAAAGCTATCACTGCCACTTCCACAGCATCTAATGCTTCACCACCTTTTTCTAAAATAATTTTTCCTGCTTCGGTGGCTTGTTGCAAAGCTTGGCGATAAGCAGTTTCTTTTTCGGGCGTCATGGCAGATTTGTTGAGTGTGCCTGCGCCGCCGTGTATGGCTATGGTGTACAATTTATGTTGATTTTAATTTTTAAACTTTGAAATTTCCTCCGCAATTTTTCTGTCATTACTTAATCTTGGTACTTTATTTTGCCCTCCTAATTTGCCAATACTTTTCATGTAGTTGATAAATGAATTGCGCTGTAATTGTGTAATGACCAGCGTTCGCAGAATATTTCCGGTAATTAAATCATCATAATAAATATTCAGCTTACGCATTTTCTCATCCACCGCTAAAGCAAATTTTTCTAAGTCAGTTGGTGCATTATCAAACTCAATCAACCACTCGTGATAAGGCAAACCAGTTGTAGGATTCACTTGCGGCGCAACAGTAAATTCAATGATTTTGATGTGCTGTTCCATCGCAGTTTGCATCAAAGCTTTCTCTACTTCTTCGGCAATTACGTGTTCGCCAAATGCACTGATGAAATGTTTGATGCGCCCCGAAACGATGATTCGATAAGGATTTGTAGAAACGAATTTTACAGTATCGCCAATTACATAACCAAACAAACCAGCATTGGTGTTTAGCACAATGGCATAATTTACACCAATTTGCACATCTTTCAAATGCAGTCGGGTTGGGCTTTTTGAGCCAATTTCATTCATCGGAATAAATTCAAAAAATATGCCTGAATTAGTGTTCAACAACAAACCAATTTCTTCTTGCGAATCTTGAAAAGCAATAAAACCTTCGCTGGCTGGGTAAGTTTCAATCGTGTCAATTCTTTTACCGATTGATTCAAATAATTTTTGACGATAAGGTTCAAAATTTACACCACCATACACCATTACTGAAAAGTTGGGGAATAAATCTCCTATTTTTTTACCGCTGCGTTTTTCTAATTCATCAAAATACATCTGCGTCCATGGCGGAATTCCGCTGATGAGTGTCATGTTTGATTCAATTGTTTCATCGCAAATACTTTGCAATTTAGTTTCCCAATCATCAATGCAATTGGTGTTGTAAGATGGCAATTGATTCTTACGCAAATAGTATGGAATGTGATGATTCACAATGCCACTTAATCTTCCAGTTGGAATGCCAGCAATACGTTCTAATTCGGGTGAGCCACTTAAAAAAATCATTCTGCCATCAGCAAATTGTGTATTGCCGGTTTCATGCATGTAAGCCAGCAAAGCATTTCGGGCTGTGTCAATATGATTGTTAATGGAATCTTTTGTAATAGGCAAATATTTTACACCACTTGTGGTGCCGCTTGATTTAGCTAAATAAATTGGTTTGCCAGGCCACAGCACATGCTGCTTGCCTTCTTTGATTTGTTCGATAAAAGGTTTTAAATCTTCATAATCAAAAAGAGGAACAGCGGCTTTAAATTCTTCGTATGTTTTTATATCAGCAAATTTGAATTGCTTTCCAAACACTGTATTGGCAGCCTTTTTCAGTAAAGATTTTAATAGCTCGTCTTGATGTTGCAATGCATTATCTCTATCTTTTTTTATTTTTCGAGCAACATAGATAGCGTAAGGTTTTGCCAATAACGATTTCAGCTTCACTGGTTCAAATTATTTCGGTTAGAAAAATGATAGGCGAAGATAGTGGGTTTCAGCAATTCAAATTTGTTTTTTTGTGTTGCAGAAATGTTTAGAATCATTCTTCCACATAATTCAAATCTTTATGAAAAGTTTCTTCCATTCGCAACACAGCCCATAGCGAAAGCCCCATAACAATAATACCAGTGATGATAGCAGAATAAAGTAAAATATTATCATGAGAGAAATCATTTTTCTTCAGTAACATTTTGAAGGCAGTGAAAATGGCTGAAATAATGGGCAGCGAACCTCTAACAAAATTAGGAACGGTAGTAGTGACGGTTGAGCGGATATTTGTACCAAAACTTTCAGCAGCAATAGTTACAAACACAGCCCAATAACCCACTGCTGTACCAACCAAGAAGATAACGAAATAAAATAAGGATGCAGAAATACCTGCTGAACAAAAGTAAACGATCAAGCAAGCAACTGTTGTCAGTAAATAAATCAGAATGGTTTTGGTTCTGCTCTTAAGCCATTGACTGATGATACCACATAAAAAATCGCCGAAGGTTGTACCTGCATAAGATGCAGCTACAGCCAAAGGTGTAACAATTTTCCCATTGATATGCAATGCTTCAGAAAATTCGGGCGATAGGGTGACCAGAATACCAATTACATACCAACAAGGCCAACCGATTAAAATGCACTTGATATATTTTTTAAGATTTTTGAAGTTGGATAAAATGACCATCAAATTGCCACGTTGCACTTCGTGTTGCGATTTTAATTTTTCAAACATACCTGATTCTAAAATACCAATTCGCATTAACAGCAATGCCAAACCCATTCCACCTCCGATATAATAACAAGTGCGCCAACCATCGCCATGCATGCCCACATAGAAACCCAGCAAGCCACCGAATATGGCTCCTGAAACTCCAATAGTGGCAACCATGGTGGTGCCATAACCTCGATGCGTTTTGTGCATTTGCTCTACTACTAAAGTAATGCCTGCACCTAATTCGCCTGCCAAACCAAAGCCAGCAATGAATCGAAGAATCATATACTGGTTTAAAGAAGTAACCATTCCATTAGCAATATTGGCTAATGAATACAATAGGATAGAACCAAACAATACTGAAAGCCTTCCTTTTTTATCACCCAATATCCCCCAAATAATTCCGCCTAACAACATACCCAACATCTGAATATTGATGAGCAGCAAGCCATTACTTTCTAAATTTTCTTTGCCAATAATTCCAATTGATTTTAAACTTGGCACACGTACAATGCTGAACAATATTAAATCGTAGATGTCAACAAAATAGCCCAATGCCGCTACAATGATAGTGGCATTGAATAACATTTTGAATTTGAAATCAGGAGCAGGAGAATGATTATGCATGCGACTTTACGATTGAGCCGATTTGTTTTTGCCAAAGAATAATTTCCATAACACTGGTGCGGTGGTGACAAAAACAATTCCTATAACTATCACTTCAAGATGTTTACGCAAATCGAAATTGAATTGCTCTAAAATAAATTTTTCTAAAAAATGACCACCCACCAACATACTCACTACCCAAGCTACACAGCCTATCAAATTAAAAAAGGTGAATTTCTTTTTGTCCATATCTACTATGCCTGCAATGATAGGTGCAAAGGTGCGTATGATGGGTAAAAATCTGGCAAATACCACTGCACCGCCGCCATGTTTCTCATAAAACTCATGTGCATCGTGCAAATATTTTTTCTTGAATAAAAATCTATCAGGCCAGTTGAACATGGCAGGTCCAATTTTTTTTCCGAATGCAAAACCTATCATATTTCCTATAAATCCAGCTATCACAATCAATACAATCAAAATCAATAAATTCAAAACACCATTGTACAAAGGCGGCATACCTAGAATTTTTAAAAAGTCAGAAGCTAATGGATTGCTGTAAATACCAGCTACAAACAACAAGCTGTCGCCTGGTAAAAAGAAGCCAACAAACAAGCCTGTTTCTGCAAAAATGATGAACAATAAAAACCACAATCCACCATGGTCTATAATCCATTGTGGGTTGATGACATTGCGAAGCGTTTCAATTATTTCGTTCATAGGAGTGTAAAAGTAAAATGGTATTTGAATTATTAAGTTTTATTCTACACTAATTTATTCAGCATTTGTTTTAACTAATTTCATCTGCCAGCTTAGTTCGTTGTTTGTTAAATGCAAAATATAATTACCATTTGCCCAACGATAAGTTGGAATAGAATAATTTGAAATATTTTTTACAACATCTTTAAATACAATTTGTCCTAAAGCGTTTATTACTTCAATATTGCCACTATACAAATTCTGACTAAATTGTAAATTGAATTGCTCACCAAATGGATTCGGATAACCTTGTACACTTAGTGTTGGACTAATACCTTCAATACCTGAACTTAAAACATTAATTGTTTGTACAAAGGAGTCAACACATCCTGAGGCAGATTTAATAATTAATGTAACAGTATAATTTTTGTATTGAGAATACTGATGCGTTGGGCTTGTTGAATTATCAATGGCAGAACTGTCTCCAAAATTCCACTGATAAGTATTTCCGCCTGTTGAAGTGTTATTGAAACTAATATTTCCTGAGCCATTATCAGTAATATTGAAAGAAGCAATTGGGGCAGTTCCGCCTGCGTTAGCTGTTGCAACTGTAGGTGTTCTTAAAGTATAACAGTCTTCGCCTTTTATTATCCAATCATAAAAATAATAGTAATAACTCCCATTGTTAATATCATTTCCGGTAATTGAAATTGGTCCATTGGTATATGGATAATTAGCTCCAGAATTATTTCTTACTAAGTTGATATTAGTGGTATTGTTTGGAAACCCAAGTTGGAAATTAGTTCCAATTGGAATTGGGAAATTTAAATATATTCTGGTGTTCCCGTTTGGAATATTTACGTTGACTGATTGCAAAACTGTTCCATTATTATCTCTCAATTCAATAGTTCTGTTACCGGTGGCTTGTGAGTAAACAAATACTGATTGTAAATTAGTTGGTGCTGTGCAATCGAATGTAAGATAATGGTTGGTATTAGGGACACTATTAGTTCCAATATTGTCATTTGCTGCCCCAACATGCAAGGCAGTAGAAGATAGTTGCTCTTCAGCATAATAAGTTGTGGTATTTGAAATTATTGGCGTTGTAAAATAATTTCCACTTGCTAATTGGCTTCCACCAACTGCAGATGAATACCAAAAAATACTATCGCCAGTTTGAATAGGGGTAGCTGATAATTGGACAGCAGATGTTCCGCAAATAGTTGCTCCCATAGTAATAGGTCCAGCTGGTGGCCCAACATTTATATATGCTGTTTTTGTAATTGAGTCTGAACCGCAAGTACCGCCATTTGAATACAACTTTACATTATAACTCCCCACACTAAATGTATGCGAAGGAGAATAGGCAGTCGAGGTTGTACCATCGCCAAAATTCCAAATGAAGGTATTTCCGCTTACACTTGAATTGTTAAAGTTAACCGTTAAAGAAGTGTTGCAGGTATTTGCAACATCAGCTGTAAAATTACATGAAGTAGGCGATGAAACATAAGCACTCCCTACACATACTTTGTACCATGCATTAGTTGTAGCTGCAGTAGGAGTAGAGCAGCCTCCATATAATTCACTTGCTGAAAGAATAGAGTAAAATCGAGTATCACTATAAGTTGAATTTGGTGTAAGATGAATAGTTAATGTTCTGTATGCAATTTCACCTGCTGTATCAACGCCTAACACAGCAATATTGCTTCCTGCATCCCCTGTAGATAATAGATAAAACCAATAAATTAACGGTCCATTATTGTTATGTGGTTCGCCATTTGGATCCCAGTTTGATCCAAGATAACAAATAGGTTGGGCTCTTGTTCCGCCCACACTCCCTGCTCCTGACAAAGCTGGGTTCGTCATGTTTCTTAATCCAGCGCCATCAGGCACGCCTGCTGTTGTACAAGTAATATCACCACCTATTAACCAATCCCATTGTGTTGGTCTGGCAAATCGTTCAATCGATGTTCCGAAAATATCACTAAAGCCCTCATTTAATGCATCAGCTTCAGAAGTTCCACCACCTCCTAATTGTGCTGTATAGGAAGTTAAACCATGTGTGATTTCATGACCACAAACATCCAAGCCCGTCATAATTAAAAAGCCATTGTTAACATTACCATCACCATAAGTCATTTCTGTACCATCCCAAAATGCATTAGCATAATTTGTGTTATAATGCACAAAACTATTTAATGATAAACCAGCATTATCAATGCTGTTTCTTCCATGTTTTATTGAATAATAATCATAAGTCATTTCAGCACCCCAATGAGCGTCAGTAGCGGCTTCATCACCAGCACTATTAATATTGTTCCAATTATCATCATTATCAATAAAATCTACAGCATTAGCATAAATATTACTAGTTTGTAAATTTAAAGTCACTATCCCTAGACCTCTTGTTGCATCATTTAATCTAAAAGATGTAGGTGCAGTACTATCAGTTTTTATTGCTCTGATGCCTGAAAATTTAGTATGTGCAATGCCAGTTGTACCAATAGTTTCGATTAGATTATTAGTCAATTCAATTTTTCCAGAATTAACATTTACATATTGTATTGTTCGGCTTAAAGGTTCTGCCGCATAAATATTAAATGCATAGCAAAGATGATACCCTGAAGGGGTTTTAACGATGTTTAATTCTCCTTTTGGGTAATAAGTTGCGGTTGAATTATGTTGAATTGCTTTCAATCTTTTTTCTTCAGCTGCTATTTGCCATTTATAAACAGAAGCATTTATTTTTTTTAAAGCAATTTGCAATGCATTCTCATTGGTAAAAGAAATGCTGGTGTTTAAATTATCTAAATCATTATACAAATCTCCATTCATACTTTCTACTAATCCATTTTTTACATGCAGAATGTACATTGAACCTACAATATTAATGCCTTTATAAGTTTGTTGATAACGATAATGTGAGTAGCCTAATTTATCAGTTGAAGTATTTAATAAATGCCAATTATAATTTGCATTTAGTTTGTAATTAGTCTTTATCCATTCTTCAATTTGATTAAAAGATGGGGCAGCTTGATTGTAAAAATGAATGTAATTAGGTAATGCCGATTGGTTGACATATCTCAAAAAATTTGTCCCTTTTATTTTAGAATTTGCTTTATTATCTTTAAATATAACTTCATCTGCCAGTGAAGTTTGAGTGAAAAATACAATTGCAATTAGAGTTAGTATTAGGAAATTTAATTTCATTGTAAATAGTTTGATTTTGGATTTCAAAGATAAATTTATTTCAATTCGAAGGAAATATTTTTTGCCTAAAAGAATCAACTATTTTAAATGAACTTCAATTCTTGAATCAAAGATTAATTTTACCAAAGTTACATTTTAACCCTCATTGGCCTTAACTCTAAATCAACTGGTAAAATATTATCTGGAGTTTCTAAAATATGAATAATTGATGAAGCAATCTCATGAGGCTTCATCATATCTTCATTGGTTGTAATGGTTGGATAATTTTTGAAGAAATCAGTCTTTACTGACCCTGGATAAATGCAACTTACTTTTACATTAAATGCTCTGGCTTCTTTGTATAAACTTTGAGAAAATCCTCTTACCGCAAATTTTGTGGCACAATAACCTGAGCCTTCAGGTAAACCTTGAGTTCCTGCTATTGATGAAATGTTTATAATATGCCCAAATTTATTTTGTTTCATTAAAGGTAAAATAACTTTGCAACATAAAAATGTGCCTCTTACGTTCACATCAAACATCTCATCCCATTCGTTCAATGTTATTTCTTCCATCAATTTGAAATAACCCAATCCAGCATTGTTAATTAATATATCTATTCTTTCACCCCATTTTTCGATGGTATTGTTATAAGCCTTTGCTACTGAATTTACATCACTTACATCACAGTTTACAAATAAAAAATCAGAATGTGTAATCCCTAATGGCGCACTTCGTCCCCACCCAATCACTTTTACTTTTTTATCAAGCAGTTCTTCTACAGTAGCTTTACCAATTCCTTTACTTACTCCGGTTATTACAGCTATTTTATTTTCTAAATCCATATTTAAAATTTTTGGTAATTAGTATTGACGAATGAACACAAATATAGAATGAAATAAGATTAGAAATATCTACTGCAAAGCAAAATGCAGCATAGTCCAATTCTTATCTACAGTTTGATTAAATAACTTCAAATTTAACTTTGTAGATAATTCCAAAAAATCGTTCACATCGTTTTCATAAAAACCACTCAGCAATATTTGTCCGTTGGGGTTTATCAATTTTGCATACAAAGGCAAATTAGCTAAGTTGAAATTTTTAGTGATGTTGGATACAATCACATCATACTTAACATTTTTATCCAACAATTTTTCATCACCTAGTTTTACTATAATCTTTTTGCAATCATTACCAAGGCAATTTTCTTTTGCATTCTCATAAGCCCATCCATCATTATCAATGGCTAAAATAGAGGTTGCACCAGCCATTTCAGCATAAATAGCTAACACAGCAGTTCCGCTGCCCATATCTAACACTGTTTTATTTTGTAAATCTAGATTCAACATTTCAGTCAATACTAATTTAGTAGTGTTGTGATGTCCTGTTCCAAAACTCATTTTGGGTTGAATTGTAATGGTGTGTTTTACATCCTTGCGCTCGGGATGAAATAAAGCTCTGACATAAATTTTATCTGCAATTAAAACAGGCTCGAAGTTTTTTTCCCATTCTTCATTCCAGTTTTTATTTGGTTGTGTAGTAAAAATGTAATCTTCTTTTTTGATTGAAAAAGCTGCTAAGGTTTCAAAGATTTCATTTTCATTCAATAATTCTTGCGGACAATAAGCCAGCAATTCATTTTCATTTTGAACAAATCCTTCAAAATTATTTTCAGCCAAAACAGCCACTAAAATTTCTTGTAATTCTTCATTTGCCTGCAATTGCAGTTCGATGTAATTATTATTCATGTTGCGATTAATAAAAAGGAAAAGGTGGAGACAGTAACCATCAACTGCTCCACCTTAATTCACACTTTAACCAAAAAAACCAACTCTTTAAGCGATGTGTGAATCGCTATTAAATATTTGTTACGCCTTGGCTTTAACTAACCAATTTGTTTGTTTGATCCATTCAAAAATGCCAAACAACACTGTGCTGAAGAATAAGTCACCAGCAACTGTGTTACCAAAAAACGGAATTGCACTAATGTAACAAGTAATCAACCCTGCGAAATCTTTACTATACATTGTGTTGGGCATTACCCAAACACCAAAATTTGTAACTAAAAAGAAAATAAGAGAAGATAATAATGATATCAAAACCAATCTTCCTGCTGAAAATTTATTTCTTAAAGCTACAAAACCAAGTAAACCTATTAATGCAAAACTGCTATAAGTAAAGAACATTGTGTTATGAAATCCAATGAAGCAATCACTTACAAACATTACTAACATTGGTATTCCGAAAGCCAACTTACCATTTTTCAAATTCGCTGCACCAAATAATGCAATAGCTGCAATAGGTGAAAAATTTAAAAGAATATTATAGTGAAAGTTAAAAACTCTGAACATTACAGCCGAAATCATCAATACAACAATCACTAATAAATACTTGTTCAATCGCATTGTCTAAATTTGGTCTTTTTTTGGTTGAGGCAAATATAGTATGATTTTTCTCTTCAGAGTAATATTCTTTGAAATTTATTTATACACATACAATAGCTTTATTTTTAGGTATAAAAGTCAACTTACATGAATGTTATTAAATAATTAATAATCAAATATTTGCAACAAATTACTAAATGAATAATTGAGCATTACTTCCTTCAGCAAATAATAAATCTATCACTGACATATCAGGTTGAAATCCTATTTTTTCTTCAAATACCTGATGGTAAACTGTTAAATGTTTGTTGAATTGATTATCCTTAAAGGGATTGATAAATACGTTTCTGAAATCTTCAATATTTTGATAAATAGATTGAAATGAATCTGTTCTTTCAATCTCGATTTTTAGATTTATTTTTTGTAAAATGAAATTCAATAATTCAATGTTCCAATCAATCAAGTATTCTTTTTTTTGATGAAATAAAACTTCCAACTCTGGTTCATAAAATTCAAAAAAAGGTGATTTTTTATAGATAACTTTTATTGTTTTGAAATGTTGAGTTTGCCAATTTTGTTCATAGCATATTTTCACATCTTTCAATGGCAGTTGTTGATTTTTCCCCTTTAGTAAAGGGATACTCAACATTTGAATTCCATTTGCACTTGGCAAATAGCATCTATTGCGATAAGTGGCTTTTTGATAATACTCGTTTGTTTCTAAGTGCAACCTTTTGTGTCTTTTTAGCATCTTAAAGAAAGAGATGGGTGGAAAAAACATTGGTTCGCAAATAGCAAAATCTTTTGATGTTGTCATTGGATTACAAAAATGAAAAATTAACTTTGTAAAAAATAGTTTATGATGAAACATTTGTTCGTAACAATATTTTTAATAAATATATTAAGTCAAGCTAATGCCCAAATTAAATCGGGTAATATTGAGGCACACATTTCCAATGCGGTATTTTCGGATGCTGCAACTGGAAGTTATGTTGAAACATATTTATCTGTTAATCCGCATACTTTATTCTATAAAAAACAACCCGACTCTACTTATAAGGCTTCATTAATTGTTATAATCATCTTTAAAAAGAATGGTAATGAAATAGTCCAGTTCGATAAATTCCAATTAAATACAGTCGCTTATAAAAATTCTACTGAAATAAAAAATATCAATTCTGCATTAATTGACTTACGCAGAAATGCTTTGCCAAAAGGCAATTATACTGTTATTACACAAATCGAAAATGAAAATAAAAAAATTGAATTAATTGATTCAACCTTAAAGGTTGATATCAAAACAACCCAATTCTCTTTTTCTGATATCGAATTATTAGATACTTTTTATCAAGAAAAAACAAAATCAATATTTCAACGAGGTGATATAAGTTTAATACCAATGGTAATGAATTATTTTCCATCGTTAAAAAACAAGCTAAGTTTCTACACTGAAATTTATCCACCATCAAGTGCTCAAAAAGACCGGAAATTTATTTTACAATTTGCTATTTCAAAAAAGGAGACAGGAAAACTTTTAGAAGAGTTCTCCAATTCTGAAGTGTTGGAATACGCTGATGTTATACCAGTTTTACAAACTTTAGATATTTCAAAATTATCAAGTGGCAACTACAATTTGAATTTACAATTACTTAATAGAAATAATGAAATTTTTGCAACTACATCTATTCCTTTTCAACGTTTTAAAGCATTGTCACGTAAATCTGATAACAGCACCGATACTTTATATTTCAATAGTGAAGTTGATTTAAATAAAGTATTTGTTCGCTTATTTTCTAAAGAAGAAATACGAACGAGATTGAAAACAATCTTCCCGATTGCTGCTGTAAACGAGGGTAGGTATATTGATAATTTAGTTGCAGAAAATAATGAAGAACATATGAAAAGGTTTTATTATAACTTTTGGCTACGACGTAACCATACTAATCCAGTTGCTGCCTTTAATGAATATGAGGCTGAGTTGAAAATTGTAAATAATAGTTATGGAACTTCTTATAAATATGGATTTGAAACTGATAGAGGCAGGGTTCGTTTGCAATATGGCGCCCCAAATACTATTCAATATTCTGCTGATGGAGGCAATACTGGTAGCCCTTATGAAGTATGGGATTACTATGCTTTAGATAATCAAACTAATATACAATTTGTTTTTTCGCCAAGAGATAGAGCAAGTAACGAATATGAAATTGTATTTACCAACAAAACTGGAGAAAAAAATTATTCTTGGAACTCAGGTAATTCTACTCAAAGTGCTATGCCTATTTACGATGGTGTAAATCAAGATGCATGGGGAAATACTTTGGGGAGAGATTTAAATTCGCCAACAGGTACCTCTAATACTCAAGGAAGTGGTTTGAACTCAATTATGAATAATCCAAAATAATTTTTGCATTTTTACCCAATGCAATTTATAGGTTTTTATTTTTTCTACATTTTTGCAATTCCGTTATCAATGTTGCCAGTGCAAGTTTTGTATGGATTTAGCAATATTTTATACTTTATTATTTATTATATTTTAGGGTATCGAAAAAAAGTTGTTCGTTTAAATCTGAAAAATTCTTTTCCAGAAAAAACCGAAATAGAATTAATGAAAATCGAAAAGGCCTATTACAAAAATTTATGTGATTGGGTGATTGAAGCCATAAAGCTTTTTAGTATTTCCAAAAATGAATTACAAGAGAGAATGAAATTTGTTGATGAAGGAAAATGGAATGAATTAAGCAAAAGCAACCGCCAAATTATAATAGTTGGTGGACATTACAATAATTTTGAGTGGGCAGCCCAACGTATTTCGATGAATAAATCATTTCAGGTTGTTGGCTTATATACCCCTTTGAGTAATCCTTATTTTGAAAAATTTATTTTCAAAAATCGTACTCGATTTGGTATGGAAATGCTTCCTGCTAAAGAGGTTGCACAATTTATGAATAAAAAATTTGATAAATTATTTGCCGTTGGTTTTGTTGCTGATCAAAGCCCTAGAAAAGATAGTAAGCTATATTGGACAAATTTTTTAAATCAAGAAACTGCAGTATTTACTGGTGTTGAGCGATATGCTCTGCAGATTGATGCACAGGTGGTTTTTATGTATCCTGAAAAAATAAAACGTGGGTATTATCAAATGAGATTTGAATTAATTTGTGATGAACCAACCAAGGTTTTACCCTTTGTAATTTCCGAAACTCATACAAGATATTTAGAAAATCTAATTTTGAAATCTCCTGAAAGCTGGATGTGGAGCCATAAACGATGGAAATTAAAAAAGGAAAAATACTAAAAAAATTATGGGTAATATTTTTCAAAAAATACATCACTTAAAAAAGTGGAAAAAAATCTTATTAATTTGGCTCATCATCATGGCTTGTATTGGAGGTGGTTTAAGCTGGCGTTTGTATCAAAATTTCTTTCGCTCAAATATTAATAAATCACTTCTTAAGCCTGAATCCATCTACATTCCTACAGGCTCAAAATACAATGATGTGTTGAAGATTTTAGATAAAAATCATTTACTCATCAATCGAACAACATTTTTATGGCTGGCAAAACAATTAGATTATCCTGACCATATTAAACCTGGTAAATATAAAATTGAACCCAACATGAGCAACTTTAAGTTGATTAAAATGTTGCGTAGTGGTGCTCAAACCCCAGTTCATTTAGTTGTTGGAAAATACAGGCTCAATCATCAGTTCAGGGTTTTTGTTGCAAAAAATTTAGAGCCCGATTCAATTGCCTTGCAAAATTCATTTGACACTGTTTTCGCCAATTTGAAAATTGATACGACTGACCATTTTAAAGACATGACTGGTTATGTAATTCCAAACACTTATGAATTTTGGTGGAATGTTTCGCCATCAAAATTTTGGAGAACCATTCTTTCAGAATATAAGAAATTTTGGAATCCGAATCGAAAATT
Source organism: Chitinophagales bacterium (assembly GCA_947449695.1). Lineage (GTDB taxonomy): Bacteria > Bacteroidota > Bacteroidia > Chitinophagales > CAIODY01 > CAIODY01. Next base: position 36,246 of record CANFST010000025.1, read on the forward strand.
GCTGGCGCAACAACTTGGTTTAACACCTTATCAAGTAACAATTTTAGCTTCAATTGTTGATGAGGAAACCGCAATGGATGATGAAAAACCAACCATTGCTGGCGTTTACATAAACCGATTCAGGAAAAATATTTCATTGCAAGCTGACCCAACTGTTCGATTTGCCTTGCATGATTTTACAATTAAAAGAATTTTATTCGGGCACTTGAAAACAGAATCGCCTTACAATACTTATAAAATAAAGGGTTTGCCACCTGGTCCTATTTGTATTCCATCAACAACATCAATTGATGCGGTGTTAAATGCAGAGCAGCATGAGTTTATGTTTTTTTGTGCAAAAGAAGATTTTAGTGGTTATCACAACTTTGCAAAAACTTTTGAAGAACATCAAGCTAATGCAAAAAAATATCAGAAAGCATTTGTTGATAGATTTATCTTGCACAAATTTGATTCTACGCAAAACAAAATAATAGATTCTCTAAAAAACAAGAAAGCAAATTGAAAATGTATTTACTTTCAGATAAAAATATTAATCGCATTAAATCTTTCACCATTCCTGGTTTTGATGGAGTACCTTTAATTACTGTATTGCGCTTCTTTTATAAGGAAATGATGCAAGATGGGGTGGTTACACGAGCCAGTAGCATTTCATTTTTCTTTATTTTGTCAGTATTTCCTGGGCTAATTTTTTTATTGACTTTAATACCATACATACCTGTAAAGAATTTAATTACTAATTTGTTATTGAACATAAAGAGTGTTCTGCACAATGATGGAGCCTATGAGGTAGTAAGAACAATTGTAAATGACATATCTTCAAAACCTCATAGTGGGTTGCTTTCAATTGGTTTTTTGCTTTCTATTTATTCAGCAATGGGTGGTGTAAAAGCCATGATCAGCGCTTTCAACAAAAGCTATGAACATACTTTTAAAAAACGTAATATTTTTCAAACCAATTGGGTTGCATTGAAGCTGACAATAATGTTAACTGTTATGCTTTTAGCCTCATTAATATTAATTGTAATGCAACAAAATTTATTCAAATGGCTTTTTGATTTAATGCATATCAAGAGTACATCTGCAAAAAACATTATTGCATTTATACATTTCATTATTGTTGTTGCGCTTTTATTCTTCACTTTATCAACTCTATATTACTATGGACCAGCGGTAAAAAAACGTTTTAAATTTATTTCTGCAGGAAGCACCTTAGCCACCATGCTTTTTATACTTACCTCTTGGGGTTTTTCTTATTTTGTAAATCACTTTGGAGCTTATAACAAACTATATGGATCTATTGGAAGTATAATTGTTATTATGCTTTGGATTTATTTTAATGCCATTGTGATTTTAATTGGCTTTGAACTTAATGCCAGCATTGCTTTGAGTAAGAATAGATTCAAGGAAAAAGATGCTATTCTTGAATCATTTGCTGATGAATAATTATAATCTATTGTGCTAAAATCCCATTTAATTGTAAATGAGGAATCGGGAAGCAGTTTTTAATTGTAATTGAATTTGGAGAAAAGAAAAATTGTTTGTCAAAAATTGTTGAGCCAATATAAAAACTTACCCAATAATTGTTTTTTAAAATAAAAACATCTTCAATCAGCATTTCTACCTTAGTTGCTTTGCCAGGTAATAATTCATCTATAAAATGTTTTAACACACTCGACTTTACTGGCCATGAGTCTATTTCACCTTCACCACTTGATTGGATTAATATGTTGGTTAAAATTTTTTCTCCAATATTTATTGCATAAACAAACCAGGTAATTGAGCCGTCTATGTTAGTTTCGGGTACAACTGCAATTTCAACATCTGTAGCTTCGTTAATTAATTCAGATAATTTCATGTTGTTGCAAATATAAGCCGTACATATTTTTTTATGGAAGTAAAAAAGCTAAAGTATTTGAAAAAAAAATATTTTTAGTTTCTACTTTCGTTTTTTTTAGTACAATGAAGACAACTATTGTAGTAGGCATCGACATAGGCGGAACCAATATTCATATAGGTTTTACTGATATATCTGGAAATATTCTGAAGAATGTAACCCTAGCAACCAAAAATTATCCTATGCCTGATAGTTTTGTGGATGCAACGGTACCCGTTATTTTAGAAGCTTGCCAGCAGAATAATTGGGCGTTAGCTGGAATAGGGATGGGAGCTCCTAATGGTAACTTTTATACTGGTGCAATTGAATTTGCACCAAATATGCCATGGAAAGGAATTGTACCATTAGCCAAAATGATTCAGAACAAATGTCACGTGCCAGCATTTTTAACGAATGACGCAAACGCTGCGGCTATTGGCGAAATGACTTTCGGTATTGCAAAAGGAATGAAAGATTTTATTTTGATTACGCTTGGTACTGGCTTAGGAAGTGGAATTATTGCCAATGGTAAACTTATTTATGGGCATGATGGATTAGCTGGCGAATTGGGACATACTATCGCTATCAAAAATGGTCGACCATGCGGATGCGGAAGAAAGGGTTGCTTAGAAACTTATGCTTCTGCTACTGGAATTGTAACAACTGTAAAAGAAATGATAGATGCAGGGATGCAAGGTAAAATTAACAAGGATAATATTTCAGCACTTTCTATTTATCAAGCTGCACTAGATAATGATGAATTAGCGCTAGCGGCATTTGATTTTACTGCTAAAATATTAGGCGAATCATTAGCAGATGCAGTTGCTTATACAAGTCCTGAAGCAATCATATTCTTCGGTGGATTAGTTAATTCAGGTGAAATATTGCTTAAACCATTAAGAACACATTTCGAAATTAATTTATTGAAGATTTACCAAAATAAAGTAAAGATTCTGCAATCGGCATTGCCTGAATCGAATGCTGCTATTTTAGGTGCTGCATCATTAATATGGAATCAATCCCAAAATAAAAATTGAAATTATATTAAACGTGATTTATCAGTTAAAAGCATACATAAAGTATTTTTTTTTGGCGAAAAACCTGCATGGAGTTCATTCGCCTTTGGTATTTGATTTATTAAATGAGGTTTTTAACAATCAGCAATCCTATTATGCTTTTGATGAAATTGAATTTATTAAGAATCAATTATCTCAATCAAAAAATAGTATTAAACAAATTGAACATGGTGCAGGAAGCAGAACAAAAAATGAATCAATAAAAACTGTCAGCACTTTGGTTAAAAAAGTCAGCATCCCAGTCCAACAAGGAAGATGGTTATTTAATTTAGTAAGATATTTCAATCCAGATAATATTTTAGAAATGGGCACTTGTATTGGCATTAGTACACTTTATATGGCTTTGGAAAATAAAAACAGGCCAATTGTTACGTTAGAGGGAAATCCAGATTCGGCAAATATTGCTCAAAATATTTTTAATAAGTTGGGGTTGAAAAATATCCTGTTGTTGCAAGGTGAATTTGAAAATACATTCGAAACATCATTAAATCAAATTAAAAAAATTGATTTTGCATTTATTGATGGTAATCATCGATATGAACCTACTATAAATTATTTCAATAAGATATTACCATTTATCAATGAACAAACTGTGTTGGTTTTTCATGATATACACTGGAGCAGGGGAATGGAAAAGGCTTGGCATGAAATCAAAAATCATCCTTCTGTTTCTGTTTCAATAGATGTTTTTTTTATGGGAATTTTAATTTTTAGGAAGGGGATAGTTAAGCAAAATTTTGTTTTAAAATAATTTTATCAAATTTCGCTTTGGAAAATTTATTACAACAACCAATTGAGTATCTCAAAGGCGTTGGGCCTGCACGAGCTGAATTGCTGAAGAAAGAATTAAACATTTTTTCGTTTGGTGATTTATTGCAGCATTACCCATTCAGATATATTGATAGAACGAAATTTGCTACAATAAATGAAATTGATAGCGATGAAAAATATTATCAGCTTAAAGGAATTATTACTTCGGTAAAAACAATTGGAGATAATCGCCAAAAGCGCTTTGTTGCTACATTTAAAGATGCAACAGGTGTTTGTGAATTGGTTTGGTTTAAAGGTGTGCAATGGTTGGAAAAATCCATTCAGCCCAACATGGAGTATGTAGTTTATGGCCGACCACAACAATTTAATAATCGCTATAATTTTCCGCATCCAGAAGTTGAATTACTGAAAGAATTAAATGAAGGTGATGTAAAAAGTGGATTGTTTCCTGTGTATTCAACCACCGAAAAATTGAAGATGAAAGGTCTTGCCAGTAAAGCAATTGCGAAAATTCAGAAGAATTTGCTTACGCAAATAAAACCTTCAGATGCAGCAGAATTTCTACCGCCCAATCTGATTAATGAATTGAAATTGATGATGCGTTTTGATGCATTACAAAACATTCATTTTCCACAGAATTTTTCTACTCA
>CANFST010000026.1 GCA_947449695.1 Chitinophagales bacterium
CTTCAACTTCACATCCATGGCATCTCTTAAAGCTTCGCCTAAAATATTATAAACCAACACAGTTAAGAAAATGCACAAACCAGGAAATACTACTAGCCACCAAGCCTGAAAATTTTCTCTGCCCGAATTAATTAAAGAACCCCAGGTTACTTGTTCCACAGGCACTCCAACACCTAAAAAGGATAAACTCGATTCAATTAAAATTGCTGAAGCAATGCCAAACGAAATACTTACTAATGCCGGTGCAATCGCATTTGGCAATGCATGACGAAAAATGATTTGCCAATGTTTTAATCCTAAAACTTCTGCTGCCTGAATAAATTCTGAATTGCGCAAACGCAACATTTCTGCACGAATGAATCTTGCAATTTGTGTCCATTGCACCAATGCGATGATGCAAATCAAATTCAGCATGGAAGGTTTTGCAATAGCCGCTATAGTAATAATCAATAATAATGTTGGTAATGAAACCACAACTTCAATGGTTCGTGAAATGATATTGTCCAATGGAATTGAGATTCCTGAATTGAGAAATGAAATTTTACTAAATATTTTTCCGATGAAATAAAAAATACCAAGCACCAATAAAAAAATCAACCCACAAAAAAGCAATTGGGTAAAAAATGAAAATGAATTTTCTAACAGCAAATTCCAGGAAATATCAAATGCATAAAACCAAGCAAACACCAATCCTATCAACAAACTCAACACCATTCCTTTTTGAAGTTTTATTTTATTATCACCAAAATAGCCAGCAATTAATCCTAAAAATATTCCAATAATCGATGCCATCAACATTGAAAAAACACCAACCAATAATGAAACAGAAGCGCCATGAATCAAGCCGCTCAAAACATCTTCGCCACGTTTATTCGTTCCTAAAAAATGTCGGAATCGAAAAGGCATTTCAATTATTTCTCCAGTTGCATTTTTAAATTGCTGTTCATTATTTGGTGATTTATAATTTGAATTTAAAATATCCGAAGTATTGGCTGAATAAGCTATTGGTGGAAATATTGCAGATTCATAATTCAAATGTTTCCAATCAATTTGTTCAGCATTCATCATTTCACTTTTTCCATTCACATCAAAAAATTCAACCTGATTTTTCAAACTTAACAAAGGAAAATAGGTGTGTTGATTTACACAGATATAAAATGGTTTATCATTTGCCAACCAAGGTGCAAACACAGCCAATGCAACAAAAAAGCCTAACACCCAAATTGCAGCAAAAGCAATTTTATTTTGCTTGAGCTGTTGCCAAGTGTGTCGGCGAAAGCTGAATGGTTTTATGTTTTGAGTTTTGTTCAAAATTTACTTTTCAAATTTTATTCTTGGGTCAACCATTGCATATAAAATATCGCTTACCAAATATCCCAACATCGTCAGAAAGCCAGTAATGGTGAACACTGCAACAATCACCGGATAATCATGATTGCCAATTGCCTGATAAATGCTAAAGCCCATTCCAGGCAATGTAAACACCGTTTCTAAAATCACACTGCCACCAATTGCCATCGGAAAAACATTTGCAAACACAGTGATAATAGGCAACAAAGAATTTCGCAAAGCATGTTTCCAAATCACCGCTTTTTCACTCAACCCTTTTGCTCTGGCAGTTCGAATAAAATCCATGTTTAAAGTTTCAAGCATGCCCACTCTCATTGTTCTTGATAAAAATGCAATGCTGCTATAAGTGAAACAAATAATGGGTAAAATCAAATAAGATAAAGTGATTTTCATTTTTTCAAACCATGAAATTCCTTCTGCAAATCCTTCCACAGGTTTCACTCCTGATGAAGGTAAAACATTTATTATATCTGGATTTGAAAAGGTCATCATCAATAATGTTGCTACCCAGAAAGCAGGCAAAGCCGGCAACATGAAAACTAAAACACTCACTATTTTTTCCAATCGTGTTCCTTTTTTTGAGGCAGCAAATACACCCAACGGAATACTAATTAAATACGCAATCAGAATTGAACATAAGCTGAAAAACAAACTCCATGGCAGTTTCTCACTGATTAAGTCTGCAATTTTTTGTTGCGTAATAATTGAAATTCCAAAATCTCCCCGAAGAATTCCTTTAGTGGTTTCGCCATCACCAAATAACCACCGATGATATTGATTGTGAAAATGAAACGAAATTTTCGGAATGAATTTTTGAAAACCAGAATTGTTCAAAATTTTATTTTCAGCAATTTTTCTTTCGTCGTTATCTGTTATTTGCATCAATGAATCTGACAATACAGATGATTGCATCGTAAAATAAAAAACTGGCAAATCCAATCCCAACTTATGTTTCCAAAGTTTCACCAAATCATTATGATTGGCTGAAGTTGCTGACTCTTCGCCGCCACCTTGTGTGGAACTGATAATTCTTTCAACCGGATTTCCTGGCGATTTTACACTAATGACAAACGCTAACAAGGATATTATTATCAATGTCGGGATAAAAAACAATAAGCGTTTGACGATATAGCGCAGCATTATTTTTTAATTAGCACTAACACCATTTTTCATTTCATTGCCACCTGAAAACAAGAGTTTCAAATTATTCAAAGCCACATAAGGTTTTTGCAGATAAATATTTGAATTACCAAATCGTTTATGCAATACAACTCTTCTTGTGTTAGCATTTAAGAAAATGTAAGGTTGCTCATCATACACCATTTTCTGAAAACGTTTTACCATCGGAATTCGTTTCGCATCATCCACTGTAAAGCGACATGAATCAATCAATGCATCAGAATTTGCATCACCGAAGCCGCTGTAATTATCGCCATGTTTTTCCCAGGCTTCTGTTTTCCAAAGTTGCGAAAAATCATCAGCGCCGCTGTATCCACCCCATACACCCATCGCCAAATCGAAATCATGTGCTCTGCATTTTTCTTTCCAAACAGGCAATTCAACTGCATTCAGATTTAGCTTAACGCCTGCTTTTGCATAAGCTTCAGCAATCATAGTCGCCATATCTTTCCACTCTACCTGATTGTTTAGAATATTGATGTCCATTTCCATTTTCACTTTTTTTCCATCCACCATTTTATCCCTGAAACCATCGCCATCTGAATCTTTCCAGCCAGCATCATCTAATATTTTTTTTGCTTTTTCTAAATCATAAGGAATCAACAACAAATCAGCATTGTATTCTTTTTTCATTGGAGAAACCACTGATACCATGCGTTTTGGAACACCTTTAAATACCACATTCAAAATATCATCAACAGGTGTAAGCAATGCCAAAGCACGACGAACATTCTTATCCGTCATGATTTTTTTATGCTTCACTCCATCAGGTTTTGTATTCAAAGCAATGTAAGTGTAGTTGAATGTATTGAGGAAATAATTATAATAGTTGCGATTGAAATTACTATCAGCTCTGAGCTGCATCAACTGCCCGATTGAAATGGCAGTGCTGGCATCCATCTTTTGTGATTTGAATTCGAGCAAAGTTGAATTCGGGTCTTTATTGATTTTGAAAATGATTTTTGCAGGTAAAGCTTTATCATCTAATTTATCTGAATTGGCGGCCCAATAATTTTTCTTTTTCTCTAAAATTATGGATTGACCATGTTCCCAACTAACAACTTTGTAAGGTCCTGCACCAGTCATGAAAGCCACGTCCATTCCGTATTTAGCATCATTGTACTCTTTTGTCCAAGTCGATAAATTTTTATCACTTTCTGCTTTGAAATTTTTATCACTGAATTGTGTTAAAGAAAATTTGTCTAATACATTTTGCTTATCAAAAAAAGATTTTTGCAACATTGGATAATCAATCATAAAATCCGCATTCTGCACATATTCTCGAACCATCACCAATGTAAATTTCAATGGATTGCTTTTATCTAAAACCAAATCCTTCAAATTCTCTAAATAACTTTTACTCTGCGGATTATTCACCAATGGGCATTTCAAAACTTTGAATGTGAACTCAACGTCTTTAGCAGTGATTGCTTCGCCATTGTCCCATTTAGCTTCGGGCCGCAATTCATAAGTATATTCCAATTTATTAGCTGAAATCACTGGATAATCTTTTACCAAGTCAGGCACAACACCCAAATTCTCCAGACCATATCGCATAATATATTTCTGAGTGTATTGGTTGATTATATTTCTTGGCTCATCACCACCATTTGATGGATGCAGCGTTGCAGGTTCGCCAGGAAAATGAACGACCACAATATTTTCTTTGCTCCAATCTTGTTGCCATTCAGCATCAGGATTATGGATAAATTTTTCACCGTTTGCGCCAGTGAAAATTTCTTTATTGCTGATTGAATTTTCAACAACTTTCTTTTTTGAACCACATCCGCAAGAGTAAGCCAATAAAGCAATTGCAGGAAGTAAGAAAAAATATTTTTTCATTTGCAAAATTTATTCCGAAAAATTACTTGAATAAAATCTGCAACCACATTTTAATTCACTTTTACTTTGAACAAAGCCTTGTGAGTTGTTGAGAAAAAGAAATTTTACTCCGTATTTTCGCCATTCAATTTTTTGAAAATTTATGAAATTACAAACGCCAATTTCGGTTGTAAAAGTTGCTGAAATGATTTCAGCAAAATTGTTGGGCAACGAAAAAAATATGCTGCAAGGCATCAATGAAATTCACATGGTAGAAGCTGGTGATTTAACTTTTGTTGACCATCCAAAATATTACGACAAGTCTTTAAACTCAGCCGCAACAATAGTTTTGATAAACAAAGAGGTGGAAGTGCCGCAAGGAAAAACTTTATTGGTGAGCGATGACCCATTTCGTGATTATATTTTCTTGGTGAAACAATTTCGCCCGTTTGAAAAATCATCGCAACATATTTCACCATCAGCAACAATTGGTGAAGGTACACATTTGCAGCCCGGTGCGTTTGTCGGTAATCATGTGAAAATTGGAAAGAACTGTTTGATTCATGCCAATGTAAGCATTTACGATTTTTGTGAAATCGGCGATAATGTTACCATCCACAGTGGAACAGTGATTGGCGGCGATGCATTTTATTACAAAAAGAGAACTTCACCAAAAACATTCTACGATAAAATGGAATCATGCGGCAGAGTAGTCATTCATGATCATGTTGAAATCGGTGCCGGATGCACGATTGACAAAGGTGTTTCAGGCGACACAGTAATTGGATGGGGGACAAAAATTGATAATCAAGTTCACATTGGGCATGACACCGTGGTTGGAAAAAATTGCTTATTTGCAGCACAGGTGGGCATTGCAGGCGTTACAAAAATTGAAGATGGTGTAATTCTTTGGGGACAAGTGGGTGTAAATAAAGATTTAGTGATTGGCGAAAATGCTGTGGTGTATGCACAAAGTGGCGTTCCTAAAAGCATAGAAGGCAATAAAGTTTATTTTGGTTCGCCTGTTCAGGAAGCAAGAGAAAAGATGAAAGAGTTGGCGATGCTAAAGCAAATGAGTAAAAGGTAAAAAAATCTTTTTCAAAAATCCACTTGAACAATTCCATCGTAATTGAGTTTTATAAAATATAAAAAATGAAATTCATTATTATTGCTTCTATCACATTAATTTCTATTCAATTTCAAAATTGCAATTCAGGAAAATCTATTTCAAATAATAACACTTCAAGCATGAGCAACGCCGAAAACAAACCAATCAAATCAAATGAAGAATTGAAAAAGCAATTAACTGATGATCAATATGAAGTAACTCAGAATTGTGGTACAGAGCCTGCATTCAATAATGCTTATTGGAATAATCATAAGGATGGAATGTATCATTGTGTAGTTTGTGGAGAGCCTTTATTCAGCAGTACAGCTAAATTTGATAGTGGAACTGGTTGGCCAAGTTTCGATCGTCCATTTGATAGCTTAACAATCAAAGAAAAAATTGATAATTCTTATGGAACGAAAAGAACAGAAGTTGTTTGCCAACATTGCGGTGCACATTTAGGCCATTTATTTAATGATGGTCCTGCAACCACAGGGATGCGCTATTGCATTAATTCGGCCGCACTAAAATTTGATGAAAAGAAAAAGTAATTTCTACTTTTTTATGGCATGAATAATTAATCTGTCTGAAGTTTGTTCATCAAAGTTATCTAAAGCATAACTTCCAAACAGATTTTTTATACTCAAATTTTGTTGTGTTAATAATTTTTCAAATTGAATTAAATCAAAAGCTTTTACTTTTTCTTTAGCAATCATTTGTTGTACACCGTTTTCAAATACTTTGGTGGTTTTGCAAATAAAACCATTTTCAACAAAACGATTTATTTCGAACACACAATTTTCTTTTTCTGTTTTTTCATTTGCTACCAAATTTCGAATCACTTTTTTTATATTCATGAAATCTATTACCAAGCTGCCGCCCTTTTTCAATGAGGCTTGCAGGGCAGCAAATTGTTTTTCGTCATCCGATGTTTTTTCAAAATAACCCATACTGGTAAAAAAACTACATACTACATCAAAGTAATTTACTCGAAAAATTCGGCGCATATCGTGTTCGTAAAAATGTAAATTTTCAGTTTCCATTTTTTTAGCCTCAGCAATACTGTTTGATGCTAAATCGATTCCGCAAACATCCATTTTTTTTGATGCTAAATATTTAGAGTGCCTGCCTTTTCCGCAAGCAACATCTAAAAATTTTTCTTGTGGTTTCGATTGCAAATAATTAATTAAATTGTCAATAAAAAATTGCGCTTCTTTATCATTTCGGTTGTTGTACAACAAGTGATAATAACGGCTATTAAACCATATTTCGAACCAATTATCTGTCATTCTCTTTGATTATTTTATATAAATTTTCTGTCTCTCCACTGCATTACAGGTTTTTCGATTAGCAAGTGCAAACTCACTGAAAGTATCATTACAATTATCCAATAAGCAAAGTAAACAGGAATTGTTAAATACACCCAACTTACTTTATCAAGGTGTGTTCTTTGTAAAAATTCAATTATAATGACATTTTGAATGGTTGTTTTGTTTAGCAAATAAGCTGAATAAGAAACTACGCTAATTATTGTAATTGTTTTCGAGAAAAAATATTTTCGAAAATCAATTTGCCAATCAGCAAAAAAAGGAATACATAAAAAAATTGCAAATGGTTCGATGGTGAAAAGCAAAACGGAGAAATACAAGTTCATTCGTATTGCAAATGTTACTATTACAAAACGGAATACAAAAATTATGCAACCAATCAACAGCAAAATATTTTTTCTGCTTTTTAAAAATGAATAGAATCGCTTTTGCACAGCAGCTGCTAATACACCAAACATGACTGAATCTAACCTGAATAAGACCACATTGCGATATTCAATAAGTGGAAATTTTTGAAAATTATCGGTGTAAAAATAATACAACCTCAATGTTAATGGGAGCAATAAAAAAATTGAAATGACCATTAATAATATGTTCTTCTTTCGCTTAAAAATAAAACTGACTACAAAAATTGTGACTGGAAATAAAACATAGAACCATTCTTCCACCGATAGACTCCATGCTTCTAAAAACCAATTTGGTGGTGGTGATAAAAAATTTTGTACAAAGAAAAATATCTTAAAAGAAAACTGCTCAAGGGCTTTATCACTTATTAATATGTATAAAAAAAACACACCATACACGAAATAAAAGGCAGGCAAAGTTCTCAGCCATCGCCTAATCCAGAATCGTACAATTTTTTTGAATGAGAAATCATTGCCATAAAATTGAGTTAGAAATATATTGCCAATTAGATAACCACTTAATACAAAAAATACGGTTACTCCATCAAAAAAATTAATTGGTAGATAAAACCAAAACTGATATTTATGATTGATGTACGAAGTAGAATGGTCGTAAACCACCCACAAAATTGCAACGGCTCTTAAAAAATCGAGTCCGAAAATTCTTTTACTGCTTGAAGGTGGTAATAAATTCATTTCTCATTTTGTATTTTCATAACCAGCATCAACCAATAATAATTTACTATCTGCGGCCTGAGTTGCCAAAAAATCACAGCGTTCATTTTCTGGATGATTATTGTGCCCCTTCACCCATTTAAAACGTACCTGATGTTTATTAAATACTTTTAAAAAGCGTTGCCACAAATCTACATTTTTTACATCTTTAAAATTTTTCTTTTGCCATCCATAAATCCATTTTTGTTCAATGGCGTTCACCACATATTTCGAATCGCTTGTAACTATCACTTCCGCATTTTCAAGTTTTATTGATTCCAATGCCACAATCACTGCCAATAATTCCATTCGGTTATTGGTTGTATTTTTATATCCCGCTGAAATTTCTTTACGGTGGTTACCACTGATTAATATTGCACCATAGCCACCGGGTCCAGGGTTTCCACGACTGCTGCCATCTGTATAGATGTTTATCATAATTTTTTTATTGTTGCAAAGAAAATGAAAATGCTGTTGGATTCTTTTTTTATGAAATCATTTTTATTGATAATTGAAAAACAAGAATAAAAATGTAGTGTTTACATTTGCAACTTAATTCAAAAAAATAAATGGCAAAGGCAAAAGACTTTTTTTCTCTGATAAAATTCAGTCATACTGTATTTGCTTTACCATTTGCCATTATTGGATTTTGTTTGGGGGTAAAAGAATCTTCTTTTTTTTCCGCTGAATACTTTTGGATTCTTTTTGCAAAGGTTTTGATTTGTATGATAACTGCCCGGACAGCTGCCATGGCTTTTAACAGGTATATCGACAGAAGATTTGATGCACTTAACCCTCGAACGGCCATAAGAGAAATCCCATCTAAAAAAATTTCACCCAATCAGGCTTTGTGGTTAACAATTTTGTCGTCATTGGTTTTGATTGCAACCACTTTTTTCATCAATAAAATTTGTTTTTATTTATCACCAATTGCTTTATTTGTTACACTTGGATATAGTTATACCAAGCGGTTTACAGCTTTGTGTCATCTGATATTAGGTATTGGTTTGTCATTGGCGCCAGTTGGAGCTTATTTAGCAGTAGTTGGTCATTTTGATATTATTCCTGTAGTATTTGGTGTATTGGTAATTTTTTGGGTAAGTGGTTTTGATATGTTGTATGCATTGCAAGATGAAGATTTTGATAAAACCAACAAACTGTTTTCCATTCCAGTTGCTATTGGAAGAAAAAATACATTGTTGTTATCGGTTGCGTTTCATCTTATTTCTATTGGCTGTGTTTTGTGTAACGGTTATTTGGGTAATTTTGGCCTGTGGTATTGGATAGGAGCAGCTTTGTTTTCTTCCTTATTAATTTATCAGCATTTAATATTAAGCCCAAAAGATATTAGCCGAATCAATTTAGCTTTTGCAACATTGAATGGCATATCGAGCATTATATTTGCCTCGTTCTTTTTAATTGATTTTCTTTTTTAAAAATAAATTTTCCAAACACATGAAATTCTTGATTTTAGTTTTTGCTGCTTCTACAATTTTTTTAGCAAGTTGTAACAATACAACTACCAACGATAAAAAATCGGATAAAGATTCGACTACCACAATAACTAATTTTTTTGGAAAACAATTTGAAAATACTAATGCTATTGCGGCTTCGGAAGTTGTTGTTCAAATCAACTCAGGCAAACCGTTTAAGGGTGTAATGGAAGGCAGAATAATGGATGTATGTCAGGCAAAAGGTTGTTGGGCCAATTTAGAATTACCTGCCGGGCAAACAATTAAAGTATTATTCCGTGATGCAAATGGCGATGAATTTAGTATTGATAAAACTTCAACGGGAAAAATGATTGATGTGAATGGTGTGGGTTATATGGATACTACATCAGTTGAAATGTTGAAACATTATGCTGAAGATGATGGTGCGTCTAAAGAGGAGATAGCTAAAATAAAATCACCTGAAATTAAACCTGTATTTACAGCCAGTGGCGCATTTATAAAAAAATAATATTTATAGATAAATGCTAATCAGAATTGTCAAAATGACTTTTAAAAAAAACGAAGTAGAGAATTTTTTAAAAGTTTTTGAAGCTTCAAAAACTAAAATAAGAAATTTTGAAGGTTGCCAGCATTTGGAATTGTGGCAAGAAAAAAGCGAATCTGATATTTTATTCACTTATAGCTGGTGGCAAGATGACCATTGTTTGCAAAATTATCGTCAATCAGAATTATTTGCAGCTACTTGGGCGCAAACAAAGATTTTATTTGCTGCCAAACCCGAAGCTTGGAGTGTGGATGTATTAAAAAAAATAGATTAAATCTGCCCCAATATCCTATCCACCTTAATTAATGGTGTAATTACCTTCTTGGAATTGTTAGTTACCTAACACCAGAAACTCCACACTGCAATCTCAAAAAGTTTGCGTTTATTTGCAACCCAAATTTTATAGAATATTTTTTATGGATAAGAATACCGTCATTGGTTTTGTATTGATTTTTGCTTTGCTGGGTGGTTATATGTGGTATAACCAACCTACTAAAGAACAATTGGCTGCACAAAAACGCCAGCAAGATTCCATTGCAATTGCCAGTAAATTCGAGCAAGAACATTTTAAAGAACCAAGTAATATTGCAGATTCAACTGATAAAAAAATAACCAATGATTCGTTGAAGAAGGCTTTGACTGGCTCTTTTGTAAGCTCTCAAAGTAATACTGAAATTGTAAAAACTTTAGAAAATGATGTAGTAAAGGTAACCTTGAGTAGCAAAGGTGGACGCATTATATCAATTGAATTAAAAAATTATAAAACTTTTGATGGCAAGCCATTGCTTTTGGCTACTGAAAAAACTTTTTCGCAAGGCATTGAATTTTATACAAAACAAAATATGTTGTTGAACACAAACGATTTTGAGTTCAATGATATTGAAGGCAACAACAATTCTATCTCATTCACTGCTAAAAGCGATTCTGGTGGTTTTATTAAGCAAGCCTATACTTTAAAGCATGGGAGCTACATGGTTGATTATGATATTACATTGCAAGGCATGGATAAAATTATACCAGCTAATAATAGTGTCCTTGGCTTGAGTTGCAAAGCTGAATTGATAAAACAAGAACAAAATAGAGATAATGAAAATTTATCTACCACAGTTTATTATCATTATGCTACTGATGATTATGACAAATTAGATGAAAATAAAAGCGAAGAGGTAAAACCTGCAACGAGCATTAAATGGTTTAGTTTTAAACAAAGGTTTTTCAATATATCATTGTTGAATAAAGAAGAATTTTCAGATGTAAAGTTTAGTCAAAAAAAATCTGATTCGTTAGGCAAATTAAAAAGCATGACAGCTTATGTTATGATGCCTTTTAATCATACCAATCAACAAACCTATCATTTGCAGTGGTATATTGGTCCAAACAAATATAATGAATTAAAGTCGCTGAATATTGGATTAGAAAAAATAATTACACTTGGTGGTGGAATTTTTAAATGGGTGAAATACCTAAATCAATATGTCATCATTCCAATTTTTAATTTCTTCGATGGCTATCATATCAGCTATGGTTATATCATTTTGATTTTGGTTTTAATTTTCCGATTGATTCTATTTCCATTGAATTTTAAAACATTTAGCAGCGCTGCAAAAATGCGAATCATCAAACCTGAAATTGATGAATTGAGAGCCAAGTATAAAGATGACCAAGCTAAATTTGGGCAAGAGCAAATGAAGCTCTATCGTCGAGCTGGCGTAAGTCCACTGGGCGGCTGTTTACCTCAATTAATGCAAATTCCGATTTTCGTTTCGATGTATTATTTCTATCCATCTTCCATTGAATTACGTCAGCAAGCATGGCTTTGGTCGCCTGATTTGTCTAATTTTGATTCGATTTTAAATTTAGGGTTCAGCATTCCTGGCTATGGTAGTCATATTAGTCTGTTCACTTTGTTGATGACGGCAACCACTTATGTAACCATGTATTTGAACCGCAATCAGATGAATATGAATAGCGACCCTAACATGAAAGCAATGCAATGGATACAATATGTTTTCCCAATAATGTTATTAGGTGTATTTAATAATTCTCCAGCAGCTTTATCTTATTATTATTTGTTGCAAAATTTAACTGCTATTGCTCAACAATTTATTATTCAAAAATTTGTAATTGATGAAAAAAAATTGCATTTACAAATTGAGGAAAATAAAAAACGCCCAGAAAAAAAATCTGGCTGGCAACAACGATTGGATGAAGCATACAAAATGAGAGAGCAACAAAATAAAAAGGGCAAAAGATGAAATTTTTAGCCAAATGGTTGCATGTATCTAAAAAAATATTTATTTGGCATTTTACAAAATGAAACTTACTTTTGGCTTTCAATTTTATTTCAAAAATTTTTAAACAATCAAAATACAATGAGAAAAATTCTTCTTCTTTCACTTGGCTTTGCTCCAGCATTATTATTTGCTCAAAAGAATAATATTGTTGGTTCGTCGTTAGTAAAAACATCTAACATTCAAAAAGCAAAACCATCTTCTGCGGCTTTTATGCAAGCCACTGATAATTGCACATCTAATGGTTCTGCAAAAAGTAACAAACCTGGCCATGCAAAAATTACTTCTGCTGTTGGTACTGTAATCGGTCACTCTTATTATGATTTACAAAGCAATGCATCTGTTCAACGTCGTGTAAATCGTTATGCAGGTGGTAAAACATCTGCTACGTGGACTTTTGCGCCAGTTGCTGATTCGGGTTCTTCAACTTTTCCAGCAAGAGGAACAGGGTATAATTATTTTAATGGTACAAGTTGGAATGCAATTCCTACAGCTCGTCAAGAAGCTTCAACTAGAACTGGTTGGCCAGCATTGGTAGTGAATAAAAATAATGAAGAAGTAATTATTACACATACTAATGTAAGTGGAACTATTTATGCAAATCATAAGCTGAAAAACACTGCCGTTGGCAATACAACTTGGACTGAAAATAATATTACAACCAATGCAACTGATATTTGGGTAAGAACTGCTGCATCTCATGATGCAAATCATGATATGATTTATATGATTGATGCAAGTCAGGATACTAACTACGTTAAATCGGGTTGTACAACAAAACAACCTATGTTGTATTCACGTTCAACCGATGGCGGAGTAACATGGAGCACAGACCATATTTTAATTCCAGGGTTTCCATGCAATCGTTATTATAGAAATGGGGGCGATGATTATTTTATAGATGCAAAAGATTCAATAGTGGCGATAGTTGTTGCTGGTACAGGAAGAGATATTACATTATTCAAATCAACTGATTGGGGTGTTACATTTTCAAGTTTGGCAGTTCAATCATTCCCTATTGCAGCTTATCATGGCGGAGCAACTGGTTCTATAACTGATTCAATTGAATCAAATGATGGTAACGTAACTTGTCTGATTGATAATTGGGGTAAAGTGCATGTATGGTGGGGGTCTTATTGGTTAAAAGGTAATCCGCAATCTTCTTCAAGTTGGTCTTTTTACCCAAAATTAAGTGCCTTGGTTTATTGGAATGAGTATGCACAACAAGCAAGGGATTTAGATAACATCTTGTTTACTTTGCACGATTGTGATAACAATGGCGCATTTGATTTAGGTACAGGATATGATGTAGGTACTGCTAGTGCACAAGATGCAATTTACCGTTCAGGAATGGTATCAATGCCTCAAGCTGGTATTGATGCATCAGGTAATATTTATGTTACTTATTCAGAGCTAATTGAAAATGATACAACAGGAATTTCAAATTCAATGAATACGATTGCTGGTCAAAATTATCGCGATTTATTTATGATGTATTTAAAGCCCGATGTTGCTGCTCAATCTTATGATTCAGCTTTTGCAGTTCATTCAGCAAATTACACTTGGAGTTTTCCTGTTAATATTACTAAAACACCTGGATTTGAAGATGTTTTTCCTTCTATGTCACGTGATGTAGATTCAAAGGCTTATATCACTTGGCAAGAAGATATTGAACCAGGAACTAATCTAATTAATGGTGATCCAGGTGGATTGAACTACATTAAATATATGGAATTGGATATTACGCAATTCCAAACTGATGCAACTACAGGTTCAAATGTTTGTCAAACAACAACTTTAACAGCACCTGTTGCTCAGTTTGATACTGCATCTGCTGGTTGTACCTGGCATTTTACTGATCAATCTACTCCATCTGCTTTGGCTTGGAGCTGGGTTTTCCCATCTGATGCTACCCCACAAACATCAACTCAACCTAACCCATCAGTTGTTTTCTCAAATGGTGGAAATCACATTATTAAATTAGATGTTTATAATCAAGCTGGAACAACCCATAGCCAAAGAACAATTAAAGTAAATGGTTCTGGTTGTGTGAATGGTATCGAAACAGTTTTAAATGAACATGCAGTAAATATTTATCCTAACCCAACTACTGGATCAATAAACATTTCATTTAATAATTTGGATGCTAATAACGCTTCTATTCAGATTGAAAATATGTTAGGACAACAAGTTGCTAATTTGCAAAATCAAACAATTCATAGCGGAAGCAACTTTAGTTTCAATTTACAAAATCAAACTGCTGGTGTTTATCTTGTAAAAATTAAAACAGAAAAAGGAAGTTTAACTCAAAAATTGGTTATTGAAAAATAATCATAATAAAAATTAATTTTACAGCCTTGTTGTTTAAATGCAACAAGGCTGTTTTTTTTTCAAAACATCCAAATCCATCATAATGAATATTATTGGCAGCATTGTTAAAAATGCTTTGCAGATTAGAAAAAGGTTGGAAAGAGGCAATAATTTATCACCTCAAAAGCAACAGCAAAAGCAATTATTAAAATTATTGCAACAAGCTCAATTCACTGAATTTGGAATTCATCATCATTTTAATCAGGCATTAGAAAATAAAAAGCAAGCACAACTAGTTTTTAAAACTAATGTGCCAGTTTTTAATTACAATAAAATTTTTAATGAGTGGTGGTATAAAACTTTAGAGGGTGGACAAAACATTTGTTGGAAGGGTAAAGTAAAATATTTTGCATTAAGTAGTGGTACAAGTGAATCAGCCAGCAAGCGGATACCTGTTACAGCTGAAATGTTGAAAAGTATAAAGCGAACTTCTGTAAGGCAAATTATTACTTTAGCCGATTTCAATTTGCCAGATGAGACTTTCTGGAAAGGAGCATTATTGATTGGCGGAAGCACTAAACTTACATTTAAACATAAATATTATGAAGGTGATTTAAGCGGAATAAGCGCTAAAAACCGACCACTTTGGTTTCAGAGATATTACAAACCTGGCAGTAAAATAGCAGCCGAAAAAAACTGGGATGATAAATTAGAACAGATTATTGAATCTGCCCCAAAATGGGATATTGGCTTTATAGTCGGAATTCCTTCATGGGTGCAGTTATTACTTGAACGGATTATAGAAAAATACCAACTTAATACAATCCACGATTTATGGCCTAATCTAAACCTTTATATTCATAGTGGTGTTGCATTTGATCCTTATAAAAAGTCTTTTGAAAAATTGTTTGGGAAAAATGTTCAATTTATGGAAAGCTATTTATCTAGTGAAGGTTATTTTGCTTTTCAAACCCGACCTGAACAAGGCAGCATGACATTAGTTTTGAATGGAGGAATTTTTTATGAATTTGTTCCTTTTGATGAAAATAATTTTGATGAAAACGGCGAAATAAAATCGGATTGTAAATCTTATTTTATTAATGAGGTAGAAGAAGGTGTAGATTATGCCATCATTATAAGCACTTGTGCTGGCGCTTGGCGATATTTGATTGGCGATGTAATTAAATTTACAAACGCTGCTAAATGTGAAATTGTTATTACCGGCAGAACTAAGCATTTTTTAAGTATTACTGGCGAACATTTAAGTGTAGAGAATATGAGCAAAGCATTAAGCATTGTTGCCAATGATTTCAATATTGAACTAAATGAATATGCCATTTGTGCCGAATCATTTGGTAATCTTTTTGCACATCGCTGGTATATTGGTTGCGACCAAAATATTGATGTTAATCAATTAAAAAATAAGTTGGACGAAGAATTAGTAAAAATAAATGATGATTATGCTACAGAGCGAACTTCAGCTTTAAAAGAAATTTTCGTTGAGGTTGTTCCTAATCAAAAATTTCTTGATTTTTTAAAACATGAAGGTAAAGTAGGAGCACAAATAAAATTCCCGAGAGTACTTAAAGGCGCTCAATTAGAGCGTTGGAAAAATTTTATCGGATAGTTTTTTGTTTATTTTTTTCTAAAATATTTAAATATCATTTCAAGATTCATTTTTACAGAAAAAGGCAGATAATATTTTTGAATTTTCATTTTGCAAAAACTACTTTTGTTTCCTTACTGAGAAAATCACTAATTCAACTTTTATCATCAACAATTTAACACTTCATTTATGAGTGATTCCGTAGAAACATTTTTCGACAAAGCAGCCGTGAAATCTGCTGACAAAGAGCATCGCCGTAAATTATTGTTCAACATTGGCAAATACAATGAATCTGTTGTGAAAGGAAAACAACAGTATGATAATTTGGAATTGGCAAAGCAACGAGCTAAAAATGTGAAGTGGAAAGCGATTGATAATCTGGATAAATACCTTACCGAATTTGAAAGCAATTTTACCAAAAATGGTGGAACAGTTTTGTGGGCTGAAACTGCCGATGATGCAATAAAAGAGATTTATAAAATCTGCAAAGAAAATGATGCACGAATGGTGGTGAAAAGCAAAAGCATGGTGACCGAAGAAATTCATTTGAATGAAGCATTGAAAAAAATTGGTGTCGAAAGTGTTGAAACTGATTTGGGCGAATACATTCAACAATTAGATGGTGAAGCTCCGTATCATATTGTTACGCCAGCAATGCACAAAAGTAAAGAAGATGTAGCTCGTGTTTTCAACGAACATTTAGGAACGCCGTTAGATTATACACCTTCGCAAATGACGATGGTGGCTCGTGAAAAACTTCGAGCAAAGTACACTTCAGCCGATATTGGAGTTACTGGTGCTAATTTTATTTTAGCAGATACAGGCTCAATTTTAGTGTTAGAAAATGAAGGCAATGCTCGATTAACAACTGCTTTTCCCAAGATTCATATTGCTATTGTTGGTATCGAAAAAATATTGCCGAGTGTGCATGACTTGGCGCTGTTCCTGCCTTTGCTGGCTACTTATGGCACTGGTCAGAAAGTTACGGTGTATAATTCTATCATCAGCGGACCAAAACAAAATGGCGAAATTGATGGCCCTGAAAAAATGTACGTTATACTTTTAGATAATGGTCGTACAAATTTATTAGCACAACCTGAGCAACGAGAAGCCTTGTACTGCATACGTTGTGGCAGTTGTTTGAATGCTTGCCCAGTTTATAAAAATATTGGCGGACATGCTTATGGCACAACTTACAGTGGTCCAATTGGCTCTGTAATTACGCCACATTTCAAAGGAATGGAAGAATTTAAACACTTGAGTTTTGCTTCATCGTTATGTGGAAATTGCACTGAAGTGTGTCCAATGAAAATAAATTTGCACGAACTGTTATTATTGAACAGGCGTGATGCTGTGAAAGAAGGATTAGTAAGTAGTCAAGAAAAAATTGGTTGGGCGGCATGGAAAATTGGCATGAAACATCGCAAGCTGATGGATACTGGCAGCAGCAATTTGAGAAATTTTTTCATGAAAAAATATTTTAAAGAATCGTGGGGAAAATTTCATGACTTACCAAAATTTCCAAAAAAATCTTTCAACGAAATGTGGAGAGAGAAGAAATAGTTGCTGGTTTTTGGTAATTGGTTACTTGTTTTTTTTATAAACTTTATAACTTGATAAACTTTACAAACTGATGAAACCGCTACCAAACGAGTTTGCAGCCTACTATCAAAAATATATTGATGAAGTAGAAACGGTTGATTTGCTGATGGAATTGAAGAAAAGCAAATTAAAATTTCAAACCGAATTTTTTAAGTTGGATGATGCCATTGCCAACTATCAATATGCGCCCGAAAAGTGGACGGTGAAAGAATTGTTGTTGCACATTATTGATTGCGAACGCATTTATGCTTATCGGGCTTTGTGTTTTGCACGAGGTGAACAACAAGCTTTACTAGGTTTTGATGAAAATGATTTTGCCAAAAATTGCAACGCTGATAAACGTACTTTGCAAAGTATTTTGGAAGAATATTTATCGGTGCGGCAAGCCACCATTGTGCTTTTCGAGCATTTTGAAAAAAAGGATTTGTTGCGAATTGGCAAAGCAAACAATCATGATGTTTCGGTTCGTGCCATCG
Source organism: Chitinophagales bacterium (assembly GCA_947449695.1). GTDB lineage: Bacteria > Bacteroidota > Bacteroidia > Chitinophagales > CAIODY01 > CAIODY01. Next base: position 18,188 of record CANFST010000026.1, read on the forward strand.
GATTTATTTTGGTTGGGCATCAACAACATCATTTAAAAGTGTTGGAAGAAAGATATTTGCATCGTTTATAAATTTCCGCAAAACCACTATCTTAGCACCCTTGTGGCAAATACTTACGAAATAAAATTACCGCAGTTTGAAGGTCCGTTCGACTTGTTGCTTTTTTTTATAGAAAGAGACGAGTTGGATGTTCAGGATATTCCTATCACTAAATTGTCGAAAGATTTTTTGGATTATATCCATCAAATGGGTGAAATGAATATCGAATTGGCAAGCGAATTTATTTTGTTTGCTGCCACTTTGATGAAGATAAAAGCAAAAATGCTCTTGCCCCGAAAAGACAAAGATGAGTTTGGAAACGACATTGATCCACGAACCGAATTGGTTCAAAAACTGCTTGAATACAAACGTTTCAAAGAAACATTGCCAGAATTGCATTCGTTAGAAGAACATCGCTTGCGACAAATAAAACGTGGTAATTTAACTGCGGAATTGGCTCAAATTGCTGAGTTGCACAATACTGAACATGAAATTCATTCGCTTACTTTGTTCAAATTGTTAAAATCGTTTGATAAGGTAATTCAGCGATTCAATGCACAAGCAACTCCAGTTCAACACACCGTTGTTCGTTACAATTATAGCCTTGAAGATTCTAAAGTTTATCTGCAAACGCTCACTCGGCATCATAAAGAAACGCCGTTTGAAAAAATGTTTGAAATCTGCCAAGATAGAATTCATGCTGTTTTCATTTTCTTGGCTATGTTAGAATTGGTACAATTAAGAATCCTGAACTTGAAGATTGGCGTAGGTTTCAACAGTTTTTATATTTCGTCCAACCAAAGCTTTTTGGGTGAAGCAACTGAATCATAATTTCAGATAAAACGGCTGCATCAGTTTTTTAAACGCTATAGAATATTCTCCATTTTTATTTTTTAAAATCAATTCTTCTCCCACAATTTTTTTACTAATTTTTTTTTGTAAAACGTAAACACACCGTTTGGCAACGCTTTCGGGCTTATCGTGCAGATAAATTATTTGGGAACAATGTTGAATGATTTCCTGTTTTCGGCGAATTGGTAATACTAAATAAATTAGTCCATTTTCGTTGAGTAACTCAAATGAACAATCAATTAATTCTTTCAAACTCAATTCTGTGCTGTGTTTGGCTGTGTTCACATTTTTATTCGGCGATAATAAATCATTTTCAAAAAATGGCGGATTAGAAATGATTAAGTCAAATTTTTTATTCGGATTTTCTTTTGCAAAATTTTGAATGCTGCTAAAATGCGATTGCAATCTATCTTTCCATGGGCTTGCTGAAAAATTTTCTAGTGTTTGTTGAAAAGCTTTTTCTTCAATTTCCACTGCATCAATTTTTGCTGATGAAAATTTTTGCGCCATCATCAATGATAGTACTCCAGTGCCACTGCCAATGTCTAAAATATTTTCTAGCAGTAAATTTTCATCCACTAATGCACCTAGTAAACAAGCATCTGTACTCACTTTCATGGCACATTTTTTTTGATGAACAATAAATTGTTTAAACTGAAAAAAGGAGTTTGACATTTACTTCTTAATTAAAATTATTCTTGAATCAGGTACTCGATTTCTTTATTCATGAAGGTTTTGAATTCGCCTTCAATCAATACTATTAATTTTCCTTTATGATTAACTCCTACAATTGTTCCCCCTACTTTTTCAAAATTTACTTTAAAAAAATGTGGTTCGTTTAAACGGTAAAGATGTTTCATGTAAAAATCGGTTAACGCCTGAAACCTTTTCCCAATCAACATTTCATAACAAATATGCAAATGATTAAGTAGTTTAATCACCATAACATTCACTACAAATTCTTGGTTGGTAATTAACTTGATAGATGTACATTTTTGTTTCAACAATTCACCAAAATTTTCTTGATTTACATTTAAACCGATGCCAATAATTGCATGTTTGATATGGCTTCCCATAACTGCATTTTCAATCAAAATACCTGCAATTTTTTTGTCGCCAACATAAATATCATTGGGCCATTTTATTTTAGCCGCAATTGAAAATTCGGCTTGCAAAAAATTCAGAATGGCTTTTGTTACCACTTTATTAAGAAAAAAAATCTCATCGGGTTTCAGAAAAACCGGGTAAACAATACGACTCATCAAAATGTTTTTGCCAGCATCACTTACCCAATTATTTTGGTGTTGACCTTTTCCTTTGGTCTGAAAGGCAGCCACAATGGCAGTTTCATCGGCAGGATTATCTTTTAAAATGCTGTTGGCATAAAGGTTGGTACTTTCGGTTTCATTCAACCAAATAATTTTATGGTTAGGTAAAGTTTGGTTGAACATAAAGTTGTTGCTGTAGATTAATTTTCCTTAATTTTACGGGCTAAATTTATTTTAAAATTTTCACTCTCAAATAAAAAATTACTTGGCTAAGATATCTTCCACTAAAAAATCTGCTGTAAAAAAAGCAGCCCCGAAAAAAGTTGCCACCAAAAAATCAGCAGCAAAAAAATCAACTTCACAGGCTTCAAAAATTAAAAAAGCGAAACAAACTTCAACAAAAAATGTTGAGTTGCTGCACGATACAATCATTGAAGCTATTCGAGATAGAAAAGCAAACAATATTGTCAGCCTTAATTTATCTAACATTGAAGATGCAGTAGCAAACTATTTCATCATTTGCTCAGGTGATGTAAATACGCATATCAAATCAATTGCTGATAATGCCGAAGAAGATGTGAGAAAAAAAATCGGGGAAAAGCCTTGGCATGCCGAGGGTTTTGAAAATTTGGAATGGGTGATTGTAGATTATGTGAATGTGGTGTTGCATATTTTCAAAAAAGATATTCGCGATTTTTATCGCTTAGAAGAATTGTGGAGTGATGCTGAAAAAAAAGTGTTTGACTAAACATTTTTACAAAAATGTTTCATAAAATTTAATTAAGAAATTCAATAAAAATAAAAATGGAAAACGAGGGAAAGGTTGAGCAAAATAACAATCAAGAACAAAATACTGATAATAAACAGATTGCTAACAATCAATTAAAACAGCCTGCCAATAATGCTTCGCAAGAAAATGACCCATTGGGAAAAAAACCAAAAGGTGGTTTTAAATTCAATATTTATTGGGTGTATGGCATTTTGATTTTAGGATTGATTGCTTTGGAAATTACTGGCTCGAAAAGTTCATCGAAAGATATTGAGATGAGTTATTTTTTCAGCAAGCTATTGCCAACACATGATGTAGAAAGAATCGTGATTGTTAATAAAGAAGACGCTGAAATTTACATTAAGAAAGATTCTTTGAAAAAGGCTGCCTATAAGGATTTGACGCATACGCAATTTGGCACTGAAAATAATGGTCCGCATTTTCACTTCAATATTGGTACGCCTGAAGTATTCAGCAAACAGCTTGACGAAGCGATGAAAACTTGGAATGAATCAGATAAAATTCAACTGGATTTTACTAACAAAACAAGTTGGATGGAAAATATTTTCAGCATTCTTCCCATTATTTTTATCATGATATTTTTATTCATGATGTTCTTCCGTGGTAGAGGTGGAATTGGCGGTGGTGGCGGTGGTCCAGCTAGTATATTTAATATTGGAAGAAGTAAAGCTACTTTATTTGATAAGGATGAAAAAATAAAAATCACGTTTGATGATGTGGCTGGATTGGATGAAGCAAAAGAAGAAGTAAAAGAAATTGTTGACTTTTTAAAGAACCCCAAAAAATACACCAAGCTTGGCGGTAAAATTCCGAAAGGTGCTTTATTGATTGGCCCTCCGGGAACTGGTAAAACATTGTTGGCTAAGGCAGTTGCAGGCGAAGCCCAAGTTCCGTTTTTCTCTATTAGTGGTTCTGATTTTGTTGAAATGTTTGTAGGTGTTGGTGCATCACGTGTTCGTGATTTATTCCGTCAAGCAAAAGAAAAATCACCTTGTATTATTTTCATTGATGAAATTGATGCTATTGGAAGAGCTCGAGGAAAGGGCATGGTTCAAAATAATGATGAACGTGAAAATACTTTGAACCAATTGTTGGTTGAAATGGATGGATTTGGAACTGACGTAGCGGTAATTTTATTAGCAGCTACAAATCGCCCAGATGTGTTGGATTCTGCATTGATGCGCCCTGGTAGATTTGACAGACAAATTAGTGTTGATAAACCTGATGTAAAAGGACGTGAAGCAATTTTCAAAGTTCATTTAAAAGGTAAGCAACTTTCTGAAGAAATTGATGCTAAAAGATTGGCTCAACAAACGCCAGGTTTTGCTGGTGCTGAAATTGCCAACGTGTGTAATGAAGCTGCTTTAATTGCTGCCAGAAAAAATAAGGAAACGATTGATATGAAAGATTTTCAAGACGCCATTGATAGAACAATTGGTGGGTTGGAAAAGAAAAATAAAATCATTTCACCTGATGAAAAACGCATTGTTGCTTATCACGAAGCTGGCCATGCCGTTTGTGGTTGGTTTTTAGAACATGCTGACCCATTGGTGAAAGTTACAATTGTTCCTCGAGGTGTGGCAGCTCTGGGCTATGCACAATATTTACCGAAAGAGCAATATCTATACACAATTGAGCAATTGACTGATACTATGTGTATGTCATTAGGTGGCAGAGCTGCTGAGGAAATCGTATTCGGCAAAATCAGCACAGGTGCACAAAGTGATTTGCAACATATCACCAAATTGGCTTACAGCATGGTTACCAATTATGGAATGAACAGCAGAGTTGGAAATATTTCTTTTTACGACCCGAATAATGAGTATGGTTTCCAAAAACCTTATTCAGAGCATACTGCACAGATGATTGATGAAGAAGTTCGCAAAATGATTGACGAAGCTTTTCAGTCAACCAAAAGATTATTGACTGAAAAACGAGAACAATTAGAAACCATTGCACAAGAATTATTGAGCAAAGAAGTTTTGTTTCAAGCAGATTTGGAACGCTTGATTGGCAAACGACCATATGAAGTGAAGCATGCATTGCAATTGGAAGAAGATGAAGCAAGAGAGAAAGCAAAAATGGCTGAAAATTCATCAATACCAACTTCAGAAATAATTCCACCAGTGGCTTAATTTATTTTTTGTGAATTGAAGAAATGTTATGCAATTAGTTCAGTTAGAAAATGTTTTATCTAAACATATTCCTGCAAAATCAAGCCCATACTTGGCTTCATTGATTGCTCATTACAAAGTTCATCTGACAATTAAATGGAACAGGCAAAGTAAATTTGGCGATTATCGTGTTCCACGAAAAGGTGAACAACATCGAATTACTATTAATAATGCGCTGAATAAATATGCATTTTTGATTACGCTGGTTCATGAATTGGCACATCTTACCACATTTTTAAAATACGGATTTAAAGTAGCTGACCATGGGGCAGAATGGAAACAAGAGTTTAAAATGTTGATGCAGCCATTATTACACGATGCTGAAATTTTTCCTGCCGATGTTCAACGTGCTATGATTTTATACATGAATAATCCGAAAGCAAGTAGTTGTAGCGATGTACATTTGATGAAAACATTAAATCAACACAACGTTGTTCCATCAAAGCATGTGTGTGATTTGGCTTTGGGAACTCATTTTGTACTGCACAACAATTCTAAAATTTTCAGATTGGATAAAAAATTGCGAACAAATTTTTTGTGTAAAGAAATCCAATCGGGATTGAATTATCGTATAAGTTCTATTGCCGAAGTAAAACAAGTGGTTGAAATAACATCATGAACTTTATGATGCAACCTTTTGTTCTAAAATCACGTCTATTTGTTTCTAAACATTTTTAAAGTTAGATTTACACAATGAAAAAAATAATTACTCTTGCTTTATTGTTCGTTTTCGGAATTTTTTTTTCCGAAAAAACGATTGCACAAACAAACTTTACCAACAGGGTTGTGTTTAATTTTCAGCCAGGCGATATTATTCAACAAGAATATGATGAACAAAGCTACAGCCCTGATAGTGCTGGAATTACCTCATATATTGAAGATTCATTTATCAATAAAACCTACTTATCAGGGAATACTGCTGTTCAATATGTCTTTAATAGAAAATTTGTAAAAACTATAACACCAGCACCAGTTGGTTTTTTAGCATCAATGATTGAAAAATTAGATACTATAGTTTACAATAATTTAGACAGTTTGCCAACAACTAATCTTGGTAGATCACTTTGTAATCAAGTAGTTTCATCTACTTCAATTTCTGCTGACCCATCTCAATGCAACGATTCGGTTTGGACTCAAATTTATGGTCAACCTTATATTTGTGGGCAGAATTATGTGTGCTATACCCAAATTTTATTTTATATGGGATTGGGTGGTCCTTATTATAATTCAACATCTGCTGTAACGAATGTAGACAAACATCTGAATATCATTTTTTACAAAAAAGGCAATAAAACTTGTGGGCAGCGTCTTACTCTTTGGAAATATACTGGTGTTAATGATTTGGAGGGTGCAGCTTCTTCTGGAATTAAAATTTATCCAAATCCTTCCAATGGCAATTTTACTATTGAAAAGTTATCGAATGATGCAACAGACTTTTCTTTATATAATTTAGTTGGGCAAAAGATTTTAACTCAACAATTGAATGCGCAAAAAACTCTTGTAGCAAATTCTAATCTTATCAAAGGTGTTTATTTGTATAGTATAAATACTCTTTCAAATACGAATCAAAAGTGGGGAAAATTGATTGTTGAATAAACACTTATAGTTTTTTTCAATTAATCTAATTTATCCTTTTTCCAATTCGATTTTATTTTTTGAAAAAAAACATTGAAAATCTAGTATGTGTTTGAACATTATTTTAAATGAAGTGTTTACCTTTGTAACACATATTTATAATTAAAATAAAACAAAACAAAATTATGCAAAAAAATTTAGCCATTGTAGCAGCTTTATTTGCTACCACATTGTTATTTTCGTTCAAATCAATTGAACCAAACACCTGGTCACTTGACCATTCTCATTGTAATCTTCGTTTCTCAATTTCGCATTTAATGGTTGATGATATTGAAGGTGGTTTTTCGAAATTCGACTCAAAAATTACGGCTTCAAAAGAAGATTTATCTGATGCTGTAATTACCATGAATGCAGAGTCAGCTAGTATTTTTTCATATGATGAAAAAAGAGACGCACATTTAAAAACGGCAGATTTTTTCGAAGTGGAAAAATATCCAAGCATTACTTTTAAAAGTACATCGGTTAAAAAAGTAGGTGAAAATAAATATGTAATTACAGGTGATTTGAATTTGCATGGTGTTACCAAATCTATCACTTTAGATGGTGTAATTAAATCAGGTAAAAATCCGATGAGCCAAAAAGATATTTATGGTGCAAAAATCACTGGTACAATTAAACGCAGCGATTTTGGTATAGCTCCCAAAATGCCTTCAATGATGATCAGCGATGAAGTGGCTATTGTAGCTAATGCTGAATACGATAAAAATTAAATTATTTTCTGTTTTACATATTTAAAAAAGGCATCATTTTTTGATGCCTTTTTTATTTTTAGAATTTCTATAATAAATCTGTCAATAACTTTTTTAGTACTTCAATGTTAATTTGTTTAATTTTCGGGGAACATTTTTTGAAACCACTTAAACAAATTTTTTTTATGAATTGCTTAACACATTATTGGTGGCAAATTTTAGTAGCCACAGTCTCTTATTTTATGATTGGCGCCATTTGGTTTAATCCAAAAGTATTTGGAACACTATGGCAAAAAAGTCATAATATGCCCGAAATGACTGATGAAAATAGAAGGGCAGCGCAAAAAATGTTGCCAATGGCTATGGCGAAGTCATTTGTTGGTGCATTGTTAATCTGTATTTCATTGTGTTATGTGCTTTGCGTCACTTGCGGTTGTTGCATACATTGCACCACCCCAGATATGTGTATGCCAATATTGATGCATACTGTCAAAGTAGCTTTGCTATTAAGCATAGGCACATCTGGTGGATCAATTATGATGGGTTATGTTTATCAAATGAAACCTACATCAGCTTATTTAGTTGATATTGGCTATCATGTTGTTTCAACTACAATAGCTGCTATTGTACTTCATTTATTAATGTGTCATTTAGCAGGATGAAATATGATGGTTTGAATACACAAAAAGCCTCGATAAAAATTTCGAGGCTTTTTTGTTTTGCTAAAGTGAGTTAATATTGCAATTGCTAAAAAATAAAATAGTGGCTCGATTAAAACTGCAAGTAACTTGTAATAAAATTTTTACTACAAAAATTATTGTTCGTATAACTGATTTAAATTATGGTGGCCATTTAGGCAACGATGCCATGTTGTCATTAGTGCATGATGCACGAGTTCAGTTTTTTAAGAGTATGGGAGCAAGCGAAATAGATTTTTTTGGCAAGGCAGTTATTATGAGCGATTTGGCTGTGCAATTTAAGAATGAAGGCTTTGCAGGTGATGAATTAATTTTTGAAATAGGTGTACATGATATTGCCGAACGCAGTTTTGATATTTGGTATCATATTTTTAAAATTATCAATGATGAGAAGAAGGAAGTAGCTATTGTAAAAACGGGAATGATGTGTTTTGACTATGCGCTCAGAAAAACGACTGCTGTTCCAATTTTTTTTAAACACAAAATAGACTTAAATCAGGTATAAAGTTTTTATTACAGAAATTTTATTTTTTGAATCAATCAATTCAAAAATCCTTTACTTTTGTGGCTCAAATCAATCAACTTTAATCGTATGCAAGAGAATGGAATCAAAAATACCGCAGTAAATTTAGAAACTGTGGGTTTGAAAAATATTTCAGTTTGTAACTGGAATTTAACACCTCAACAATTAATGGACAAAGCCATTGCCTTAGGTCATGGTGTTTATGCCGATAATGGCGCAATCGTTTTTGATAGCGGCGAATTTACAGGCAGAAGTCCCAAGGATAGATTTATTGTAAGAGATAACATTACTGAAAAAGATGTGAATTGGGGTGATACAAACGTAGGCGTTACACCCGAAGCGTTTGATGCATTGCAAGCCGAGGTGTGTGCTCACTATGAAGGAAAAGAAATTTATGTTCGTGATAATTTTGTGTGTGCTAATGATAATTACAAATTGAATGTAAGAACTATCAACGAAATTCCTTACCACAATTTGTTTGTAGATAACATGTTTATGCGTCCGTCAGATGCTGAAAAAGCAAGCATGAAGCCTGATTGGACCATCCTTTGCGCACCAAGTTACAAAACATCAAATGCTGCAAAATATGGCATTCGTCAGGGCAATTTTGTGATTTTAAATTTCACTAAAAAGATTGTATTGATTGCTGGTACTGGCTATGCAGGCGAAATGAAAAAATCAATATTCTCTGTTTTGAATTTCATTTTACCAGTAAATAGAAACGTATTACCAATGCACTGCTCGGCAAATATTGGTAAAAATGGCGACACAGCTGTGTTCTTTGGATTAAGCGGCACAGGAAAAACGACTTTATCAGCTGACCCAAACAGAGCTTTGATTGGTGATGATGAACATGGTTGGGCTGATGATGGTGTGTTTAACTTTGAAGGTGGTTGCTATGCTAAATGCGTTGATTTGACAGCTGAAAAAGAACCTGAAATTTGGGCTGCTATTAAACATGGTACTGTTTTGGAAAATGTAAAATTCTTTCCAAACACCAACACTGCTAATTATGCCGATATCAGCAAAACAGAAAATACTCGTGCAGCCTATCCGTTGAATTATATTCCAAACGCAGTGATACCAAGCATTGGTGGTATTCCAAAAAATATTTTCTTCCTTACTTGCGATGCCTCTGGTGTGTTGCCTCCAATTTCTAAATTGACAACGGGCCAAGCGATGTACCATTTTATAAGTGGATATACCGCAAAAGTAGCTGGTACAGAAGCAGGTATTACGGAGCCTACAACCACTTTCAGTGCTTGCTTTGGCGCACCTTTCTTGCCTTTGCATCCAACGCGTTATGCTGAAATGTTAGGTGAAAGAATGCGTAAACACCATACCAATGTGTGGTTGATCAACACTGGCTGGAGTGGCGGTGCGTATGGTGTTGGAAGTAGAATGAAATTAAAATTTACTCGAGCCATGATTACTGCTGCGTTGAACGGACAATTGGATAATGTAACTTTTGAAAATCATCCCGTGTTTGGTTTGGCAATGCCAACAAGCGTTCCTGAAGTACCATCTGAAATTTTAAACCCACGAAATACCTGGGCTGATGCTAATGCCTACGATGCAAAAGCAAACGACTTGGCAAATAAATTTGTAAATAATTTCAGCAAATACGCTGCGCAAGCAAATGAAGAAATTATGAGTGCAGCACCAAAAGTATTGGTATAAGTTTTTTTTGATAGCACTTGTTTTTAAAATAAACTAAAACCGAATCATTGCAAATGGTTCGGTTTTTTTTTATGCAGTTTACCCTTAATTTACGTCCCTGTTGGCGCAAGTCTGAAGCAGAGGAATTAAGTGTAGCCGAATTGTGCCTGTAATAACAAAACAAACGCATTGACGAGTTGGAAAAACAAGCCAAGCATTAAACTAATTGCTGCCTTTTTATTCTTTAATTTTACTACAAATAGTTTGTGATGAAAAACAATTTTCTTTTACTGCTTGCCTTGCTGCTGTTTGCAGCCTGCCAAAAGCAACCCACTGCTAATTTTAATACAGATAAAACCTTATACTATGCAGGTGAAACCTTACACTTAACCGATGCAAGCACCAATGCCCAGCATTGGTATTGGACTATGCCCGATGGTACTTACAAAACTGGACAAACTGTAGATTATGTAATTGATACTAACGATTTAGGAGGCAATGAAACTTTTGCCTTGACAGTTACCTCAAAAAATGGGAATAAACTTTCAACAATTTCAAAGACTGTGCAAATTTCACAGCCTATTGATGCTAGTGATTACTTTTCTCATGGTACTGTTACAAATCAAGGAATAACTTATCCAAATTTTATTAGTACAAATCATCAAACAGTTCAGGTGGCTAATATTTCAACAGGAGCGAACCTCACTATCTATTTTCCAGAAAATTATAAAACAGGTACTTATCAGGTAAAGAGTTATGTTGCATCTAATACTGCGTTAATTGAAATTAGAGGAGGAAAGTATGATTCCTACTATGTTTATGGTTCAGATACAGGTACTTTAACCATTTCACCCTATCAAAATGGTCTTTTTAAAATTGCTTTTAATAAAATTAGTGTACAAGGGTCTGTAAATTGGTTTTTGAATGGAGTAATAATAACTAGATAAACTAAATAATTATTTAAACGATTGCTAATTGTAATCAAAAAATCAATCAATGAAAAAAATATGTCTTACTATTATATTAATATGTTGCTTTGCGCCAGCGGTGGAAGCAATTAAAGCTGAATTGAAAAATATCAGAACTATTTATTTGTTCACATTTCTTTTATTGATTAGTTTAAATGTTTTGGCGCAACAAAGTAGTGATTCGCTAAAGCTAAATCATCAGCGTAAAATCAATGGTTATTTTTCATTTAATTTGGGGAATTCCTATGCTATGATTAAGAATCCATGGTACTCTACTACATGGTGGGCTGTAAAGGATAAATTTAATTTTGCAATGCTACTTTGTAGTCATGTAGTAATTAATAAATACAATATAATTCTTGAAGGTTCTGTATCATCCTCATCTGCATATTATCAAATCCATAATTCTCTAGTTTCTAATTATCCTCATGTAATTCAAGAAACTGACTTTGTTAAAGGTGAAGCAAGTTTAGATGCATCCCTTTCTGTCTATAAATTGTTGCTGAAAAGAAGAAAGATAAATATTGCACCGGGTTTAGGGTATTACTATCTAAGCAGTAGTTTAGCACCTGCTTCTAGCGGCGTAAGATTGCTATTATTGTCAAATGTTTTTATTGATAAAAAAAGGAATTGGGCAATTGCTTTATTGATTGAAAAACGATTTTATAAGAATCCTTTGAATGCTTATTTTCCAAACAATGAAATAATTTATCCTATTAATCTATTTATAGGTATTCAGCATAAACTTTTTTAGTATGAAAAAAATAATTTTAATTTTACTTCTGCGCAGAGGTTCGTGTCCCCACGAACCTCTGCAGGGAATTATTGCTTAACTATTTTACTACGCCAAACATTACCATGTTGGATAATTTCTATAATGTAAATACCCTTTGCTTGTTGCGACATATCTAAATAGAAATGGTCGCTTGTTTGTTTTTGTTTCTCAATTATTGTTTGACCTGTTAAACTTATTAGTTTTATGGTTGCCTCATCAACGATTTTTGTCAATGTAATAGTAGTTCCATTGATTGTTGGATTTGGGAAAACCTTTAATTGGTTATTATTGGCAAATGGTTCATTTAACCCAGAAACTTCAATATATACGCAATCAGAAGTATCAGTACATGAACCCATGCTTATAATCACCGCATAATGCCCAGTAATAGATGCAGTATAGTTTTGAGCCAAAGCGCTAGGAATAATGTTATTGCTATCACAATTAATCCATTGATAAGATGCGCCAACTTGCAGTGCTGTAATTGTTGCACCACTATTTGAGGTTGTTATGTTGGGAGGCAGATTTACAGTTAAATTTAAAATCAATAGTGAATCGCAACCTAAATAGTTGATTAAGGTGTCTTTATAGATACCATTATTGAAAATAATATGACCATTGAATAAAATGCTATCTCCTTTGCAAATACTTTCATTAATTGTATCGATGCTTTTTGGGATAACATATAAATTTAAAGTCAATATTGAGTCACAACCTAAGTAATTTTGGAAGGTATCTTCATAAACCCCACTTGAAAGTAATAGACGGTTATTGAAAACAATAAATTGACCATTGCAAATGGTTCTGTTAATTGAAGAATAAGATATATTGCGAACTAATAAATGAGTTACAATAACACTATCGCATCCCTGATAGGTTGAAATGGTATCAATATAAATACCTGCTGATTGCACGTTAACCCCGTTGGGTAAAGTGTAATTTTGATTAGCACAAATTGAACTGTTTATATTTTTATATTGAATATTATGTACAATTAGTTTCAAAGTAACAATAGAATCGCAGCCCCAATAATTTTGAATTGTATCATAATAATATCCGCTTGCAGATAGTTGATGACCATTAAAATAAAATGTTTCATTGCTACATAATGTTTGAATGATAGTATCTTTTGAAATTGGATTCACAGTTAAAAATGTAGTAATTATGCTATCGCAACCTAAATAGTTAGTTAACGTATCTAAATATGTGCCTGATGAAGTTGATAATTGACCATTAGGTAAAGTATAAGCATGATTTGCGCAAATTGTAATATGAGCATTAGATAGGGAAGGCGAATTGATAGTTAAATGAAGCTCAACTATTGAATCATCACCCACTAGATCGCTTAGGGTATCATAATAAACACCTGCTGTTCGAAGCGTATCATGACCAATTACATAAGATCTACCGCTACAGATACTTTGATGACTGATAGTTACATCATTCCACATGGCTACAAATTGATGATTTGAACTATCTACAAATGCACCACCAAAATATAATTTATCTTTTTCGTCCCGAAGTATAGTTATTATAGAAGACAAGATTCCTAGGTTATACCCAAAAATACCATTAAACCTATATTTACCACCACCCATTTCTTTCCAATTTGTCCCATCCCATTTGGCTACATAGCAGTGTCCGTTTTGGGCAATCACACTATCAGCGAAACTACCAGCGGAATATACGTTTCCTTTATTGTCAACTGATACAGATAGTATATTGCCATTCGCATTCAAAGAATTGATACCTACACCTAATTCGTTCCAAGTTGTTCCATCCCATTTGGCTACAAAGCGATGTCCATTAGTACTTATGCTACTATCTGTAAAAACCCCAGCCGCATAAATATTGCCTTGCTTATTAGTTGTAAGCGCTAAAATCGAATTATTGGCATGTAATGCATTGTTACCTGTGCCCAATTTTGACCAAGTAGTTCCATTCCATTTGGCAACATATTTATGCCCCAACATCGGGTTGGTTGTATCTGAAAAAACACCACCTGCATATAAATTGCCAGCTTTATCAAAACACAATGCATGAATATATTGATTAGCATTTAAAGCATTGCTGCCTGAGCCCAATTCGCTCCAAGCCGTTCCGCTCCATTTGGCTACATAACACTTTGCTGCTGAATTTGTAAAAGCCCCAGCGGCATAGACATTGCCAAGGGTATCTAAGGCAATGGTGAAGATGTTACCATTTGCATTTAAAGCATTGCTACCAGTACCTAATTCGCTCCAAGAGGTTCCATTCCATTTGGCTACATATTTCTTATTGAATGAATTCCTGAATCCGCCAGCAGCATAGACATTGCCAAAAGTATCTACTACAATAGCATTAATACCGCTGTTTGCATTTAAAGCATTGCTGCCTGTGCCCAATTCACTCCAATTGATGCCATTCCATATGGCTACATAATACTTACCTGTTGAGTTCGTGAAATCACCAGCAGCATAGATATTACCGTATTTGTCTTTTACAATACTTTGAATATCGCCATTGGCGAAAAGCCTATTAGCTCCCTTACCTAGTTCGATGAAGCCAAAAGGAATACTTTGACCTACAGCAATGTTAACTGTAAGATAAAAAAGGAGCAATAATCCTATAATTTTAAAAGATTGCATTTTAAAGATTTTTGAATTATCCACAAGTTTAGTAGGGCGCTGTTGATAAATTTATTTGCAAATATGTTTGCATATTATGAAAAAAAAAAAAAAACTTCGTAGAAATTATCAACAAACTAATAATTATCCCATGAAATCAAATCTCTTAATTATTTCATTATTTTGTTTTGTACTACTATTGCCTTCTGTTGTATTTCCTCAGGCATTTATGCAATCATGCAACCCAGATTTTCGGGCAGGTAGTTATAGTAGCGCTGTAACTACTACTAATATGGATGCCTATTCAGATAATCAAACCAACGGTATTTCCGTTGAAGCTGTGGTATTTGATGGCAGTACACCAGGTTTAACCATTATGGATTATTCGGGAGGGGCTACATTTCCTACAATGGGTTACTTAGCTTTATCAACGAATGCTTTTGACCCTGCGCCTCGGTTAGTGTCCCCACGAACATCAATCATTTCGGTTAGTGGGGACACTAACCGAGGCAGGGTGGTGAGATTGTCTTTAGCTCCCCCTCCTTTAGGAGAGGGCAGGGGTGAGGTCAAAATAAGGGGTTTAAAGCGGATAGATATTGAAAATCAAATGGTTGTAAATTATAAACAAAAGTTTACAGCCTGTAACCAACTGGATATGGCTTGTAACCAGTTGGTTACAAATGATAACCAGACGGATAAGGTTTAAAACCATTTGGTTACAAAACAAAACCAGTTGGATACGAACCATATCCAGTTGGTTATAAAGCAAAACCAACTGTTTACTAATTATAACCAGTTGGTTATAATTGATAACCAGACGGATAAAATGACAATAGATTTTTTAAAATAAAAATTTTTAACAATTAAAACAGCTAACAATTATGAGCTCAAAAAACATTTGTCGGCTCACATCTGGCACCTCAAAAAGATGTTTTTATTTGTCAGCGTACTTTGCAACCTACTGATGATATCTTAATGATTAATAGCGGTCATGTGCCTCTCAGATTTTTTGCTGCTGCTCAAAAAACTGACCCTATAGGTGTAGCTTTTGTCGAAATATCCCCTATGTCTTCTCAAACCCACCAAGCACATGAGCTGGGGGCTCTGAGCACCAATCATTACATTAAAGTATATAACCCCGACCTGTTTCAAGAAGCAAGCTGGGAGTTGGATTTGTAATACATAAATAAGCGCTTAAAAATTCAAAAAACGGATGTTGAAATAAATTATCAGCATCCGTTTTTTTTGTTTCACAAAATAAAACTGTCAGAAGTGAAAGCCTTTGTTAATTTTGCACCTTATGAATACAGTAGCAATAGTTGGTAGGCCCAATGTGGGTAAATCTACCTTGTTTAATCGGTTAACCGAATCGAGAAGAGCCATAGTAGATGATATGAGTGGCGTGACACGAGATAGAATATATGGCGAAGCGGAATGGAACGGTACAAAATTCAGGTTGATTGATACAGGCGGCTATGTAAAAAAAACAGATGATATATTTGAAATTGAAATAAAAAAGCAAGTAGAAATTGCCATCAGCGAAGCGCAATTGATATTATTTATGCTGGATGTAACCACCGGTATCACCAATTTGGATGCAGAAATGGCAACCATTTTAAGAAAAAGCAAAAAGCCAATTTTTGTAGTGGTAAACAAAGTAGATAATTATGAAAGAGGGCTGGCAGCCACCGAATTTTATAGTTTAGGTTTTGAGAATTTATTTATGCTTTCATCCGTATCGGGCAGTGGCACTGGCGAAATGCTGGATGAAGTGATACAAAAATTACCTGATGATTTTAGTGCTGCCGAAAATGAATTGCCAAAATTTTGTCTGCTGGGTAGGCCTAATGTAGGCAAATCATCCTTGCTGAATGCCTTGCTGGGCGAAGAACGTACCATTGTTAGCCCCATAGCTGGCACCACCCGTGATTCAATTCATACGCATTACAATCTGTATGGTAAAGAATGCATTTTGATTGATACGGCAGGTATTCGCAAAAAAACAAAAGTGCATGAAGATTTAGAATTTTACTCAGTAATTCGTTCTATAAAAGCTATTGACGAATCGGATGTGTGTATGGTGATGATTGATGCACAGCTGGGTATAGAACAGCAGGATTTGAACATTGTAAAGCAAGTAGAACAAAAGAAAAAGGGCTTAGTGATTATTGTGAATAAATGGGATTTAATTGAAAAGGGGAATAATACACATATTGAATTTGAGGAAAAAATCAAACAAAAAATTGCCCCATTTACAGATGTGCCGATTATTTTTATTTCAGCTACAGAAAAAATCAGGATATCAAAAATAATGGAAACCTGCCTGCAGGTGTATGAAAACAAAAACCGAAAAATTACCACTTCCAAACTAAACGATGTCATTGAAAAAGCTGTGGAAGCTACCCAGCCACCATCTCATCGTGGACATTTAATAAAGATAAAATACAGCACTCAGATTACGGCTCAGGTGCCAACATTTGCGTTGTTTTGTAATTATCCGAAAGAAATTAAAGAAGCTTATCGTAATTATTTAGAGCGTAAAATCAGGGAAGCCTTTGATTTTAAAGGTGTTCCGGTCTATTTATATTTCAGGGAGAAATAAAAAATATTTTTTCATGAAATTAGTAGAAAAATTAAATTTGAACGATTACCTTTGCCGCCGAATTATAATTCAATAACACAAAATTTTTTTTACAATCAAAATGAAAAAGTTATCATTAATCATTGTTGCAGGTGCGATGTTCGCTGCTTGTAACCAAGCTGCTAAAGTTGACACTTCTGCTGCTGACTCTGCGAAATTGGCCGATTCTTTAAAAGTTGCTGCTGCAAAAGCTGTTGCTGTTGATTCTTCTTCTATGAAGAAAGATTCTACTGCTGCTATGCCTGCTAAAGCTGAAGAAAAGAAAGAAGAGAAAAAGAAGTAATTTAACTACTACTTATACTCTTTGCAAAGAGAAAAAGGGATTGAATTTAAAATTCAATCCCTTTTTTTTATGTGTTTAGATTTGGAAAAAGTTCTATTTAAAGATTAAAAGAATCAGTAATCAAAAAATTAAAAAGGATAGATATGGAATACTCTCATCAAATTCAATCCAACAATGATGACTATTGCACAAACCATCATGAAAATATAAGAGCCAACTAAACCATTTTGCATGTACTTAAATGTAGTACCCAACCAGGTTACAGATTTGCCCGACATGAAAACCATTCCGTCAATTATTTTATTATCAGCTACATCAGCCCACAATTTTGAAGCTGCCATAGTTGGTTTCACAAATAAAAATTCATACGCTTCATCTACATAATATTTATTTTCCAACACTTTTCCAATGCCAGTGTATTGAGCATTGTAGCCGCTTACAGAGAATTTCTTTTTCGTTACAAAATAAATTGCTGCCAACCCAATAATCGTTGCTACTAATAAATAAATGCCAAACATACCTTCTTCAGTTTCAGGTTTTACAGGAACAATGGCACTTAAAAATTCATTCAAATGAGGTGTTCCATGCACCAATGCAGGCAATTGAATAAATCCACCTAACAAACTTAATGCGGCTAAAATCATCAATGGCAAAGTCATGGTAATAGGCGATTCATGCAAATGATGTTCTTGTTCATGCGTTCCTCTAAATGTGCCGAAGAAAGTTAAAAAGTACATTCGCAACATGTAGAAGATGGTCATCAACGCACCAACGAAAGCCAGTACGAAATAAATTTTGTTGTGATTGTAAACCGCTACCAAAATTTCATCTTTAGAAACAAAACCGCTGGTAAACGGAAACCCAACAATAGCAAGCACTCCAATGGTAAACGTCCAAAAAGTAATCGGAATTTTTTTAGCTAATCCACCCATTTTGGTTATATCTTGTTCGCCACTCATTGCATGTATAACAGAGCCTGCACCCAAGAACAATAATGCTTTGAAGAATGCATGTGTCATTAAATGAAACATACCGCTGGTGAATGCACCAACGCCCAATGCCAAAAACATATACCCCAACTGACTTACAGTTGAATACGCTAATACTTTTTTAATATCTTTTTGATAAATCGCAATCGTACCTGCAAACAATGCAGTCGCTATACCAATCACAGCAATAAATTCCATCGTGAATGGAGCCAAAGAGAAAAATACATTGCTGCGAACAATCATGTAAATACCTGCCGTAACCATTGTGGCAGCATGAATCAATGCTGAAACTGGTGTCGGACCTGCCATCGCATCAGGCAACCAAGTATAAAGCGGCAACTGCGCTGATTTTCCCATTGCGCCAACAAACAAACACATAGTTATCAAAACCAATGAATGAGTTGGAACTGTTGAAAAATCAAATGCCATCACCTTAGCAAATTCAAGGCTTCCAACAAACTGATATAAACCGAACATACCCATCAAAAATCCTAAATCACCCACACGATTCATAATGAATGCTTTCTTTGCCGCATCATTATAATTCTGATTTTTAAACCAAAATCCAATCAATAAATACGAACATAACCCAACGCCTTCCCATCCAAAGAACATCAATAAATAACTTGCGCCCATCACCAATGTCAGCATGCTGAAAACGAATAAATTTAAGTATGCAAAGAATTTGTGGTAGCCTGCGTCATCGTGCATGTAGCCGATAGAATAAACGTGAATTAAAAATCCGATGCCAGTGATTATCATCATCATCATCAAACTCAAATGATCAATTTGCAAAGCGATTTCTGCTTTGAATGTCCCGATTTCTAAAAAATTAAACAAATGAATTACGCCAGTTACATCTTTAAAAAACAATGCAGCAGTGCCTACAAACGAAGCCAGTAAAGCTCCGCACCCGATGATGCCAACAAATGATTTTGGTAAATTTTTTCCAAACAATCCGTTGATTAAAAATCCAACGAAGGGTGAAAGAAGAATTAAGACAGTTATAATTTCGAGTTTCATTTTTTTTGAAGAAAGTTATTTGTTATTGAGTTATAAGTTATTAGGGTAGAAATTAAAAGTTGAAAATGTATTCCTAATAACCATTAACTTTTTTCGATTAACCAAAGTTTACCATTTCAATTTGTTCGCTACATTAATATCAATGCTTCGTGTGTTTCTGTAAATCATCACGATGATAGCCAAGCCCACAGACACTTCAGCAGCGGCAACCGTCATGATAAAGAACACAAACATTTGCCCAGCAGCATCATTTAATTTTGCGCTGAAAGCCACCATTAATAAATTCACGGCATTCAACATTAATTCGATGCACATAAAAACCACAATCGCATTGCGGCGAATCATTACGCCCACCATGCCAATGATGAACAATGCCATGCTTAAGTAAATGTATTTGTCGATGAAAATTTCTTGCATCTGAAAATTTATTTTAGAGATGTGCAAAGAAAAGAAATTTCTGTTTAAGGATTTTAAAAAAGATGACGAATTTTAAATGTTTTCTATTCTTGCATTTTCAATCCTTCAACAACAACTTGTGCTTTTTGAACGCCAACAATGGCAGCTATTTCATCGTAAGAAGCCTGGCGAATTTTTTCTACCGACCTGAAATGCTTGAGCAGCTTGGTATTCGTTGACTGACCAATTCCTTTTATTTTTTCCAGCTGTGGCATTAATGTCGC